>CALMDH010000039.1:0-7527 GCA_937862735.1 uncultured Gammaproteobacteria bacterium
TCCGGGACTTTCACCCGTCGGGTCACAATAAGAGGTTTCCGGTCGTCAGGTTTCCCTTTTCACTTCCTTCCCCCTCTTCCAGGCTTGGCCTGGCGCAAACAAGATCCGACATTCGGTCGGTAATGTTTGTTGACCGCAGCCGACACGCCCTGCCCACCGGCGCCGGCCAGGCAAAAAAAAACCCGGACTGCGCGCGCGCAGATTTCCGGGTTAAGCAAGAAACAAGCTGGTGGTCAGCCCCGGCCCGCCCGGCCCGCGACAGCGGGCGGGGCGGCGGGGGGTTCAGGCGGTGGTCGGCCGCGGGGCGGCGAAGGCCCCGGACGCGGCGGGTGGACGCACCCAGCTCTGCCGCGCATCCGTGCGCTGCCAGATCGCGACCGGGCGCGGGCGGGGGGCGCCGACGACGAGTTGGCGGACGATCTCCGCGTGGGTGCCCGTCACCTGCCACACCGCGGGGTCGAGGCGCCCGGCGTCCAGGCGCAGCACATATTGCGTGCTGCGGATGCCGTGGCGCTGGCGACGACGGGCGGCGAAGCCCCGCACCTGCTCGTTGCCCAGCCGGATGACCGGGAGCAAGGGATGTACAGGCGCCAGCTCCACCCCGTGCGGGGTGAGGGTGAGCCGGCCCACCTCGGCGGGCAGGCGCGCGCCGTTCAACGTCGCCGTGACCCGCTGGCGACCGGCCGTTTCCAGCACGGCGATTTCCAGCTGGTCAGTGGCGGTCGCGGCCGGGGTGGCCAGCAGGCGCAAGGCATACTGGGCCTGCCGCGCGCGTCCCATGACCGTTGCCCACATCCCGAGGATGGCGTACTCGGTCGGCTTGAGGGTGATCTCACCCTCGGCGAGGGTCAGATTGACCTCGGGCCCCGCGATGGCAAACGACGCAATCAGACGTGCGCCGTTCACCGTCCCCTGTGTTTCCGTACCCTTCACGGACAGGAGGATCTCATCACCTTTTGTCAACATGGTCGTCTTTTGTGGCGCGCTTCTTGGGCGGACACAAACTTCTCCGCAAACCGGCGGAGGAACGCGGTCAGGAGCCCTCGTCCCGAACATGACACGACCTGAGAATAGGGCGCACGTGACCCGTAAGCGGGGTCACGTGCCTTCTCAGGAATAACACCCCGCAGGATGTCCCCTCGGTGCAACGCACCCCGCAGCAAAACGCTCCGGTGAACGTGGATCGCTGATTGGGACTGGCCAGCTACCAGGCGATCGCAGGATCGCAAACAACCGGGGAGCGGTGGGCGCGTGGACCCGTCGCTGTGATGTGCACGCTAACGGCTGGCGCCGCTGGCGTCAAGGACGACAAGGCCGGCGGGTAGCACCCCGGGCGGCGGCGCCGGCACCGCGAATTGTCGCCGTGATTCCGGCGGGATTCGCGGGTGGCGGCGGGGCGGTAGCGCCCGCGGGCCGGTTGGCGGGTCCGGGCATTATTCAGCGGGATTAGGGATTGTTTTTTTCTATTTACTGTCCTATGGTTATTCCGAGACAGCGTCGAGCAGCGAGAACGATCATGGCTGAAGAAGAGCGGTACGCGGCACTGGCGGACTGGTTCGCCCAGCATCCGCATCAACGCCCGCCCGCCAGCGGGGCGACCGCCCCGCTGCGCGCGTTTCTGGCGGAGCTGGAGGTGCAGTGGCGTAAGAACGCCCTCACCCCGGCGCAACAGGCCGCCCTCACCCGCTGGCGGATTTCCCTGGGCAAGGGTCAATTACTGCCCGTGGGCGAGGAGTGGGTGTTGTTGCGGCGGATCAGCAACATCAAGGCGCTGGGCGCGCAGCACGGTCCGCTCCGCAGCGTGCGGGATCCCCGCCTGCCCGCCGACCTGGGCGACTGGATCCGCGCCCTGCGCCGGCTGCGCCAGGCCAACCCCCGCGATCTCAGTGTCCAGCTCGTGCAACGCCTGGATCCCCACTTCCCCTGGCGGGACGCGCCCGGCGCGGGGCTGTGGCAGTGGCTGCACCCCCGCCTCGTCCGCCTGGCGGCGCGGTCCCGGGACCCCCCCGCTGCTGCCCGGCAGCCGGCAGGCGATGATCGAGTACCGGCTCTAAGCGCCGCGGGCGGCCCGCGACCGCGCCGCCAGGCGCGATGACCGCCAACCCCCCGCCACCCCGGGCGGCAGCACGGGGGGGGGAGCGACGGGCGACCGGCGCCTGCCTGCGCCGGTTGAATCATTACCGAAGTTTGCGCTACTATCCGGGATGCTCCTTCTGGAGGCATCAACGCGCCCGGCGCACCCCGCGCGGGCCGTCACCGCACCCGCTTCCCCGTCCACCGCGAGGCCCCCCATGTCGCGAAACACGCCTGAGCAACTCCGCCGGTCGATTAACAAATTCCGCATGGAGAAAGAAAAAAAGGGCGAGCGCCGCCTGCTGGTGGAGATGCCTGATGCGCTGTCGCAATGGATCGACGCGGTGCGCGCCGGCACCGGCGCCTCGCGCCAGGAACTGATTCTCGCGTTACTGGAAGATCGCGTGGCGCGCCTGGCGGCGCCCCCGCGACCGTAAGGGCGCGCTCGCCGGCGGGCCGCGCCCGGGGTCACGGCAAAAAAAACCAGACGCGAGGTCTGGTTAGAGGGGGTGGGGGGTTTAGTCCCGGTGCATGACGATCTCATCCACCGGGGTGGCATATTCGGCGGCGATCGCCCAGAGGGCGATGAGCAGCCGGGCGTCTGACCTTTCCAGGTCAGCTACCCGGCGCGCCAGGGCGGGGGGCACGTCCACCTGGCGTCCCTCCGCTAACTGTAAGACGCCGCGGGCGGCCTGATAGACGTGGGTTCTCATCCGCCGTGTCTCCTGCTGGCTGCTGCCCGAGCCGACGTGCGCCTTCCCTGGCGACGGGGTCGGATTACAGGTTCCTCAACGCCTTGAGAATCTCCCGGGCATGCCGGGGGCTGGTGGGTACGGGCGGCTCCTGACCCTTGGCTTCCGCCAGGGCCGCGATCTGCGCCGTGAGCACCAGGGGGACGGGCTCCAGCACCGGCGCTGGCTCACCAGGCTCACCAGGCTCGCCGGGGTCACCGGGATCATCGACGACCGGCGGCAGGGACGGCGTGGGCGCGGGGGCCCGTTCCTCCGGCGCGGCCGGGGGGGTCGCCGACCCGCTCGTCCGCTCCGGATCCGCCTGCAGCGCCGGAGCAGGGCGCGCCTCATTCACCCCGGGGCGTCCATAGCGCGTCGCGGCGAGTGGGACCGGGACGATCTCCTGCGGGCCCGTGGCGGCGTCCGGGGTGCCCACCGCCGGTGCGGCGTGCGCGACCGGTGCGGCGTGAACCTCGCCCGCCACATCGCCGACGATGCCGACGGCGGTCATCAGGCGGCCAAAGGCGGCCGTCTCCAGGGCCTCCAGGTCCTTCTCACCGCGCAGATTCCCGAGGGCGTGCGCCTCGGCGATCAGCTTCTGGTCGGGGTTGTAGAGCGCGGAGCGCACCATGACCAGGGTGGCGGGAAAGGCCGGCACGCCCATCGTCGTGGGGTCCTTGCCCTTCTCCACGCAGAGGCGGTACAGCGCCATCCGCTCGGGGAACAGCGCCTCGCCCATGATCACTTCCTTGTGCACCGCCCAGCCCTCCCGGGGTGGGTACAGCGCGATAAACTCCGGAATCCGTTCGGCCACCGGCCGATAGGAAACCAGTTCGCCGCCATTGTCGAATTGAATTGCCATGTCAAGTCTCCCGGATCGCAGATCCGACTCATTGCCAAAAACATCCCGTTGCGAACGGAATGCACCTTAGGGTCGCCATGTCGCGCGACCAGAAAACCCTGTCCCGCCAGCGCGGGGACACGCCGCCACCGTCGCGATACCCGCGGTAACGCGGCGGTCAGGAGCAGAACAGCCGAACAGGCCCGGAACCAAGCCGCATCAGAAAGGAGCGGACGCAGGCGCGCCCGTGATCAGGCAGGGACCACCCGGCGGAACGGAGCACGGTGGCCGAATCGCTTATTGAGAGGCGAGGCAAGCTACCTCGGCGCCGCTGGCGCAAAAAAACCGGGCTACCCGGCCTCACGCCCCGGGAGCGGTTACGGGCGCGGCCGCCGGGCGCGGGACGGCGGGTACGGCCGCCTGAATACGCCCGCGCCGCAGGTGGCAATGGCTGGAGTGTACCCGCGGCCAACGGCAGTCGCAAGGGCCGCTCACCCCTGGCGCCGCGGCGGCGGCGGCCGCGAGTCCGGCAGGTCGCCCAGCGCGCCAAAATGCCGGGTATCAGCGAAATCCGCCTGGCACATTCCGCGCAAAAGGGCCGGGCGGTGGCGCTAGATTAAGCGCCTTCCCTCATGAGGAGCCTGCCATGCCCGATGTGCCGCGCGATCCCGATGCCCCGCCCCCCCGGCGCCGTTCCTCCCCCGTGCGCCGGCGGAATATCTACGACCTGCGAACCCGGCCGGATCGCCTGTTGATCATCATGTTCAGCATGCTGCGCGACGAGTCCTCGAAACCCTATGTCACCGAGGACATCACCCTGAATACCGACCAGAGCCAGAAAGTCTTTCAGCGCGTGTTCGCCAAGCTCTCGGATGCGCTGTATCGCAGCGACACCATCCTCACCCAGGTGGCGCCGCAAGCGGCCACCGCCCTGCATCGCGTGATGGACAAAAGCTTCGAGGAGCTCTATCAGAAACTGACCCGGGAAGATCAGCGGGTCGATGTGCTCTGTCAGGGCGAAGGCATTGTCGGCGAGGCCAAGTACACCGCCGCGGCCACGCGCAGCGCCGTCATTTACTCGCCGCGCGCCCGGCGGTTCATGCTGCTGCTGGAAATCTATGACCGCATGGTCCGCAAACTGGACTTGCTGCACCTCTATGGCATTCTCGGGACGGCGGAATGGATGATGCTCACCTATGACTGGCGCCGGGACCTGTTCGCCTTTGCCAATGCGCAGATCGAGGCCTCCAATGAAGCCATGCGCGCCGCGCGGCAGAAACTGGAGAAGGAGGCGCGGGAGTTGCGGGAGTCGTACCACAAGCGCCTGCGCGGCGACGCGACGGCGGCCGGAGCGGACGCCGACGTCGCGCCTGCCGAAACGGTGCCGTCGGAGCAGGAATTCCTCGAAGCCGTGCAGCATAATCTGAGCGATATCGCGCGCGTCAGCGAGCATGACGACGCCGAGGAAACGGCCTGAAGCCGCCCCCTGCCGGCGCGCGAGCCGCCGGCGGTTCGGGGCGGGAGCGCCGGGGGTGAACGCCGTCATTGCACGCACCGCGGCGCCCGAGTAACCTTCGTCCCAAGCTGTTTGTCAGCGACCTGCGCCTCAGTCCGCGCCGCCAGTCCGGCGACTGACCCTGCCAAGGCGCCTGTGCCCGCTCCGGCCCCCCGGGTCGGCCACCGGGTTACCCCGCGCCATGACCGTCACCGGCGCGCCGTGCCCTGCCGTGGGTGCGGCCGCGACGGGGAGCTGAGCCCCGACCTCTGCCCGCGCGCCCCTCCCGGTCCCGCCGCCCCCGTGCGGCCCCCTGCATCCCCGGGCCCCTGCCCGCCCCCGCGTCACGCTGCGTGCGCGCCCCCGCGCGCCGACTGGCGCCGCGCTTTTCCCTGACGCCTGTGTGCGTCCTTGTGCTGGCGAGTATTCCAGCGATTGCCCGCTCACCCGTTCACTCCACCCGCCTGGTGGTATCGACCGTGGTGTGGCGGATATGAGCCTGTCGGCTTGCGCCCCGACTCATCCCCCTCTCCCCCCCCTTAGCGGCCGCGCACCGCAGTGGAGAAAACCATGAACGTCACCAAGACCATCGTCGATCAGATCGCGATCGTCATCCTCACGATCACTTCCTGGTCCGGCCGGACCAAGATCCAGGCCGAGGACCTGCGCGGCGACCTCTCGGGCATCCCGCCCGCGGAAATCGCCTCACTCGGTACCCTCAAGTACCTCGACCCCACGAAGCTGCAAGGGCTTGCCACCTTGCGCGCCGCCGCTTACCGCGAATGTCTCGCGGTGGGCACGCGGTTTCTCGGCGGGTATGCCATCCCCCTGGACAAGGCGGATGAGCTCATCGCCACCCTGGAAATCATCAAAGGGAAATACGACCAGCTCGCCGCGGAGATCCTCCGTGAGCGGGACAGCCTGGTCGCGCAGTGGGCGGACCAGAACGCCGAGTGGAGCGAGGTGATCCGGGCCGCGGCGTCCCGCGCCACGGCCCGCCAGCACCCCCCGGAATTCCGGGTCACGCCCTTTGTCCTCGGTCCGGCCGCGTGTGCGCCGGAGGCGTTGCAGGCGGCGGTGGAGGAGCTTCCGGGCACCCTCCTGGATGAGGTCGCGCAGGAGGCCAAACTGGCCTACGAGGGATCATTCAAGGGGCGGGCGGAATGCACCGCCAAATCCCTCAACGTGCTCTCCCGCCTGCGGGAGAAACTCTGGGGGCTGCGCTTCGTCAGCGCCGATGCGCTGAAGGTGATGGCGGACATCGATGATGTCCTCGCCAAACTGCCGGCGACCGGACCCTACCAGGCCGGCGCGTACCAGGCCATTGTGGCCCTGGTGCTGCGGCTGGCGAATAAGGACATCCGCGACATCGCAATTGACCGCCTCGTTGGCGCGGTGACCCAGCACCCGACGGTGCCGGTGTCGCCTCCCGCCACGGCCCCCGCGTCGCAGCCCACCCCCACCCCCCCGGTCCCGCCGGAGCTCACCCTGACCAGCCCCGCGCCAGTGGTCCGTCCACGTGAGCGGCGCTCCATCTGGTAACGGTCCCTGGCCTTGCCGCACGGGATGCCCCGCATCCCGTTGCTCCCCGCCGTCACGGGAATTCATGCCCTTTCTGGCGCCAGGACGGTGGCGCCTTTGGAGTTCGCAATGATGACATTTGCTGAAAGAATGCACGGCGCCCTGCGTTTCCTCGCCACCCTGGTGAGTGAGGTTAAGGGCATGAAGGTGTCCATCTCTGGGGACACCGGCTACTCCGACCCCGTCCATGGGGTCATCAACCTGCCCCGGCTTCCGAATGAAGACGACCACGCGCTGCACACCGCACGCGGGGTGGTCTTTCATGAGGGGGCGCACTTCTGTTTCTCCGAGTATGCCGTCTACGAACGGAACCTCGGCAATCCCCTCATGAAGACACTAATCAATGTCTTCGATGACATCCACATCGAGCGCCGCATGACGCTCAAGTTCGCCGGCGCGGCTTCCGCCCTGGCCAACATGATATCGGTCATGAAGGGGTGGTACTTCCAGGCCGCCACGGAAGAGGATGCGCCCACGGATGTGCTGGTGCGCTACACCATCTACCGCTTGCGGGAGACGGTGCTCGGCCAGGATACGGCCGACATTACCGCGGCCACCCGCGAGGTGCTTCTGGCTCAGTATGGAGCCGATTTCGAGCAGCGCTATTGGGCGCTGATCTCGGAGGGGATCAAGGCCGTGAACAGCACGGCCGAAGCCGAAGCCTTGGCGAAGGAGGTTGTCGCCTTCCTGGCTCAGGAAAAGCAGCCTCCTCAGCAAGGCCAAGGCCAAGGCCAGGGTCAGGATCAGGATCAAGGTCAGGACCAGGGTCAAGGCCAGGGTCAGGATCAAGGTCAGGACCAGGGTCA
>CALMDH010000040.1:0-4055 GCA_937862735.1 uncultured Gammaproteobacteria bacterium
AGCGCCGCATCGACCTGCTCCGCCAGGAGATCATCGAGTACTACAGCAATTTCCAAGTCAGCAACGACCTCCTGGAACTGCGCAACCTGGTGGAGGTAGCCGATCTCATCGTCCAGTGCGCCCAACGTCGCCATGAAAGCCGGGGCCTGCACTACACTCTGGACTTCCCCTTTAAGGATGACGCCCAACGTCAGCCGACGATCCTGTTTCCGGACAGCTACCGGCCCCGCCAGGACGGATGATGGGTTGGCGATAGCCACCCGCCAGAAGCCACCGGCGGGGCGCCCCGAAAGGGGGCCACCGGAGGGGCGCCCCGAAAGGGGGCCACCGGAGGGGGCGACCTGAATGCGGGCCTCGCGCCGGCCGCCAGCCAGCGACCCCTGGCCAGCAAAAGCCTTTTTGATGCCCGCATGAACGTCCTTTATCATGCGCACCTTTCCTGCCTGGCGTGATTTCCGGCTGCGGATCACCGCCTTCTACCCGCAGTACACCGAGGGAGATTCATCATGACCGACTATGTCCGCTGGCTTCGCGACCTTCGCATGGACGACGTGCCCATCGTGGGCGGCAAGAACGCCTCGCTTGGCGAAATGATCCATCACCTGGCGGAAGTCGGCGTGCAGGTCCCGGGAGGCTTCGCCACCACCGCGGATGCCTACCGCGAGTTTCTCGCCAAGGATGGGCTGGACGAGCGCATCCAGGCCGAACTCGATGACCTCGACGTGGAGGACGTGGCGAAACTGGCCCAGGTCGGCCCCCGCATCCGTGGCTGGGTCATGGAACAGCCCTTCCCCCCGGCCCTGGAGGCTGGCATCGATTATTTCTATCAGCAACTGGTCGAGGAGGCTGGCGCCGGAACCGACGTTTCTTGGGCCGTCCGTTCCTCCGCCACCGCCGAGGACCTGCCGGATGCCTCCTTCGCCGGTCAGCAGGAGACCTTCCTCAACGTTCACGGCCTGGACAACATCAAGCACTGCATCAAGGAGGTCTTCGCCTCCCTGTTCAACGACCGCGCCATCGCCTATCGCGTCCACCAGGGCTTCGAGCATCGCCATGTCGCCCTCTCCGCCGGCATCCAGCGCATGGTGCGCAGCGATCTGGCCGCCTCCGGGGTCATGTTCACCCTGGATACCGAGTCCGGCTTCCGCGATGCCGTCTTCGTCACCGCCAGCTATGGCCTGGGCGAGATGGTGGTCCAGGGTGCCGTCAACCCCGACGAGTTCTACGTCCACAAGCCAACCCTGGCCGCCGGCCGCCCCGCCGTGCTGCGCCGCAATGTCGGTGGCAAGGCCCTGCGCATGGTCTATGGGGAGCCGGGCAGCGGTCAGAAGGTTGTTACCCTCGAGGTGGACGAGGCCGATCGTAACCGCTTCTCCATCACCGATGACGAGGTCATGGAACTGGCCAAGCAGGCGCTCCTGATCGAACAGCACTACGGCCGGCCCATGGACATCGAATGGGCGAAGGACGGTCAGGACGGCCGCCTCTACATCGTCCAGGCCCGACCCGAGACGGTCCAGAGCCGTTCCGGCAACATCCTGGAGCGCTATCACCTGCGCGCCAAGGGCCCGGTCCTGGCCACCGGCCGCAGCATCGGTCACCGCATCGGCGCCGGCCCGGCGCGGGTGGTCCATGGCCTCCAGGACATGGAGAAGGTCCAGCCCGGCGACGTCCTGGTCACCGACATGACCGACCCCGACTGGGAGCCGATCATGAAACGCGCCGCCGCCATCGTCACCAACCGCGGCGGCCGCACCTGCCACGCCGCCATCATCGCTCGCGAACTGGGTGTGCCGGCGGTGGTGGGATGCGTGGACGCCACGGAGAAGGTCAAGGACGGCCAGGACGTCACCGTCTCCTGTGCCGAGGGTGATACCGGCTTCATCTACCAGGGCGCCCTACCCTTTGAGCACAAGACCATCGAGCTCTCCCACATGCCGGAGGTGCCGGTCAAGATCATGATGAACGTCGGCAATCCCGACCGGGCCTTTGCCTTCGCCGCCACGCCCAACAAGGGCGTCGGCCTGGCACGCCTGGAGTTCATCATCAATAACATGATCGGCATCCACCCCAAGGCCCTGCTGGAATACGACCAGTTGCCGGCGGACCTCAAGGCGCGCATCGCCCCGCGTATCGCCGCCTACGCCAGCCCACGGGAATTCTATGTCGCCAAGCTGGCGGAGGGCATCGCCACCCTGGGCGCGGCCTTCGCCCCCAACCCGGTCATCGTGCGCATGTCGGACTTCAAGTCCAACGAATACGCCAACCTCATCGCCGGCCCGCGTTACGAGCCCGAGGAGGAGAACCCGATGATCGGCTTCCGCGGCGCCGGGCGCTATGTGTCCGACAACTTCAAGGCCTGCTTCGAGATGGAGTGCGAGGCCCTCAAGCGGGTGCGCAACGACATGGGCCTGACCAATGTCGAGATCATGATCCCCTTCGTCCGCACCCTGGGCCAGGCCAAGGCCGTGGTCGAGGCCCTCAAGGAACAGGGCCTGGAGCGCGGCAAGGATGGACTCAAGCTGATCATGATGTGCGAGATCCCCTCCAATGCCGTGCTGGCCGAGGAGTTCCTGGAGTACTTCGATGGCTTCTCCATCGGCTCCAACGACATGACCCAGCTCACCCTGGGCCTGGACCGCGACTCCGCCCTGGTGGCCGAGCACTTCGACGAGCGCGACCCCGCCGTACTCAAGATGTTGTCCATGGCCATCCAGGCCTGTCGCCAGCAGGGCAAGTACATCGGCATCTGCGGCCAGGGCCCCTCCGATCACCCCGATCTGGCCGACTGGTTGCTCAACCAGGGCATCACCAGCATCTCTCTCAATCCCGACACCGTCATCGACACCTGGCTCTATCTGGACGAGAAGGCCAACCAGGCCAGATGATGGTCTAAGCCCCAGACCACCCGCCGCGTGCTTGGTGGGTGGTCGGGGTCCTACCCTTCCGGTGATATCGCCACGGGGTTGTGGCTTCAGACTGCGGGTACCTGGACAACCCAGGGATTGGTTCAACCCAGGGATTGGCGATGGCTATACTTACGCCAACGGTCGTTCACCCAGGAGCTGCCATGTCCAATCTCGCTCGGGTCTACACGCTTACCGCCGACGATTACCTGGCCGGTGAGGCCCTCTCAACCATCCGCCACGAGTATGTTGCCGGCGAGGTCTTCGCCATGGCCGGCGCGACGGAAGAGCATGCCACCATTGCCCTGAATTTCGCTTCGCTGCTGCGCGCCCAGGTACGCGGTGGCCCCTGTCGGGTCTATATCGCCGACATGAAACTGCGGGTGGATGCCGCCGATGCCTTCTACTACCCAGATGTATTCGTGACTTGCGATGCGCGGGACGCATCCGAATCGCTGGCGAAACGCCATCCGTCCCTGATCTGCGAGGTGCTGTCGGAGTCCACCGAGGCCTACGACCGGGGCGGCAAGTTTGCCGCCTACCGCACCCTGGAGAGCCTCAGTGAGTACCTGCTGATCGACTCGCGTCGCCGGTCCGTGGAGGTCTTTCTCCGCAAGCCTGATGGATGGCTGCTGGCTCCAGTGGCCCCGGATGGGCAACTGGAACTGGCTTGTATCGGCTTTCGCTGCGCGGTCGATGCCCTTTACGAGGACGTGGTGTTCCCGACTTCCGCCAATCCGTCCGCCGCCTGATCAGGGGTGGATACGGGATCTGACGATCTGGCTGACTTCCTCATTCTGCTCAATCAGGCAGCCTTTTTACTGGTTAGGGCTTGGTCCAGTTCCTAAGGTATACGACAGGATGGTATTCAAGTTCAGCCGGTCGGAAACCCTAAGTATTTCAATTCCCGTAATCTTGCCTTCGCTGGTCGTATCAAGGTTGATACCCTCCGCAAGCTCGACAACTCCGTCGGGAACCTGGTCACTTAGTCCCAAATACAAGGCATCAACATCCTGATCATAGTGTACTTTCATGGTGATGGGCCTTTTTCATCGGATAGTTTGTGACGATCGCCGTTAGACGGGATTGTTATTCGCCTCTGTTACGTTTGGTGTGGGTAACCGCTTTATCCACCACCCACAAGCCCTC
>CALMDH010000041.1:0-17247 GCA_937862735.1 uncultured Gammaproteobacteria bacterium
TAACTCACTGATCAAATGGAGTTCTATGGGTGTAGGTGACAAAGATGGGTTAGGTAATAGCGGCCTCCAGGTCAGCGCCCTGTGCCTCGGCACCATGACCTTTGGCGAGCAGAACACCGAGGCCGAGGCCCATGCCCAGCTCGATCGGGCCCTGGCGGCCGGCGTCAACTTCATCGACACCGCCGAGATGTACCCCGTGCCACCCCGCGCCGAAACCCAGGGCCGCACCGAAAGTTATATCGGTTCCTGGCTGGCGGCCCGCGGCGGCCGCGACCGGCTGGTGCTGGCCACCAAGGTCGCCGGCCCCGGGGACTGGGTGGCCTACCTGCGCCCTGGACGGGTGCGGCTCGACCGCGCCAACATCACCGCCGCCCTGGAGGCCAGCCTGCGCCGCCTGCGCACCGACTACGTGGATCTCTACCAGCTCCATTGGCCGGACCGCCCGACCAATTTCTTCGGCCAGTTGGGTTACCAACACCCGGAGACCGACGACAGCGTGCCCCTGCTGGAGACCCTGGAGGTCCTGGCCGACCTGGTCCACTCTGGCAAGGTACGCCACATCGGCGTCTCCAACGAGACCCCCTGGGGCCTGATGCGCTACCTGGCCCTGGCCGAGAAACACGGCCTGCCGCGCCTGGTCAGCATCCAAAACCCCTACAACCTGCTCAATCGCAGCTTCGAGATTGGCCTGGCGGAGGTGTCACTGCGGGAGAACTGCGGCCTGCTGGCCTATTCGCCCCTGGCCTTCGGCGTACTGTCGGGCAAGTACCTCAACGGGGCCCAACCCGCTGGCGCCCGCCTGACCCTCTTCGAGCGCTTCCAGCGCTACTCCAACCCCCAGGCCGCCTGGGCCGCCGCCGAGTACGTCGCCCTGGCCCGCCGCCATGGCCTGGACCCGGCGCAAATGGCCCTGGCCTGGGTCACCAGCCGGCCCTTCGTCACGTCCAACATCCTTGGCGCCACCAGCCTGGCGCAACTGGATGATGACCTCGCCAGCGTCGACCTGGCATTGTCGGAGGAGGTGATCGCTGGCATCGAGGCCATTCACGTGCGCCAACCGAACCCGGCGCCCTGAACAAGGACTGCCATCCGCCGCGCCCTTGCGGTAGTTAGCGTGAAAGTCACGGGAAAGTCTCTCATTATCAGGGGTATGGCCTGCCGCCTCATAACAGTTAGTCAGGCAAGGACGGCGCGGCAAATCCCCCCGGGCCCAGGGCAGGCCAACCTTTACCGCCAGCCCGCCGCCCGGGCGCTGGCCACCAACCCTGCCAGACCCTGACGGCCGCATTTATGGCCAGCCAGGGCCGTGGCCCGGGCGAGCAGCGCTTCCAGCCCCAGCCCTGCCAGCAGGCCATCGATGAGGGCGCTATTGAAGACATCCCCGGCGCCAAGGGTATCGACCACCGCAGGGGGTACCTGGGCCGGGGCGAAGTGGATCGGACCCTGGCGAGCCTGGCCATAGGCCCCCGCTGCGCCCCAGGGCAGGAACAGGAGTTCCGCCGTCGTCTGGGGCCACTGAGCGGCGAGAAAGACCACAGGGTCCCGACAGCCTTGGGCCAGGGCATAGGCGCGGGCAAAGATCAGCACCCGCGGGCCGGTGAAGAGGCGCTCGATGTCTGGTCGGGGCTTCTCGATCTCCAGGGAGATGGGCAGATCCGGGCGTCGTCGCGACGCATCGCGGAGCAGGTGGAAGGTCTCGGCCGGGTGGCGACCTTCACAATGCAGCCAGGCCAGGCCCGCCAGGGACACCCGGGCGAAGTCCGCGGCGGCCAACTCCGGCAGGTCCCGATAGTGGACGATGGTCCGGCTGCCGGTGGCGCGACTCAGGGTCACGCAGGAGAGGGGCGCCCGACCCCCGGACAACCGCCGTGCCGGGCGGGTATCGATACCCTGTCCCCTCAGGCCGGTCAGAATCTCCTCGCTGGCGGGGTCGTCGCCAATGGTGCCGCACCAGGCGCAGGCATGCCCCAACTGACTGAGGACCGACAGGGTGTTGGCGGCATTGCCTCCCAGGCGCCGGGACTGTGCAAGAGCGCGCACCTCCGCATCCTCGTCCGGATAACTGGCCACCTCGTTGACGAGGTCCAGGGTCGCGCAGCCCACGCCCAGGATGGCCTGGCCCGATGGATGCGTGATTTCGGTCATGCTGGCCATGATATATCCAACGTCAGGGAATTTTTCTGCATCCTGTCAGCTATGACTGAGATAACATGCCCGCCCTTGGCCTGCGGCACAAAATTTCAAATGATTAAAATCCTTGAGCTTAAATCCGTCACCAGAACCTTGCTCGCGCTGGGGCTGGCCTGGCTCTGGCCTCTGACCGGGCTGGCGGCCCCCCTGGAGGTGTTCGTCAGTATCCTGCCGCAACGGACCTTCGTGGAACGGGTGGGTGGAGAGCACGTCCGCGTCACCTCCTTGACCCGCCCCGGGCAAAGCCCGGAGACCTTCGAACCCACGCCACGCCAAGTGGCGGCCCTGGCCCAGGCTGACCTCTTCGTTGGCACGGGCATGCCTTTCGAGACCGCCTGGATGGCCAGGTTGCGGGCCGCCAACCCCCGGATGCGGGTCCTCGATGCCCGGGAGGGCATCGCCCTGCTGCCGGCCGAGGACCATGGGCACGGGCATGGGCAAGAGCACGATCAAGACCATGGGCATGAGGCTGGCATCGGGCAAACGGAAGGACAACACGATCACGAAGCAGCCCAGGCCCCCGAACCGCAGCCCAGTTTCCAGGCATCTACCGCTTCGGTGGCGGCAACCGCCATCCCCGATCCGGATCATATCCACGATGCAGGCGACCCACACGTCTGGACCAGCCCGCGGCTGGTGGCCCGCATGTCGGTTAACATCCGCGATACCCTGGCCGCACTGGATCCCGCTCACGCCGCGGATTTCGCCCGTAATCAGGCGGCCTTTGCCGCCGAACTGACCAGCCTGGACACTGAAATCCGCGCCCTGCTGACCGACCTGCCGAGCCGGAAATTTCTCGTCTTCCACCCAGCCTGGGGCTATTTTGCCCAGGATTACGACCTGATCCAGGTGCCCATCGAGCGGGGCGGCAAGGAACCGGGCCCCCGGGCCCTGGCCGCCCTGATCGATGACGCCCGGCGTGACGGCATCCGCGTCGTCTTCGTCCAGCCCCAGTCCGACCCGCGCTTCGCGGCGCGGATCGCCGAGGCCATTGGCGGCCAGCTCATCCCCATCGACCCCCTGGCCCCGGACTACCTGACCAACCTGCGCGAGGTGGCACGGCGGATAGCGGCCGCTGGTAAGTCCGTGTCCCCCTGATATCCCTCCGCCAGCCGTATGGCAATTTCATTCGTGCTACCGCACCGCGGGAAAGCCCGTATCTCCATGAGACCCTGACGGCCATGCCCCCGCTTGAGACGCCAACCGAATTGCCCACCTCAGCCGTACCCACGGCCATCCCGATCCCGGACGCGGTCATCCGCGTTTGGGACCTGAGTTTTGCCTATGGCGCGGCGCCAGTCCTGGAGGGCGTGAACCTGGAGGTGGGCGCCGGCGAATTTCTAGGCATCGTCGGCCCCAATGCCGGCGGCAAGAGCACACTGCTGAAACTCATCATGGGTCTGTTGGTGCCCCAGGCCGGCCGGATCCGCGTTCTTGGCCACCCGCCGGCCGCGGCCAGCCGCCTGATCGGTTATGTCCCCCAATACCCCAGCTTTCCCCGCGATTTCCCCATCACAGTGGAACAGGCCGTGCTCCTGGCGCGCATTGGCGGTCGTGGACGGCAGCACGCCGGCGTATCGGGCCTCCGCAACCCTCTCCCCGGCTGGCTCGCCGCCCTTCGGCCCGGCGGCTACGGTCAGGCCGACCGCGCCGCAGCCCGCCAGGCCCTAGAGGAGGTAGAGGCCGCCGACCTGGCCCAACGGCGCATCGGCAGCCTGTCCGGGGGGCAACTGCAGCGCGTCCTCCTGGCCCGCGCCCTGGCTGGGGAACCGCGCATCCTGATTCTGGATGAACCCACGGCCAACATCGACCAGCGTCTGGAGGGGGACATCTTTGACCTGCTGCGCCGGCTCAACGCACGCCTGACCATCCTGGTCGTCTCCCATGACATCGGCTTCATCTCCAGCTACGTGGGGCGCGTCGCCTGCGTCAACCGCACCCTGATCTGCCATCGCACCGATGCCATCGACGGCCAGGTCATCCGCGACCTCTACGGGGAATCGGTGCGCATGGTGGCCCATCGCCACTGAAACGCCATGAGTGAATTTCTGACCGCCCTCGCCACCCAGGGATTTCTTCAATCCGCCCTGGCCGCCGGCCTCCTGTCCAGCATCGGCTGCGGGCTCATCGGCCCCTATGTGGTCGTCAAGCGCATCGCCTTCATCGCCGGGGGTATCGCCCACTCAGTACTCGGCGGCATGGGGGCGGCCCTGTATTTCGGCCAGTCGCCACTGGCGGGGGCCCTGGTGGCGGCGGTCGTGGCGGCCCTGCTGATCGGTTGGGTGCGGCTGCGCTGGCGGGCGGACGAGGACACCCTCATCGGCGCCCTCTGGGCCATCGGCATGGCCGTGGGACTGCTCTTTATCGCCAAGACCCCCGGTTACCAGACCGACCTCATGAGTTATCTGTTCGGCAACATCCTGCTGGTGCCGGCGGAGAGCCTCTGGTTCATGGCCGCCCTGGACGCCGTCCTGCTGCTGCTGGTCCTGGCCTGGCACCGCCAATTCCTGGCCGTAGCCTTCGACGAGGAATTCGCCCGTCTGCGCGGCATCCCCGTCACCTTCTTTTATCTGCTGCTGTTGGTTATGGTCGCGGTGACCGTGGTGCTACTGATCCAGGTGGTCGGCCTCATCCTGGTGCTGGCCCTGCTCACCCTGCCCGCGGCCATCGCCGGGCACTATGTCCATTCCCTGGGGCTGATGATGCTCTTGGCCACCGTCATCGGTAGCGCCGTCAACCTGGCGGGCCTGGCCCTCTCTTATGGACCGGACCTGCCCGCAGGACCGACGATCATCCTGGGCGCGGGCGCGCTCTACGTGGCCTCGGCCTTGTTGGCAGGCTTTCTGGCGCGACAGCGAGCGCGACGGGCGGCGGGCGAGGGCCCTAGCGCATCAGGCTGACCTTCCCCCAGCGCCTGGCATCCTGGCATTCGCCATAGCGCCCCTTCCCCCTCCCCCTCGTCAATCATGCTTCCGTTTTCTCGGGTCTGGCGTCGTCTGGGGGGAGCCGCCGATAGAGAGTTACCGTCGCTCACCCCGAATAGCGGTCGCCTTGGGGACGGGGCCAGGATCCAGAAATGCCGCGATGGGGTCAGCCCGGGGTGCGTAGGATCAGCGTGCCATCCCGCTGGATGAGTTCGTAACGCTTGAGGTAGCTCATGCCCAACAGCACCTGATCGCCGGGCATGTTCGGCAGGACGGAGGCGCGGACGCGGTGGGCGGTGAGGCCACCAAGATCGACCTCATCGAGCACGGCGGACCAGGTCTGGACATCCCCATTGGCGGTGCGGGCCAGGCGCCCGGCCCCCAGGCGTAGCCCCAGGTGCCTGACCAGGTCGAGGGGCAAGGCCACGTCCGTCGCCCCGGTATCGATCAGGAAGACCACCGGTTCGCCGTTGATGTGTCCCGGGGCGACGTAATGCCCCGCCCGGTTGCGCGCCAGCACCACCTGGGGCCGCCCACCTGCATCCAGGCTGACCGCCAGATCCCGATTGGGGTTTTCCTGGGCATCCATCCAACGTTGGAAGAACAACACCAGCAGGGCCAGGCCGACGATCCAGGCGCCAAAGAGCATGGCCCGGCCGATACGGGAGGGAGTGTCGTCCAGGCTGGGTCTTTCGGGGCTCATCTCGATCCTGGTAATTCTTCAATCCTGTCTGGTACTGCTTGAACCCGAATGGGGCGTTTCAACCGCCAGCGGCGCGTTTTCGCACTAACTGCCCGACGACCCCATGGACGGCATGCTGACTCCATGGACGGCATGCTAAGGAAAGGCTCCAGATATCGCTAGCGAGGTAATGAGTGGGTCCTGACCTGTCAACTGGTAAGGCGCCGGTAAATGTCCGCCACCTTGGCCGGTAGGCGGGCGATATCGGCGACCACGGTAAAGTTGGCGGCGCCATACATGTGCGGCAGGTATTCGGGCCCCTCCTCGTCGATGGTGATGCAGAAGGGGTGGATGCCGGCCAGGCGCGCCTCGAACAGGGCCTGGCGGGTGTCCTCGATGCCGTACTGGCCGCGGTACTGGGGGTCATAGTCGTCCGGTTTGCCATCGGACAGGGTGATGAGGATGCGGGTGCGCGCCTCCTGTTCCGCCAGCAGCTTGCACAGATGGCGGATGGGGGCGCCCATGCGGGTGTAGTCGTGGGCCTCGATGCCGCCGATGCGGCCCCGGGCCGCGGCATCGTAAGGCTCGTCGAAGCGCTTGACGGCGAAGACCTCGCAGCGGTTGCGGGTCCAGCCGGAGAAGCCGTAGATGGCGAAGCGGTCACCCAGGGTCTCCAGGGCCTCGGCGAGCAGGATCAGGGCCTCGCGCTCCGCCAGGTTGATCCAGCCCTGGGTGGACCCGGACATGTCGACCATGAAGCAGACGGCGATGTTGCGATCGTCGCGGCTCTGGCGGATGAAGAGGCGGTCGGTCATCTCCAGGCCGGCGCGCTGGTCGGCATGGGCCTCCACCAGGGCGTCGATGTCCACGTCCTCGCCCTGGGGTTGGCGGCGCAGCAGGCAATCCTCGCCCCGCAGGACCTCGAAGGTGCGACGAATGGATTTGACCAGGCCACCGTATTTGGCCAGGGTGGCGCGGTGGAAGTCCGGGTCGATGCGCTGAATGGGGTATTCACGCAACTGGCACCAGCCCTTGCGGTGGTGCTGGCGTTTGTAGTCCCACTCATCGTAGCAGAAGACACCCGCGGTGCCGGCGTCCACCCCGCCGCGGTCCAGGTCCGCGTCCTGATCCAGGCCACGTTTATATAGCCCGGGACCGGCGGCCACCAGATACTCGGGGGGAATCTCGCCCTGATCCTGAAGGATGCTCTCCATGAGGGCGATCACGCCCTCGGGCGGGGCCAGGGGCTTACCATCGAGGAGCAACTGAAAGCGGAAGCCCTCGGGCTGGTCCGGGTCGGGCTGACGCGCCATGGCCAGCCGGGCGCGGGTCTCGGCGAGGGTCTCCTCCCGGCCGGTCTCGCGGTTGGGCGGGGCGCCATCCTGCTCCTCGATCAGCTTGGCGAGGGCGACGCGAAACTGGTCGCGCTCCCGGGCGGCGCGGATCTCCAGGCAGGTGCGCACGGCCTCGGGCCTGAGTTCGCCCCGGTAACAGCAGGCCGGTAGCCGGTTGGTTAACGCGGCGGCAAAGGACCGGGGGTGAGGCTGCCCGGGGGACGGTGGCGCTTTCTGGCCGACCAGGCGCTCCAGAAGCGCCAGGCTGTCGATGAGACGGGCGGTGGGATCGGTCAGGGGACGGGTTAACTCCGGCCAGACCGCCCAATCGGGATCGGGACCGTCCAGGGCCGCGCCCAAGGCGAGCATGTCACGATGGAGGCCGGGCAGGTCACGGGCGATGCAGGCGTCCAGGCGGACCGTTTCCAGGGCGTGCAGCAGGTCCAGGTCCTCCTCCCGCAGCCGGCCACTGGCCAAGGCCTCCAGCAGGGTGCCCGCCCGCCAGGTGCCGTACCAGTTCTGGGCCCACTGATGGACGGCCATGGCCTTGTAGAGGCGAAAGTTGGCCTCCTTGTCCGGCAGGCGACCCAGGATCGGGGGCAGGAAGAGGGTCTCGGTGTCGGTGAAGGTGCGATCGGCGGGGGCAATGTTGAGGTTGCGGCCGTTGAGACCACAGACAAAGCGCTCCAGGACCCCGGCCACCTCCGCCAGCAGTGCCCCGGCCCGCTGCTCCCGCAACTGGGCGGCGAAGGCCTCGACCTCCCGCAGGGCGCGCATGGCCGGCACCTGGCCTTGCTTGTCGTAGAGGTCCATGGCGTAGACCAGCCAGGATTCGACCGCCTCCTGGTCCATCAGTCTCAGGGCCAGGGGCGCGGAGGTGACGAACTGCTCAGCCAGACCATCCTGGTCGCGGGCGATGACTTCGCCCCAATGGAGGACAAACTCCTGCTGCGCCCGATCCAGCTCGACCAGGCCTCTTGCCGGCCCCTCGGTGACGAGCCAGGTGGAGATGGCGGGATTGAGGAATTCGTCCAGACGGGAGCCGATCCGGGCGGCGTTCAACGGCGAGGGGGCGGTCACGATGCGGCGTGCTCCGGCTCGGCCAACATCCTCCTCGCCAACCTACCCGAAAGAGCGAAATCTTGTTTCATCATGGTAATATAGCCTTAAATACCGGTCATCGACTGACCACCACCTGGAAGATAGATCAGCCCTGGACCGATTCCGTCTGATTATCAGGTTGGATGACTATATGTAGTTGTCAGCCAGGCTCTGCAACCGAGGCTCTACCCAGATGTTGCAACCATGCCGCGACCGGCCCCTGATCGCCGCCCTGCTCCCCCCGACCTGCGCCCTCTGCGGCACACCAGGGGCTCGCGGGCTAGATATCTGCGCCGGCTGCCGGGCGGAACTGCCGCTGAATCCCCATGCCTGCCCCCGATGCGCACTGCCTCTGGCCTTTTCTGCCCCGCCCGGCCTGGCTTGTGGGACCTGCCAGCGGCAGCCACCCCCCTATGCCGTCAGCCATATCCCTTTTCTTTACCGGGACACCATGGCCAGCCTGATCCGCGGGGCCAAATTTCACGGCAAGCTGAACCTGGCCCGTCTGCTTGGGCTTTGTCTGGCCCAGTCGGTACACGGGGAGGGGATCGAGCCGCCTGAGGTGATCATCCCCGTACCCCTCCACCCGCGGCGATTACGCCAGCGTGGTTACAACCAGGCCCTTGAAATCGCCCGCACCCTGTCTCGCGAGTTGGCCATCCCGGTCGATGCCCATAGCTGCGTCCGGTTAGGGTCGATCACCCCCCAGGAAGGACTCGACAAGGAGGCCCGCCGACAAAACGTCCGTGGGGCCTTCGGGGTCGAGCGGCCCCTCCGCTTCCGCCATCTTGTCATCCTGGATGACGTCGTGACCACTGGCAGCACCGCCGCGGAGGTTGGCCGGGTGTTACTGGCGGCGGGCGCCCACCGTGTCGACCTCTGGGCCCTGGCGAGAACGCCCTAGCCGGATGGTGGAGCCCCCTTCCCCCCAGCGCATGGCGGGGCGCCAGGACCCCCCATGCCAGCGAAACGGCAAAGCACACCCACGGGCGACCCTTGGACTCCCGAGCTGTCCCTTGACCGTGCAGCCGGTGCGGCGGCGGGTTCGCTCAGAGCCAGCCAGTCAGGCGCACCCCACAGCACCAATGGCGCCCGGGCGGAGTTGAGCATTCCGCATGCTATATCGATGCCAGCGCCGGTCCCATCGTAATCAGTACCCTTTACAATGGCGCGGGCGAACTGGCGGTGGAACGCCTAAGCTTCTCGGCCTTCGGGCTGCTGTCTGTTAAATAATGCCTGCAAACGTCCGATGTGTTCCTGAAGAGCCCCACGCGATGACTAACCCATTAGAAGCTAACGAACCCAGGGTTTCACTGGTCGTGCCCGTGTTCAACGAGGCAAGCTTTATTCGAGATAACCTTGCCCAGCTTCTGACTGTCGTCGATGGCCTGGCAGACGCGGTGGAGCTGGTCGTGGTGGACGATGGTTCGATCGACGATACTGCTGTGGAATTGTCGCGGGCGGCGGCGGCCGATGCACGCATCCGACCGATTCACTTCACCCGCAACTTTGGTAAGGAGGCCGCCATTCATGCCGGCCTGGCGGCGGCCCGTGGCGATTGTGCCGTAGTGCTGGATGCGGATCTACAGCATCCGCCGAACCTTATTCCCGCCATGCTCAGCCATTGGCGGCAGGGATTTCTCGTGGTTGAGGCCATCAAGACCGAGCGTGGCCGAGAGAGTCTTGCTGCGCGGGCTAACGCCGGCCTGTTCTATTGGCTGTTCAAGCACCTGGCGGGCATGGACATCGCGGGGCTGTGCGACTTCAAGCTGTTGGACCGGCTGGTAATCGATACTTATCTGGCGCTGCCGGAGCGACGGCGTTTCTTCCGCGGGCTGGTGTATTGGAGTGGCTATCCGACGGCGCGCATCCCGTTCGAAGTGCCACCGTGCGAGTCTCGCCGCAGTCGTTGGAGCTGGCTGCGACTGGCGCGTTATGCGCTTGACAATCTCACCAGCTTTTCCAGCCTGCCGCTGCACCTCGTGGGCCTGCTTGGGGCCTTCACCCTCGGGGTGGGGCTGGTGTTTGGGCTGCTGACCCTCATACAGAAGTTGACGGGTGGCTCGCTGGACGGTTTCACGACGGTAATTCTGCTGATCGTAATCATCGGCGGAGCCCTGATGATTTCCTTGGGTATCATCGGCCATTATCTAGCCTTGCTCTACGACGAGGTGAAGGGCCGCCCAACCTATTTGCTGAGGCCGCCACCGGATAGGCTGGCGCCATGAATCAGTTCTGGCTCGCCATGGCCGCCATCCTGTGCAATGTCGGTGCTCAGGTTGCGGTCAAGCTCGCTGGCCAAAAGATCGAGGCTCAGCCAGGGCTGCTTGTCTGGATTAGCCCGGAAATTCTATTGGCAGTATTTCTTTACGGGCTGGCCTTCCTGTTCACGATCAAGGTCTTTGCCGTCAACCCGATCACGGTGGCGGGCCCCATCATGGCCGGTGCTACCTTCGTGCTCGTCAGCCTCGCCGGCTCCATTATCTTCGCCGAGGTGCTCTCCTTACAGCGTCTGCTGGGCATGGCCACTATCCTACTTGGCATCCTCATGGTGACACGCAGCATTTAGCCTAACCTCAGGGATGGCCACAGAGCTTGTGAAATATTCAGAAACCGCCTTGGCGTGGAGGCCCCGATGAGCGTCTTCTCACAAACGTTTTGTTCAGAGGGCCACGAGATGCGTTGCTATCCCACTTGGCAGGGAGTCGCTGGCAGCCGAATGGCTGCTTTGAGGGGGGTTGCCCCCCGCTTAAGCGGCCATTTCCCGGGCGGCGGACATAGTCCGGCATACGGGCCAAGCGCCCGGCGGACCTTCTCTTCCCGCTCGCGGGCAGCACGGGTCCGGGCCGCTTGTTGCTGACGACGGCACGCGGCGGGGTCGGCGTCGATCTCGGCCTTGAGCGCGGCTACCTGTTGACGCGCGTCTTCGAGGTGCATTTCGAGGGTGCCACGGCGCCGGAACGAGGCCGCCCCGGCACTGGCCCGCACCCGCATGCCGTCTCGCGCGACCCGCTTCAGCATGACGGCTTTGGCCGCCAACAGAGCCGCCACGCTCTCCGTCAGCAGGGCATCCAGGGTTTCCCCGTGGTCAACCCGGATATCGGACAGGGTGTAATGGTTGATCTGTAGGCCCCCACACAGCCAGCGATAGGCGTCATCACGCTGGGTGGCGCGGGCGCGGGCGCGGGCACTGCCCAGGCCCTCCAGGGTGGCGTACAACCACAGCGCGAACAGCACTTTCGGGGCAATGGCCGCCCGTCCCGGCCCGCTTTCCACCGCCTTGATCCCCGCATAGACCGGGTCAAGGTTCGCCTGCGTCACATAGGACCACACTAACCGCGCCCGATGCCCTTCCGCCAGCAGCGCGTCCAACTAACAGGCCCGCAGTTCCAGTTGGTTGCGGTTGGGCATCAGGACGCGCTTGAGGCTGCGGCACAGGGGGCTGTGGGGCGGCCCCTCCGCGGCGATGATTTCGGGTTCAGCGGTCAGGAGGGACAATTGGTCCGAATTCGCCATCGCGGTGCGGCCTTCAAAAACGGGATACCCTATTCTACCAGTCTGCTCAGCAGGCTGGATTTTTCACAGGCTCTCAGTGGACCCGGCGGGGCTCCCCAGATATTCCCGCGCGGCGCGGGCATCCAGTTGGATGCAGGCCTTCAACTCGTCGAAGGATGCGAATTTCATCTCATCCCGTAGCTTGAGCCGGAATTCCACTTCCGCATGGCGGCCATAAAGATCCCCGGCAAAGTCAAATAGGTGGACTTCCAATAGGTAGCGCGGGGCCTGGTCACCCAGCGTCGGGCGCAGACCGATATTGGCGACGCCAGGCCAGGGGCGATTCAGCAGGCCATGAACCATAACGGCATAGACTCCATGCAAGGGACTGACCCGACGATGCAGGTTGATGTTGATGGTCGGAAAACCAATGGAGCGGCCCCTTTTGTTGCCATGACCGACGCGCCCGCAGATCCGGTACGGCCGCCCCAGCAGATGGCGGGCCAGGTCCAGTTCCCCCCTAGCCAGGGTCTCGCGAATCCGGGTGCTGCTGATCCTTTCAGCGCCATGGGTAATGGTATGCAGATCCTCCACCGCGAACCCATGAACGGCGCCCATCTCCCGCAAGAGCTCAAAATCCCCCTGACGACCCCTGCCAAAACGGAAATCGTCGCCCACCAGGAGGTAGCGCACCGCCAGGCCCCGCACCAGTAACTCCTCCACGAAGGCCCCAGCGGCCATGTTCGGCAGCTTGGAGCCGAATTCCAGCAGCATCACCTGTTCGATGCCGAAGGCCTGTAAGGCCGCCAGTTTTTCCCGCAGGCGGGTGAGCCGGGCCGGTGCCGCCTGGGGCGCGAAATACTCCATAGCCTGAGGCTCGAAGGTGATCACGGTCGCCGGCAGGCGCAGTTCCTGCCCCTTGGCCAGCAGGCGCAGGAAGACGGCGCGGTGTCCCAAGTGCACGCCATCGAAGTTGCCGATAGTGGCGACGCAACCCCGGTGACAGGGCCTGAGATTGTGTAAGCCGCGGATGAGGTACATGGCTATTTGTATGATTTGCTGCTTCTTGGTGCCACGGAAGTGACAGAATTTCTGATGGGCTATCCCTATGTACAGCATACCCCAAGCGCCGTTGGGGCTCCGTTGTCAGCCGCCGCCGTTTTTTTCCCAATCCATCCTTGCTTATCGGGACCATCAATTGTAGATTACCCAAAAAGGGATTACGAAAAAAATCTTGGCCATTCGGCGCCTACAAGCCCTTGATCCTTGCTAGGATGACATCACTCGATCTCCTGTCGCATTCCCTGTGCATCAACTGATTGGTTCTGAAAATGCCTATAGTCTCGGCGGGAGCTCGTTAGTTGTCTCCTCTCCCCCGTCCAGCAGGTGAAAACCGAGTGTTGCGCAGCCATGCAATTTATTCTAGATGCCGACCTTCATCCCGGACTCGATCAAAACCCCACTTGCGTTCACCAAACCAATTCCCCGACCTCTGGACGGTAATCCAATCTCTACTCGAATCCCCATCTTGGCTTAACACAACACCCATGAGAGCGTTATCAGCCTTCATGAGTAACATATGATCCCGATTGAACAGGCCCCGGTTGTTATAAAAAGAAAAGCAGGCTGATCTGGTTACAATGATTAAATCCGGGCTTCACCAAACCCTTTTGGACAGAAAAATGAAAATATCTGCCACATCAAAAAAAACGCTCAAAATCTGTTTATTTGGGTTGATAACTATATCTCTCGGTGCCTGTGGTGGTGGGGGGAGTGACGGTAAAGATGTGGCTCTGCCCGATCCTCCCGCCAAGCCAGAGCAATCATTTTATCTTCACGAGGTGGCACCAGTACGGCCATTAGCTCTGTCGCCCGCACATGACAGATTGTTTGTCGTCAATATTCCCGGTAATCAACTAGAAATTTTTGCTCTGACGGGGGGGAGAGTAATTCATAAGCAAAGTCTCCCCGTAGGCTTGGGGCCAGTAGCGGTGGCAGTCCGTTCCGCCACTGAAGTCTGGGTAGTTAATCACCTCTCCGATAGTATCAGCATCATTGATCTATCCGGCGATCAGGCAGAGATCAAAAGAACCTTATGGGTTGGCGATGAACCCCGAGATATTGTTTTCGCGGGGCCTGATGACGAACTTGCATTTATAACTACCGCCCGGCGAGGCCAGAACCATGTTCATGATCCGGCCTTTACGATACCCTCTATTGGCCGCGCCAGTGTCTGGGTCTTTGATGGCAATGATCTTGGACAAGATGCGGGTGGCTCCCCCCTCAAGGTAATTAATTTATTTGGAAATACCCCGCGTGGCCTCGCCCGGTCCCCTGATGGTAGATTGGTTTACGCAAGTATTTTCCATTCCGGCAACCATACGACAATTTTGCCTGCCGATAATCTGCCCAAGCCCGAACCCACAACGGACATCGATGGCAACCCAGCCCCAGATACCGGTCTCATAGTTCGTTATGATGGCGGGGCCTGGCGGGACGCCCAAGGTAAGGACTGGAGCAATCGGGTTTCCTTTAATCTCCCCGACTACGATGTTTTTGCTATTGATGCGATGTCCTCGACTCTGGATATCGTTGATCATTGGTCGGGTGTGGGAACTACCTTGTTTAACTTGGCGGTGAATCCCGCCTCAGGTATTATATATGCTAGTAACCTGGAAGCACTTAATGAGCAGCGATTTGAAGGCTTCGGAGACCGCTCCACCACCCTGCGCGGACATTTCATTGAAAACCGGATCACTGTTATTGATGGCTCGACGGTTTCACCCCGACACATCAATCATCACCTCAACTACAGCCAAGCTTTAGGAACGCCTGAAGAAAATGCGGCCAGTTTGGCGACTCCATTGGAAATGGCAATTTCCAGTAATGGAGAAACTCTGTATCTTGCTGCTTTCGGCTCATCCAAAATCGGGATTTTCTCAACCAGAGAGCTTGAGGATGATACATTTGCTCCATCACCTGCCAGCCATATTGAGTTACCTGGTGGTGGCATATCTGGAGTCGTGCTGGATGAGGGAAAAAATCTTCTTTTCACGCTATCTCGCTTCGACAACGCCCTAGTTTCCGTAGATTTAAAAGATCGAAGGATAGTAGATCGACAGCTATTATTTAATCCTGAGCCCGATTACGTTCAGAGAGGCAGACGCTTCCTTTATGACGCGCGCCTGTCCTCCAGCCGTGGAGATTCATCATGCTCCGCATGTCATATCTTCGGGGATGTCGATCTACTTGCTTGGGATTTGGGTAACCCAGAAGACCGCTCGCTTTTGAATCCGAACTCTTATGTCGATCATCCAGGGTTATCCGTCGAAGTCAGGAGGCCAATATTCCATCCACTCAAAGGTCCCATGACCACGCAAAGTTTGCGCGGTTTGGCCAACAATGGGCCATTGCACTGGCGAGGAGACAAAACCGGGATTAACGGCCCTGACAATGAAACCAGGGAACTCGCGGCCTTCAAGGAATTCAACGGCACCTTCGTTAAGCTTTTGGCTCGGGAAGATCTCCTTCCGGATGCAGACATGACCGCCTTTGGGAAATTCATCCTGGCAATGAAATACCCGCCAAACCCCTACAGGATACTGGATAATAGCCTTACATCTGCACAGCTTGCTGGACAAAAAACTTTTTTTTCAAAAATGACTACCGGCGGAACGCTCGAGTGTAACGTTTGCCATGTCCTAGATGTTTCCAAGGGTCATTTTGGTACCACAGGTCTGATGGTCAATGACGGACCGGATTTTTCGCAGGATATGAAAGTCCCGCATTTGCGAAATCTCTACACAAAGGTTGGAATGTTTGGCATGGGGCCTAGGGGAAATCGTAATACTCCATTCATGGGCGATCAGATCGCCGGTTTTGGATTCACCAATGATGGTGCATTCGATACCCTTGACAGCTTCTTCTCTATCAGCGTTTTCAAATTTGACACCGATCTGGAGAGAGAGCAGGTTGTCGATTTTATGCTGGCTTTCGATTCCGACCTAGCCCCCGTTGTTGGCCAACAGGTAACCATCAGTCAGGATAGTTCGCTGGGTGAGATTGACAGAGTGGATCTGTTGATGGATCGAGCCCAAGTTCGCAGTCCAAGATCGGAATGTGAATTGGTGTTGCATGGGCGAATTGAAGGAATACCTCTAAACTTGCTCCTGCGCGATAACGGGTTTTTCAGTGGCCAGGGGCCAAACAGCGGGGAGTTCAGCCTAGACCAAATCATGAGCATGCTACAGTTGAAAGATAATATTGCGACCTTCACCTGCGTGCCGCCTGGAATGGGGGAGTTGCTGGCTTTTAGGAATAGATGATTATGCCTCTACCCCCGCTGTCGCGGCCGATCTGAAACTGGCCGAAATCTGACGATCTGAAACTGGTGCTTCTTCCTCGTTTTCTTCCTGGTTAATTAACTCAGAACCGGGGATCTTCTTCCCCTCGGGGATCTTCTTCAGTCTTCTTCCGCCACGTGTCCTAGTCAGGCGAGTTGACCTGGCGAGGGGGACGACATGGGGGAGAACCGACTACGGCGCTGTGCGCATTGCGGCCAGCCGTTTACGCCGGACGCACGCAATGCCCATCACCAGCGTTATTGCCCGGCGCCGGCCTGCCGGCTGGCCAGCAAACGCGCCAGTCAGAACAAGTGGTTAGCCAAGCCGGAGAATCGCGACTACCACCGTGGGCCCGCTGCGGTGGCGCGGGTCCAGGCCTGGCGACGCGCCCACCCGGGCTATAGCCGTCGGCCGACCGGCGCCCCGGTCACAGCCGTACCGGTCCCCGCCGCGGCCGCGTCAGCCGTGCCTCCCCTGACAGAGCCCCCGACGGCGACCACCACCACGGCCCCCGCTGACCCGTTGACCAAGACCGCTGGTAACGCCCCCCTCATCGCGCCCCCAGCGGCGTTACAAGAGCCCTGCCCACCCCCGTTACAAGAGATCTCCCCGGCCCCGTTACAAGATCTCTTGGCCAGCCAACCCACGATTTTCATTGGCTTAATCGCCCATCTCTGGGACCTGGCGTTACAAGAGGACATCGCCGCCACGCTGGACCGGTTGCTACCACTCGGCCGGGATATTCGTGGAGGCTACGATGAGCATGACCAAACGGGTGCTGAACCCGGCGCGCCTGCGCCAGGTCCCGGCGCACTTCAGCTGGCTCGATCACCGCCTGGTCCGGGAGCGCTACCTGGAACGGGCTGAGGTCAACGCCTGGGCCTTGTATCTGTTCCTGGTGTGCGTCGCCGACGCCCAAGGGCTGAGCTACTATGGCGATGTCAGTCTGGGCCGGCAGCTGGGCCTGTCGCCAGAACGGTTACAGCAGGCGCGGCGGGCCCTGCTGGCGTTGGACCTGATTGCCTTTGAGCCGCCCTTCTACCAGGTGCTGAGCCTACCGGCGCCCGTGGCGCCGGGGGAGCGCCTGGGGCGCCTGGGGCGGCTGCGGGCGGCGCTGGGGGGTCGGCCATGATCGACTACGCCACCTGGTGCGCCATCCGCGACGGCGCCGCGCAGCA
>CALMDH010000042.1:0-54390 GCA_937862735.1 uncultured Gammaproteobacteria bacterium
GGTTTCCTTCACCGTGAACCCCTACTTCTCTGAAACAAAATATATAAGTTTTTTTCGCGGTTCAGGAACCTCATAGCACATGAACTATATAGCAACCAGTTCAGCGCGCTTCGCCGCCACGTCTGCCATTGGCTCTTCTGAGGTATTCAGGCCACTTCGCGAGCCAAGTAATGGACTTACATTGCGGAGAGCCTCATATGTCGTCTCGGCACGGCAGCCCGCGCCCACCAGGAACCTCAGGGCCGGCGCTGCCTCAACACCCGCACCCACAGCACCTTATCCAGTTCCGCCCACTCCGCCGCGATCGCCCGCGCCAGTTCGTGCATCGCTGCCGTTGGTTCCGTCGGCACGTACACCGTCAGCGCCGCCTGGAGCGGAATCGGCCCATGGGCGAATTCCGCCCGGACCCCGTGCAGCCCAAAGTCGCGCTCGAAGGTCTCCTCGATCATTTTCAACCAAGCATCGGTCATGACGTTCACCTACAGACAATCATGCGTGGCCCGGGTCTGATACTCCCATAAGGCGCCACGGCTTATTTCCTTGACCATGGGGTAACACGGATCGGTCTCCGGCAAATCCCGCAGCCGTTTCTCCGCCAGGTTGTGCATCGTCCACAGCAAATTTGAGGGGAGGTCTCTGCGTTGATCATGGTCGGTCAACCTGCGCACCTGCTCCACCACCGCCGGGTCCAGGGGCCGCCGGCGCAGGCCTTTGATCAAGCGTCGCTCGCGGGCATATTGGCCAAAGATCCAGAACATAACCGTAGCGCCTCCTGGTTAATCGCGACCCCTCAGGGCAACCCCCTCACAGATACGCCGCCAGCGCTTGCGGCGGCGTCGGCAGCCCTTTGAACCACCTCCACGCCACCCGGCTCTTGGGGAAGAGGATGATCCAGATGGTGGCGATGATGATCAGGAAGTAATTCTTCACCGACCGATTGTCGATATACCAGCGCTCCACCTCGCCCTTGTAGGGCATGATCACCTGGTCGTAGAAGGCCACTGGGTTGGCGGCGTCCTTCATCATCTTCTCCTCCCCGCGGAAGAGGATGGGGCCGATACCCGACAGTCCGGGGCGCACCTTGATCAGCTCCGCCTGGATGTGGTCCGGATAGGCCTGGAAACAGCGCGGCGTCTGTGGGCGGGGGCCGGCGATGCTCATGTGCCCCAACCAGACGTTGATCAACTGTGGCAGCTCGTTGATCTTGCTCTTGCGCAGCCAGCGGCCCACCGGCAGCACCCGCGGGTCGTTGTGGACCGTCAGCTCGCCGGTGCCGATGTTGGGGCTGTTCTTGAGCATGGTGGCGAACTTGAGCAGGTCGAACAATTTGCCGTCCTTGCCCACCCGCGGCTGGCGGTAAAAGACCTCGCCTTCGCCGGTCAGGCGCAGGATGGGGATGACAATCAGCCACAGGGGCAGGACCAAAGGGAAAAAGATCGTCGCGAGCACAAAATCGGCGATGCGGGTGCCGTCCAGTTTGTTCATGGTCAGGTCTCCAATCTACATTTTCTCGTCCAAAAACTTGCCCATTTCCTTATGCCCAAACTCCGGGATCATGGCGTGGAACAGCTCCACCAGCTCCTCCCGGGTCCACAGGCCGCGGGCCTTCAGCGCGCTGATCCGCTCCAGAAACAGCGTCAGCTTGGCCGGGTCGAAGACCGGGTCGTTCTTGATCACGCCGATGCTCGCAAAGCGCGCCAGATCCAGGGTCTCCCGCTCGGTGTAGAACTCCTCGAAATCCTTTTCCCCGGTGGTGTCGCTGGCGAAGAAGTAGCAGGGCCATTGGCGGCGGGCCACCAGCTCGGCCACCCGCCCGCGCGCCTCTTCCTCGCTGGCGCATTCATAGGGCTCATAGCCCTGGGCGCGCAGGTAGCGCCGGGCGATCTCGGCGAAGGTGATCTGGTGCAGCTTGTCGCTGAGTTTGGGGAAGAAGATGTCGCGGTTCTCCCCCAGCAGGCAGGACAGCAGGCACAGTTCCCCCGACTCCTGGGGGGTGACGAAATAGCGCCGCACGTCATGGGGCGCGGAAAAGGGCTGGCGCTTGGCGAAACGTTGGTTGAAGCCGTGCAGCAGGGAGCCGTCGGAAAAGGCGACGTTGGCGAAGCGCGCGGTGGAGATGGGCAGCTCCAGGCTGGCGCGCATCAGGAACATCTCCATGATGCGCTTGCTGGCACCCATCATGTTGGCCGGATTGGCCGCCTTGTCGGTGGAGACGCAGAAGTACTTACTCGCCAGCCCCGCCTTGGCCTGGTCCAGGGTGGCGATGGTATTGAGGACATTGACCTCCACCATCCGCATCAGCGTAAAGGGGTCCTTCTCGCTGCGCACATGCTTGAGCGCCGACAGATTCAGCACATAGTCATAGCCCCCGGCCCAGCGCAGCAGCGCGGCGAACTCCACCGAGCCGCAGTCGATGGCGAAGGTGCGGAAGTCTCCGGCGATATAGCCCAGGGTGCTGCGGATATCCCGCACCAGCTCAACCAGGTTGTTCTCGCTGATATCGACGACATGCAGCACCTTAGGCTGGCGCTTGAAGATCTCCCGCACCACCGCCTGGCCGATGGAGCCGGCGCCGCCGATGACCAGAAAGCGCCCGGCTGAAACCAGCTCTGACAGCAGCGCCTCATGGCGCGCCAGGTCAGCGTCAAACAGGGGTTGATCGCGGCCGATCAGGTGCAGGACATCAAGCATGGCGGGGTTCCGGGGTTAGGAAACACGGCTTGAGGAAGACCGCGCGATCTTCCGACACGGGGCGGCGGCGGGCCGGGCGGTGAGGACCATCAGCGCCTCACGGCGCCGTATAGCCCCCCATCGCCCCCTCCGGCACGCTGGAGGGCAGATTCACCACCCGCGCCTCCAGCCACAGGGAGTTCACCAGGCCATCGTGCTGGCAATGCTGGTACATGGGCAGGCGGTGCATCAGGCGCCAGATGGGACGGGTCATGACCCCCTGGGCGTTGCTGTAGGTCAACAGGGCGTCCCGCGCCGCCGGGGTGTCCAGCAGCACGGCATTGAGCCAGTGATTGGGGCGCGTCCCGGGCAAGGGCGGGATCAGGTGAATGGCAGGTACCGCCGCGTAGCGCGCCGCGATCCGTTCCTTGACCGCCAGCATCTCCGGCAGACGCGCCATCTGCGCGCAGCCCAGGGCGGCGTTCAGGTTCGGCAGGCGGTAGTTATAGCCCGTCTCGTCGTGGACAAACTCATAGGGATGGGGAATCTTAGCCGTGGTCGTCAGGTGCTTGGCCCGCGCCGCCAGGCAGGTCCGGATCATCGGTCAGGATCATCTCGCCGCCGGTGGTGATGATCTTGTTGCCATTGAAGCTCAGGGTCCCCAGCCGGCCGAAGGTGCCGGTGTGGCGCCAGCCAGGGCCTGGCGGGTTGCTGGCCTCCCGCGCCGCCGGTTCAGCCGCCACGGCCAACTCCACCCAACTGCCCAGCGACTCCGCCGCATCCTCCACCACCGGGAGCCCCCAGTGGTCGCAGATGGCGACAATCTCCTTAATCCGCCCCGGCAGGCCGAAGGTATGCATGGGCACGCAGGCGGCCAGGCGCCGGCCGCTGGTACGGTTATAGACCCCCTCCGCCCGGCGCTCGGCGTGGCGGTCCAAAAAGGCGGCCAGGGCCACCGGGCTCAGGCTCAGGGTGTCGCGGTCGACATCGACGAACACCGGCCAGGCGTGGGCGTAACGCACGGCATTGCAGGTGGCGACGAAGGTCAGGGCCTGGGTGAGCACCTCGCTGTCCGCCGTCACCCCCGCCAGATGCAGGGCGACGTGCAGCGCCGCGGTGCCGTTGACCGTCGCCACCGCAAACCGCGCCCCGGTGAAGGCCGCCACCCGCTCCTCGAACTCCGTCACCCGCGCCCCCACCGAGGACACGAAGTTGGAGTCGATGCAGTCCACCAGCCAGCGCCGCTCCGGGCCCTCGAACACCGGACGGTGCAGGGGGATGGGGCCGGGGCCGTAAAGCGCACAAATATCCGCGAGCAGGGGGGCGTAGAGGGCCGCGGGATCGGGGGTGGATGAAGTCATCTTAAGGATCGCCAGGGTGGCGCAACGTGAGAGCGGGGGTGGATGCCATCAATTTTAGGATCGCCAGTGTGGCGCTAAGCGCGCCGCTGGGCCGCGAAGTCGCCAAGGGCGGCCAAGACACCAAGTTGATCGTGCGGGTTCAAGCCGTAACCCCTATCCCGGATGATCCCAGCGCCAGGCCAGCAGGCCCAGGTATTCATGCAGGGCGGACTCGGTCTTGCGCAGTCACCGCCCGCGCCTCCTGGGCCGTGTCCACCGGGGTGTAAGTGCCCCGACCGAGGACAAGACGTTATTGAGGCGTACCATGAACAGACAGAACTAAGGAGGTCAGTTGTCCATCCAAGATCGGCAGGTCCCGCCGAATCACCTCCCATACAAGAGCTGTATCGACTGACCAGTAGCCGTGCGCGACACGATTACGCATGGCATAGAGCGCCGTCCAGGGGACCTCCGGATGAGCGGCGACAAACTCCGGTCCTTGAACGGAGATGTTACGGGCCGCTTCGCCGATGATCTCGATGTTACGGATCACAGCATCCTGAAGCTGTTCGTCGTTCATAAAGTCATCGCGCGTCTTGTGCACCGTATAGCGCTGAACCCGCCAAATCGCTGCCTGCATATGTTGCAGATAATCCACAACGCGCTGCTTCTTACCGTTCATAGTGCACGTGCTTCGCTCAATACCCGGCCACGGAAGCTTTCGGCGAGCCCATCGGGAGTGACCACGTCGACCGGAATCCCCAGCAAGGTTTCCAGTTCGACCTCAATGAGGGCGATATCCAACAGCGACGTGTCAGGGGTTGTCTCCACCAGCAAGTCAAGATCACTGGCTTCGTTATCCGCATCACGGGCGACGGAGCCAAATACCCGCGGATTCAAAGCGTGGTGTCTGGCCACGACCTGTTCGATATCGTGGCGATGAATCTTCAATGCCTGTGATGGTTTCATGGTTTCCGGGATCCGTCTTCAAGCACCTCGATGTGGACGTTGATCATTTTTTCCACCGCGCATCCACCCCCGCAAACCGATCAGAAACACAGGATTGGCAGTGTAGAGAGCCCAGCCCAAGATTGCACTCACCGCGCCCCCACCGCGGACCCGCAGGTGGCGTCGCTGCCCGCCACCCGCCAGCGCCGCTCCGGCCTCGTAAACCGATTGACCCTTACCCCAGATGATCCCAGCGCCAGGCCAGCAGGCCCAGGTATTCATGCAGGGCGGACTCGGTCTTGCGCAGGTTGCTGGCGGAAGGCAGCCAGTCGCTCAGGCGCCGACCGCTGGCGCGACCAGCCATGTGCTGGGTGGGCGCGGGGATGGGGTCCAGACCCACGGCCTGGAAGTGCCGCATCGCCCGCGGCATGTGCGCGGCGGAGGTGACCAGCACCAGTCGCGGGCGCGCCGCCCCGGTTCCGGCCAGGGCCGCCCGCACCGCCCGCGCCTCCTGGGCCGTGTCCACCGGGGTGTCCAGGACCAGGAGGCGCGCCGGGGCGATGCCCAGCTCCCGCGCCGCCTGGGCGTAGCCCCAGGCGACGGGCGGAATCTCCCCCTGGCGGTCGGCACCGGTGAGGAGCAGGGGGACGTCGGGCAGCGCCCGCGCCAGCCGCACCCCCTCCAGCAGGCGTAGGGCCGAGCTTTCCGACAACTGGGCGCCGCTGGGCCACTGGTCGTTGGGCCACCAACCGCCGCCCAGGACCACGATCGCCGCGACGTCGGCCGGGGCGTCCGTCAAATCCATGCCTTGCGCACCTGGAAATGCCGCATCCTGCTCCGCAGAGTCCAGGCGTTGCGCGCCCGGTTCCGTCGCGCCCTGACCCGCCGCCCCGGAGCCCTGCCCGACCGCGACCAGGGTCAAGGGGGCCGTCAGCGCCGGATAGCGATTTTCCAGCGGCCCCAGCAAGCCATCCGCCACCGGCCGCCAGGCGGCCAGGGCCAGGCTGAGCAGCGCGGCCAGCGTCAGACCCCACCCCAGGCGCCGCCGGCCGGCCGCCAGCAGGGCCAGGCCCAGCAGCGTCAGCCCGATGAAAACCGGCAGGGGCATCAGCAGGGCCCCGACCAAGGACTTCACGGTACCCAGCAGGCTGTCCATCCCTGCTTAAATATCCCCGACCTTCTGGACATAGACGGTGGACGCGGCCCCGCGATGGACCTCGATCTCCGCCACCGGCACGGCGCCCATGCGGCGATAAAACCGGTGCGCCGGGGCCAGGGGGGCACCGACGATGATCTTGAACTCACCCAGGCCGCGGGTGGCAAAGAACAACTTCAGCCCAGCGTAGAGGTCTTCGGCGATGCCCCGCCCGCGGCAGGCGGGATCGACGGCGATGCTCAGCAGTTCCGCCGCCGGCAGGGACGGCACCGCAGTCGCGTGAGGACCCATTGCATCCGTCTGACCCAGCGTAACGGCCCCCCCATGGGAGGCAGAAATACCGCTTGTCCCCCGCGGCGCCACGGGCGCGGTGAGATCCGGGACCATAACCGCGGCCCTGACCTGGCCACCCCCGCCCCGGCTATAGCGCAGAATCTCCAGGATGCGCCACAACCGCCGCGGAATCAGCAGCGACGGCGCCAGACTCAGCCCCAGGGCCAGCCAGTGCCGCCGCAACCGCCGGTAGACTGGGCCCATGTTCAGGGTCCCGGCCACGAAGCCCACCACCTGACCCCCCTCCCGGGCCAGCAGCAGACAAGCCTCCGGGCATTCGTCGATGGCCTGATAGAGCAGGCGCAGAAAGCGCGGCCCCAGGGTGGACAGAAAGCCCTGGTCGATGTTCGCCGCATGGAGTTGCGCCACGCGCTGGTAGTCCGCCTGCCTGCTCGCATCCATCTGGCGTTTGCCCTCAATGCCCAGTGTGGGTGACGTTCAGTAAAAACTTGGCCATTTCGTTTCATTCACCCCCTCTCCCCAACCCCTCTCCCACCGGGGGAGAGGGGCTAAGCCGCCGCGAGGGCGAGAGGATAAAGCGGTTTGCCTGTAGGGGCTAAAGTGGAACGCCCGTAGGGGCTAAAGTGGAACGCCCGTAGGGGCTAAAGTGGATCGCCTGTAAGGGCTAACGTGGTTCGCCTGTTATGGATCACCGGTTATTGAACGGTTCCTTACTTGCCCTTGACCCAGGCGCCACCGCCCCTTCCAGCCAGGCCACAAACTGACCGGCCAGCCGTTCCCGGTCAAACTCCGCCACGGCCAGTTCCCGCGCCCGGGCGCCCATGGCGACCAGTGCCGGGCGGTGATCGGCGGCGTGGCACAGGGCATCGGCGAAGGCCACCGGATCATCTGGCGGCACCGCATAACCGCACTGCTGGCGAGTGATGATCTCCGCCAGCCAGCCGGGGTAGTTGTTGAGCACCGGCAGCCCGGAGGCGAGGTAGTCGAAAAATTTGTTGGGCGAGGTGCCATAGTAAAAGGCCGGCACGTTGGCCAGGATCTGCAAGCCGACATCCGTCGCCGCCATCAGCCCCGCGAGCTTGCCCTTGCCCACCGGCGGGTGGAAGACGACGTTGTCCAGGCCCTCGGCCTGGGCGCGGGCCTGGGGCCCCGGCTTCAGCTTGCCGTCGCCGATCAGCACCAGCTTGATATCCCCCCGCCCGCGTCGCCGCAATTCCGCCGCCGCGTCCAGGACCGCTTCCAGGCCATTGGCGATGCCGTGGGTGCCGGTAAAGACCGCCATCAACTCATCCGCGCCCACCCCATCGGGTCGCCAGGGTGCAGTGGATGCTGCGGGGGGCGGCGGAGGCACCGAAGATATCCAGATCGCAACCATTGGGAATCAGGGTAATCCGCTCGCGCGCCACCCCGCGCCGGGCGATGCCGGCGACGATGCCGGGTGACAGGCCCACCAGTCGCTGGGCGGAGAGGTAGGACAGCCACTCCAGCACCCCCATGGCCCACAGCATCACCGGATTGGTGATCACCCCCATGGCCTTGGGCAGTTCCGGCCACAGGTCGCGCACCTCGAAGACGAAGGGTTTGCCGCGCAACCAGCGGGCGCAGATGCCTGGGATGCCACGCCGTCAACGGCGTGGTGACAGCAAAGGTAAATTTACTTGGTGGTTTAGTCTGGCCCAACAAAAAAAGCACTCTCGTTGACCTGGTGCAACGATCAATCCAGGCCCATAGCACTCAGGATGACCTCATTGACCTTATGCACGTCGTATTTTTCGCGTGCCAGTTGCAGACTCTCAGCTCCCATGCGCCCGGCTAGTTCTGGCTCTAAGATGAACCGCTCCATAGCCCGTTCCAGTGCCATGTCATCCCGTACCGGCACCAGAAAACCATTCACCCCATCGACTACCGTCTCGCGACACCCCGGCGCATCGGTGGTCACGATCGGGCGCCCCATCGCCATCGCCTCCAAGACGGTACGGGGTGTGCCCTCCCGATAAGACGGCAGCACATAGACTCGCGCCGCCGCGAAGGCCGGGCGTACATCGTCGAGTTGCCCGAGATACTCGAGCGTCCCATCCGCTTGCCAGGACGCCAGCTCCGCCGCGGAGATACTCATCGGATTCGGGTCCAGATCCCCGGCCAGGAGAAAGCGCGCCCGCGGATAGCGCCCCTTGAGCCGCCGCGCCGCGCGATGGAACTCGCGCAGTCCCTTGTCGGCGAGCAGACGGGCAATTAGCAGAAAGACGGGCTCGTTTGGCAAGTCGCATGGCTGATACCAATCGAGATCCACACCAATACCATTCAGCAGGGTTGTTTCGACACCATTTGGAAGCATGCCGAGATTCAAGAATAGTTCTCGATCATCCGGATTCAAGAAAAAAACGCCGCTGCTGGATTTCAAGGCAATGCGATACAGACGGCGCACCATGTAGCCAATCGTCCACTGTCGCCACCCAAGAGCGCCAAAGGCATAGCCTAATCCTTCGATCATCGCGAAAATTCGCACATCGGGCACCGAACGGCCCACAAGACCGGAGTAAATCACCGGCTTCACTGTATAGGCGAGAACCAGATCAGGACGAACTTCTCGGAACAGACACCTTAATGCCAGATAAGTACGCAAATCCGCCCATGGATTACGGCCCGCACGCGCCAGCGTAATATGCCGATAACGCACACCAAAGTCTGCCAGTGCGGCGCGTAACTTCGGTGGCGCATCCGGGGCGCAGGCGATAACCTCATGGCCACGCTCGACCAGTGTCTTAAGTAGTGGACCGCGGAAGTTAAGCAGGGAGTGGGCGAGGCCGCCCAAGACGATGATGCGCATGGAAAATCGGACAGGTTTTATATGATTAGGAGTTTTATCGTAACTAAGCGATACGTGCCTTCGAGAGGCGCTTGAGGTGACCGTATCCCGGCATGAAAAGGTGCCACCGTTCAGCGCATTTGCTGGTCATGTTCGGACGTGCTGACGTATTCGTGCAGTTAATCCAATCCCATCGCCGCCAAAATCACAGCATTAACCTTATGAACATCATATTTCTCTTGGGCGATCCGCAAACTTTCCTTGCCAAAACTCTTCGCCAATTCGGGCTCAAGGATGAAACGTTCCATCGCGCGCTCCAACGCCACGTCATCGCGCACTGGGACCAAAAATCCATTCACCCCATCGACTACCGTCTCGCGACACCCCGGCGCATCGGTGGTCACGATCGGGCGCCCCATCGCCATCGCCTCCAAGACGGTACGGGGTGTGCCCTCCCGATAAGACGGCAGCACATAGACTCGCGCCGCCGCGAAGGCCGGGCGTACATCGTCGAGTTGCCCGAGATACTCGAGCGTCCCATCCGCTTGCCAGGACGCCAGCTCCGCCGCGGAGATACTCATCGGATTCGGGTCCAGATCCCCGGCCAGGAGAAAGCGCGCCCGCGGATAGCGCGCCTTGAGCCGCCGCGCAGCGAAATAGTACTCGCGCAGCCCCTTGTCGACGAGCAGACGGGCAATCAGAAGAAACACCGGTTCATCAGGCAGTGGAGCCGGCCGAAAGGCGGCCAGATCCACCCCGGAGCCGTTAATCAGCGTCACCGGCAGGGTTGAAGGGAGGAGACCCGAAACGAAAAAGAAATCACGGTCGTCCGGATTTTGAAACATCACTCCGGACGCGGTGCTAAGCGCGCGCCGAAGTAACTCCACCAACAGCACACTGATCAGACGCTTTGGCCACGACACTAGGCCGAAGGCGTAGCCCAGCCCCGTAATCATAGGGTAGACCCGCGGGCGCGCCGATCCGCGGGCGGCAAAACAGGTGTAGATGACAGGCTTGACGGTATAAGCCAGCGCCAAATCCAGCCGCTCCTCCCGAAACAAGCGACGCAGCGCCCGGAGCGTTCTCAGATCGGCCAAGGGATTGAGTCCGGTACGCGCTAGGGGGACGGGACGATAATGCACACCCATGGCCGCCAAACCGGCGAGCACCTCGGGTGGCGCGTCCGGCGCGCAAGCAATCACCTCATGTCCGCGTTCTACCAACGTTTTAAGCAAGGGACCGCGAAAGTTGAGCAATGATATGGCGAGGCTGCCGATAACAACGATACGCATGAAGTTTGATTCTGGTCCTCAACTCACATTGAGTAGCGCAAATAAGACTTCATCGTTTCCGTAGAATTTTTCGAGAAGACACAGTTTTTTACTCAAAGACCGCCCCATGATACCCTGGGGGAGTGGTCTTCAAGAATTGACGACGCCAAAAATCCGTCCGTAATTGACCTCCATTCCGCGTGTTGAAAAGCTCTGCGGCAATTCTTGAATTTCTCTTACCTTGGGTTTCGAGCACTCCCACTTCAAACATAAGCTGCCTTATAATCTCGACAAAACCCATCTGATCATCTACGGAGGTAATGAAATCAGAATCAAGCATCGCTCGTGCTGAGCCAACGTCCGTAGAGATCACAGCTAAGCCAAAATGCATGGCCTCGCGTAACGTACGAGATTCTCCCTCAGACAGTGAACCCATAACAAGAACATCGTGGGAACGATAGTGCTCAAAAAGTTGTTCACCCCATGGCACCGCACCTACAAAATTCACGATGCCCAGTAGCCCCAAAGAAAACACCAGGCTTTCCAAATCCGCTCTGTCCGGCCCTTCGCCAACAATTGTCAAGACACAGTTATCGGCAATACCTTTTTTCGCGAGCGCAAAAGCCTTGATAATCCAATCTACCCGCTTCACAGCTTCCAGGTGCCCCACAAAGATAAAGCTTCTCGCAACCAGGGGATAATCCTTGAGATCGCAACTGCTCGGCTGCGGCAAATAGCTGTCGTCGGCAATGAGAACTTCACCAATCCGCAACGGGTATTTCTTATGCAAATGCTCGCTGACATAGATACCCCCCCTAGCTTGAAAGAAAACCTGCTCCTTATAGAGCTTATGCAGGCGCATTAGGAGTGGAGCAAAAAGACCAAATCTCTTCTTGAGATAATAAGGGTCAAGTAGTGTTTCCCCTCGCAACTCAAAGACTACCCGTTTATCAAGGATTCGATTCATCTTTGTTACGGCATAAGCCAGGGGGGACAAGACTCCATCGAAGTAAATAATTTCTGAACTTGCCAAGATCGCTAATAAATTATCTGAGTTCACGCGCCCCCGTAACTGATTAATATAATTAATAATACCGCGAACACTGTTGTTACTGTAATCAGGCAGCCGACAGATCACTACTGATTCAACATCTAGCCCAGCTCCATGAGAAGGGGGGGATACTACTTTTCTAATTCGCGCAACGACAGCTACGCGGTCGAACCCACCCGCCAAGATATGTTCGACAGTCGTAGCAAAACATCTGTCATTCCAAAAAATGGCACCATCATCTGCTTCTGTTAGCGGATTACCCAGAACGTAGCAGACTTGACGAATTTTCGTATCAGCGCCCATATCAAGTTCCAGACCGTTAAAAAAGAGTCAAACTATAAAGAAATAATACAAACTGCTACGCTTCGCTGGCCCAGGCTTGGGCAGCGCGTCGTGGCCACGTATCTTTTCCGTATCGCTTTCCAACTAAGCGCACCAAGAACCCTGGGTGCGAGACTGCCCACACAAAAAGTCTGTGCCACGCTAAATTCGATTGTGCCTGACTCATCCGAATTTTTAATCCGGAAACGAAATCAAGATATTCCCAAGCATTATCCCGTGTGAGCCGCTGCCCGATCCAATCCAAAAAATTCCTGAACTCATCTTCTTGTCCGGAACAAGGCTCGTTGATTCCTTTCTGCCTGAGCCAGTAGCTGATGATCGCAGCCCTCGAGTAGATGATACGCAGTCGCCCGCCCTCCGAATGAGACAGTTGATTCTTATGTAGTCGGTGCTTGACAAGAAAATCTGGAACGGCTTTTAGCTTGCCTACCTCTGACAGTCGAAGCCAAAGGTCCAAATCTTGGGCACGATGAAACCGAGTCCGATAGCCTCCGCATTGCTGGAATGATTTCAGCCGAATAAGCGCCGAGGAATGCGGCGGAAACCGACCAGAACTGAGCATGCCATGCAGCAGCAGGTGGTGCTCTTTTGGATACTGATAACGCCCAACCTCGCGACCGTCCTGATCGACCTGTATTTGGGCTGAACCTAGGAAGACAACGTCTGGGTCACCGTTGACTGCTGAGAGCTGCACTTCCAACCGCCTCGGCTCACAGAGATCATCCGCATCAAGACGGGCAACCCAATCACCGTGTGCACGCGAGATACCCCAGTTTAACGAATCCGCCAATCCAGTATGGGGTTTCGTGATCGGTACGATCCGCTGCTCCCGAGAAGCGAACTTCGCGATGATCTCGCCAGAAGAGTCTGAACTGCCGTCATCAACAACAATCAACTCCCAATCTTGGAAGGTTTGCAATAGAACACTTTCAATGGCCTCGGCCAGCCATCGCTCACCATTATGACACGCCATTACAATCGAGATTTCAGGCATCGACTTCATCTCATGCAAGCAATCACTAGTGAATACCCTGTAATTTAGTATAGCATTGAATGGTAATCTATTGTACGCGGCATAGACATAATGATTCTCAATGCCTGACCTTCACCTTAACCCGGCTCAAAGCATTTGCCATGGAAGTCACCCCCAGAAAAAGGAGATATTGAAAGATTGTGATCGATATTGCGGACACCCCCATCCCGAGATTTACAAGGGTGCGGGGCAGTAAAAGCCCGTAGAACGCGGCGCGATTAACTTCATTCCCATGCTTTAGTTTGTCAAACCAGCCGAATAAAATACCGACTAATATCGAAAGCGTGATTCCGAGGTAACCGAAATGTGCCAATAATTCGCCACCCGTAGTCGGCGCCATCTGGTAATGCGTCGGCAAGCGAGCCCATTCCTGAACTAGCGTAGTACCGTAGATATCAGCCTTGGATGTCCAAAAAAAGCGCGGCACGAAAAAAAGGATTGATTCTGCAAAGGCTTCTTCGTGTAGCGGTTCGGCATAGGCGCTAACACGAAGAATCGTCGTCAATGTCTGAATGTGCCCTTGTGGCCCCTGAAGCGCCTCAAGTGATCCAATAAATGTTGGTTCGTCCCAACCGGCGGTCAAAAAGTAGAGATACTGATGAGCATAATTTAGGGGCATGATCGACAGAAACAGTGCGAATATCGCAGCTCGCATTTTAGTGCGGCTAAAAGGCGAGATTGAGTGTTTAAAACCAAGAATTGACAAAATTAAGAAGATAAAACTTGATCTATTCAAAGCCATAAAAGTGACCAAGACGAGACAAACGGCAAGGACGAAGAAAAGCAGCTTGAACCCCTGGGCCCTCACTTTAGTATAGGTGCCGTAAAGCAGAAGAATCAATGCCCCGCTCAGGGTGCCGTAAAGCCCAGACAAGACGTTCCAAGCATTACTTTGTGTATCTTCATTAAAAGTTCCGTAGCGAAAGTGATATAAGTTTGTTATTAAATTATCCCAGCCGCCAGCCGCTTCGGCCTTTGCTATCAGTATTGGCAGTGTTGCTAGCGTTGCAAGTAATGTCAGAAACCAGAGGATGAGAAAGCTTCTATTGTTAACAAAGACCGCCTGAGTCGCTTTGGTAGATGCGCGTATCAAAGTGATATGCCGCGATAGGCTATAACCGAGAAAAATTAAGTAAATCGCCGCACCATACACAATAAGGGCATTAACATCGTAGATCGAGTATTCCGAACTTTCATTGAAGATTATCTTCACATAACCAGGAAATGCCTCAATGAGATAAATGACTAATGACAGAGCGCGAATCGAGAAGTATTCTTCGCGCAGGACTAATACGACCAGCCCGAGGCCAGGTATCAACAGCCCGAATACAGATAGTAGGGCAACGACCATTCATCTACTCCTTGTCGCCAGCCTTATTTAACACCAGCCACTTCATATCGTCGCGCCATAGTCACGCCGCCAGAGCTCAAACAGGACTAATCCAAACAGCCGTTCACTGTTGCTGCGCCCTTGATCCTGGCCGCGCAACAATCCAGTGATAGTCTTGTGGTCAAATAGGCATTGGCGATCCGTCAGAATCTCATGAAAGAGTTCCCGAAACGGGCCGGCTTTGAGCCATTGCGCCAGGGGAATCGAAAACCCCTGCTTGCGCCGCAGATCAAACCCCGTCGGTAGGATGCGTTGCGCCAGCCGTTTCAGCATTATCTTTTTGTTGCTCGACGTCGCCTTGCATGACGAAGGCAACCGCCCGAAGGCAAATTCAATCAGCCGGTAGTCCAAGAGGGGAGCACGCACTTCCAGCGAATTCAACATACTGGCCCGATCCACCTTGACCAGGATGTCCTCGGCCAGGTACATCCCGAAGTCCATCCGCGTGGCGCGTTGCAGTAGATCAGAGTGCGCCGGTATGCGTTGTCGCCACAGCGCTTCCGCAACGGGTTCCCACGCGCCCCGATTGGCCATCAACTTGGCCCGGGTCGCAGCATCAAACAGCGTAACAGTCGGTGGCAGTTCATGGGCGAGATCGACGCCGTACCCCTGTAGCCAGTTGCGCCCTTTCAGACCGACCGGCAATCCGCTCATGGCACTCCACGCGATGGCTTGGCGGACCGGGAGGGGGAACCACCTCTGCTGAGGTTGCATAGACAGGAGATGGCTATACCGGGTGTAGCCGCCAAAAAGCTCATCTCCGCCGTCGCCGCCCAACGCCACGGTGCAGTGCTGGCGCACCAACTGGCTGACCAGGAAGGTGGGAATCATCGACGAATCGACCATAGGCTCGTCGTATTGATGCGCCAGGCGCGGTAGCAAATCCGCGGTAGCCGGATCCGCCATCAGCTCGAGATGTTCCGTAGCGAAATGCCTGGCGATCAGTCGTGCATGTTCTGTCTCATCCAACGCACCCGCGCCGGGAAAACCGATGGTAAAGGTTTTGACCCGAGTCGAAGTCCGCGCCGCCATGGCCGTCACCAGACTGGAATCGAGGCCACCGCTGAGTAGGATGCCCACCGGCACGTCGGCGACGAGTTGCCGACGCACGACATCCTCCAGCAGGGTGTCAAGCTCTTCCAACAGTTCGGCTTCGTTGATCAGACTGATGCCAGCCTCTTGCGTCAGTTCAGGCAGTTGCCAGTAGCGCCACACCTTGACGGCGTCAGTGCGTAGGTCAAAGACGAGCGCGTGAGCCGGGGGCAGCTTATTGAACCCATCCAGGATACAGGCATCCCCTGGCACACATCCCATCGCCAGATAACAATCCAATGCCTGGAGATTGATCCGCCTGGGTAGATCGGAATTAACCATCAGCGCCTTGAGTTCAGAGGCAAAGTGCAGTGTGCCATCGAATAGGTGATAAAAAAGCGGTTTTTCTCCGGCCCGGTCCCGCGCCAGAAACAACCGCTCTTTCTGCTGATCGTAAAGGGAGAAGGCAAACATTCCGTTCAGGTGAGCGAGACAATCGATACCCCACTGCTGATAGGCGCCCAGAAGAACTTCTGTATCGGATTGCGAGCAAAAGCTAAATCCCGCCCGAGTCAACTCAGCACGCAGTTCTTGATGGTTATAAATTTCTCCATTGAATGCGATATGGTATGAGCCGCTCGCGTCGTGCATCGGCTGATGCCCCCCAGGCGAGAGGTCAATGATCGCGAGACGCCGGTGCGCTAACCCCACGCGTCCATCCGGTGACCACCAATCACCGGCGCCATCGGGGCCGCGATGGGCCAAGCTAGCGCTTGCTTTTCGTAACCAGGCACGATCAACCAATGATCGCGTGCCGACGACTCCGACGATGCCACACATTCGATATTTAACAAATCAGCCACGAATGGCGAAGAGGGACCATTTACATCACCCTCCAGGATGGAGGAAAAAGTCCCTTGAAACCCCATGCACTCGCACCGCTGCGTTTTTCAAAACCCGGCGCGATGACCTGTTTATCCTCATGAGCCGAAAGCCAAGCTCCCCACCAACTGAAGGTGCTGTTGGCGATGATGAAATGTCGGCATTGCGACATCAGCCAGAGATCGGCGTAGGCCATGGCGTCGCTCTGATTGTAATGCACCAGGGTGACGCGCTCATCAGGCAGTGGCACGAAACTGCGGGCGGCAGCGGGCTGGTCGGAAAAGATGAAATAGTGACCATCGGCTATCAATGCCTCCATTCTGGCCACCGCTCGCGCATAATAACCCCCCGAAGCATTATTATGAGCCGCCATGTTCGGCGGATCAAAAAATCGGACGTGGATTGCGATGGCCTGGGTTTTTGTGATGTTCTCCCACAGCATGCGATTGGCCGCGTCCACCGGTGGCTGGATGCGTAGATCCTGGCGGATAATATTTTCGACATCCTTGAAATAGCCCTCGCTTTGCCAGTAGCCCTCTAAATGGAGCACACCGTTTACCTTTACATTCAACAGTCGTGGGTCGAAATCGATGCCTTCCTGGCAAAGGTAGCTGCGCTGCTCGAATGGCCGCCGCGCATTCAAACGTCTTTTAAGCCAACGCCGACTACGCTCAAATGGCTCAAGGCGTTCGGCCGCCGTCGCCTTCCGGCAAGGTATGGAAAAGTGATCTAACTGGTAACAACGTTGGTATCGTTGGTCACTAGCAAAATAACTAATGTGATCGGTTACAAGCTCGGCATTATTGACTAGCGCTAAGCGACGAGCGGCAGCGTAACAGAAGAGCTGATTACCAATACCTCCACAAATATATGAAATTAATTTAGATGGATGGTGTTTTTTCATAGAGCCTACTCTTGACGACGTCTCCCATAAAACAAGCACATTTTACTTCATAAAATTGCGTAGACTCTAATTCGTCATATAAAGTAGAATTTTCAGTTAATTTTTTCATGTCTTTCTGATGCTCGATAAATCTTGCGACTGCTGCTTGACCAGTTGAAAAACTCTGCATGCTCAATTCGATGGCGGCGAACGATGGCGGTGAAGCAGCGTATCAGTGTGAATACGATTGCGGCGCGCACAATTATGTCGGCCCGGTACGTGTTTCCGCAGTAAGCTCAGTGAGTTAGGAATTAGGAATAGGTGTGTCGATACAAGACCCGACATGAGAGGCCTTCTTTACCGCTTGGCAATGCCAGCCAAAGCATGCCAAGTCCGCAGCGTTAACTTTGCGGCCCAACCTAAGATATCCAACTGTCAACATGGCAAAGGCGTAACCCAGCGGCCATGCCCATTTGCCATTTTTACGGTCTAACCACCCGAGCCGTAAAATCTCCTGCCTCAGCAGAGCATACCAATCGCCATTGGGGATGAGTTCCAGGATCTCGAAACCACGCAAAGGCAGATGATACTCAAACCAATAGCGCGAGAAGCCGCTACAGAAATGATAGGGCGCCATGTGGACATTAGAGCTGAAGGGGGCGGTGAGGATCAAGCGACCGCCTGGTTTAAGAAGCCGGGCGAATTCATCGAGGGCATGCGTTGGTTCAGGTAGATGCTCGAGCACCTCGCTGCATAGAATGGCGTCGAAGCTAGCATCCGGCGCAGGGATGGCATTAATGTCGCTTACAAGATCGATGCAGCTGGTGTCCCAGTATTTGGTTTGTAGACCCTCACTCGGCGCCCCCCCTAGCTGGCCTTCATACTGGCAGAAATCCTGTGAAACATAGTCGAGATGGTCGCAATGCTTACGGTTCTGAAGTTCTCCCGCTCCGGCATCAAGCAGGCGGCTTCCCCCCGGAATAGCCGCAAGGGTTTGTTTGAGCCAAGCCTGGCGAGCGATTTCGTTGATGTTCTGGGTGAGATTGATCATGCGTTGGTCCTTGGCGATTTCGTCAAGATGAACATCCCGAGGTGATAGTGACTTTGCGCTAATTCCGCAATGGCCGCTTCGCTAGCGACGATTTCCGGTATCCCTGTCGCGGGGCTGAAAACGGTCAATCTCTGGAGCCTCAACTGGCAGGACTCGGCACAGCGCAGAATCGTGCGGGGATCAAACACCCAGTTGGCGTTGAATTCCACCCGCTCTTGACCAATCGGCGTGGAAAGATAGAAGGTACCGCCCGGCTTGAGTAAGGCTGCCATGTTGGCGATGCCCTTCTCGTAACCATGTGGATTGATCGTGTCACCGTAACGTCCCAGGCCAAAGTGTTCCAACGCGTGCAGGCACGACAGTGAATCACAGTACCCCCCGGTTGCGGATGGTAGCGAGTCGGCGTTCATCAGATCCGCTTGTTTGAAAATAACGCCTGGAATCCGTGCCGTGATGGGACGGACATCGAACACCTCGATCTCACGATAACTCGCTACATGCGCGACAAAGCCATCGACGCGGGAGCCGATATCGACATGCCGTTCTGGCTTAGCATCGAAGATCGAGCGGGCCACAAGCAGGTCTTGCCAGAAATATTCGCTCTTGGTGGTACCGCCCTCTTCGTAGCGATCATGCAGACAGGGTTTCAGCGTTAGCTGGCCAGTATATGTTTTGCGGAACCGCCGCCAATCGCGAATGAATACGGGAAGGCCGCGTAGTGAGTGCAAAGAACGCAGTGGGTCGAAGCCAAATTGACTGGCGATGATCCAGTGGAATTTAACCAATACATTTTTAAAACTCATCATAGATGAAATTCGACAGATTTTTCATCGGGTTGTACCGGAAAACCGCATGTTCCCGCGGAGCGCGCATAGCCTAACAGAACCATCCAAATCAGGTAAATGCTCGAAAAGGCAACCAAGGCGGCTACCAGCCCCGCTAAGCCGGCCAACGCAGCACCCGTTATATTGAGACTAATTCCCAGCAATGCGGTGATCACTTTTGGCGCCAGCAAGGTGGTTGACTTCATTTCACTCATCAATTTCAGTGAAAGCATCTGGCCAGCGGAGAAGAGTCCACCGGCCAGGATCACCCACGGTAACAAATAGGATATTTCGAAATACTCGGTAGCAACCAGGATGCGGAAAATCCATTCGTGCATCAGCCCGGTTATGAGAATAGCCAGACCTGTCACCACCAGCGCAATGGTGGTGGTACGCCAAATCAGTTGATGGACATTGTCGTTGCGGGACTGATCCGTGGCATCGCCGGAACGTTGGTACATGATGGGTCCGAGGAAAGCCATGGACATGCCAAGGAGGATCGAGATTGGCGTGTAGCCGAGCTGAAACAGGACCGCATAAAATCCTACATCCTGCGCTGTTGCGAAGGCTTCCAACGACCAACGGTCCGACACCTGCTGCATCCAGGTAAAAATACCCCAGGTCGAAAAAGGCCAGGAATACTGCCAGATCTGCCAAGTCCACTGATGGCGACTGGTTGTCTGGCGTGCCGGCGATGGTATCGTTCGTCGTAAATAGACGAGTTGGGACAAGGTGATCAGTAGTGCTGAACCGGCATAACCGATCACGACCGCGGTACTGCTGGCGCCGAGCCAGCACATGACTCCGGACGCCAAGAGGATCTTCAACCAAGCATCCAGTCCGCCATGCAAGGCGACGATGGCTCGCTGACGCGCGGCATTCTGTATGCCATTAAGCGTGCTGTTGTAACCACTCAACAAGGAGAACAGAAGCGCCGCGCCGGCCAGACCCATCCAGTGGGAAAATCCCAAAGACATCAGTCCCATCATCAGCGCGGCACCGATAACCAGAACGGGGATGGTTGCGTAGATCATGAGCCGCCGCGTATCGCGCAGGTAGCCGGGAAGATCCAGCTTTTCGGCGGCAATGGTATAAAACCGCCCGATACCGGCGACGATTCCTCCGAAAACGACTTGGTTGATCAAGGTGGCAACCGTCATGCCCAGTGCCAGTTGCCCATATTCCACTGGAGTCAGGTATTCGGTCAGCGCCCGCACCAGTACCAGCGCGCCGGTAACCATGGCGATCTGTCCGATGACAATCCAGCCGCCTTCCTTGGCGAGACGAAGGTAGCGGTTGGTCTTCATCTGGTTACTGAGAAAACCATTGTTTCAGGCGCGTGCGCGGCTTGGATAGGCGAGCGATCGTCGGTATACCAAGGCGACAGGTGTCGATTTGACGAAGGGGGTCGCGTTGGTGACGGCTGGGCTGGAACCTGGATTCTACGATTGCACAGATCCCCATGCGTCAGTCACATACCTTGCCAGCGCCTCGGCCAACCCGCTGCCAAGCCGGTCACCCACTGGGGCATGGTGGCGTTGACCTCGCCGGCCAGTTCGATGAAGCGGGTGCTGAGGCCGTATTCGCGCGCCTTCCAGGTGAGATAGAAGGGGTCGATGGGGATGCAATGACCGCCGAGGCCGGGCCCGGGGTAGTAGGGGGTGAAGCCGAAGGGCTTGGTGGCGGCGGCGCGGATGACTTCGTGGATGTCGATGCCCATGCGGTCGCAGACGATTTTGAGTTCGTTGACCAGGCCGATGTTGACGGCGCGGTGGATGTTTTCCAGTAGCTTGGTCATCTCGGCGGCGCGGGTGGAGCTGAGGGTGACCACTTGGTCGATGACCTGGCCATAGAGGGCTTGGCCGGCGCGGGTGCAGGCCGGGGTGACGCCGCCGAGGACCTTGGGGATGGTGCGGGTGTGGTAGTCGGGATTGCCGGGGTCTTCGCGCTCGGGGGAGAAGACCAGGAAGACGTCCTGGCCGACGGTGAGGCCCAGGCGCTCGATGCGGGGCTGGAGTTCTTCTTCGGTAGTGCCGGGCCAGGTGGTGCTCTCCAGGGAGACGACCTGGCCGGGGCGCAGGTGGGGGACGATGGCCTCGGTGGTGGCGAGGACGTAGCTGAGGTCGGGCTCGCGGTATTTGTTGAGCGGCGTGGGGACGCAGAGGATGAGGGCGTCGCAGTCCCGGGCGCGGCTGAAGTCGGTGGTGGCGCTGAAGCCCCGGGCGCGGGCGCCGGCGATGGCGGCGGCGGGGATTTGTTCGATGTAGCTCTGGCCGGCGTTGAGCTGCTCGACCTTGGCGGGGTCGATGTCAAAGCCCAGGACGGGGTAGCCGACCTCGGCGTAGCGCAGCATGAGCGGCAGGCCGACGTAGCCAAGGCCAAGGATGCCGATCTGGGCTTGTTTGGTGTCGAGGCGGGTGAGGAGGTCCATGGGGGAGGTGTCCGGGGCGGTGTGGTGACTGCGGTCTTGCATGACGGCGAGTTTCAGGAAGATGTCACCTGAGATGGTTTTGGGGCGGTAGACATCTGGTTAAACCGTGTGAGCCGCATCGTCGGATAGGCTAGTGGTCCAATGTTGCGCTGTATCGCGTGGCAAGATCGCTTAAGGTGTTGATATCCAGATCCGGCAGCCCGGACTGCCGCCATGCCGTGTAATCAAATCGATCACGACTCAAAGCCGCAAAAAAGCGCTCGGTCTCGATGGTCCCCAAAGCCTGGATGAGCGCCTGCATACCGGCTTGGCGAATTTCTGCCTCAGTTTTCATACCAGTTTTCCACTTGAGCCAGGGCATCTGCTGGCGGTAAGGCGATAATATCGGAGTGGCCCCTCAATTTCCGTAACAGGGCATCGTCAGTGGTGACAAAAATATTCGCGCGTGCGGCGATGGCGCAGGCGACATGCAAGGCATCGAAGGATTTTATCCCTAATTTCGCCAGATCACGACCGGTTTCAAGGATTGATTCACTTTCTCTAACTCGAATTACCGCCAGGTCACGCCAAAGTTGAATGGCGATAGCCCGCTCATGAAATGGATTGTATTTATTTTCAAAATCAAGAATATAAGACCAAATAAGGGTTGTCTTTTTCTGTCTGACTGATTCTTGTAGTGCTAATTTGGCCTCTGTTTCGATACGGATTCTGTTTTGGGTCTGATCGTCGTAGGGTCGATTAAAACAGCAGGTATCCAGGTAAAGTAACATTGGGGCCTGTTTCTGAAATGTATTCCGTCGGCGTCATAGCCGCCCGTCTACCTGATCCGCGGGTAGGACGGCCTTGACATCGTAGAGGACGCTCTTGGGTTTGCCCAGGGCACGGAGACCGGCGGCGCCCATCTGGATGAACTCGCGGTGGGCGACGGCGAGGATGAGGGCGTCGTAGGGGCCGATGCTCCCCCTCTCCCCCGGCCCCTCCCCCGCGAGGGGGGAGGGGTGATCAGGCTGGCGCAGCGGCGTCCCATCTTGCCCCCTCCCCCCCGGTGGGGGAGGGCTGGGGAGAGGGGGAGCCACCCGCGGCAGCTCCGCCAGGCAGTGGAGCCCATATTCGTGCTGGGCCTCGGCGCGGTCGATCCAGGGGTCGTAAACATCGACGCGGATGCTGTACTCGCGCAGGGCGTCGATGATGTCCACCACCCGGGTGTTGCGCAGGTCCGGGCAGTTTTCCTTGAAGGCCAGGCCGAGGATGAGGACCCGGCTGTTGCACACGCCGATGCCGCTTTGCAGCATGAGCTTGACCACCGTCTCCGCGACGTGGGCGCCCATGCGGTCGTTGATGCGCCGGCCGGCGAGGATGACCTCGGGGTGGTGGCCAATGGCGATGGCCTTGTGGGTGAGGTAGTAGGGGTCGACGCCGATGCAGTGGCCGCCGACCAGGCCGGGGCGGAAGGGCAGGAAGTTCCATTTGCTGCCGGCGGCTTCCAGCACTTCCAGGGTGTCGATGCCGAGTTTGCCGAAGATCAGCGCCAGTTCGTTCATCAGGGCGATGTTGAGGTCGCGCTGGGTGTTCTCGATGACCTTGGCCGCCTCGGCGACGCGGATGCTGCTGGCGCGGTGGGTGCCGGCGGTGATGATCTGGCGGTAGAGGGCGTCGACGATGGCGGCGATTTCCGGGCTGGAGCCGCTGGTGACCTTTTTGATGGTGGTGAGGCGGTGGTGCGGGTCGCCGGGGTTGATGCGCTCGGGGCTGTAGCCGAGGTGGAAGGTGCCTGGCTGATTCCCCCTCTCCCCCGGCCCCTCCCCCGCGAGGGGGGAGGGGAGGTTGGCGTCAGGCTGCGGTTGGGAGGGGAGGTTGGCATCAGACGGCGCATGGGGTGCGGGTAAAGCCCCCTCCCCCCTGGTGGGGGAGGGTTGGGGAGAGGGGGATGAAAGGTATTTCAACCCCGACCACTTCTCCAGGACGGGGGCGCAGTCTTCCTCGGTGCAGCCGGGATAGACGGTGGACTCGTAAATCACCAGGTCGCCGGGCTTGAGGACCTGGCCGACGGTGGCGGAGGCCTTGAGCAGGGGCGTGAGGTCGGGGCGCTTGTACTCGTCCACCGGGGTGGGGACGGTGACGATGAAGATGCGGCAGGGGCGCAGGGCCTCGGGGTCATTGGTGACGGTGAGGTGCCGGGCGGCGGCCAGTTCCTCCGGGGTGGTCTCGCGGGTGCTGTCATGGCCAGCCTGGAGTTCGGCGATGCGCTCGGGCTTGATGTCGAAGCCGATCACCGGGCGGTGCTTGCCAAATTCGACGGCCAGGGGCAGACCGACGTAGCCCAGGCCGATGATGGCCAGGGGAGTGTCGGGGGCGGTGAGGTGGCTAAGGTCCAAGGGGTGGTCCATGGTGAGGTCAATAGGGTGGTCCGTCAGTGACTCCCTCCCCCCTCGCGGGGGAGGGCCGGGGAGAGGGGGGGGCCAGTGCGGCCGCCCTCCCCGCCGGCAAGCACGCTACCGCCCTGCCGTGTCATCTCAGGCATCGAACAAGGCCCAGGCCGCCTGTTAGGTTGGGGTTGGGCGGGCTTGGCCTTGCGAATTCGGTAGTATTACGGGCTTTTCGCCGGATTTGAAGACATAAATTCCGACAAGATCCGACGAATTCCGACATTTTCGCCTGTTTTTTTCGATGGCCAGAGGGTTGGCCATCGGCTTTGCCGATTGATGACCGGGCAGTTGATCACGGCACCGACGCCCATCGCGATGAACTCACGCTGGGCGCCGGTAGGGATGAGGGCATCGTCCTGAAGAGCCTGATCATGCGCCTGCGGCGCAAGGTCGGCCGGGAGACCATCGTCAATGGCTACGGCTTGGGCTACCGGCTGCGGACGGCGGCGGAACCGGGTGCGACCTGAGGGGGGCTTACCCTGGACCCAGATTTGATTCGGGTCAATTTTTTGCTGGGGATCAGGGCGTAACCTTACCGTCAAGGCATCCGCCACCACCAGGATGCCATCACCATAAGCACTGAGATGGACGAATATCACGTCTGTGGCGTCCTCCTGATGACCCACCCGGAACGGGCCCCGCGGGTAGCCTTGGCGCTGCGGGGGCTCGCTGGGGTGGAACTGCATGCCAGTGAAGGCGGCCGCCTGGTCGTCACCGTCGAAGGGCCCTCCTCCGCCCACTGCGCCGACATGATGAATCATCTGGCGACCCTCCCGGGGGTTGCCGCCGCTTCCCTCGTCTACCACCAGATCGATAACGATTCCGGCACCGCTTCCGCCACAGGATCCGGCCAGGCCATCGCTAACGCATCGCCATCGCAGGAGACCGCGCCATGAACCAGACCCGTCGGAAATTCATTAAAAGCAATGCCATCGCCGCCACCGCCGCCGCGGCCGGGCTGGTGCTGCCAGGCGTGGCGGCCGCCGCGGCGAAGAAGGAGGACAAGGATATCCGCTGGGACAAGGCCCCCTGCCGCTTCTGCGGCACCGGCTGCTCGGTGCTGGTGGGCACCAAGGACGGGCGGGTGGTGGCGACCCAGGGCGATCCGGACGCCCCGGTCAACCGCGGCCTCAACTGCATCAAGGGCTACTTCCTGTCCAAGATCATGTATGGCGAGGACCGCCTGACCCAGCCCCTGCTGCGCAAGAAGGACGGCAAGTACGACAAGGAGGGCCAGTTCGAGCCGGTATCCTGGGACGAGGCCTTCGACCTCATGGCGGAGAAGTGGAAGGCGGCGATCAAGCAGAGTCTGGAGGAGAACAAGGGCAAGCCGCCCGAGGAGATCACCTCCCGGGTGGGCATGTTCGGTTCCGGCCAGTGGACCATCTACGAGGGCTATGCCGCCGCCAAGCTCTACAAGGCCGGCTTCCGCTCTAACAATATCGACCCCAACGCCCGTCACTGCATGGCCACCGCCGTGGTGGGCTTCATGCGCGCCTTCGGGGCCGACGAGCCCATGGGCTGCTATGACGACCTGGAGCAGGCGGACGCCTTCGTCCTCTGGGGGGCGAACATGGCCGAGAACCACCCCGTCCTCTGGTCGCGCCTCACCGATACCCGCCTGACCAAGGAGGGCTGCGAGGTCCATGTCCTCTCCACCTTCGAGCACCGCAGCTTCGAGCTGGCGGACCACGGCGTCATCTTCAAGCCCCAGACCGACCTGGCGATCCTCAACTACATCGCCAATTACATTGTCAGCAACGACCAGGTGAACTGGGACTTCGTCAACGCCCACGTCAATTTCAATTCCACGCCCACCGACATCGGCTACGGCCTGCGCCCGGATCACCCCTTGGAGAAGGCGGCCAAGAACCCGGCCAAGGGCAACCTGACCAAGATCAGCTTTGAGGACTACAAGAAGTCCCTGGAGCCCTATACCGCTGAGTACGTGTCCGAGCTGTCCGGGGTGCCGGTGGAGAGCCTGGAGCGCCTGGCCAAGCTCTACGCCGACCCGAAGAAGAAGGTGGTCTCTTACTGGACCATGGGCTTTAACCAGCATGTACGCGGGGTCTGGGTCAACGGCCTGATGTACAACGTCCATCTGCTCACCGGCAAGATCTCCGAGCCGGGCAACGGGCCTTTCTCCCTCACCGGCCAGCCCTCGGCCTGCGGCACCGCCCGCGAGGTCGGCACCTTCGCCCACCGGCTACCGGCGGACATGGTGGTGGAGAAGAAGGAGCACCGGGACTACGCCGAGAAGGTGTGGAAGCTCCCCGAGGGTACCCTGCCGGGCAAGATCGGCTATCACGCCGTGTTGCAGAGCCGCATGCTCAAGGACGGCAAGCTCAACTGCTACTGGACCAGCACCACCAACAACATGCAGTGCGGGCCCAACATCAACGAGGAGATGTACCCCGGCTGGCGTAACCCGGCCGCCTTCGTGGTGGTCTCCGAGGCCTACCCTACCGTCTCCGCCCTGGCCGCGGACCTGATCCTGCCGGTGGCCATGTGGACCGAGAAGGAGGGCGGCTATGGCAACGCCGAGCGTCGCACCCAGTTCTGGCGGCAGCAGGTCAAGGCCCCGGGCGAGAGTCGGTCCGACCTGTGGCAGTACGTCGAGTTCTCCAAGCGCTTCAAGACCGACGAAGTCTGGCCCCAGGAACTGCTGGACAAGAACCCGCAGTATCGCGGCAAGACCCTCTACGAGGTGCTGTTCGCCAATGGGGCGGTGAACAAGTTTGCCAAGCAGAAGGTGAAGGACGACCGGGGCAACGTCTACCCCAACGACGAGATGGAGGCCTTCGGCTTCTACCTGCAGAAGGGCTTGTTCGAGGAGTACCGCATCTTCGGCCTGGAGGGGCCCAAGAAGGGGCACGACCTGGCCAGCTTCGATCAGTACCACAAGGTGCGCGGCATGCGCTGGCCGGTGGTGAACGGCAAGGAGACCCTGTGGCGCTATCGCGAAGGCTATGACCCCTTCGTCCCCAAGGGCGCCAAGGTGGCCTTCTACGGCAACCCGGACGGCAAGGCCAATATCATCACCGCCCCCTACGAGCCACCGGCGGAGGCCCCGGACCAGGAATATGATCTATGGCTGTCCACTGGCCGGGTGCTGGAGCATTGGCATTCCGGCTCCATGACCCGGCGCGTCCCCGAGCTTTACCGCGCCGTCCCCGACGCCCAGGTGTTCATGCACCCGGCGGACGCGGAGAAGCGCGGCCTTAAGCGCGGCGACGCGGCCAAGATCGCCAGCCGCCGCGGCGAGGTCATCTGCCGGGTGGAGACCAAGGGGCGCAACAAGATGCCCGAGGGCATGGTCTACGTCCCCTTCTTCGACGCCAGCCGCCTGGTCAACAAGCTGGTCCTCGACGCCACCGATCCCCTGTCGAAAGAAACGGATTTCAAGAAGGTGGCGGTGAAGGTGATGAAGGCTTGAAGGCCTTTGGCCCAGGGTAAGGCAAGAGATGCCGATCGGTTGCCATAGCGAGGGGTGTGGGGGTGGCGGGCGTGTTTCCCCCTCTCCCCAGCCCTCCCCCACCAGGGGGGAGGGAGCTTTGCGGCAACGTACCGGCGGCCATGACGCCACCAGAGGAGAGCACGGCGCATCAGCCAGTTACAAGACCCCCCCTCCCCTGGTGGGAGGGGGTTGGGGGGAGGGGGTGAGCGCCTACCTGGCGGTAACCCACGACTATGAACGGCAATGACAAAGGCGAAAGGGGCTTTGATGCCGGGCGGCGGCGCTGGCTGACCGATGGCCTGCGCACCCTCGCCGGGGTCGCCCTGGTCGCGGGGCTGGTGGGCGTCCAGCAGCGTCAGGCGCGGGCCCTGCCCGCCACCGCCATCCGTCCCCCGGGGGCGGCGGATGACGAGGGCCTGTTTCAGGGGGCCTGCATCCGCTGCGGCCTGTGCGTGCGCGACTGCCCCTATGACACCCTGCGGCTGGCCGAGCTCGGCGATGAGGTCGCCCTGGGGACGCCCTATTTCGTCGCCCGCGACATCCCCTGCGAGATGTGCGACGACCTCCCCTGCGTCAAGGCCTGCCCCACCGGGGCCCTGGACCCGAAGCTGACGCGGATCGAGGATTCGCGGATGGGTCTGGCGGTACTCATCGATCAGGAATCCTGCATCGCCTTCCAGGGCCTGCGCTGCGAGGTCTGTTTCAACATCTGCCCGGTGCGTGGCAAGGCCATCAGCCTCAACAAGCAGCACAACGCCCGCAGCGGCAAGCATGCCCTGTTCATCCCCGTGGTCCATTCCCGGGATTGCACGGGCTGCGGTAAGTGCGAGAAGGCCTGCATCCTCGACGAGGCGGCGATCAAGGTCCTGCCCATCGCCCTGGCCAAGGGGATGCTAGGCAAACATTACCGCCTGGGCTGGGAACAGAAGGCCGACGCGGGTGGGTCCCTGGTCACCCCGGACACGCCGCACCAATACAACCTGCCGGAGGGCATGCGTTATGAGCATGGTGGCCGGGGGCTGATTTACGGGGAGCCGGCGCCTGGCATGCCGGGGCCTGACTTGCCAGAGTCAGCCTTGCCAGGGTCAGCGACGCCGGCCGCGCCGGGATCACTGCTGCCTCCCGCCACAACTATGCCACCCGCCACTCTCTCGCCACCGGCGAACTTCTCATCGCCCTCTGCCCTAGCCCCCCTGCCCCCGGAGGCTGCCGGTTCCCCCTTCCCCGCCAATCCGCTGGAGACTCTCAACCGCGGGGGAGGAATCTAAGTTGCGGCAAGTTGCTCCAATACCCGAAGTAGACCGCCGCTGGGCGTGGGACTCATCTGATGTACGTGAGAGGTAAGCGATGAAACCCGGCGATCGACCCGGGGCCGAGGCGATCCGGCGCAAGGGCTGGTGGGGCGCCCACCGCTGGCTACTGGCGCGCCGCTTCAGCCAGTTGGTCATTCTGGGCCTGTTCCTTGCCGGGCCCTGGCTGGGAATCTGGCTTGTCAAGGGCACCCTTGCCTCCAGTCTGACCCTGGAGGTCCTGCCCCTGACCGATCCCCTGCTGCTGCTCCAGGTGCTGGCCAGTGGCCAGATGCCGGCGGCCACCGCCGTGCTGGGCGCGGCCATCGTGCTGGTCTTTTACCTGCTGGTCGGCGGCCGGGTCTATTGCAGTTGGGTCTGCCCGGTGAACCCCATCACCGATGCCGCCGAGTGGCTGCGCTGTCGGCTTGGCATCAAGGGGGGGGCCCGATTCTCCGACCAGACCCGTAATGGGTTATTGGGCGCCATCCTGCTGCTGGCGGCGGTCAGCGGCGGCCTGGCCTGGGAACTGGTCAACCCGGTGTCCATGGTCTATCGCGGCCTGGTCTTCGGGATGGGGCTGGCCTGGGGCGTGCTGGCGGCCATCTTCCTCCTCGACCTCTTCGTCTGCCGGCGGGCCTGGTGCGGTCATCTCTGCCCGGTGGGCGCCTTCTACGGCCTGCTGGGCCAGGTCGCCCTGGTGCGGGTCGGCGCCCTCCAGCGGGAGCGTTGCGACGACTGCCTGGACTGCTTCGCCGTCTGTCCGGAACAGCAGGTGATCAAACCCGCCCTCAAGGGGGCGGACAAGGGCCTGGGGCCGGTGATCCTCTCCGGCCACTGCACCAACTGCGGCCGCTGCATCGATGTCTGCGGCCGCGAGGTCTTCGCCTTCACCACCCGTTTCACTTCTAACACCCGACCGGTCAAGACCGGCGACAACCACCCTCAGGAGGTATCGTCATGAAGCCATCCACAGCCCTTCTGGCCCTGGCGCTCACCGGTCTGACCGGACTGGCGACCCTGCCCGGACAAGCCGCGACGACCATCGATTCACTGCGCGGCGACCTGCCCATCACCGCCACCGAACCGGCGCCGGACCCATTCAAGTACATCAACGACAAGGAAAATATCCCGCGCAACTTCGAGCAGCAACCGCCCCTGGTCCCCCATACCACGGAGAAGTACGAGATCAATCTCAAGGAAAATGGCTGCCTGAAATGCCACATGGAGGGGGCCGCCGCCAAGGACGACGATGAGGAGGCCAAATCGGTGCCCATGAGCAAGTCCCATTACGTCGACCGTAACGGCAAGAAGCACAGCAAACCGGTCGGCAACCGGCATTTCTGCACCCAGTGCCATGTCCCGCAGGCCGACGCCGAGCCGTTGGTGGAGAACACCTTCCAGGCGTTGGTCAAGAAATAGACTCTGGCGGGTGGTGGCAATCGAGGTCTGCATGACGGTGGGCCTTGGCCGCAACCAATGCCAACCGTCATCATTGGCGCCCGGGCTCGGATGGCACCGCTCTAAGGCATGGGGCGCGCGATCCCGGCCAGAGGCAACCCCTCGCGTCCAACCTCAGAGACCGGACTGACATACCTGATTAACTTGGCCGTCATGACACAAACGCCCCACATCGCACCCTCTGAGCTGGCCGCGCCTCCTCTGGAGGCCGGCGAGATCGAACTCTCAGATGCGGACATCCTGGAGGCCATGGGTGAGATACCCGGCTATCTGGACATCTCCACCGCCGATTTCCGGGAGCTGTACCACCTGGCCTATCGCCACGGACGGGAGCGGCTGTTTCGGGGTGTCACCGCCGGGCGATTGATGCGCGGGGACATCCAGCCCCTGCTAGCAACGATGCGGCTCAAGGAGGCCATACCCCTCTTCGTCCGCCAGGGGCTGAAGGCCCTGCCCGTGGTGGACGCGGCGGGCCAGGTTATCGGCATCCTCACGGAGACGGACGTCCTGCGCGCCCTGGGGGCGGAGACCTTTCTCGCCCTACTCGCCCGGCTGATGGCCGAGCCGGATCTCCTTAGTCCCGCGGACTGCCAGCGCCCGGTGGCGGACCTCATGACCAGCCCAGCGACGACCGTACCCGTGACGGCCGGCTTCCGCCACCTGATGAAGGCCTTCGCCAGCCACCCCGGCCGGGCCATGCCGGTGGTTAGCCCCGAGGGGCGGCTGGCGGGCCTCTTGCTACGCAAGCAGTTTCTCCATGCCTGCCACCTGGAGGCGCCGGCATCTGCCTGAGCCCCGGCGCGGTATCAATCCCTATCGCGCCCAACACAGGCTCCCTGGAGCCGGAACGCCGCCATGGCTATAACCACAGACCCGGGATCAGATCGTACGCACCAGGCACAGGCATCCTAGCCCCCAACCGCCCCAGCCACCCCGCCAGCCACCTCCTCATCTGCCACCAGTTCCCGCAGCACCCCCAGGGCCGTGGCCAGGACCTCGTTGTCCGACTCCCGGGGGTAGACCACGTAGGCCGGCATCCGCAGGATCGGGCTCCCCGCCACCCGATGCAGGCAGCCCCCCCGCAGATAAGCCGCCGCGACCCGCTCGGGCACGAAGCAGGTGCCCCCATCCGCCAGGATCAGTTGCAGCCCCAGCCAGCCGATGTTGGCGGTGCGTGCCGGACGCTCGAACTCCGGATAGACCTTGCGGTGCTCGGCGTAGAAGGTCGGTCCCCAGTCGACGTACACATAGTCGTCATCGACCCCCATCACGGGGTCCTGGCCCCTGTCCAGTTGAGGGTTCCGCTCTCCCCCCACCAGAACTGCAGGCTGCGGGTCCGGGGTCACCAGAATCAGGGTCTCGTCGAACAGGTAGTCCACTCGCAGACCCGCCCCCTGCTGGGGGCCATACATCAGCGCCAGGTCCATGGTGCCGGCGATCACCCGGCGCATCAGGTCGTCCTCGAAGCCGATCTCGGTATTCAGCGACACGTCCGGGGCCAGGTGGCGCATCCGCGCGGCCCACCGCGGCAGGAACTCATCCCAGAGGGCGATCCGGGCACCGATGGTCAGACTGGCGCGAAAGCGGCTCGGCAGGCCCACGTCGTGTCGCGCCTGCTCATAGGTCAACACCAGCGTCTTGGCGTGACGCAGAAAGCGCCGCCCCGCCGATGTCAGGACCGCCCCGGCCCGATTGCGAATGAAAAGCCGTGCGCCCAGCGTCTGCTCCAGGCTCTGGATGCGCGCGCTGACCGTGGATTGGGTGACATGCACCCGGTTGGCGGCTTCGAGGAAACTGCCGTGGGCGGCCACCTGGAGAAAGGTCTTGACCTGTTCGATGTCCATGGCGAGGGATTTTATACCCGTCACAGGCGGATTTCGGTCAACCCAAGCCCGGGCGGATGGAAGGAGCGTCAGCCGATCTCATGCCTCGTGTAATGGCGGCCATCTATCGGGATCTTCGATACCAAATGCGGATTAATTTCGTTTGTCATCCCTATAAGCGACGACTAATCTTTACTTCAACAGTCGGGAATTAGCCAGGCGGGCGTACCCAACGGTACCTGCCAAAGACGGCTAGCTCCCAACGATAGCTAGCAGGCCAAAGGGCCAGATAGCTGTGCCGAACCGGACCGCTCACCACACCGGAGATGAAAGATGATCGCCGTCAAAGTATCGATGAAGGCCACCCAGGAGCCCCTCAAACGGACCCCGGTGGTCCTGAAACTGGATGAAAATGACCTGGAGACCGCGCCGGTGCTGACCGACCGGGCTGGAGTGGCGCGCTTCGACCTCCCCGCCACCAGCGGCCGGGTCCTGGTGTCCGGGCGGCAGCGTTACGATGGGCGCCTGGAGGGGGAGATCCCCATCGAGCTCTGGTCCATCACCGAGGCCGACCAGGACAGCCGTGGCCTCGCCGCGGGCCTGCCGGCGGGGAGCAACGCCTACCCCGGCATGACCACCCGCTACGTGGTGGTGGGCCCGAACTGGCTGCTCACCGACAGCGAGGGGTACCTGGTCGATCCGGCGGAATGGTCCGAGGACTTCGCCCGGGTCCTGGCCGCCGAGGAAGACCTGGCCCTGACCGCCGAGCACTGGGAGGTGATCCGCTTCCTGCGCGCCAGCTTCGCCCGCCACGGCACCCAGCCCACGGTGCGCGACATGATCGCCCACTTCCGCCGGGTCTGGGGGCCGGAACGCGGCAGCAACCGCTACCTGCACCGCCTCTTTCCGCGCGGTGGCCCCCAGAAACAAGGCAACCGCCTGGCCGGCCTGCTGCGGACCAAGGGTGAGCATTAAAACTGGCCGTAGCGCTGATGGCCCGAGCAGATGGTGGAACGGTCCCAACGGCCGGAGAACAGGTAGGAGAAAAGCTTGTCGGCCTCTTCACCCGTGAACTCGGCGAGGGTGGAGACGCCAAACACCGGGTTTGAGAGGATGCTATAACCGACGCCCAGGGGCTTCACGACGGTAAGCTCGGCCCAGGGATCGTCGAGGGAGGGCTCCATCCGCAGCGCGGCGATGCTTCCCGGCTCCCAGGACTGGTAGTCATTGGCACTGTCATAGTTGACCAGGCACATCCTGGGAAAAGTCGTTTGTCCCTCGGGCCCCCCGCCGGCTTCATACTTGAAAAGCAGACATGAGCCCTGCTGGCGGCATCCCGGCCCCACATCCTTATAGAACTGAGCCATCAAAGGATCATTGTAGGCGCCGAGCTCCGCCTCGATCTCGAAGATCCGTCGACCCTTGCTCTCGATCAGGGCATGGGCCCACGTGTCGGTCCGCTCGACCAGGATGCGCTCACATAATTTCTTGGGCAGCCCCGAGAATTCGCGCCCGCTGCAGAGCCCCATCGGCGCTCCCGGGCCGCTGAGTTGGAGGTTGAGGAAATAGATTCCCGTCGTTTCACCATAGCGGCACAGGAGCCCGAGCCCCGCCTCCATGTACCAGGGGGCGAAAGTGGGTTCACGGATATTGACGGCATAGGCGTAGACCAGGGGCTGTTCCGGTGAGACCAGTTCCAGCGGTGGCGGCAATACCCGACGCGCGATGGCGGGATCGGTCTGCCAATAGATGGTGAGACCTTCCTGGTTGTTCATGGCGGCGCGATTCATAAACCCCTGGAGCTGTTCCCGGGGGATAAAGTAGCTTCCGTTTTTCACGGTGTTTGCCCTCATGTTTTCTTTGTTTCTAGCCGATTACACGACCCACTGGCCGCTGCGGCGCTTGCGGGCCACGTTCAGCAGGTACCCATCTATCCCTTTGGCGGCATCGGGATCGAAGGCATGCTTCGCGTTGTTTAAGTCGTTATCGTCGCCAAGGACCAGCCGTTCGTTCTTTGCCACCCCCGCCAGGATCGTCCGCGCGGACTGGGCCGGCGACTGGGCACTGGGAGGGGGCGGCACTCCTTTCCAGATGGCGGTAACGGTCGTACCGGGCGTCGCCGATGTCACCCGGATGTTCTCGTCCCACAACTCGTAGCGTAGGGCGAGCGTCAGTCCGTTCAGCGCGGCCTTGGTGGCGGCGTACATCGTCTGCTGGGCCATGGGATACAGGGCGATGCCGGAAATGATGTCGATGATGTGCCCGCCACCCTGCGCGCGCATGATCGGCAGCACCGCGCGTATGCCGTACAGTGCGCCATAAAAGTTCAGTGCGAATGCCTTTTCCCAGTCCTCGTTCGTTTGCGCGTCGAAAATCCCGCCGAGGCCAGCTCCGGCATTGTTGAACAACAGATCGAGGCGCCCGCCGCCGAACTCCGCGGCCCGTTGCATCATTCCCTTGACGTCTTCTTCCCGGGTGACATCGCAGTGGAGCCCGAGGACACGTTCGGGATATGCCGTGTTCAGCCGCGCGGTCTCCCGCTGCAGATTCTCGTCATTGACATCCGCGAGGACGACCTTCGCGGCCCCGTAGGCCAACATCATTTCCCCCAGGGCAAGTCCGATGCCAGAGGCGCCGCCGGTCACGACGGCCACCTTGTCCCGATAGTATTCGCTCGTCTCATTCATGGCCGCTCTCCTCCAAGCCGGGCGCGGATAAGGCTGGGAATAATCAGGGTTCGTAAACAAAGGCCTGGCCATGGGCGTCCTGGGTGGCATCCACCACCCGCCCGCCCCGGGACGCGTCCCCCAGGACATGGGCGTCCGGAAAGGCCGCCTTGAAGCGGGCGACGAGATCCGTCTGGGGCCGGACGCCCAGGGCCAGGATCACGGTGTCCGCGGCCACCTGGACCGGCAACCCGGTCGCCAGACATTCGAACTCCGCCCCTGCCGGGGTGATCCGCGTCAGCCGGTGACCCGGCAGGTAGGTGGGCTGGTAGGGCGCCATGCGTTGCTTGGCATCCAGAATGGTCATCAGGTCAGCGCCCGCGCCAATCTCCGGCAGCAGGTCGGCGATGGTGGTCCGGTGTCCGGACTTGAGCACCACCTCCGCCGTTTCCAGCCCGGTCATGCCCGAGCCGATGATGACGCAGTCCCCTTTGGCCTCCTCGGGATGGAGTAGCACCTCCTCCGCCAGGACGACGTTGCCGGCGTCGATGCCGGGGACCGGCGGGATGAAGGGCCGGGCGCCGCAGGCGATGAAGACCCCGCTGGGGGACAGGGCCTGAACCTTGGCGACCGTCGCCTCCTCGCCGAGACGCAGATCGATGCCGGTCTCCTGGGCCTGGGCGATCATGGAGTCGATGTAGCGGGTGATCTTGTCCTTGCCGATCCCCTTGTCGGCCAGATTCAGGGTGCCGCCCAGGCGCCGGGCGGCGTCGAACAGGACGGGATGGAAACCCCGCTCCTTGAGGACCAGGGCGGCCGTAAGCCCCGCCGGGCCGCCGCCGATCACGGCGATGACGCGGCCCACGCCATTGCGCTCGAGGCGGGCGAACTCACGCTCGCGCCCGGTCGTCGGGTTGACCGAGCATTTGACGTGCCGATGGTGGAAGATCTCGTTGAGGCACACCAGGCAGCCGATGCACTTGCGGATCATTTCGGTCCGACCGGCCCTGGCCTTGTTGCACCAGGCGGGATCGGCCAGATGGCCTCGGGCAACACCCACCAGGTCGCAGCACCCCTCCCGCAGGATCGCCTCCGCGACCTCGGGCTCCTTGATATTGGCTACGGCGATGACCGGAATCCCGACGTGCTGCTTGATCGCCGCGGCCATGTATTTCTTCCACCCCTGTTCGTAGGTGCCGGGCTCGATACAGGCCAGGGCGGACTCGGGTGGGGTTTCGGGGATGCAGCAACTGATGTCGAGGAAATCGACACCGGCCTGTTCCAGTGCCACGGCGATCCGGCAGGAGGTGGCGAGGTCATTGCCCTGGTCCCCCAGAAACTCTTCGGCGGAGAGGCGCACCCCGAGGGGGAAATTCCCGCCACAGGCCCCGCGCATACCGGCGAGGATCTCCAGCAGAAAGCGCAGGCGGTTCTCCAGGCTGCCGCCATAGTCATCGTCGCGGCGGTTGAGATAGGGCGAGAGGAAGGAATTGATCAGGTAGCCATGGGCGCCGTGCAATTCGACCCCATCGGCACCCGCCATTTGGGCGACCCGCGCCCCGGTGACGAAAGCGGCCTGAATGCGCTGGATCTCCGGCACGGTCAAGGCCCGGGGCGTCAGGCCGGAGAGGGGATGGGGGACCGCCGAGGCGGCCACGGGCTCCTTGCCGAACAGGAGCTGGCCCTCCCGCCCGGGATGATGGAGCTGAAGGAACATCCGGGTGCCGTACTTGTGCACCGTATCCATCAGCCGTTCGAGACCCTGGAGGTCGGCGGTGCTGCGCGCGGCGAGCTGGTTGGGTTCGCTGGCCCCCGCGCCATCGAGGACACGGCACACGCCGCTGATGATGAGGCCTACCCCCCCTTTGGCCCGGGACTCGTAAAAGGCGATGGCGTCGTCGTTGACACCCCCGCCCGCCGCGGCAAGGTTGGCGCCCATGGCGGTCATCGCCACGCGGTTCTTGATCTCCAGGCGTCCGATCGAGACCGGGCTGAACAGGTTGGCGTACATCGGCTGGCTCCCTTCCCTCAGTCACCAGGACCGCTGAGAAAATCGGGTTGTAGAAAGGCGGGGTTCGGGTAGCTATAGAATCCCCTGCCTGACTTGACCCCCAGCCAACCTTTATCGATATATTCCCGCTTAAACATGTCCGCAAACTCCTGAGCCCCAGGATCACCAGAGATCTTGGCGCCACTCTCCATGACATGCCAAATGGTATCCAGCCCATTAGAATCGAGCCAGCCAAAGGGGCCGTAAGGAGTCCCTTCCAGCAGCATAAAGGCACGATCCACGTCTTCGATGGTCGCCACCCGGTCAACAAAGACCAGTTTCATGGCGACAGCATTCAAGGCACCCAGGATGGTATTGCCGATATAGCCCGGATATTCCTTCTTCAGTAAAGTTGGGACTTGGCCAATCCGCTTGGCGAAGGCCATCAGCAGGGAGAGGGTTTCCGGAGAGGTGCCAGGATGGGGCATGATATCGGCCAGGTTCTTCATCCAGACCCCATAAAAATGCAAGGCGGCGAATTTGTCGGGCCGGCCAGTCGCCGCGGCGAACATCGAGGGTAGCAGGGTCGAGGTATTGGTGGTGAATAGGGTGTGGGGGGGACAGATCGCATTGAACTGGGTAAAGATCTTGCCTTTCAGTTCCGGATCCTCCAGTACCGATTCACTGATCAGATCGGCCAGGGCGCCATCCTCCGGATTCAGGGTATAGGTAATTCGGGCCAGGGTGGGCTCGACCTCCGCCGCTGTCATCAATCCCTGGGACACCAGGTCGGCGGCATACGCCGGTATCCGCTCCTGGGCATTCTCCAAGGACTTGGCAAAGCCATCGTAGGCGATCACCTCATAGCCATAGCGCGCGCATTGCAGCGCGATCTTTTGTCCCATGGTACCGGTACCGACCACAAGCACGTGACGGATATCGTCGATGTTCATCGAAGGACTCCCGAGGGCCGCCAACGCGGCAGGATGAAAAGAGGATTTAAAAGCGCATTCGCGACCAGGGTTATCCCCCCACGTCCCGAGACCGGCTGGTAGTGGGAGTAATTCCCAGACATTTCCGAGAACCAAAGGGGGCTAATCCGGCTAGCGCTAAGCATGTCAAGGGATGGCGCCGCTAGCCCTGTCCCCAAAGCATAGTCGGGGGGTCAGGCATTACAAGGGCGACCGGCGTCCTTCCGGGAGGTTCATGCCGAGCAGCTTGGATTGGCCTAGGATGCTGGCCGTGCAACCACTCCGTCAGCCAGAAATAATCGGCGGCCACGCCGATTATTTTCTACCCTTGCAAGTACGCAACCCACCGGGTACTGGCCTGGTCCATCCGGCGAGGCTGACCCTTATGCTGAGACCCGGCGAAGTGTTGCGGTCGAAATCTGTCGCTTTTCGGTACCCGCTACCCATGAGCTTTACCCTAGTCAGATGGTTACCTTTCCTGGTTACCGCTCTTGTCATCCCCTGCCAGGAGTTAAGCGCCACGGATCAGCCGTCGCGAACTTTAGCGCCCTCCAGCGGGATCATCGTGAACCCCCAGGCCACCTATTCCTTCCTCGGCAACGGCTACCTGGGCCGGGCCCTGGGGCTGGAGCGTGACTCGGCCCTGCAACTCGGCGGCTTTCTGCTCCCGGAATTCGACTGGGTGGTCTCGGGAGGGGTCGAGCCGGATACCGCCTATGGCAGCCTCGCCCTGGGCCTGCATGCCAAGGTCGATCTGGAAAAGGCCCTGAACATCCCTGGCGCGACCTGGGGCGTGGAATTCCTGGCCACCACGGGGGGGGACAACAATGAGGCGGCGGGGACGGTGCAGATGTATACGAACATGGATGGCGACGAACCCCGCGACCGTCAGGAAATGATGCAACTCTGGTGGCTCCAGCGCCTGTTCGACGACAAGGTGCTAGTACAGGTGGGCAAGTTGAACGGTTCTGGTATCTTCAATACGGTGCTGAATCCGGTCATCGTCGATACTCCCTGGATGCGGGATGCCACTATCAGCGACCTGATCATGATTCCAATTGGCCTCAATCCTACCCTCTTCGGTAGGCTCCCCGCCTATTACAACACCGCTTATGGGGCCGTGGTTCACCTGGCGCCGACCGCGAACTTTTATGCCTCGTTCGGTATCTTTGACGGCAATGGCGCCACGGGGGTCCAGACTGGAAAGGAATGGCTGCCCACCTTCAATGAGTACACCTTCAATATCGCCGAGATGGGCTATTCCTGGCGTCTGGGCGCGGAAGGCAAGCCTGGGCGCCTGGGTCTGGGTGGCTGGTGGCAAACCGGCGATATCTATACCCCTGCCCTGAACGTCGAGGACGGTGCCCAAGGCTATTATCTCTTCGCCAATCAGCGACTCTGGTTCAAGAATCCCGGTATCGATAACGCCGGGCTCATCGGCTATCTGCAATTCGGTCACACGGGGTCCGCGACAGCCATCGTCAACACCTATCTGGGGGCCGGCCTGACGGGGATTGGGCTGATACCTGGCCGTCACGAGGATACCTTGAGCCTGGGATTGGCCTATTCGGAACTTAATGACGCGCCAGGCGCCGGGGCCTTCTTTTTCCCCGATGTCCCCTCGCCTTCCATCGATCTCGGCGCGAGCGAACTGATGGTGCAGGCGGCCTATGAGACCAATTTCGCCATCGGGACCCCGGCCAATTACTGGACGCTCACCAGCGTCCTGGCCTATAGCTTCATTCCCGATCCCGGGCAAAGGCCCGATCTCCCCGCCGCCCATGTGGTGTCCTGGCGGTTGATTGCGCTGTTTTAATGACGCCGGCATCTCGCGTTGATTTTGATAACGCAGGCATCGCCACCATGAGCCAGATGGAGACTCCCTCCCCTAACCTCCGGACCGAGCAAGCGGATCCATCCCTTGAAATCATCATCCTGCTGATCTTCGGACTCTTCATGGCCCTATTCGGCGTGCTCCTGCCATGGATTTATCGCGGGGCCCTGCCCTATGCCCCGGACAGCACCCATGGGCTGTTTCTCGTCCTGCTCTCGTTCCAGGCCATCACCCTGGGCAAGACCCCCTTCGGCGATTTCCGCCGCTCCTGGCTCCTCGTCGCCCTGGGCACTGGTGGGGCGATCACCGGCATGGTTGGCTGTTTCATTCCTGGCCTGCTGCACGAGCCCCTGCGCCTGCTGGTGGGCTGGTTGCTGACGGCGGGGGGCCTGACGCTGCTGCTGGGCTTGCTGGTCTCCCGGGACAAGGCCCGGCTGTGGCTGCGTGGCCCGGCCCCGTTGCGGCACCTGACCCTGGCCGCCAGCCTCGTTTACGCCCTCACCCTGGTCGCGGGTCTGATTACCCTCTTTCCTGGCGTGCTCCCCCCCGACTTGACCGCCCCCCTGCTCATGGCCTGTGGGGCGAGTTTTTTCTATCTTGCCGGGGCCTTGCGACAGGTTCGCCGGCTCTACCCTCCCACCATCTTGCCTGCCGCGGCCAGCGGACCCGGGGTTGGCCCCTCTGGGGGGGCTGAGCCCTCCGGGGGACCAACGTTTGCTAGAGGCCCCAAGCCCACAAGTCCCGGTTTAAGCACGATCCCGTGGCCCCTGGGCGGCGAGGTCTCCCTATCCCTGGGCACGGCCCTCATCCTGCTGCTGGCAATCCTGCTCAGCCTGCTGGGTGTCCTGCTGTTTCCCGTCGCCTTGGGGCTGCTCCCCTTCTCGCCGGATGGCCAACTCGGGCTCATCCTGGTCCTGATGGCGATCCAGATCCTGGCCCTCGGTGACACCCCGGTGGGGCGATTCCGGCGCTCCGGGTGGCTGATTCTGGCCGGGATGGGGTTCGCCGGGCTGGGGATCTTCTCCAGCATCGTCCCCGGTATCCTGACTGGCAGCCTCCAGATCCTGCTGGGCCTAATGAACCTCGGCGGGAATCTGCTCCCGCTGGCCGGCAGCCTTTGGCCCAGGGGGCACCGAGGACCCGGGGCGGACCCTGGCACGCCCCCACTCCCCTCGCCGCTACGCAAACTGGCGGTCACCCAGACCCTGCTTTACCTGGTGGGCATCGCCTTTGGTCTGTCCATGCTCCTGCCGGGCCTGGTGCCCTTGCCGGTCATCGCCGGCATCCTCCTCCTCAACGGGGCGCTGCTCTTCCAACTGGCGCTGCTCCTGCGCCAGTTGGACGGGGTATCCGCGGGACCAGGTCCTGAGCCAGACCACCTCGCTGGGTAACCCCTAGACCCCCCTCTCCCCAACCCTCCCCCACCAGGGGGGAGGGAGCAGGAAAAAGAGGGCCGGATCAGGGCCCCGTTCACCCGTCTGACGTACCGGCCCGGTCACCACTCCCCTGGCTGAAGGGCGCGACCGCCGCCGGTAAACTCGCTGGCCTTTTCGACCTTCGGTGGTGGCGGGGGCTTGGGGGTGGTCTTGGTCTTGCTGGTGGAGGTGGGCCGGCAGTCCTTGCTGCCGGGGGTACAGTCCGGGAAGTCGTAGAAGTTGTAGGTGGTCGAGTAAACGGGGGGCGGCGTCTGACAGCCCATCAGGATCAGACTGATCAGGGGCGGAAGCAGCAGGTTGCGCATGGATGGCGATCCTCAGCACGTGACAAGGACAAAAGGGGGACCCGGGAGCGACGCCCCCTTGGCGGGGTAGCATCCAGACTCAGCCCCCACCATTAAACAATAGCCGACTCTCGGCCTTCTGGCGAAGCCTTCGGTAACCGGGTATAAAGAGACCCCAAGGCCAGGACAATCCGGAAGTCACCTGGGGCCGGCCAGGCGGGGCTGCCGCCGACATCCTGCGGATCGACCATGACTCAACTTCTCAGTCTCTCGCGCTCGGCGCGGCTGGCGGGCGTGACCCGCGCCGAAATTCAACGGCGCATCCGCCGTGGCGAATTGACCACGTTCGAGGGTGAGATCGCCGTCAGCGATCTGCTGCGGGTCTTCCCCCAGGTGAGTCTCGATAACGACGATGCCCTGGAACGGGTACAGCGCATCAAGGCCGCCGCCCTGCCCCGCTCCCACGAGGCGGACACGGTGCTGCCGAGTCCGGAGGTCCTGGTCGCGCGCCTCAAGGGCATGAGTGAGGCCCTGGCGACCAAGATCACGGCCCTGGACGCCGCCCACGGCCTGCTCGATGAGGTGGCGGTCCGGCTGCCCAAGCTGGGCCAGGTCACGACTCTGCCGGCCCTGGTGGCCGGTATCCAGGAACTGGCAGACTGGCTGGCCCAGAATCGCCAGACCCTGACGGAGCGGACCACCCTGGACGACCAGGCCCAGGTCCTGGCCAAGGACAGCCTGCTGCGCCTGATGGCGGCCAACGTCAAGGTCATTCCCAGCGGGAGGGACTTCTTCGTCGAGGGCAACGAGAGCATCCTGGAGGCCTCGGTGCGCGCCGGTCTGCACCTGGCCTATGGCTGCGCCAGCGGCAACTGCGGCGCCTGCAAGGCGCGGGTGGTCAGCGGCGAGGTCCGCAAGATCCGCGACCACGACTACCCTCTCAGCGCGCGTGAGCGGGAGATGGGCTACATGCTGGCCTGCTCCAACACCGCCGTCACCGACCTGGTGCTGGAGGCCGCGGAGGCCCTGAGCGTCGACGACCTGCCGCGGCAGGAGATCCGCGCCACCTTGCGCGCCAAGGAGTTGCTCGGCCCCGATCTCATGAGCCTGCACCTCCAGACGCCCCGGACCCAGACTCTGCGTTTCATGGCCGGTCAGCGCGCCCTGCTGCGGCTGGAAGACGGCGCCGCCGCCGAACTGCCCATCGCCAGTTGTCCCTGCGATGCCCGCAACCTGCGCTTTCTGGTTCGCCGCCGGCCGGGTAATGCCTTCGCCGCGGCGCTCTTCGGCGACCAGGTCCGGCCCGGCCAGCTCATCCTCCTTGACGGCCCGTCAGGTCGCTTCGTCCTGGATGAGACGACGTCGGCGCCGGCGGTCTTCATCGCCTTCGGCGCGGGTATCGCCCCCATGCGCAGCCTCATCGAGCATGGCCTGTCCCTCGACGCCATCGAGGCCTTCCACCTGTACTGGCAGGCCCTGGACGATGGGGCTCTCCTGGCGCAGGAGCCGGGCCGCTGGTGTCGGGCCCTCCAGGACGCCCTGGACAACTTCACCCTCACCCTCGTCCCCGAGCGCGACCCCTCCGACCTTCTGGAGCGGCTCCTGACCGACCACCCCGAACCCGCCAGCCGGCGTTTCTACCTGGCCGGTCCCGCCGGGAGCATCGAACCGCTGGCGACGGCCTTAAGGGAGCGGGGCGTGCCGGAGCAACGCCTGTCGCTGGAGGCGCTTGATGAATAAAGCGCGCCTCCTCGGCCGCCCGGGCGCCCCACTGATGGCGCTGGTCCTGCTGCTGACCCTGGCGGCCGCCACCCCCGCCTGGGCGCTGGAACCGGTCCGCGTCCTCATCGTCCATGCCTATAGCCAGGAGTATCCCTGGACCAAGGGTCAGCATGAAGGTTTTGTCAGCACCCTGACTGAGTCCCTGCCGATTCCGCCGACCATCAAGACGGAGTACCTGGACAGCAAACGCCTGGGACTGGAAGCGAATTATCTGGACTGGTTCGCGGATTACCTGGGCCAGAAATACCAGGGCTTTCACCCCCAACTCATCTACGTCACCGATGACGACGGTCTCAAGCTGGGGCTTGAGGTCCAGGCCCGGGGCTTCCCGGAGATTCCCCTGTTCTTTTCCGGCGTCAACGACTACCACGCCCAGGAACGGCTGGACCCCAACCGGCAGACGGGCGTGTTCGAGCACAAGGATATTGGCCCCAACCTGGACCTGCTCCAGGCGCTCCCGGGCGCAATGGGATCCTCTGTCGTCATCGTCGGCGATGGCTCCACCACCTATCGCGCCGTCGCCCACGAGATCGAGGAGGAACTAGCCAAGCGCCCTGCGATCAAGGCCACCTTCATCGCCGGCGCCAGCCTGGAGGCAATCCTGGCCCGGCTGGCGGAGACCCCAGGTCCCCTGTTCCTGACCACCCTGGGCGGGCTCAAGGGCGCGGATGGCCAGGTGCTGAATCTGGAGCAAAGCATCCCCGCCCTGGCCGCCGGGCGCGATATCGTCCTGAGCATGGAGGATGCCTACCAGTTTGACGGCGTGCTTGGGGGTTACGTGACCAGTGGCCTGGCCCAGGGGCAGACGGCCGCCCGCCTTGCCTTGGCTCATCTCGCTGGCCGGCCACTGCGGGTGTTGCCACCCGTGCTGGAGAGCCCCAACGAATACCTGTTCGATGACACCCGCCTCGGGACCCTGGGCATCCGCCTGCCGGAGGAGATCGCCGCCCAGGCACGGCTGATCAATCGCCGGTTGAGCTTCATCGAGCGCCACCTGCAAGCCATCCTGGTCACCACCCTGCTGCTGATCGTGATCCTGGCGATCCTGCTGTTCTTTCTGGTCCAGTTGCGCCGCAAGAACCGGCTGCTGGAGCACCAGACCCACCATCTGCGGCATCAGGAGCAGCTCATCCGCGAGAGCGAGGAGCGTTACCGTCGCCTCTTCGAGCTGTCCGAGGACCCCATGCTGGTCATTCACGACCGGCACTTCGTCATGGCCAACGATGCCACCGCCCGGTTGCTGGGCTACGCCGATGCCACGGAGTTGCTGCGCGCCCACCCCTCCAAGCTCTCCCCGGCCCACCAACCGGACGGCCAGCCCTCCTTCGCCAAGGCCGAGGCCCTGTTCGACGAGGCGGAGGCCAAGGGCTTCCTGCGCTTCGAGTGGGAACACCTGCGCAAGGACGGCAGCCCGCGCCTGATCGACGTGTCCCTGACCCGCATCCCCCATCCCGGCGGCGGCGAGGACTTTTTCTGCGTCTGGCACGACATCACCGAGTGGCGGCGCGCTGAGGCCCAACTCATCGAACAGAAGAGCTACCTCGACAGCATCCTTAGCGCCTCGGCCACGGTGGGCTTCATCGGCACCGACCTCAATCTGGACATTCGTTACTACAACGACGCCGCCGCCCGCATCTGTGGCGCCGACCCGGAACTGGCCCGGGGTGGCCAGCTCTCCTTCAGTCAGTGCAAGACCCAGGGGCTGCTGGACGAGCACGCCCTGCGGCAGGCGCGGGAACAGGGCGAGTTCCGCCTCTCCCTGACCAAGCAGATTGGCCAGAAGCAGCAGTACGTGGATGCCCGGATCTCCCCCATCCGCGACCAGGACCAGGAGCGGATGCTGGGCTACCTGGTGATGGCGGAAAACGTCACCAAGCGCTACGAGACCGAGGCCCTGATCCGCTTCCAGGCGGCCTATGACGCCCTGACGCAGCTACCCAACCGCATCACCCTCCTCGACCGCCTGGCGGAGACCCTGGAGCGCTGTCGCCACCACCATCACTTCGGCGCCATCCTGGTCATCGACCTGGACAACTTCAAGCACATCAATGACAGCCTGGGCCACCCGGTAGGCGACAAGCTGCTGCAGGCGGCGGCCCAACGCATCCTGGCCAGCAAGCATGACGAGGACACGGTCGCGCGCCTGGGCGGGGACGAGTTCGTGGTCCTCTTGTCCGAACTCGGCGACCAACTCCCGCCGGCCATCGCCGAGGCGACGCGGGTGGCGGAGGACGTCATCACCCGCATCGCCGAACCCTTCGATATCGACGGCAACCGCGTCCACACCACCACCAGCATCGGCATCACCCTGTTCCCCCTCCAGGCCGATTCCGCCACCGACATCCTGAAACAGGCCGATACCGCCATGTATCAGGCCAAGGAGGCGGGTCGCAATGCCTTCAGCTTCTTCTCGCCGGAGATGCAGCGGCAGATCGAGGAGCGCATGCACTTGCTGGCGCACCTGCGTCAGGCCCTGACCGAGCATCGCCTGGAGGTCTGGTATCAGCCCCAGATCGACGACCAGGACCGGCTGACCGGGGTCGAGGCCCTGGTCCGCTGGCGGCACCCCGAGCTCGGCATGATCCCCCCGACGCGCTTCATTCCCCTGGCCGAGGAGAGCGGCCTCATCGAACCCCTGAGCCATCAGGTCCTCCATCAGGCCCTCGCGACCCGTGAACGGTGGGTGCGGGACTTCCCCAACCAGGCCATCCCGCGCCTGTCGGTCAACGTCAGCGCCCTGCAATTCCGCAAGGACGGCTTCGTCGCACAGGTCCACCAGGCCCTGGCCGAGACCGGCGCCGACCCCCGGCACCTCATCCTGGAGATCACCGAGAGCATGCTGGTCGGCGACGTCGAGGCCACGGTGGAGAAGATGCAGGCCCTCAAGGAGTCTGGGGTGCGCTTCTCCATTGACGACTTTGGCACCGGTTATTCGTCTCTCGCCTATATCAAGCGCCTGCCCATCAGCGAGATCAAGATCGACCGCTCCTTCGTCCAGGACATGCTGGAAAACCCCAACGATTCCGTCCTGGTCTCCACCATCATCGGCCTTTCACGCCAATTGAACCTGGAGGTGGTGGCCGAAGGGGTGGAGAACGAGGCCATGCGCGATGCCCTGCTCGCCAATGGCTGTCGCCTGTTCCAGGGCTACTTCTTCAGTCGCCCCTTGCCTCCCGGGGATTTCGAGCAACAGTATTTCCGGAGCTAAGCCAAACCAGGGACCACCCCGGCGCCGGGCCTACCTCGCGGGAGCCTAACCCGAAGCGATGTCCAGGACCACCACGCCTGCCCCCTCCTCACCCCAAAGCGATGCCTGAGTCCAATCCCTCTGATTCTTCCCCGGCCAACGCCGCCCAGGCGGATCGCCCCCCGCCACCGCGCCAGGGTAAGCGGGGAGAGGTCCTGGTCGCCCTGCAAGTCGCGCTGGTGGTGGCCTTCCTGTTCACCCCCCCCTGGAACCCCTGGCTCACGCCCGACTTGCTGGAGCCGACCCAGACCCCGCGCATCGCCATCCTGGTCCTCTGCGGCGTCATTGCCCTGGCCATCGGTGGCCTTGGCGTCCTTAAGCTGGGTTCTAATCTGACGCCCTTACCCTATCCCCGGGATGGCAACCGCCTCGTGACCCAGGGCATCTATGCCTTGATCCGCCATCCCCTCTACAGCAGCCAACTCTTTGCCGCCTTGGGCTGGGTGGTCTATAGCCTGAGCCTCAGTCACCTGCTGTTGCTGGTCATCGGCTTCGTTTTTTTTGACTACAAGGCGAGCCGGGAAGAAGCCTGGTTGACGGAGCGGCATCCGGAATACGCCGACTATGCCCGCGGGACGCGCAAGCTGATCCCCTGGTGGTACTGAGGGCAACGCTGACTCTCCCTCCTGCCAGCCCGCTTCCGCGAGGGGCGGGGAAGCAAGAGAAACGCCGACTCAGCCCACCGATCGGGAACGGTGAGATCCGCACCATGCCGTGAGGGGGAGTTGTGACGCCTACTCAGGCCCCTTGCTGGTGACAGGGACTGATGACACTGGCCTTAGGTACTCCAGGCAGCCCTTGAGGCTGGACAGGCGAGGGTAATGGACCGCCGGGATCGGCCGCTCCAGGCGTTTTTCCAGCGTCAGGACGAAATTGAGGAAGTCCACGGAGTCCAGCTCGATCTGGTCGCGGAAGGCCCGCGCCGGGTCCAGACTGGCGGGGTCCGCCTCGGGGGCGATGGTGGTCAAGGTCGCCAATATGAGCTGGGTTAGCTCGTCGAGAGCGGCGGGATTGGTGAGCCCTAGCCCATGGTTTTGGCTCGGGGCCGGGGCCGGGGGTGAGGAAGCGCGCTTATGGTCGGGATTCAGGTGATCCATGACGGATGGCCGCGGTTGGGTCAGGTCTGGGGGTGGGTCATTGCATTTCTTGCGTCTGCCTGGGCAGGATAGGCCCTGTACTGCCATTCCGCTAGGGAGCCCCCATGTCCCCTTCTCCCCTTGATTGCCTTTTCCACCCTGAATCCATCGTCCTGGTGAGCGCCAGCGGTGGCCAGGACCCCTTGGGGAAACCCCTGGCACGGGACCGATCCCGTCTCCTCGGACGCAATCTGGCCGCTTCCGGCTTTCGCGGCCCGCTCTGGGCGGTCCGCCCCCACCGGGGGAGCCGGCCAGGTAGCAAGACCACGCGCTTCTGCGGCCTGCCCTGCGTGAGCGAACTGGCGGCCTTGCCGGTGCGACCGGATCTGGCCATCCTCGCCACGCCGCCGGATCAGGTGTCGGCCTTGCTGGAGCAGCTTGGTACCCTGGGTGCCCGCGCCGCCATCCTCACCAGCCCGGGCTTCGGCGAGGGCGGCGACCTCGCCGGTCTGGACCGTCGCGGGGAGATCCTGGCTATAGCCCGGCGCCATGGGCTGCGCCTGCTGGGTCCCAATTGCCTTGGGCTTATGGTGCCTGGTCAGGGCCTCAACGCCAGCCTGGGCCATCGCCTGCCCCACCCGGGGCGGCTGGCCTTCGTGGCCCAGTCAGGCACCCTGGTCGCCACGGTGCTCGACTGGGCCTTGGCGCGGGGGATCGGCTTCTCCCATCTGGTTTCCCTCGGCGACATGGTGGACCTGGATTTTGGCGATCTGCTCGACCACCTGGCCCTCGATGGCGGGGTCAGCGCCATCCTGCTGTTCATCGAAAGCCTGGGGCCGGCGCGTAAATTCCTCTCCGCCGCCCGCGCCGCCGCCCGCCTCAAACCCGTCATCCTGGTCAAGGCCGGCCACACCCCGGCGGGGGCGCGGGCGGTCCTCTCTCACACCGGCGCACTGGCCGGGAGCGATGCCGTCCAGGACGCGGCCTTTCGTCGCGCCGGTCTGCTGCGCGTGCACAGCCTACAGGAACTGTTCGATGCCGTGACCACCCTGGCCCTGACCCGCCCGCCCCGGGGGGACCGCTTGGTCATCCTTACCAACAGTGGCGGCGCGGGCGTGCTGGCGACCGATGCCCTGCTGGACAGTGGCGGCCGGCTGGCGGAACTGAGTGATGCTACCCGGGCGGCTCTGGATGAGGTCCTGCCCGCCGGTTGGTCCCGGGCCAATCCCATCGACCTGCTGGGCGACGCGGATGGCTCGCGCTATGCCCGCGCCTTGAACGTGCTGCGCACCGCTCCGGGGGTGGATGCGATCCTGGCCCTGCACTGCCCCAGCGCCGGCATCCGGGCGACCGCCTGCGCCCGGGCCTTGGTCGCCGCCGTGGCGACGACCGCTAAGCCCGGTCCCTGGGGCAGCGGAGGAACACCCACCCTGCTGGCGAGCTGGATGGGCGGCGTCAGTGTGAGTAAGGCCCGCCGGCTCCTCGCCGCCAGCCAACTGCCCAGTTATGACACCCCGGAACGGGCCGTCCGCGCCTTCATGCACCTGGTCGCCTTCCACCGGGCCCAGGCCGAGCTCATGGAGACGCCCCCTGCCCTCCCGGCGGATTGTCGACCGGACCTGGCGGCCATCCGTCCCCTCCTGGACTATGCCCGCCAGGAAGGGCGGGAATGGCTGACCGAGCCCGAGGCCAAGGCGGTGCTCAGCGCCTGTGGCATCCCGGTCATTTCCACCCGCGTCGCTGCCTCTCCCGCGGAAGCGGCGCTTCTGGCCACGGCGATCGGCACCCCAGTGGCCCTCAAGCTGCTCTCCCCCGATATCCCGCATAAACGCCGCGCGGGCTGCGTGGCCCTGGAACTGACGGGTGCTGAGGCGGTAGAGGCCGCCGCCCTGGCCATGCTCGACCGGGTCCGCCAGTCTCACCCCGAGGCGCGCCTGGACGGCTTTTCGGTCCAGGCCATGGCGCGCCGGCCGGCGGCGTGCGAGTTGATCCTCGGCCTCAGCGAAGACCCGCAATTTGGCCCCGTGCTGCTGATCGGTCAGGGTGGCAGTGGCGCGGAGGTGTTGCGGGACCGGGCCCTGGGTCTCCCCCCGCTCAATCTGCGCCTGGCCATGGCGATGCTGGAGGAGACCCGGGTCCATGCCCGCCTGCGCGGTGGGGCCGGCTTGCCGTGCGCCGATCTGGAGGCGATCGCCCTGGCCCTGGTGCGGCTCTCGTCCCTGGTGGTGGAGGTCCCCGAGATCGTCGAGCTCGACGTCAATCCCCTGCTGGCGGATGCCGACGGCATCCTGGCCCTGGATGCCCGCATCCGTTTGCGACCCGGTCCTGGTCCCGGGTCCAGTCTCAAGCCCCGTCCCGAGCTCAGTACCGATCTCTATCCCAATTTCAGTCCCGAGCCCAATAGCAAGCCCAGTCCCCAGACTGAGCTCCGACCCTGTTCCCCGATCTTTCCCCGTCCAGGGTCCGACGGGTCAAGGGACCTCTACTCAGCGAACGGGCTGGGGGATGACCGGAGGATCCCCGCAGGGGACGAGCGCCTGGCCATTCGTCCTTACCCCCGGGAACTGGAGGAAGAGGTACCACTTCCCGACGGTCGCCAACTCTGGCTACGCCCCATTCAGTCCGAGGACGAGCCCGCCCTCCAGGCCCATTTTGGTCGGCTGGACCCGGAGGAGAGTCGGATGCGCTTCTTCGTCCCCCGTCGGACGCTGGATCACATCACCGCCGCGCGCTTCTGCCAGCTTGACTATGACCGTGAGATGGCCCTGGTCCTCACCGAACCCGGACCAGCCGGCACCCGACCCATCCATGGGGTCGCCAGCCTCAACGCCGAACCCGGTCTCACTCGCGCCGAATTCGCCATCGTCATCAATCGGGAGATGACCGGCATGGGCCTGGGCATTCTCTTGCTGCGCCGTCTGCTCGACTATGCCCAGCGTCGCGGCCTGGAGGAGGTCCACGGCGAGGTGCTCAGGGAGAACCGGCCCATGCTCAAGCTGTGCAAGATCCTGGGCTTTACCCAGAGTCCCATCGCCGATGAGCCCGGCCTGGTCCGGGTGAGTCTGCGGCTGTGAACCTGTTAAATCAGCTTATTTGGCCATCACGCCCGACGACATCCGAGCGGTGCGGCGCAAACCCTGTTCAGGGTGGCGGAGCGCCATCCCGAAGTGTTGCGCGTGATGGTCTAGCCAGGCAGCGCCAAGGTCCGCAACAGTGCCGGGATGCGCAGGCGGATGGAAGCCCGCTAACAGGACAGAGACGCCATCCGTGGCTGCCGTTGCAGTTTCATCAGGTCGTCGCGCAAGTCCTGTAGGCGATCGTGCAGGTGGTGGCGTTGGCTGGTATCGAGGCGCCCCCCCAACTGGATGAAAAGCTCGGTGACTCTCAAGCGCATCTCTTGCCGCGCCCGCGCCAGCTCCGGCGGCAGATCCTTGAACTCCACCAGCCAGTCCGTGAGGAAGGCGCGGAGCCGCGCCTCGCCGGCGCGGGCCTGAAGGAGAGCGACCAGTTCGGCCCGCTTCTGGTCGCGGTAGGCGATGAAGACCGGGCGGGACTCCGGCATCCGGTCGACGATCTCCGTCACCAGTGCCTGCTGGCTGGTATCAAGAGGGCCGGTCCAATCCTCGATCGTCTCCAGATAGCGACGGGCGCGTTTGTCCCGCCCCGCTGGGGTGGCCGCCGCGGACACCTCCTCCAGATCCTCCGCCGTCCGTTCGCGAAAGCGCGTACCCAGGGTCTGGACCTGGGCCGGGGAGAGCGCCGCCAGCAAGGGGGCGGCGAGGTTCACTGCATAACCCGCCTGGCGGCGATAAAGGGCGTCGAGGGAGCCGAGGAGGCAGGTCATGTTCTCCTGATCAAAGCCCCGTCGGCTGGCCACCAGCATCTCCTCCAGATAGGCCGCCAGATAAGGCAACTCCTCGGCCCGGTGGCGCTCATGCTCGGCCGCCACTACCGGTTGCCAGACGGCCTCCTGTTCCGCCTCCAGGTCGATGTAGTCCTCCGCGTAGAGCTGGATGAAAAAATCCAGTTGGTCATAGGCGAGACGGGTGGCGCTGCACCCCCCGAGGGCAAGCAGGGCCGCCAAGAGGAGCAGGACCAGGTAGTGGGAGGGAAGCGGTTGGCGAGGCATGGCGGATGGCGGGGGTCTCGGAGTCACGGGCAGACTCAGAATGGCACTCTGAATGGCAATAAATTTGCTGATACAGCAACTCGGCCTTGGATAGCGCTATACAGCCGGTGTTCTTGCCGCCAGATATTGAAAATAGTTGGCCTCCGCCACGGCCTCCCACTGGACCTGTTCGGCCAGAAAGCGGCTGAAGTCAGGGTAGATCTTGCGCCAGTTGGGGTTGCTGGCTTCCAGTTCCGCGTAGACCTCCCGGGAGGCGCGGAAGGCGGCGTCCATGACCTCCTTGGGAAAGCGCGACAGTTTGGCCCCCTCCGCGACCAGTTGTTTCAGGGCCTGGGGGTTGCGGGCGTCATAGCGCGCCTGACACTGGATGTGGGCGGCGGCAGCGGCCTGGGTGACGATGGCCTGGTAGGTCGGGGACAGGCTCCGCCACTGGTCGGCGTTGATGTAGATGGAGATCTGCGCCCCACCCTCCCACCAGGCCGGGTAGTAATAGTAGGGGGCGACGCGGTGCACCCCCAGTTGCAGGTCGTCATAGGGCCCGACAAACTCGGTGGCATCGATGGTCCCCTTCTCCAGGGCCTGGTAGACCTCCCCGCCCGGGAGGTTCTGCGGCACCACGCCCAGCTTGGCGAGGACGCGGCCGCCGAATCCGCCGACCCGGAACTTGAGGCCCTGGAGGTCCTCGACGGAGCGGATCTCCTTGCGGTACCAGCCACCCATCTGGGCTGTGGTGTTGCCGCAGGGGAAATTGACGATCTGGTAGCCGGCGAAAAAGTCCCGCAGCAGGGCCAGGCCGTTGCCATCAAACATCCAGGCATTCATCTGCCGGGCGGTCATGCCAAAGGGCACGGCGCAGTCGAGAGCGAAGGTCTCGTCCTTACCAAAGAAATAATAGGAGGCGGTATGGGCGCATTCGACCGTGCCCTGCTGGATGGCATCGACCACGCCGAAGGCGGGGACCAGCTCACCGGGGGCATGGAGCGAGATGGTGAAGTTCCCGCCCGTGGCGTCGGCGATGTACTGGGCGAAGGACTCGCTAGCCCCGAACAGGACGCGGTGGGACTTGGGGAAGCTGGAGGCCAGGCGCCAGCGGAGCGGCGGCTCGGCGCGGACCAGCGCCGGCGCGACGCCGCTGGCCAGTATGCCCGCCAGACCCGTATGCTGGAGAAATGTACGACGCTCCATGAGGATGCCCCTTGCCCGAAGGTTGCAGATACCCCTTTAGCCAAGCGCAACATTGCGCGGTACAGGGAATTTTCCTCCCGTGGGGGAGTAAAAAAGGGAGAAGAGCGGGTATCGCCAGTTAAAGGCTATTTAAATTAATCGGTTATCTACGATCATTTCCCTACCCTGGATGAATACTACCTGTAAGTACCGCCTGTCGCAATTCTGGAAACACTTTCAGCAGGCACGGTTTCCCTTCAAGCGGTTGGAGAATCAGGTGGAGACATCCTCTTGGCCATAAAGTTGCCTATTTCAGGCAATTCGATTAAAATGCCCGAAACAAGCAACATATCCAGGCACCCATGCCGACCAGCATCCAGCGATTGACCAATGAAGCCTTGGAGCGCCGAGCGAAGGAGTTGGCGCATCAACTGCGCCAGCGTCGCAAAGCCTTGGGCGTCACCGTCCAGAACGCGGCGGCGGCATCGGGTATGTCACGGGATACCTGGTATCGCATGGAGCGTGGTGAGACAACAGTTACGATTGGCGCCTGGTTCAACGCCCTGGCGGTGCTCGGGCTGCGATTTGGTGTGGGGTTGGAGGCGGGGGAAGCCGAACGCTCGGCCACTGACGCAATTCCGCTCGCCATCCCGCTCGCTGACTATCCACAGCTTGCGGCTCTTGCCTGGCAGATGGGGGGTAGCGTTGTTCTGTCGCCGCGGGAAGCATTCGACGTCTATGAGCGAAATGCGCGCCACCTCGATGAAGCGGCTCTCACCCCAACGGAGCAGGTCTTGATTTCAAACCTGCGCCTGGTTTTTGGTTAAGACATGTTCGAGCGACCGCATCACCAACGAATTCATGAAGTCTTGCTCTCGCTGGACGCCGGGTTGTTGCGTGAACAGCGGTGTTATTTTGGTGGCGGAACCGCCATCGTGATGCAGCGGGGGGAGTACCGGGAATCCGTCGATATGGATTTCTTGGTGTCCGACCTGGTCTGCTACCGCGAATTGCGCAAATCGTTGCAAAACAGCGAGACATTGGCGCGCTTTTTTGGACTCGGACGAGGGCCCTTGTTGGCGCTGCCAGATATACGCGCCGACCAGTACGGAATTCGCACCCGTTTGCCCTTGAAGTTGTGTCCGATCAAATTCGAGATCGTTCTCGAGGCGCGTATCTCGTTTGATACGCCTGAAGCGCAAGACCAAATTGGGGGGGTCGCCACGCTCACGGAGGTCGATCTTGTCGCGAGCAAGTTACTCGCCAATGTTGACCGCTGGGCGGATGACGGGGTAATGAGTCGCGACATCATCGACCTTGCCATGCTGCAGCCCGCGCGAAAGACCTGGAAGGTTGCCCTGCAAAAAGCGGAAGACGCCTATGGGGATGCCGTGCCGCGGGCGCTGAATGCGGCCTTGACGCGGCTGACAGACGATCCACGACGCCTCGCCCGCTGCATTGACGCCTTGAAAATCACCATCCCCCAGGCGCTGCTCCACCAACGCCTGGCCGGTCTGCGGCACCACCGATCGCGATGACGTGGCCTGCACTGGCGACCAGGCACCCCGTTTCCGGTAGTAAGCGTTATCATAATTCACCCCCTCCGGGGAACGGACAGCTTCCAGGGCCGGTCCCGGCCACCAGGGGTGGGGACACCCAACGCTGTTATCCCGACATTCATCCACTTGCTCTCCAGCATCCAAGGCAGCCACCCATGAGATTCCTGATCGCGCTCTTACCCCTCCTGTCGGCTGGCTGCACCTCGGAGGTGCTTCTGTCGGACAGCCGTACCGTGGTGATCAGCGCCGACCTGCGTCGCGCCGACGAGGCCCAGGTCATCGCCGACAGGGAATGCGCCGCCCATGGCAAGAAGGCATCCTTGATGCGGGAAGACAGTAAGAGGCTGTCTTGAATCTAACTGATTGAATATAATGATCATTTCATGGTAGAA
>CALMDH010000043.1:0-12157 GCA_937862735.1 uncultured Gammaproteobacteria bacterium
GCCAGTCGATGAAGCGAAGCAGCTTCAGGGCATCTTCACGCGCGTAGCGATACCGAGACAAGAGCACGATGATCTCGCGCTTGCGCACCTTGCGCTCCGGGTCGGTGGCTTTTTGATGGGCGGCCAACTGGGCCAGTGCGACGACGGCGAAGGGATTGGCCGCCGCACACCGTTCCAACTCGGGCAGCGCCCAGTCCGGGAGACTGTGGACCCGAAAGCGAAAGGTCACCCCGAAACCTTCTCGCTCGCGGCGGTAAATACCAACATCGCCTTCGACCCGGTCGTTGGTCAAAAGCGCGAGACTGATGATCTCCACGGTCGCGAAGCGGTCATAGATCCGGTACCAATACTGGAACATGCGCTCCGGGAAGCCGGCGTTGGCCCGGGCCTGGACCTCAAGATGTAGCAACAGCCAGATCTCGGCGCCCTCACGGCTATAGACCTTGACCAGGCGATCGGCATAGCGACGCCCGATCTCGGAATCGCCGGTGATGCGTTGCAACTCGGCATCAAGAAATTCATGGGGCCTGTGCCAGTCGATTAGGTCATGCACGACCGGAAAGAACAAGGCCATGAAAGGCTGAAAAAAGGCGTCGATCGCCTCCTTCCAGGGCGAGTCGAAATCGGCCGTGCGGGCGGGGCTAGCGTTGGGGCCTTGAGTCATGAAAAGTAGTCCTGGTTCATTTTTTGTGGACATCAGGGCTCGAAGTCATCATGCTGTTTTTAAAAAAGCTAATTCACTGTCCACCGCGCACGAGCCGTACGTAGTAGGCAACGTTTTTATAGCTGTCGTAGACGTAGCCACGGTTGAAGTCGACGTACCACGCGCGGTCGGCACTGCCGGCACAGGGCGAAGAGGACCAATACCACATGCATGTGGCTCCTGAAAAAGCCTCCAGATCAATCGCCGGCTGAGTATCTTCGACAATCAGGGTTTTCAGCTCATCAATCGTCGGGACGCACCAATCCGTATGACCGCCATAACCACCCTGTTGGTTGATCCCTCTGACTTGGCCGTTCAGGTTATTCCAGGTCCATGAGCCAGCTTCACCGTCGCATGTCCGGCCATTCCACCGTTGCCCGAGAGCGCAGCGCATCCATTGCAGGCCGGTCCGGATGTCCAGCAAGGTGCCATCTCCTATATCACGATAGCGTCCACTTATCAGGGGACCGGTCGTGGCCCCAGCGGCTTTGGATAGCCTCCTGGTCGTGTGGTCCTCAGCCACCTCGGTCTCCACCGGCAACTCGCCATCCGGTGCCACCAGAACCAAGGCGGTCAGTGACACCTGACACCCGTTCACCGCTAACCGGGCGAACAACGGCCAACTCACTCCACGTTGATACAGTTCCCGCGCCTGATCCCGCGGGAGACGCAGGCTATGTGAACCGTCCGGATCGACCAAGGGGTTGGCCCAGGGCCGGGGTGATCGGATGCCCAGCGGAAAACGTCTGGTCTCGATATCGTACTCGGCCTTCAGCAACTCACCCTCACCCACATACCAGGGCCTCTCGGTCAGCCGGACGGTAAATTCATCCGGCGTCTCAAAAGGATCCCGCTCCAGCTCAGGGATGAGATCCGGGTCATAGCGTCGCTGGCGCCAAGTGGTCCGGGCCTGGTCCAGTCTCACTTGCAACAGCACTTCCACCTGCTCAGGCGTGCCGAGCAGCGGCGAGAAATCCCAGCCGCAGCGGGTGCAGTCCGGCGTCCCGCGCTCTTGTTCGTGTCCGCAGACCGGGCAGGTATTGGTAGCCTTGTTGATCATGGTTCTTGGCAGCCGGATCAGCGTGACTTGAAGACCTCTTCCGGGGTAGCCGCAGTGAGGATGCGGGTCAGCCAAACCTCTAATTGTGCCGTTTCAGCACCTTGAACTCGGGTCGTGATCTCGGGTGTCGGCGGGCCGAATTTGGCCTGGATCAGTCGCAACAGGGCCTTGGCCTCGCCGCGCTTCTCGCCTTCATGCAGGCCCTCATGGAGTCCCTCTTCGCGGGCAAACTCTTCCCAACTCGTGACGTATGACATGGCGTTTGTTTCCTCCAGTTCGTTCAATTCTTCACGCAATGCCTGCTCCAGGACACGGGGCAGGCGGATCAGCCAGTCGATGAAGCGAAGCAGCTTCAGGGCATCTTCACGCGCGTAGCGATACCGAGACAAGAGCGCGATGATCTCGCGCTTGCGCAGCTTCCGTTCGGGGTCGGTGGCCTTTTGATGGGCGGCCAACTGGGCCAGAGCAACGACGGCGAAGGGATTGGCCGCCGCACACCGTTCCAACTCGGCCGGCTGCCAGTCCGGGAGAATGTGAACCCGAAAGCGAAAAAGGACCCCGAAGCCATACCGCTCACGGCGGTAGATGCCTACATCGCCCTCGATCCGGTCGTTGGTCAACAGCGCCAGACTGATGATCTCGACGGTCGCGAAGCGGTCATAGATCCGGTACCAATACTGGAACATGCGCTCAGGGAAGCCGGCGATGGCCCGGGCCTGAACCTCAAGATGCAGTAGCAGCCAGATCTCGGCACCTTTACGGCTGTAGACTTTGACCAGGCGATCGGCATAGCGACGCCCGATCTCGGAATCGCCGGTGATACGTTGAAGCTCGGCATCGAGAAATTCATGCGGCCGATGCCAGTCGATCAACTCATGCACGACCGGGAAGAACAAGGCCATCAAGGGCTGAAAGAAGGCGTCGATAGCCTCCTTCCAAGGCGAATCGAAATCGGCCGTGCGGGTGGGGACAGCGTTGGGGCCTTGAGTCATGAAAAGTAGTCCTGGTTCTTACTTTTGTGGACATCAGGGTTCGAAGTCATCATGCGGTTTTCAAAAAGCTTATTCACTGTCCGCCGCGCACGAGCCGCACGTAGTAGGCATAGCCCTTATCGCCGTAGTAGACGTAGCCATAGTGGAAGTCGACGAACCACGCGCTGCAGGCACTGTAGAACGAGGACGACCAATACCACCCACATGTGATTCCTGAAAAAGCCTCCAGATCAATCGCCGGTTTAGCACCTTTGATAATCAGGGTTTGCAGCTCATCAATCGTCGGGACGCGCCAATCCGTATGACCGCCATAGCCACTCTGTTTGTTGATGCCTCTGACTTGGGATTTCAGGTTATTCCAGGTCCATTTGCCAGCATCACTGGCGCATGTCCGGCCATTCCACCGTTGCCCGAGGGCGCAGCGCATCCATTGCAGGCCGGTCCGGATGTCCATCAAGGTGCCATCGCCCAGATCGCGATAGCGCCCGCTGATCAGAGGTCCAGTCGCGCCGCTGGATGCTTCGCTTGGGCACCCAATTGCTTGAACCTCGATCGCCTTGGTCGTGACCGGTAATTCGCCATCCGGTGTCACCGCCACCAAAGCTGACAGCGACACCTTTGACCCGATTACTGCCAGCCTGGCATACAACGGCCAGGTCGCCCCACGTTGATACAGTTCACGCGCCTGGTCGCGGGGGAGATTCAGACTATATGAACCGGCTGGATCGAGCCAGGGCTTGGCCCAAGTCTGAAGCAATTGGATACTCAGCGGAAATCGGCCAGTCTCGATATCGTACTCGGCCTTCCGCAACTCAAAATCCCCCGCATACCAGGGCCGCTCGGCCAGGCGGGCGGCAAACTCTTCCGTTGTCTCGAAGGGATCACGCTCCAGTTCGGGAATTAGCTCGGGGTTATAACGGCGCTGCCGCCAGGCGGCTTGCGCCTGATCGAGGCGCTCCCTTTGCCGTGCCTCGACCTGTTCGGGGGTGCCAAGCAGCGGGGAAAAGTCCCAGCCGCAACAAGTACATTCCAACTTTTCCTGATCTTGTTCGTGTCCGCAGACCGGGCAGGTCCTGGTCATCATCGTCTTCTCTTCTTCCCCCATGCCTCATTACTTATCTTGACGCAAGGTCTGGCCTTCCGGATGGGGCAGGTAAAAACAGCCATTCACCTTTTGCCTTTTGCCTTTTGCCTTTCGCTGCCATCTCATCATGGCACATCCTCCGCCGTAATCAGCCCCAATGCCTCCTCCGTCACCTCTGCCAGCCGGGGCCGTATCCGGCCAGCCTGGCGCTTGATGATGGTACCGACCAGGTTGCGCGCATCGCCGGCATTGCCAAAATCGGGTCGGCAGCGGCGCGCGTCCCAGCCTTGCAGATGTGCGGCTAGCGCCGTGATCGCCGCCGGGGTCAGGTGATAGTCCTGTGCGGCGAACTGACCAAGGGCGATTTCCAGCAACTCCGCGGCGGAGTAGTCCGGAAAGTCGATGACCTGGTTGAGGCGGCGCTGAAAGCCGGGGTTGGCGCTCAGCAGGCGCCGCATCTCGTGGGGGTAGCCGGCGAGGATGACGCATAGCCGGTCGCGGTGATTCTCCATGCTGGCCAGTAGGGTCTCCAGCGCCCGCCGGCCATAGATGTCATGCTCGTCGGCGGCAAGCTGATAGGCCTCGTCGACGAAAAGGATGCCGTCCAGTGCGGACTCGATGCGCTCCTTCATGTTGGTCTCGGCGTCGCCCTGGTAGCGGCCCACCAGGTCCTCGCGCTTGACCTCCACCACATGACCGCGCGCCAGCAGGCCGAGTGCGCGGAAGACCTCGCCCATGAGGCGCGCCACCGTGGTCTTGCCCGTGCCAGGATTGCCGCTGAAGACATAGTGACCGGGGGCGAGGGCCACCTTGCCGCGCCGCTGCTGGATGGCCAGGGTATCGGCCAGTTCGCGGATAGCGGTCTTGACCGGGACCAGGCCGACCAGGCGATCCAGCCGGACCAGGACCCGATCGATGTCGGTGGTGCCCTGGCCGCTGACGGCATCGTCCCAGTGGGCGGGGTCGAAGCCGGGTCGGCCGGGGAGATCCTCCGGCTCGAGGGTGAACAGACGGGGGTCGCCCGCGGGGATGGTGAGGTCCCCGTGCAGACGGGCCGCTTGCGCCGGCAGGATCTCCCGCTCGAGCAGATTGCGCACCGCGCGGGCATTGCCGAAACCCGGCTGGCGGTTGGCGTAGAGGAAGGCCAGCAGGCGCAGCAATTGCTCGGCGGCCGCCGGGCTGAGCTGCATCCGGTGTTCCGCCAGCATGGCGCTGGCGATCTGGTGCAGCTCGGCGGGCGGATAGTCATCGAACCTGATCGCCTGGCAACGCGATTCCAGACCGGGGTCCGTGGCCAGCAACTGCTGGAGCTCGGTAGGATAGCCGGCAAGGATGATACACAGTTGCTGGCGGCGGTTTTCCATCTCGGGCACCAGCACGCGCAGGGCGCTTTGGCCCTGGCTATGGCCGGTGGACACCAACTGGTGGGCCTCGTCGATGAACAGGACCCCCTCCCGGGCGCGGCGCAGGGCCTCGGTCATGTTCCGTTCGGCATCCCCCACATGCTGGCCGATGAGCTGATGGGCGGAGACTTCATGCAGTTGGCCTTGGTTCAGCAGACCGAGCTGATGCAGCATGGCGGCCATGATCCGCGCCACCGTGGTCTTGCCGGTACCTGGGTTTCCGGTGAACAGGTAATGGCCGGGGGCCTGGCCGGCCAGGCTGCCGATGCGCCGCTGGGTCAGGTGCAGGTTGCGGCAGAGCGCCGCGAGCTGCTGGCGCACACCGCCGAGCCCGACCAGGCCGTCCAGGGGCCGCAGCAATTCATCGACGCTGGGCAGGGGTTGTAGGCCGAGGGCCTGGCGCCAGCCGGGGAGCCCGACGAAATCCGCCTTGCCGATCAGATGCCGGTCGCCGGCGGTGCGGGTCAGGTACTCGACCAGGTTCTTGACCTCGCCGGCGTTGCCGAAGCGCTCCGGGTCCTGGGCCTGGTGCCAGTGCGCAAAGGCCGGGGGCAGGGCGGCGCTCAGGGCCTCGTCCAGTTCGCGTCCTTCCCGCGCCAGCAGGTAACGGAAGATCTGTAAAAGCTCGGCGGGATCATAGTTGCCAAGCGTCCAGCGGTTGGCGGCGGGGAACCGGCGCCGCAGTCCAGGGTTGGCATCGGGGCCGTCGAGCAGGTCGGTGACCTGGCGCGTATAGCCGGCGATGATGACGGCGAACTGACCGTTGTAGTCGGTCATCGCCTTGACCAGTTCGGCCAGGGCCTCGGCGCCGAAGGGGTTGCTCGCCAGGCTGTAGGCCTCATCGATGAAGAGCACGCCGCCGAGGGCGCGGGCCACCGCCTCGGCGGTGCGCTTGGCGGTGCCGCCGATGTGCTCTTCGATCAGTTGGCTGGCCGAGACCTCGACCAGGTGGCCGGAGGTGAGGATGCCCTCGTCGCGATAGAGGCGCGCAACCAGCCGGGCCAGCGTGGTCTTGCCGGTGCCGGGGCTGCCCAGCAGGGCCAGGTGCAGATTGGCGAGTTGGTCCGCCGCTGGCTGGCGTGGGCTGGACAGACGGGCGATATCCAGGGTTCCCGGCCGACGGGGTGGTGGGCCATGCCGGGCGAGCTTGGCCCGGGCGTCCCGCACCAGGTCGCGCAGGGGTTGCTCCACCCGCTTGGCCAGCCCGGGGGTCTGGCGCAACTGCGTCCAGGGGTCCGCGGTGGCGGGCACGGGGGTGGAATGGGCCCGGACCTGATGGCTCAAGGTGCCCAGTGAGGTGATCCCGTCGGTGATGTTCTCGGGGATCAGCCCCTGGGCGAGGGTCAGGCTGTACCGGCTGATCTGGAGGGGGGTCCAGCGGATCTCGCCGAGCAAGCGCAGGCGGTGGAGCAACGAGGTCACCTCGTCCTGCCGCGCGGTGCCGACCCGCAAGCTACGATCGCTCAGGGGCCGCTCCGCGCCCTCGCCAAAGAGGTGCTTTCGCAGGCGGGGGAGGCGCTCGCGGGACAGGTCGATCTCGTCGCGAAACAGCAGCACGGCAAGGTTGCGGCTGGTGCTGGGCAGGCGGGCGCCGGTCCAGTCACCGAGGGTATTGTCCCAGTGCCGGACCGCGTCCGCGTCCAGCATGTCGAACAGATCCTCGCCATTCTGGAAGATCAGGGCGGTGGGGAGTGGCTCGCCCAGCATCCGGTCCAGGGCGCTGATGGCCTGGGCATCGCTCATGGCGCCGAAATCCCAGCGGAGGGCGGGGGCCGCGAGTGAAGGGGAGCAATCGCTGGGTGATGGGGAGGAAGGCGCCGGGATGGTGGATGCCGGGGTGGCGGTCACCGGGGGGATGGGTGCCGCGGACGGGCGCCCACGCGGAAGACGGGCGAAGCCGAGGGGACCGGCCCTGAGCCTGGCCGGCGCGGTCGGAGCGGATGACGGCGAAGATGGGCTGACGCCGGGCGAGTTGGTTGAGGCTCGGTGATCCGCGGCCCTGTCAGCGGAGGCCGGGTTTACCCTGTCAGGGCCAGCGGCTTTCGGTGGAATGGCGTATGGGCTATCCGTGGCGGTCCCAGCCGCGGGCGTGCTGGCCGCAACCGGGCGTGCCGCGGCCGGGCTTGCGGCGGTCGAGGGCTCCGCCCGGGCAAGCCGCGCCGACTCCGCATCGAGAAAGTGAATCTTCTTGCGCGGCGAGTAGAAGACCAGGCGGCGATAGCCGAGTGACTTCAGGTGCAGCAGCAGCCAGCCGGACAGATCCAGCTCACGCAGTTGGGGGGTGCAGAAATAGTCGCCGGTGTTGCCATAGAGGGCGTAGACGCGTTTCGATGGGTCCGTAAACAGTCGCTCCATGGTTCATGCTCCTGATTGATGACGGGGACATACCCGCAAGGAGTCGACCTGGCCTTGGTTCGGGATAAACCAGCGCCCGGTCGGACGGCTAGCCCGGCTGGACGGCTGGACGACTAGCCCGGCAGGACGGCTCTGCACCCTCGTCGAGCCGTCTTTAGCGTTTGTCCCGGCTGCTGACCGGCGGGGCGGTCGCGCGGATGCGCTCGAAGTCGCGCCGTTGCTCGTCGCCGCGAATAGTGCGCTCATGACCCGGCACGCAGGCCAGGGGTTCCCGTGTCAGACCCAGGTCGACCAGGGTCCGGTTGAGGCGGGCGGTCTGGGCGGCGGCGAAGCGGGCATCGTTGTTATCTTTAGGATAATAGGCGAACTGGACGCGGTTCTCGATCTGGCCCTGGGGCCGGTCCTCGGGAATGATCACGGTGATCATCTCATTGCCACCAAGGTCCTTGAGCCGGAGGTGGTAGCTGTTCTTCCAGCCCTTGCCGTCGGCGGTCTCGCCTTCCCAGACGCTGTCTTCGAGGGCCCAGCCGCTGCGGCCGAGGTCGTCCAGCAGGTCCTGGGCGATGGTGACCCGCAGTTGGGAGGCGATCAGACGTTCCTTGGCGCCGGTGATGATCCGCTCCAAATCCGCCAGGGCCTCCTGGTTGGTGGCGATCTGATGTTTGAGGTCATCCAGGGTCAGGGTGGGGGGCTGCTGCTCCAGGGTGGCGATGGCCTGCTCGACGCGGGTCTGGAGGGCGGACAGAGCGCCGTCGCTCCAGTAGTCGATTTCCGCCTCCAGTTCCTGGCTGCCTTGCTCGGTGTCGATGACCCAGCGGGCGCTGCGCTGGGCCTCCAGGGTCGCCAGTTGCGCCCTCGCCCCGGTGATGGCCTCGTTGAAAAAGGTGTCCCATTCAAGTTGGCGGAATTCGATCTCGGCCTGGAGCTTGATGGCCTTGGCGTAAAGCGCCTGGCCGGTAGCGATCGCCGCCTGTTCGTGACCAGCGTCAAGATTACGGCGGCTCAGGGTCCAGTCGCCGTTGAGCAGGTCGAGTTGCCCCGGTGCGAATTGCGTGTGGCGCTGATGCTGGTCGATGTAATCCAGGATGACGCGGGCATCCGCCAGCCATGGGGCGGCCGCTTGCCGGGCGTCGCGCCGGTGTTGCTCGATGCGGGCGAACTGCTGCTCGACCTGGGCGGCCTGTTCGGCAATCAGGCCGAGGTATTCCTGGCGCTGGCCGGCCAGGCGCTGGTCGAGCTGTTCGAGGCCTCGGGTGTATTCGGTGCGTTGCGCCTGGAGTTGCTGATGGAAATCGCGCGTACTTGCCTGGAGTTCCTGGCTCAGGTTGCCGATGGCGCCGGCGAAGGCCTGTTGACGCTGGTCCGCCGCGGCCCGTTGCTCCTCCATACGCCGCTGGGCCTGCCGCAATTGGGCAGCGAGGGCCGCGGCCCGCGACGGTTCATTTTCGACCCGCCGCGCGGCGTTCATCAGTCGATGGTATTCGCTTTCGCGCAGCCGAACTTCTTTTTCACCGCTCATGGTCCCCTCCACTATCCTCTCGAAATATCCAATAACTTTACGTCCTGCACTGAATGATCGACGGACGCCAGGGCGTGAATTCGCGTCTGCATTTCCAGGTATTTTATAACCGTCCAACGCTTGATCAACGAGCACCGGCTGGCGAATCCGCCAAGGAGGGCTATTTTCGCCCGAGCGCGGCCGCAGGAGGGAATGGTTCCAACCAGGGAACTGTCCCGCGGCTCTGTAGTCTTTCGGTGGCCGGAAGCGAAGCCCTTCGCTGCCGGGGGGGGTTGTAGCCAGATACCCCTTTCCCGGCGGTCATCGGCACCACATAAAACTCTATAAAACAGATCATTGCGACAGAATACGCCGGCCACGGGGGGGATCGGGCGGGAATGCCCCCTCGTTTGCTGTCCACAGTAGGGACAGGCTTTGCGCTCAGCCGCGACGTGGTTGACGACCTTCTCGAAGACGCGGTCGATGCGCGTCCACCGCTCGCCGCCCCTGGGCCGGAACGTCGCGGCGATCCTCGCCACAAGAGCGGCAACAGGGCCGCGACGCGGGCACGGCCCTCCGTGCCCGGCTGGCCGTCGGCGCACAGACACGCGAACCGGTCCTGGAGGGCGTCGTTCTCCGCGGGCAGGGAGGCTTTCTCGACCTGGGCCATAAGCGCTCAGCCGTTGGCGGCCGCGACGACCATCAGGGCGGCCAGTACCGCCAAGCGCTTCGCAGGGGCATGGCCTGGTAGCGCCGGGTCCAGTGGTCGGCCATACGCTGGATGCGTCGGCAATCGGTGATGTTCTTGCCGCTCTCGCCGGCCCATAACAGCCGCCGCGGGGTGAAGTTGAACCACCGCCGCTCGGTGCGCGCCCCGGCCTGGTTCATGTCGCTCGGTTCCGGCGTCCGCCATGCCCCCAGGGGCGGGTGATACCAGGCCGAGGGGTAGCCGGAGAGGATGACCGGGCAGGGCAGGGCGGTTGCGGGAGACGCTCCCGTCGCTCGGAAGGGACCTGCTCCGTATCGTCGGCGCGGTAACGCCGCGGCGAGGGGCGGGCGGCGGTCGGATACGGTGGGTCGCCATAGGACCCCTCCCGTCCGGTGAACGGGTGGGTGGCCAGGAACGGCTGGGCGCGGTCATGAATCTTCTTGACCGGGTAGTCGCACATGAACCGCTCCAGCGCCCGTGGATCGCGGTCGATGCCGCATTCGACCCGCTGTTGCTGAAGGAAGGCCGCCAGACCGTTATCCACCCATGATTGGAAAAGCACCCGCCAAACGCCGAATTTTTTCCTACTTTACCTGGCGGGCCCCGGTCGGAAATTCCTAACCGCCGGGGTGAACATGCGCCGATGACTACCTGTTCTTATTGATCATCCTCTGCGGCAAGGCGCGCAAGCGACGGCGGAACCAGGCGCGGGGCCCGCAGGGCGGCGACGCCCGCGCGGCATTTCCACGTCGGGCTATCAACGGTCAATGCTTCGTCCTCCGTGCGCCTGGGGCGCGTCCGGCCACGCCCACCCGGTACCCCAAGCCACGCCCCCAACCGGTCCGCCAGTGCCCGGCACGCCGCCCGCCGACAACGCCGCGCGGGCGCGGCTAGGCCCCCGGGGCGGGCGCACCGGGCGCGGCCTCAACTTCGGCCTCGGTTTCGTCGTCGGGCTCCGCCTCGGCAAAGAAGGCGTAGGTGGAGGTCTGGCACTCGTCCATCTCCCGCTGCGCCGGGTACAGATCCACCACCACGCCTTCGTCGGTGCGACGTATATACACGCTGATATTGTTGACGGTGATCCAGACGCTGTCCTGGTTCGCTGGGAGCTCGTAATAGTCGGCGGTCAGCAAGCGGTTTGAAATGAGGATGATGGTAATCCCACCAAGCCACGGCTATGACTTTACATAATCATTATTATGCGCTAAATGGTTACTTTTGGGGGTGTTGCTACTTTCAGGCTAGCTGCTAGCAACGGGTCTGTTGTAAATGTTATATTCAGCCGTTGCTATGCCATACACGCAATTCTCAATCACCTCGCTGCTGCCCAACGCACTGAAGGCGCCGTTACTGACGGACAACCTCGGGCTGCCGCGCTACTGGGCAACGACCTGGTCCGTCCTCTTCGCCCATACCCTGGCGCCGTCGACGCAGATGAAGCGACTCCGCTACATCGAGGCGCTTTACACGTTCTGCGACGAACGCCATGGCAGTGGCTACCTGGATGATGCCCTGGGCGACTGCCGGGTCGATGACGTGGGGAATGTGCTGGTGGCCTATTTCATCGCGCTTAAGAACCGGCCAAAGCTCACTGAGGCAGCGCAAAAGCAATGGCAAGCCGGCCTGTCCTTTGTCAAGGATGTGCTGTTGCACCTCGGCAAGAATGGCAAGCCGTTAGCCAAGCTGGCCGATATCGAAACCCGTCTGCTCCATTTGGATGCGCTGTATGGGCAATTGCGCATCCGCAAGACCAAGCAGCCTGACATGTTGCGGTCACTGCCAGCGTCGGTAGTGAGTCATCTCTATGAGATACTCGACCCGGAATCCGGCCAGAACCCTTTCTCCAGAACGCGAACCCGGTGGACGGTTTTCCTGGCCTTTATCCTGATGCTGCATCAAGGGTTGCGACGTGGCGAACTCTTGTTGCTGCCAGTCAATGTGGTCAAGTCCGGCTTTGACGAAAGACAGCAGCGGCAGCGCTACTGGATGAATATCGAAGAAAACGGAGACCATGAGGAGCATGACCCGCGGTATAACCGTCCCGGCATCAAAACCGTCGATTCTATTCGCCAGGTGCCCGTAAGCGAAGTGACCGCCAACCTGGTTCAGTCCTATAACGAAAATTTCCGCGGGACGCCTAACCACCCCTTCCTTCTGAATACCCAGTGGGAAACGCCACTTTCACATGACTCATTGACCGCCTACTTTGCCAAAATTTCGGCAAGAATGCCTCCGTCCGTGCTGAAGACGCTTCGGGACCGCACAGGCAAGGACTCAATTGACCCGCATGACCTGCGGCATAATCCCGGGTGCCGAATAATGCCGAGTGACCGTACAAGCATCGCCTGGCGAC
>CALMDH010000044.1:0-2043 GCA_937862735.1 uncultured Gammaproteobacteria bacterium
CAGAGATCTCGGTGCGTGAGATGTGCGCCGAGATGGTGGCCGAGGACCTCAAGGTCGCCAAACGCCATGCCTTCCTCAAGGCCCATGGTCATGAGTTGCCGCTCTCTACCGAAGATTGATTCCGATTACCGGACTTATGGGAGACCATCCCATGCACAGCGCCTTTCACCAAATGGGCATAGACCGCCTGAGCGTCGCGGAGCGCCTGACCCTGGTTCAGGACATCTGGGACTCGCTTGAGGAGGACGTCAAACGGATGCCCCTGAATGACGAGGAGCGCAAGGAACTTCAATACCGTCTTGATGACGATGAGGCGCATCCCGATGACGTTCTCGAATGGGAAACCATCAAGGCTGCCGCCTTGCGGCGGTGGTCGGAGAATGCATGCTGCCCGCCGGCCAGATGAGTGGCAAGGCCGTCATTAATTTTATTATTGAAAGCATAAAGTTATGAATGAAAGGGTCAAGATCTATATCGCCGGCCACCGCGGCATGGTCGGCTCGGCCCTGGTGCGCCGGCTGACCGCCCTGGGCCATACTAACCTACTCACTGCCAGCCACGCCGAGCTGGACCTCCTCGACCAAGGGGCGGTCAACCGCTTTTTTTCCGTCCAGCGCATCGACCAGGTCTATCTGGCCGCCGCTCGGGTCGGCGGCATCCACGCCAACAACACTTATCCGGCCGATTTCATCTATCAGAACCTGATGATCGAGGCCAATCTCATCCACGCCGCCCATCAACACGGCGTGCAGAAGCTGTTGTTCCTGGGCTCCTCCTGCATCTACCCCCAACTCGCGGCCCAACCCATGGCGGAGGAAGCCTTGCTCACCGGCCCCCTGGAGCCCACCAACGAGCCTTATGCCATCGCCAAGATCGCCGGCATCAAGCTGTGCGAGAGCTACAACCGCCAGCACGGTCGCGACTACCGCAGCGTCATGCCCACCAACCTCTACGGTCCCGGCGACAACTTCCACCCGGAGAACTCCCACGTCATCCCTGGCCTGCTGCGCCGCTTCCACGAGGCGGTCCAGTGTGGCGCCGAGCGGGTGACCATCTGGGGCACGGGCAGGCCGCGGCGGGAGTTCCTCCACGTCGACGACATGGCCGCCGCCTGCGTCCATGTCATGGAACTGGACCCGGCGGTTTACCAGGCCCAGACCCGGCCCATGCTGTCGCATATCAACGTCGGCACCGGTCAGGATGTCACCATTCGTGAACTGGCGGAGACCATCGCCCGGGTGACGGGATTCAACGGAGAACTGGTGTTCGATCCCGGCAAACCCGACGGCACCCCGCGCAAGCTGCTGGACGTGTCCCGGCTCAAGGCCCTGGGCTGGGAGGCGAGCATCGGGCTGGAGGCGGGGCTGCGGGATGCCTATGGCTGGTATCGGGAGCACGGGGTCTGAGGGGTGATGACGCTGACGCGATTCAAGGATAGCCACCCGCGGCTGATCATCTGCTTGTGCCTGGGGTGGGCCATCGGTGCTTGGGCGGGAAATGCCGCGGAAGGTGTGGCTGCCGCCGGGTGGGGAGAAGATGGCGCCGTGCGCGGGAATAGCCCTGGACAAGTTAATGGCGCCGCACGGGGGAAGGAGGGCGAACAAGGGAATGCCACCGCACGGGCCGACTTCTCGCGCGCCGAGCGGGCCCTCAAGCAGGGTGACCCAGCGGCCTTTGCGGCCTTGCGGGATCGCCTGCGCGATTATCCCCTCTACCCCTACCTGCGCTTCGCCGAACTAGGTGATCTCAAGATCGCGCCTGATGCCGCCATCGATGCCTTCCTGAGCGAATTCCCGGATACGCCCCTGGCGGAGCGGGTGCGAGCCGCCTACGTCAAGCGTCTGGCCCAAGCGAAGCGCTGGGCCGAGCTGGTCCGGGTCTATCGGGAGGATGAGGGCTCAGCGGAAAGACGCTGCCTCTATCGACGCGCCCTCCTGGAGACCGGGGACCAGGGATTGGCCAAAGCCCAGGACCCGGCTCAGACTCAGGCCCAAGCCCAAGCCCAAGCCCAAGCCCAAGCCCAAGCCCAAGCCCAGGCCCAGG
>CALMDH010000045.1:0-92461 GCA_937862735.1 uncultured Gammaproteobacteria bacterium
TTGATGAGCTGGATCTGTATACGCCCCAGCTAAGAACACTTCTTACCGAAAATTTTCAGATAATTGGCAAATAAAAAGCCGAAAACTCGAATACGTCTACTATACAACTGTGGCCCAACTGATGCGGGCGGATATCCCCACCCTGCAACGGCAGTTCAACGTCGTCCTGGCCAAGACGGTCATGGAACTGAATGGTATCTCCTGCCTGCCGCTGGAGGAGGCCCCGCCGCCCCGGCAACAGATCATCGCCTCGCGCAGTTTCGGCCTGCCGGTGACGGACTTGGCGATGCTCAGTGAGGCGGTGGCCAGCCACACCGCCCGGGCGGCGGCCAAACTCCGGAAGGAGGGGCTTCAGGTGGGCCTGATTCAGGTGTTCATCGCCACCAACCCCTTCAAACCCGAGACACCCCAGTATCACCCCGGGGCCACGGTACCCCTGTCCCTCCCCACGGCGGACACCACGCGCCTGTTGCGGGCCGCCCGGGTGGGTCTGCGGCACATCTACCGGGAGGTTTACGAATACAAGAAGGCAGGGGTGGTCCTGCTGGACCTGGCGCCGGTGGGGGCGGTGACGGGGGACCTGTTTGCGGCGACCCGGGTGGCAGCGACGGAACGCCGGGAGCGGCTGATGGCGGTCATGGATGGCATCAACGGCCGCTGGGGGCGGGGGACGGTGCACTACCTGGCGGAGGGGCTGGCACAGCCCTGGCAGATGCGCCGGGGGCGGATGACGCCCCGGTACACGACCTGTTGGGAGGAGTTGCCGGTGGCGGTGGGCTAGGCGGGATGCTTGCCCTCCTGTCCAGGGGGCTCAAACAATCGGTGATCTTCCGCAGCAACAACCTGGCCTGGTCGAGTATCTCCAGCAACTGCGAACTATCGGCCTGCGTCGACGCTGAGGATCTCAGCCGCCAGGCCGAGGCCCTCTTCTGGCAGCGCTAGAAGCTGGCCAGCGATCCGAACCCCAACACCTGGGAACTGGTGACGCCGCTGGCTTTGCCGTTCGTGCCCTGAAGAGTTGTCAGAAAGCCGCACTTACACCCGTGAAACTGAATCGGTCATCGGCCACCCGCTAATCCAGCCCGGTAACCCAGCCTTGCCGGTTCACGCAAAGTTTGTTGTAGTACTGTCATACATCAGTGCATCAGAGGTTCTCCATGTTGTCAGTAAGGCTAGATGAGCAGACCGAGGCCCGCTTTCAGGCCACCTGCCGTCGTCTCGGCTTGAGCAAGAGCGAGGCCGTCAAGCGCAGCCTTGAACAATGGCTTGACCGTTTCGAGCCGCCACCGGATGCCTTCGCGCTGGGCATCGATCTGTTCGATCTAGGCGCCGCGGCCGAGCCTCCGCAGGATCCTCAGCGCCGTCAGATCTGGGAGCGACTGCGTGCGAAGCACCGTCCTGGTTGACACCGGATTCCTGGTCGCCCTGTTCGACCGCACCGATCGTCAGCACGAAAGCGCCAAACAGATGCTGGCGGCGCTGGTGCGTGATCGTCACCTGGCATTGGTGAGTGTCTGGCCGACCGTGGTTGAGACCTGCTTTTTTCTCGATCCACCCGGCAAGCGCGCCCTGCTGATGTGGATCGAGCGCGGCGCCCTGCGCTTGCGCCCCATCGAGATCAGCGACCTGACCGCCATTAGCGACGTGATCGCGCGCTTCGCCGAGCACAACATCGATCTGGCGGATGCAACCCTGGTCTGGCTGGCCGAAGCCGAGGATACGCGGCAGGTGCTGACGACCGACCGTCGCGATTTCGACATGCTGCGCACCGCCCGCGGCCAATCCTTCGAGCGGTTATGGGTTCGCCCTTAACGACCCGGCGGCTGTGTAAGTTCGGCCCCAGGAAGCATTGCCGGCAACGCCCAAGCCCGATGACATCGCCAACACCCCCCGGATCACGCTGGTAGTACCGCAATTCCCAGCTCACCGCCGCCTCCGGATCAACCATCTGGCGGGCCAGCGCCGCCAGCGGGGCCCCGGCCATAGCCGCCTCCCGGGCATTGGGATGGGCATGGGTCACCACCGCGTAGATGCGGGCCGCCGCCAGCAGGGTGGCCCCACACCAGACACGCATGAAACGCGCGAACGATTCCACTTCCGTTTAGTGTCGCCCCAAGCGCTCAACAGCCTGAATGAGGCGCGGCGCTGGCATCGTGCCCCCGCTACCCGCCACCGCTTTCCACATCGCCAGATACTCCGCGCCAGGCCCTTGGAACCAAAGTTTACGCCTACCGCGCGGAGCCGCGTACGGGGGAGTCAGGCCTTCCCGACGTTGCCTCCACGAGCCCGCCACCGGCCCATCGGCGCGCCGCGGGGCTCATAGTCCCAACTTGAACGGGGGTGGTGGTCATCACCTTGGCCCGCCATAACCCTCGGACAGCGGCTATCCGGTAGCGCCTCACGCGGCTTCCCGCCGAGCAGGGCGCAGAACCCTCACCGTCAGGCGGGCTGGAACCGCTTCATCGCGGACGATCTACACCAGCCCCCGTAAAGCCCCCAGCCGGTGACCTGGTCTGGGCCGAGGTCGGAGATTGGCAAATTCCGGTTGCCCCTGCTGAACTAATTTGATAAAAAGTCGGGCTTTTCCAGCGAGACGTATCCTGGTGGCCGCGCGACTTTCACCCCCCGGCGCCGGGAACATCCCACACCCCTTTTGGGAGGACTGGCATGAGCGTGGCAGAGAAGCAGAGCGCGATGGTCTTTGGTTTTGAACCTTACCAGGCCAGCAGCGATGAGGATTACATGAGCCCCGCCCAGGAGGAGCACTTCCGGGAGATCCTGATCGCCTGGAAGCAAAGCCTCATGGAGGAGGTGGACCGCACCGTGCACCACATGCAGGACGAGGCAACCAATTTCCCCGACCCCAACGACCGCGCCACCCAGGAGTCGGAGTTCAGCCTGGAACTGCGCACCCGGGATCGTGAACGCAAACTGATCAAGAAGATCGACGAGGCCCTGGAGCGTCTCGACAGCCACGAGTATGGTTTCTGCGAGGCCTGCGGCGTGGAGATCGGCATCCGCCGCCTGGAGGCCCGGCCGACCGCCACCCTGTGCATCGACTGCAAGACCCTCGACGAGATCCGGGAGAAGCAGCGCGGCTGAAGTCCCGCAGCTTAAGCCCCGGTCTGCCGGTGACCGGCCCTCTGCCCTACCGGGGGCGTTTCGCCCCCTCTCCCACCGGCTCCCTGCACTTTGGCTCCCTGGTGGCCGCCCTCGGCAGTTACGCCGAGGCCCGCGCCCGGGGCGGAGAGTGGCTGGTGCGCATGGAGGACCTCGACCGGCCCCGCGAGGTCCCCGGCGGCGCCGCCGACATCCTGCGTACCCTGGAGGCCTTTGGCTTCGCCTGGGATGGTGAAATCCTCTATCAGAGCCGCCGCGGCGCGGCCTATGCGGCAGCCCTGGCCCAACTCCAGGCGTCGGGCCTGACCTTCCCCTGCGGTTGCAGCCGCCGGGAAATCGCCGTGGCGGCGTCCGCGGTGGGTCCCGAGGGCCCGATCTACCCTGGTACCTGCCGTCCCCCCCCGGCGTCGGACCCTCCTATCGACCCCCCTGGCGCTTCCCCCATGCCGGTCACTTGGCCAGTCGCCGCGCTGGAAACCGTTCACCCCCCCTCTTCCCAACCCTCCCCCAACCGGGGGGAGGGAGCAAGATTGCCAGTCAGATCCGGACAGGCGGCGCTCCGCCTGCGGGTCGAGACCCCACCCATCGCCTTCCACGACCGGGTGCAGGGTCTAGTGAGCCAGGACCTGGTGGCCGAGGTTGGCGATTTCGTCCTGCGCCGGGCCGATGGCCTCTTTGCCTATCAACTGGCGGTGGTGGTGGATGACGCCTTCCAGGGCATCACCGACATCGTTCGCGGGGCGGATCTCACCCGTTCCACGCCACGGCAGATGCTCCTGCAGCGTCTCCTCGGCCTGCCGACTCCCACCTATGCCCACCTGCCCCTGGCCCGGGACCGCTGGGGGCGTAAGCTGAGCAAGAGCGACGCCGCCGCTCCTGTCGACCCCCGCGATCCCCTGCCCGCCCTGCTCCAGGCCTGGGCCTTCCTCGGCCAGTCGGCCCTGGCGGAGCGGCCAGACACCCCGGCAGCCTTCTGGGCTCAAGCCCTGACCCGCTGGGACCTGAGCCGGGTGCCTCAATGCGCGCAAATCCCCGGGGCGGATGAGGTCTGGCGGGGGAAAACCTAAAGCCTTCCCCGTAGGTTTGGCGAACCCCTGCTCGTGATAGTTCCCACACCAGAGACCCCCTGCCCCTACCCGCCAGTTACCGTCCGCGAACCACCCTCGTTGGGGTATACCCTACCGAGCTGGCCAGGCCGGCCTCAGAGGCGATTGGCCAGCACCAGTTGACGGATAGAACCCGCCGCTGCCTCGGCGTCGCGGGCATGGAGGGCGAGCATCTCCCGGGCCAGTTGCTCCCAGTGGTGGGCGCCCCGCGCGGCCACGCGGAGGATACCGTCAGTGTCACCGTCGCGGACCCAGTCCTCGTAGGCCTGGACCAGGCCCGGAAAAAGCTCCTTACGCATGGCGGTGAGGTTGCCCAGGTAGAAATGCAGGGGCGGGGCCGCGCCCTGACGGGCCAGGGCCGGCAGGGTGCGCAGGCAATCCGCCAGGTGATCCCGCACCGCCCGGGCCATGATCTCCGCCGGGGTCTGGACCAGATCCAGCAGTAGCCGGCCCCAGGCCTCGTCCCCCAGGAGTTGGCCGGCCTGGTATTCCCCCTCCTCATGGAGCAACACGGCCTGGACCTCCCGTTCTGTCATGGCCTCCAGCGCCCCTTCCAGGTCCCGGTCGAAGGGGTAGCAGGCGAAGGCCCGCCCCAGGGCGTTGTCCGGCCGGCTCCAGCGCCAGGTCTCCAGCTTTTCCCACAGCAGGCGCCGCAGTGACTCCCGGCGCAGGGTGATGCCGGAGCCGAGGGTCATGGCCGGGGGGGCAGTCAGATCCCGGGCATGCTCCCGGGCGACGATCAGGACCTGGTAGTTGCCATGGCGCCGGGTCCCTTCCAGGTCGCCGAGGACGAAGTGGGGCTTGGCCCCATGTCCCAGGCCACCGCTATAGGCCAAGCCATGGGGGGTGAGGCGCTGGTTGATCGCCTCGGTGTCGAAGGGGTCGAAGACCTGGTCGCCGATGGTCAGGGGGGCGAACTCGGCGTCTTCCAGGGTCTCCCAGAGCTGCTCGCGCTGGGCCAGCCAGTGACCGACCTGATCCTTGCCCAGGCTGGCCCCGTAGGGCAGGCCCTGTTCCCAGCGGTAGTACTCGCGCATTTTCATGAGATAAACACAGAGGGAGTGGTCGGCGCCATGGCGGGCATCGGAGATGTGGCAGTTGTGTTGCACGGTTTTGGTAAGCTCGCGCCGGTTTTCAGGGGTCATCCTCGCCTCCACATGGGGTCTCAGGCAGCGGGAGGGACGGCGCGACCGCCCGCCCCGGGCCGGAGTGAATGTGCTACCCCAACCAACATGGTGGGGATTTGTCATCAACCAAGAGGAGCGACGCGTGGCCCTGAGAATCAAGAGTCACTGGAACAACGACGAGGCCGAGCGATCCCTGCCGGAGATCGCCAGCGCCCTGGCCTATATCGCCTGGCGCATCGCCGTCGACAAGGCCATCAGCCTGCATTGCGAGCGGTTCGTCTACCGGGACGATGCCCAGCGCCTGGGGGTGATCCAGGAGTACCTCCTCTTCCTCATCCAGATCGCCGACCGCCTGGCCAGCGACCGTCTGGAGACCGAGGACCGCCGCGTCCTTATCACCGCCCTGGCCCGCAAGCTCATCGAGCACGTCCAGGACAACAGCCAGGACCTGCTGGGCCCGGGCGATTACGGCAGCCCCTTCATCGAGCGGCTCAATCTGCGTTCCGGCGAATACGCCGAATTCCAACTGGCGCCCGACGGCCCCAGCTACCCCTTCCTCCGCCACCTGGGCTTCGAGATCCAGACGCTGATGGGTGAGGCGTCCGAAAACCGCTGGGTCATCGACCAGGTGATGGACAAGGACGGTTACGAGGCCTACAAGACCTTCGCCAAGGCCTTTGGGAACCTCTTTGAGTGAGTCGCCCCAGACGGTCTCTGTTCCGTAAGACACCCCTAACCCTCTCCCGCCAGGGCTGGAGAATTGGCAAGCGCGTTACCCTTCAGACCCCCTCTCCCCAACCCTCCCCCTCCAGGGGGGAGGAAGTAAGAGAACCAGCGGCATGGGCTACCGAAGCCCTCCTATGGCGCGAGAGTTCTGAACGAAGATGTAAGCGCATGTTCGAGGCTTCTCCCTCCCCCCTCGTGGGCGAGGGCCGGGGAGAGGGGGTTGAAAGCCTACCTGATTGCCAGTATTCCCGGGATCGCTGGCCGGCAGAGGGCGGACACCCCCTACCGGCCAGCCTGATCAGGCTAGCGAGCCGCGGCCAATGCCTGAGACAGATCGGCGACGATGTCGTCCACATGCTCCAGGCCAATGGACAGCCGCACCATATCCTCCGAAACCCCGGCGCGGGCCAGTTCCGCCGGGGCGAGCTGGCGATGGGTGGTGGTGGCTGGGTGGCAGGCCAGGGTCTTGGCGTCGCCGATGTTGACCAGGCGCACCGCCAGCTTGAGGGCGTCGATGAATTTGGCCCCGGCCTCGCGCCCGCCCTTGATACCGAAGGAGAGGATGCTGGAGGCGCGCCCGCCCATGTACTTGTCGACCAGGGGCTTGTCGGGATGGTCGGGCAGGCCGGCGTAGCGCACCCAGGCGACCTCGGGCTGTTCCTGAAGGAACTTGGCCACCGCCAAGGCGTTGTCGCAGTGGCGGTCCATCCGCACCGGCAGGGTCTCGACGCCTTGGAGGATGAGGAAGCTGTTAAAGGGCGAGATGGCGGCGCCCATGTTGCGCAGGGGCACCACCCGCGCCCGGCCGATATAGGCCGCCGGACCCAGGGCCTCGGTATAGACCACGCCGTGGTAGGAGACGTCGGGTTCGTTGAGGCGGCGGAAACGCGCCTTGTGCTCGGCCCAGGGGAACTTGCCGGAGTCCACCAGGGCGCCGCCGATGGTGGTGCCGTGGCCGCCCAGGTACTTGGTCAGGGCGTGGACGACGATGTCGGCCCCGAACTCGAAGGGCCGGCACAGATAGGGGGTGGGCACGGTGTTGTCGACGATCAGTGGGACGCCGTGGGCATGGGCCATGTCGGCCATGGCGCCGATGTCGGCGACATTGCCCGCCGGGTTGCCGATGGACTCGCAGAAGACCGCCTTGGTGCGCTGGTCGATGAGGGCCGCCATGCCGTCGATGTCGTTGGGGGCGGCGAAGCGGATCTCGATGCCCAGTTGCGGCAGGGTGTGGGCGAAGAGGTTGTAGGTGCCGCCGTAGAGGGTCGAGGTGGTGACGACGTTGTCGCCGCTCTCGCAGATGGTGAAGAGCGAATAGGTCACCGCCGCCATGCCCGAGGCCAGGGCCAGACCGCCGACGCCACCCTCCATGGCCGCCAGGCGCTTTTCCAGCACGTCGCTGGTGGGGTTCATGATGCGGGTATAGATGTTGCCCGCTACCTTGAGGTCGAAGAGGTCCGCCCCGTGCTGGGTGTCATCGAAGGCGTAGGAGGTAGTCTGATAGATGGGGGTAGCGACGGCGTGCGTGGTCGGGTCGGGCTGGAAGCCAGCGTGGATGGCCAAGGTCTCGATCTTCATGGGGTCTCCCGGTGGTAAATGGGTGGAGGCGCTGTTCTTGTTCCGGGGCCGTACCTGAGGGGTCACTTTCATCAGGGGGGTCTCAGCACACCCCAGGTGAAAAAACACCCAGCTGGCGTCTTACACGATCATTAGGGACAGGTGACGCGGGCAACCTGCCAAGGCTGGCGGTACGGCTGCGGCGCTCTTAACGACCGGGGCGCGGACTGTCGACGAAAACGGATAGGGTTACGGCATCCCCGCGGTCGTGTTCCCGGCCAAAGGCGCCGACTGGGGATGCTTCAGTGATGAGTCCCGACTGATCAACCCGGCGGGCTGTCAGGCGAAAATTTGCCGGCGATCAGGGTTGGATTTGCAGATAGCCATCCTGAACCAGTTGGATGATGCGCAGGTTGGCGGAAGTGACGACTTTGACGCCTGACAAGACATCCTCGTTGGTCCAGCCGTTGCCACGCGCGGTGACGGCACAGAGCTCGAAGCGTACCCCCTTGTCCTGCAGGGTCGCGATCGTCCCCTTGTAGGGGTTGCCGCGCGATGTATGGCGGACCGCGTTATAGCGCGCATCGTCCAGGAGCATGTAGCCGGCCTCGCCGTGGAAGATGGCCACCATGCTGTGCTGGGTCCTTGCCTGGACAAAGTCTTCGTTTAGGACCCTCATGTAGTTGAGCCCGGTCGGGTTATCGCCCTCGAAGGCCAGGTGGTCCATGTTGAACACCACACGGGCCTCCTTCAGGGCCACGGGGATGTCGATATGGAGCGTCCCGGTCGCCGCCGGCTCCGCGGCTGGCAGCAGCGATGAGGCACCGAGCACCAGTGCAGCAGTCAAAAGCCCGAAGTAGAACGGGATGGTCTTCACCAACGAATCTCCTCTGCTATCTCCTCTGCTATGGTTTTCCCACACGGTTCGTCGATACTACAGGAAATCATCATGTCTATCGCCTGAGTAAAGGGGCCCATGCCCCGGCGAGCCTTTCCAGGGGGGGTTGTCCCCTGGCGGACGGCATGGCACGGGCGAGGCCCGGTGACTTCGGCCCCCGGCGGTCTATTGGTCTGAGCCGACGGGGGATGGGCTGGCCTTCGGCGAGGCGGCAACGAGGGCATTGCACCCACGCAGATTGATTGCCGTGCCGACGAGGGGACTATTGGCTCATGCCAACCAGACCCACCCCATCCTTGCGGCCTAGCTGGAGCCCTAGACATGCCAAACAAGAGCGTATTCCCACCTTCCGGGCTGGCCCTGATCGCCTTGCTCGCCCAGCCGGCCGCAGGGGACGACCCCGGGGCGCGGATCGCGACCCACGGGACACCAGGGGGAACCGTGGCCTGCGCGACCTGCCATGGCCAGAACGGCGGCGGTGACGAGGGCGCCGCCTTTCCCCGTTTGGCCGGGCTGAACGCAGGGTACCTGGCACGGCAACTCCGCGCCTTCCGGGACGGCGGCCGGGACCACCCCATCATGAGCCCCATGGCAAAACCCTTGACCGATGCCGAGGTCGCGGCGGTGTCGGCCTACTATGCCGCGCTTCCCGCCGTTTCCAACGCCAAGCCCCCGGTCGAGGTATCAACGGCCGTCGGCGGGGTCCTCGCCACCGAGGGCGACTGGGCCAATCGCTCCCTGCCGGCCTGCGCCCAGTGTCACGCACGCGACGGCCTCGGTGCGGGAGAGGCCTTTCCGGCCTTGGCCGGCCAGGTCTACTCCTACATCCTGGCTCAACTCGAGGCCTGGGTCGAAGGCAAGCGCACCGCGGATACCCATGGGCTCATGAGCCCGATCGCCCCGCGGTTGCGTCTGGATGAGGCCAGGTCAGTGGCTGCCTTCTATGCCGGCATGAAGGTCCAGCCTGGTCCAGCCCCAGGGGTCAGGCAGGGGGCTGGGGTGTCGGCCGGCTCCGTCCACCCGGTTCAGCCCGGGAGCGGTCCGGACGAGACCCAAGCTGGGGTAAACCTTCCCGCCGGCCCGCCCCTCGACCATGGCCCCGTGGCTCCTGGCCTCGCCCCGGGGCCAGATGGTCTGTTTCAGCCGCCTGCCCGCGGCACAGCCCCGCACGACCGCATGGGCGAAGCCATCCGCTTGGGCGAGGCGATCTTCGTCGGGACCTTTTCGCACCCGGAGTCGGCGAGGTATGTCGGCAATACCCAAACTTGCGAGGGATGCCACCTGGATGCCGGGCGTCTGGCGGGCGCGGCCCCCATGTGGGCCGCCTGGGTCGCCTATCCCGCCTTCCGCACCAAGGATCAGCGCATCAACAACATCGTCGAGCGTATCCAGGGGTGCTTTACCTACTCGATGAACGCACCGGCGTCCGCCGTCGGGCATGCCCCTGAGGCCGACAGCGCCACCCTGGTCGCCCTGCAAAGCTACATCTACTGGCTCGCCACCGGCGCACCCACGGGGGATACCCGGATGCCGGGGCGTGGTTACCCGGCCCTGGATCCGACCCCCCAAGGCTTCGATCCCGACCGCGGCGCCGGGGTCTACCGGACTGTTTGCGCCGTCTGCCACGGCAGCGACGGTCAGGGCACCTGGGCGCGCGGAGAGTTGCTCTTCCCGCCCCTCTGGGGTCCCCAGTCCTACAACTGGGGTGCCGGCATGCATCGCATCGACACCGCCGCCGCCTACATCAGACACAACATGCCCCTGGGGCCGGCCCAACGCCTGAGCGATCAGGATGCCTGGGATGTGGCTGCCTTCATCAATGCCCAGGAACGTCCCCAGGACCCGCGCTTCAGGGGTAACCTGGCGGAAACGGCGCGGCTCCACCACACAGGTCACTACGACTACTACGGCAAGCGCCTGCAGCCGGATGGAAGGATCCTGGGCGATGAGCCAGCGGGGCGCTGACGGGTTAGCCGCCAAGATCCCACATCGGCCTGGAGGCGCCGCGACAGGCCCCCAAACCCGATGGATGACCTCCAGCACACCGCCGGCATCGTGCTTGCGGGGGAGGCCCAGCACGTTGTCGAGGAGGTGACCTAGGGTCAAGCGTCAGGTACCGCCCCGCTGATGAGGTCTGGCTCAGGCGTCCGGGCGCAGGGCCGCGTCCTCATAGCGGTAGCCCGGCCGCTGGATGTCCCGCCGCACCCGGCGATAGAGACGCCAGACCCGCCAGGCATAGGCCAGCAGACCGCCATAGGTCCGCCAGACTTCCCCGGCCCGGCGGGGATAGAAGGTCCAGGGCGACTCGACCGGCAGGCTCGGCCGGCGATCGGTGCGCACCTTGCGGCGCAAGAAACCGCCCTGAAGGGGATGGACCCGCTCGAACCGGAAGCAGCCATAGAACTCCAGGGCGATCTCCATGATGCGCTTGGGATTGCGGTCGAAGGTCGCCGCCCGCCGCATCAGGGTCTCCAGATGCTCCAGGGAGTAGTAGCTGTCCCAGGCCTGGGCATAGACCTGCTGCCACTCGGCCTTTGTCATGCGGGGGTGGGTGGTGCAGACGTGCTCCAGGTCATAGCGGTTGAGATCCGGCTCCAGGGGCGCGCCCTGGTTGAAGAGCGCCTGATGGTCCGCCGAGCCCGGCAGGGGCGTCAGGCAGAAGAACTCCAGGATATCGAGGGGCAGTTCCCGCTTGATGGTCTCGATGTCGGCCAGGATGGATTCCGGGGTGTCGTCCGGAAAGCCGAGGATGTAGCCACAATAGGTGGTCACCCGCTGGCGCTGCCAGGCGAGGAGCATGTCCCGGTAATTGGCGAGCTTGTTCTGTTTCTTGTTGGCGGACTTGAGGTTGTCCGCGTTCACCGTCTCCAGGCCGATGAAGACCCGGGAGACCCCCGCCGCCCGCGCCTTGGTGACGAAGCCGGGCAGGGTGTGGCACATGGTGTCCACCTGGATGGTGAAATTGAACTTGACCCCCAGTTCCTGGCGCAGGGCGATGATGCGATCGAAGATGGGTTCCCAGTTGCGGTTGCGAGCGAAATTGTCGTCGGTGATGAAGTAGTGGCGAATGCCATGGGCCAGGTTGGCGCGCAGCAGGGACTCGATATCGTCCGGATCGCGAAAGCGCGACTTGCGGCCCTGGACGTTGATGATGGTGCAGAAACTGCACAGGAAGGGACAGCCGCGCCCGGCGTCGAAGGTCCCGGGCATGGGGGCGTAGCGCCGCGCCACTTCCGGGGGCAGATGGGGCAGCGACTGCCCCTGCAGCGCCGGCAGTTGGGCCATGAAGTTGTACACCGGCGCCAGGCGGCCCGTGTCGGCGGCGCGCAGGAGGGCGGCGAAATGTTCCTCGGCCTCCCCGGCGAAGAGGGTGATGCCCAGGTCCAGGGCCTCCTGCAACTCGGGGGTCAGGCGCGGGAGCATCGCCAGGGACCCACTGACGTGGAAACCGCCGATGGCCACCGGCAGCCCCGCCTCGCGGAAGCGCCGGGCCAGGTCCAGGGCGCGGGGATACTGGTTGGACTGGACCCCCACCAGGCAGATCAGTCCCCGCCCCCCGTTGGCCTGAAAGCGCCGGATGATCCCGGCCACCGGGACCCGGGTATTGGTCTCGTCATAGGCCTGGATGGCGATCCGGACCTCCGCGCCCAGGACCCGCTCCTGATCAGCGACCCGCCCCAAGCCGTAGAGGGAGGCGAGGGAATTGGAGGGAATCCAGGCCTTGAGCCACTGGATGACATAGCCCTCGTCGTCGTAGTGCGAGGGTTTGATCAGTTCCAGCAGGAAGGTGCCCGGACGATTAGCGGCCGGGGCAGCGCCAAGGGCACCCGCCTCTTCATGGAGGATGGCCTCCTGAAGGGTGCTGGCCGCGTCGCGCGCGGTGGCCTCGTCATGGATGGCAGTGTCGCCTTGCACACTGGGTCCATGCGCGGTGACGTCTCCCTGCGCAGTGGCTTTACCATGGGCGATGGCAGCGTGACGGACGGGGATGAGGTCCGGGCTGAAGGTGACTTCTCGGCTGGGTGTGTTTGAGGTGCCTGGCATGGGTGCCCCCGGATGAGGAGGATTCGGCAGGGCCCCGCGGGCACCATACCTTGGCCTGAGTGGTGATGGGAGAAGATGGGTGACGGTGTGAAGGCTGGAGCGGAGCGCCTCGCGGATGCCTAGCGCGGCTGGAAGAAGCGATGGCCTTCGAAGGCCAGGGCCACGCCATCGGGGAAGATCTCCTCGACCAGGATACCACTGCGGGTGGCATCACCCTGGCGCAGCCGACGGCCGTCGATGATCACCAGGCGCTTGGCGGGCTCGGCGTCGTAGAGATGCACGGTGAGGAGGAAGGACGGCAGCCGCTCCTGGACCTCCGGTGGCAGGCGGCTTTCCCGGAGCGGGACCTGCTGCTGCCGGGTGCTGGCCTTGGACTGCGACGGGGACTTGCCACCCTTTCCTTCCTTGATCTGCTCCTTGAAGGCCTCGATGTCCTGGCGCAGATCCTCCGGGATGGCATCCGCCGGCGCTTGGCGGGTCACCGCCCGGGCCGGCGAGGGGGACGGGGGGGGACTGTATTGCTGTTCCGGCGGTCCACCGGCATGAGGTGGTTCGTCGGCACCGACCTCGGTTACCTCAGGGGCCATGGCGGTCATCGGCGGGGCAGCTTGGCCAGCGTGACCCGCGCCATAACCCGAAGCGGGTGGAGACTGCTCGACCGGGACGCTGGTCGGCGGAGGGCCGGGTTGCCCGCCGGTGGCGGCCGGCGGGGCAGCCCCCGCCAGCGGACCCGCGGACGCGGCCGAGGAAACCCCAGCCGGACCAGCGCCGGGCACCTGGGCCGCTGGCCAATTCGCCCCTACCTCCGCGCTCGCCACCGTCCCGGGGGCCGTGGTCAAGGCGGGGGCCTGAGGGGGAACCTGGGCGTGGGGCTGAGCGGTGGCCTGGCCGGTGAGGTGAGGGGCTGCCGGGGTGGGGGCGGCCACGTTCGGCGCGTTGGCGCCGGCCACGGGCTGAGCGGTGAAGGCTGGCTGGCCGCCGGCCAGGGGCAGATTCGGGCTCTGAGCCGGAACCTGGACCGCCATCGGTGCCGGCCCCAGTTGCGCTATCTCCGGTCCCGCCCGCAGGACGGCGTACAGGGCGATCGCCACCGCCAGCGCCGCCAGCCCGAGGGCGATGCCGATCCAGGAATTGCGGCCACCATCCCGGGGCGTGAACAGGGGCTGGGTGGCGAGGGTCGGCACCCGGCCGAGTTCCCGGTCCTGCTGGGACTTTCTAAGGGCTTCAAGGATGTAGGACATGGCGCTAGTCTTCCGGCCGCAGCTTGGGAAGCCCCGGCATATCGACCAGACTGGTCAGGCGGATCAGGGTGCGGGGTCCCGCCAGGCCATCGACCTCCAGTCCGGACTGGGTCTGGAAGCGACGCACGGCGCTCTCCACTTGGCGGTCGAAACGGCTGGTGCCATCATCCTTGAAGTCCAGTCCCGGGGCCTGTTCCAGGAGGCGGCGCAACCAGCGCACGGCCTCGCCGGAGGAGCCGGGCCGGATCAGGGTTCCGCCCACCGGCGGTGGCTGCCAGACCAGCAGATAGTCCCCGGTCCACCAGCCATCCAGGGACCCCAGGGGGAAGGTCTCGGTCCCCTGGGTCAGTTCCAGGGTCGCCTGGTGCTCATCCAGGCCCACCAGGGCGGCCCAGCCCTCGACGCCCTGCCGGTCGCGCAGGCGCAGCAGGGCCGGCAGGTTGTAGTCCCGCACCCGGCTCCAGCCCCCCCGGTCCAGTTCGCACTCCAGGCCGAAGGAGCTGAGGCGCGCGCAGGGCTCACGCCCCTCCAGCTTGCCCAGCTCCACCTGCCAGCGCCGCAGCAGGAGGCGCAGGGCCCGCTCCTGGTCGGCAAGCAGATCACCGTCCGCCCCCAGTTCCGTGAGCCGTTCATCCGCCAGGGCCTTGGCCAGGGCGACGCGGGTCTGTTCCTCCGCCTGCGCCTTCTCGGCCTCCGCCGCCTGGGCCGCGTCGGCGGTCTCGGCCGTGGGCGCGGCGGTGACGGTCTCATCCCCGCCCGGCGCGGACCCGCGCAGGGCGGCGAGGACGGTGGGCAGATCCGGTCGACCGCGGTATTCCCAGAATCCCCAGGCCCCCCCGATGGTCAGGGCCAGCAGGCCCGCCGCCAGGGCAACCCAGCGGCGGCGGGGCGAGGGCCGGCGCCAGGAGCGCCCGTCGTCGACCTCGGCCACCGCCTTTTCCAGGATGCGCTGGGTGACCATGGGGTGACGGGAGACGCAGGCCCCCAGCAGGGCGCGATCGCAATAGATGTTGATCAACCGCGGCACCCCCTGGGAAAGGCGATGCAACTGGCGCAGGGCCCCGCGGGTGAAGAGGGGCCGCTCCACCCCGGCGACGGCCAGGCGATGCTCGACATAGGCCGCGGTATCGCGGAGGTCGAAGGGCTTGAGGTGATAACGGGCGGTGATGCGCTGGTTGAGCTGGCGCAGGCCGGGATGGAGCAGCATCTCCCGCAGCTCGGGCTGACCGACCAGAAAGATCTGCAACAGCTTGTGCTTGGGCGTCTCCAGGTTGGTCAGGAGGCGGATCTGCTCCAGCACCCGGGGGGAGAGGTCCTGGGCCTCGTCGATCATGAGCACCGGCCGCCGGCCCTGGGCATGGGCCTCCAGCAGAAAGCGGTTCAGCTTGTCCACCAGCCGCTTGACGGTGCGGTCCCCGTCTTCCAGGGGGATGCGGAACTCGTCGCAAATGGCGCGCAGCAGTTCCGTCGCCGACAGGGCCGGGTGCAGGATCAGGGCCAGATCGACCTGCTCGGGCAGTTGTTCGAGGAAGGCCCGGCACACCGTCGTCTTGCCGGTACCCACCTCACCGGTCAGCAGGACGAAGCCACCACTCTCACCGGCGCCGTAGACCAGGTGCGCCAGGGCCTCCCGATGCTGTTCGCTCAGGAAGAGATACTGGGGATCGGGGGTGATGGAAAAGCTGGGTTCCTTGAGGCCGAAATAATTGGCGTACACGGTTTGGGGGTCGATCGGGTCGTGGGGCCAACCCAGGGGCGGGCCCAGGGACCGGGGTTGGGCGGGCGGGCGGACAATCGGGTGAGACTAGGCACAGACCCGGTCCGCGTCAAGCGCTCGCGGGACGGCACGGGCGGGACGAGCCCCGCCCCGGCCTTCCTGACCCAGGTCAATCAAGCACTCATGGTCGCCGGGAATTGCGGATTCTCCTTCTTGCTTCGCCCTATTCGATCTCATAATGTTCGCCGTGGCCGGGATGGGTGCATAACCCTCAGGCCAGCAGCGCCGCGGCCCCCACTCGGGACGCCACGGCGCGCAACAGAGTAAATAACGATCTCACGGCGCACCGCTGATGGCAGTGACTCATGCCCCTTGCCCTCGGCGGTGACGCTGACTCGACCCAACGCCGGATCAGGAGTTTTGGAGCATGAAACACCCCCTGACGCGATCCCTCCTCATCGCCCTCGCGGCCCTGACCCCCTTCAGTCTCCAGGCCGATCCCGACCTGGAGCGGGGTAAGGCCCTCAACCGTCAATGCGCCCTCTGCCACGGCTTCCACGGCCAGGGCATCATCGGCGGCAAGTATCCGCGTCTCGCGGGGCTCCCGGAGTATTACCTGCTCAGCATGATGGAGAAATACAAGTCCGGGGAACTGGACTATCAGGCCATGACGGTCGTGGGTGGGCTGCGCAACCTGTCCGCGGAGGATCTCCAGAACCTGGCGGCCTTCCTGTCGGATATCGACCTGGCGACGGTTTCACCCCTGGACATCCCCACCCCCGAGGGTGCCGACCTGGAAAATGGCGAGGACCTGTTCCAGGGCGATTGCAAGACTTGCCATGGCCGCAAGGCCGAGGGCTCCAAGAAAAAGGAATCGCCGCCCCTCGCCGGTCAGTATTCCGAATACCTGGCCCGGCAGATCGAGATGTTCAAGAAGAAGGAGCGCATTCACGCCGACGATGAGGAGGATGAGACCTTCGCCGCCTACGAGCCGCAGGAGATCAAGGACATCCTCGCTTACATCACCACGCTGGATAACAAGTAAGCGCACCCCGCCCGCCCCTATCGCCTCTCTGCCTAAAGGAAACCGATCATGAAACTGTTTGCTGCCTTTCTCGCGCTGGCCCTCGCCTGGCTGCCCACGGCCCAGGCCAAGGACCCGGAAGTGGAAATGTTCGACATCAGCCAGACGGTCATCAAGATGGCCCTAGCCGACGGCGTGACCTGGGACGCCGCCTCCGAGGCCATGATGTCCAAGGCCGCTGAGCTCAACATGAAACTGGTCGGCCGGCAGAACGTCGGCAAGGAACTCCAGGCGCGGGGCATCGCCTCGCCCAATCTGGAGATCTTCCAGTTCTGCGACCCCGAGGACGCCATGAAGATGGTGGCCTTCAACACCATCTATGCCGCCTACATGCCCTGCCGCATCGCCCTGGTCGAGGACAGCAACAAGAAGAACTGGCTGCTCATGCTCAACCTCGACATGATCATCAATGCCTTCTCCCTGCCGGCCGAGCTCCAGGCCATCGCCATCGGGGTCAATGGCGAGATGCTCTCCATCCTGACCGCCGGCGCCACGGGCAATTTCTGATTCCAACACCTAGCGTCAAACACCCCAGCAGGGCCTGTCATCTTCTGGAGTGTGGATAGCTCTTCATGACAGTAAGCCGCGAGGTTGGGTCACACCCAACCTCCCCCGGCTTCGCCCCCCTGACCCGCGGGGCGGACACTGAAGCGTACCCCGTAAATGCCCCCCACATGCACCCGGGCTTCGTTGGCCCCCCCCTCCCGTAGGCCGGCTTTTCCGGGATCGTGACGGCCTAGTAGATCGATCCGCTAATCTGCTTTAGTGCAGCAAGGACAGAAACGCAGAAAAAACAAAATATTATGCATGGTGCATCCGTAAGGATATTGGTGAAACGAACTACTAGTTTCTCAGTTTCCCGCCTCCGCCGATCCCAAGACAGGCTAATAGGACTGGCCGCGCCTGGGCAGCGGCAGATACTGACTCAGCCCCCAGCCCAAGGCGCCCAGCCCGACCGCCAGTTGCAAGGGCCGGGAACGGGCATAACCCCCATCGTCGATGAGGAGCAGCACCGCCGCCCCGGCGGCCAGGACCACGCACGTCAGGTGCAGGGCCAGGCGCCCGGCCAGCCCCTCCCAGCGCGCCGCCAGGCGGATGCCCAGCCAGGCCGCCGCCCAGCCCCCCGCCAGGCCGGCGGCGACGTCGACCGGCCAGTGGACGCCCACCGCCACCCGGCTAAGGCCGATGGCCACCGCCAGGAACACCAGGAGCAGGCGCGCCCAGGGCCGGGGAAGAAAACACCAGCCAACCCCGGTCATCACGGCCACGGTCATGGCGTGACCGGAGGGGAAGCTGGACTTGCGCAGGGCCGGACCGATGAGGTGAAAGGCCTCCGCGGGCAGGACCGCCGGGGGACGCCAGGCCGCGATCCAGGGTTTGAGGCCATGGGTCAGGACCGTCGCCGCCAGGGCCGCCAGGATCAGCGCCCAGAAGAGGCGCGGGTGGCGCAGGCTGAAAAAGAGGGCCAGGGCGATGGCCAGCCGGGCATCCCCCAGCACCGTGAGCCATTCCCAGAGCCCGTCGGGCAACAGCATCGCCAAGCGGTTCAGGGGCAGGAAGGCGGCCTGATAGCCCCCGAACAGAAACAGCCCCAGGCCCAGCAAAGCGGCGACCAGGGCCCCGATCAGCAGCGCGGGGCACCCCTGGCCCAGGGGAGCCAGGTCCCGGTCCCGCCGCAACCCGGCCGCCAGCCGCCGGCGCAGGGTGGTAGCCCAGGCCCGCACCGGGGTCGCCACTAGAGGGGGCGACCTCACCCTCAGTCGCCGCGGCGTACCCGGCGCCGGCTCGGGGGATAGAGCGGGGATTCGCCGGGGGGCCGGGTCTTGAAGCGGCGATGGACCCAGAAATACTGGGCGGGCAGGCGCCGCACCCGGGCCTCGATGACCCGGTTCATGGCCGCCGTGTCCGCCGCCGGATCGCCGCTGGGGAAGTCCGCCAGGGGCGGGCCAAAGATCAAGTCCAGCCCCCGACCCCAGGGGCGATAGACGGCGTAGAGCGGCAGGACCAGGGCATCCGCCAGCTTGGCGAACCGGCCCAGGGTCGGCACGGTGGCCGCCGGGATGCCGCAGAAGGGGGCGAAGATCCCCCGCTGCCGCCCGGCATCCTGATCGGGGAGGTAGAAGAAGGGCAGGCCCCGGCGCATCTCCCGCACTAGCCCCTTGAGGTCGTCCTGACGTTCCACGGACCGGGCGCCAAAACGTACCCGGCTGGCCCGCATCTGGGCATCGATCACCGGATCGCGAATGCGCTGGTACATGTACATGCCGGGGTGGACCAGGGCGGTAAAGGCCGCGCCCCCCAGCTCCAGCCCGACGAAGTGCGGCACCAGGAGGATGAGGTTGCGCCCCTGGGCCCGGGCGTCATCGAAATAGTCCCGCTGGTGGATCCGCACCAGCCGCGCCAGGCGCCGGCGCGAGGCACCCCAGACCAGGCCCTGGGTCAGCGCGGCCACCCCCAGATAGCCGAAGTGACGCGAGATGAGCGCCTCCCGCTCCCGTGGGGGAGTCCCGGGCAGACAGATGCTCAGGTTGGCGCGGGCCACGGCGCGCCGTTCCCGGGCCAGGCGCCCCGCCAGCCGGCCCAGCCCCATGCCCAGCAGCCAGAGCAGGGGGAAGGGCAGCAAGCCGAGCCCGCGAATCAGCCCGACCGCCAGCCAGCTTGGCCAGTACCGCGGCGACCAGAGCGGCGGAGAGGAAGCCAAGGGAAAACTCACCGCGTTAGCCGCGAGCCGCCTGGAAAAAATGGGCGGCGCCGAGCAGGGGCGTGGCGGGGTTGAGAATTACCTTGACGGGCATGCGGCGCACCAGGGGCTCCAGGCGCCCCTTGGCGAAGAAGGCGGCGAGAAAATCGGAGCGCCGGAGCAGTTCTAGGTTCTTGGGGACGATGCCGCCCCCCAGATAGACCCCACCCAGCGCCAGGTGCTTGAGGGCCAGGTTGCCAGCCTCGCGCCCATAGAGGCTGAAGAAGAGGGCCATGGTCTCGACGCAGAACCGGCAGGACCCGGCGACGGCCTGTGCCGCGATGGCCGCCACCGGGTCCTCACCCTCAGCCTCGGGTTGGCCACCCGGCCGCCGGAGGGGACTGGTATAGCGGCCACCGGCGCGAGCGCCCGGTTGGTCGCGGAGAAAGTCATGGATATTGAGGATGCCGGGGCCGGATACCAGCCGCTCCCAGCTCACATGGCCATGCCGCCGACGCAACCAGACTAGCAGGGCCTCCTCCCGGTTGGTGGCGGGGGCGAAGTCCGCGTGCCCCCCTTCCGTGGCGAAGGGATGGTGGCGCTGCCCATCCCAGTAGAGCCCCGCCTGGCCGAGGCCGGTCCCCGCGGCGATGATGCAGGCATTGCCGCCGGCCCCCTCCTCCCCGGGGTAGAGGGTTTCGAGGTCCTCCGGTCCCAGGAAGGGGATACCCCAGGCGATGGCTTCCAGGTCGTTAAGCAGGCCGACGCGCTCCCAGCCGAACTCGCTGGCGAGGTGGCGCCGGTCGATGACCCAGGGCAGATTGGTGATGTCGCTGCGGCCATCCTGAACCGGCCCGGCCACGGCGAAGGCCGCGCCCCGGGGACTGGCCCCCGTCTCCCGCAGATAATGCGCCACCAACTCCGGGAGGGCGTCATAGGCGCCGCTGGGCAGGCGCAGTTCCCGCGCCAGTCGCCACCGGCCGTCCACCTCCGTCGCCAGGGCCAGGACCGTCTTGGTCCCCCCGATATCACCGACCAGTACGCTCACGGCCTCAATCCTCCCCCAGATTGGTTAGCGTGAAAATCACGGGAAAGTCTTTCATAGTCAGGGGTATGGCTTGCCGCCTCATGACAGTTAGCGTGAAAGATACCGCCCCTGGGCAACAGCACCACGACGGTGTCATTCGTCATCAGGGGTGTCATGAGCCCCCTCGTAAAAGTTGGATCCAAACGACGGCAACCTTCAGGCACTCAGCCTCTCAACAGATGGCCGGTCCGGCCATCGCGGATGCTGGAGCACTGGGCGCGGCCACCGCAGGGACCCACCAACAGATAGTCCGCCTGGAGATATGCCCCCCGGTCGGCGGCGGTGGCCCGTGCCCACCCCCCGCCGGCGCCCAGCCGGAGCCGGACCTCCAGGGCGGTCCGCGCCGGGGTGTGGCTGGCCCGATTGGCGCTGGTGGAGACCAGGGCACGGCCCGCGGCCCGGCAGAGGGCGGCGGCCAGGGGATGGGCGGTGACCCGCACCGCCAGGGTGTCATGCTGGCCCCGCAGCCAGACCGGGGTCTCCGGCCGGGCCGGCAGCAGCCAGGTGTGGGGACCGGGCCAGGTGGCGAGGATGTCCGCCATCCGGTTTGGTTCCAGCCACTGGACGAAGGGGGCGAGTTGGGCCAGATCGGCGGCGATCAGGATCAACCCCTTGGCCTCCGGGCGACGCTTCATGGCCAGGATGCGGCGCACCGCGGCGCCGTTCCAGGGGTCGCAGCCTAGGCCGTAGACCGCCTCGGTGGGATAGGCCACCACCCCGCCCCGCCGAAGCCAGTCGACGGCCAGGCGCAGCCGGTGGGCCAGGCCCGCATCCACCCGCCTGGCTTCAGCCGGCCGCATGATCCCGACCCCGTTCGGACCGCGGCAGGGCCTGGTCATCGAAGGGCTCGCTGTGCTTGCACTCCGGCTGGGGACAGACGATCTCGGCGCCCTTGGTCTTGGTGACCTTGAGGGTGAGGATGGGCCAGCCGCAGCGGGGACAGGGCCCGGCCACTGGCTCGTTCCAGGTGGCGTAGTTGCACTTGGGGTAGGTGGAACAGGAGAAGAAGATCTTGCCCTTGCGGGACTTCTTCTTCTGCAGGGTGCCCTTGCCGCACTGGGGACAGGTCACCCCGGTGTCCTCGGGACGCTCCAGGGGCTCGATATGCCGGCACTTGGGGTAGCCGGTGCAACCGATGAACTTGCCGTACTTGCCGCGCTTGATCTGCAAGGCGGAGCCGCAGTCGGGACAGGCGCGTCCCTCCACCAGTTCTGGGGCGGCGGGCTCCTTGTCCTTGCCGTCCCCCAGGTCCCGGGTGTAATCGCACTCGGGGTACTTGGTGCAGCCGACGAACCGGCCATGGCGGCCCAGGCGGATCGACAGGGGGGCGCCGCACTGGGGACAGGCCTCGTCCATCGCCTCCTGGGTCACGTCGCTGCGCTTGACGTGTTCCTCGATGTGATCGATGCGCTGCTTGAAGGGTTGCCAGAACTGCTCCAGCAGCGGCACCCACTCCTCCTCCCCCCGGGAGACGGCGTCGAGCTCGTCCTCCAGCCGGGCGGTGAAGTCGTAGTCGACGTAGGCGGTGAAGTGCTCGGTGAGGAAGCGGTTGACCACCCGCCCCACGTCCGTGGGCAGGAAGCGCTTCTGGTCGAGGAGCACGTACTCCCGTTCCTGGAGGGTGGAGATGATGCTGGCGTAGGTGGAAGGACGGCCGATGCCGTACTCCTCCAGGGCCTTGACCAGGCTGGCCTCGGTGAAGCGCGGCGGCGGCTCGGTGAAGTGCTGTTCCGGGCGGATGCCGAGCAGGTCCAGCCGCTCGCCCTCGACCAGGGGCGGCAACTGGCGTTCCTCGTCGTCGTCCGCCTCCCGGGCGTCATCGCGCCCCTCCAGGTAGACGCGCATGAAGCCGGGGGAGGCGACGTGGGAGCCGGTGGCACGGAAGAGGTTGCCCGGCCCGGCCCCCAGATCGACGGCCACCTGGTCGATGAGGGCATGCTCCATCTGGCAGGCCAGGGTGCGCTTCCAGATCAGTTCGTAGAGGCGCGCCTGCTCCTTGGTGAGGTGGGCGGCGACCTCCGCCGGCAGGCGGCGGATGGAGGTGGGGCGGATGGCCTCGTGGGCTTCCTGGGCGTTCTTGGCCTTGGTCTTGTAGCGGCGCGCCTGGTCCGGCAGGTGATCGGCGCCATAGCGCTCGGCCACGTAGCCGCGGATCTCCTCCAGGGCCTCGTTGGCCAGGTTGACTGAGTCGGTGCGCATGTAGGTGATCAGGCCCACGGCCCCGCCGCCGATGTCCACCCCCTCGTAAAGCTGCTGGGCGACGCGCATGGTGCGCTGGGCGGTGAAGCCGAGCTTGCGCGCCGCCTCCTGCTGGAGGGTGGAGGTAATGAAGGGCGGCGCCGGGTTGCGCTTGCGCTGCTTGCGCTCGATGCGCTCGACGCTGAGCTGGCCCCCGGCGGCCTGGATCAGGCCCTGTTCCACCGCCCGCGCCCGGGTCTCGTCGCCGATGGTGAACTGCTCGACCTTGTCGCCCTGGTACTGGATGAGCCGGGCCTCGAAGGCCTTGCCCTCCTTGGCGGTATCGGCCAGGACCGTCCAGTACTCCCGGGTCTGGAAGGCCTCGATCTCCTGCTCGCGCTCGACGATCAGGCGCAGGGCCGGGCTCTGCACCCGGCCCGCCGAGAGGCCCCGGCGCACCTTTTTCCATAGCAGGGGCGAGAGATTGAAGCCCACCAGGTAGTCCAGGGCGCGGCGCGCCTGCTGGGCGTTGACCAGGTCGGTGGACAGCTCCCGCGGGTGGGCCACCGCCTCCTGGACCGCGCGCTTGGTGATCTCGTTGAACACCACCCGGTAGACCGGCCGCTGGCCGAGCTGGCGGCGGCCCTTGAGCAGCTCATATAGGTGCCAGGAGATGGCCTCGCCCTCCCGGTCCGGGTCCGTCGCCAGGTAGAGGGTCGCGGCGTCCTTGAGCTTGCGGGCGATGGCCTGAACGTGCTTCTCGTTGCGCTCGATGACCTGGTACTGCATGGCGAAGCCCGCCGCCGGGTCCACCGCCCCCTCCTTGGGCACCAGGTCGCGCACATGGCCGTAAGAGGCCAGGACCTCGAAGTCCGGACCCAGATATTTCTTGATGGTTTTGGCCTTGGCGGGGGATTCGACGACGACCAGATTCATGGGTTAACAAGCATCCAAGCGGGTTGGGGATTCAGGGGAGACGCATCCGGACCAAGGGGCGGCCAGGGGCGCGGGGGGTGACATATTCCAGGTTCCCTAGCAAAAACGATTGCCCGGCATGACGTCAAGAGGGGGAGCGGAAAAGGCGGCAATAACGTCCGCCGGGAGCGGCGGCGACCCGACCCTGGAGTTCCAGCATCAGCAGCATGGAAGAGACCTGGTTGGCCGGCAGGCCGGTGCGCTGGATGAGCAGGTCCACCGCGACCGGGTCCGGCCCCAGGGCCGCCAGCAGGCGCCGGTAGTCCGCGTCCTCGCCCATCAGGGCATCCTCATCCATCGGGGCATCCCCCGCGCCCCGGCCAGCCCGGGCACCGGCCGCGGTGGCGGGGCCCCCCGCCGCCGCGACGAGGGGTAAGGGCAAGGGCGGTTGCGGGCCCAGGAAGGGCGCCAGCACCGGGGCCAGCTCCTCCAGGACATCCTGGGCCGTCTCCACCAGCTTGGCCCCCTGCTTGATCAGGGCGTGACAGCCCCGGGCCAGGGGGTTGTGAATGGAACCGGGGATGGCGAAGACCTCCCGACCCAGTTCCGCCGCCAGCCGGGCGGTGATGAGGGAGCCACTCTGGGGGGCCGCCTCCACCACCAGGGTCCCCAGGCTCAGGGCGGCGATGAGCCGGTTGCGGCGGGGAAAGTGCTCGGACTTGGGACCGGTGCCCGGGGGAAATTCGGTCACCAGGGCCCCGTGGGCGGCGATCCGCCGGGCCAGGTCCCGATGGGCGGCGGGATAGACCCGGTCCGGTCCGGTACCCATCACCGCCAGGGTGTGACCCGCCTCCAGGGCCCCCAGATGGGCGGCGGCGTCGATGCCCACCGCCAGGCCGCTGGTGATGGTCAGACCGCAGGCCGCCAGGTGACGGGCGAATTCCAGGGTCGTCTCCCTAGCCCCGGGGGTCGGGTTGCGGCTGCCAACGATGGCGAGTTGGGGATCGGCCAGGACCCGGGGATCACCCCGAACATAGAGTACCAGCGGGGCATCCACCAGTTCCCCCAGGCGGGCCGGGTAGCGGGGGTCCTGGCGGGCTAGCAGATGGGCATCCTCGGCCCGGGCCCAGTCCAGGGCGGCGGCGACCAGTTCGGGCCGGGGGTCGCGCAGGCGCTCGATCACCGCCGGCCGGGCCCCGGCGGCGGCCAGCCTGGCGCCGTCCGCCGCCAGCAGGGCCTCGGGGGTGCCGAACCGCTCCAGCAGGCGGTTGAGGGAGCGGGGCCCCAGGCCGGGGATGGTGGCCAGGGTCAGCCAGGGACGCAGGGCCGCCTCGTCCAGGGGGCGGGCCCCGGGTCGCATGTCCCGTGACGTCTCCGGTGCGGAATCCGGCGCGGTATGGGGTGACGCATCCCGTGTCACGCCCGCCGCCGCGCCACCGGTGCCATCGGGGCTACCCCCCTCCGCCGGGTGCCTCGCCATCGCCACCGGTCAGCCGCCCCCGGCGGGCGCCAGGACCGGGTCCTGGACATGCATGGGACGGACCGCCTCCAGCACCAGGGCGAAACTCAGGCGCGGATAGGCGCGAAACACCATCAGGGAGCCCGCCCGTTCCAGGGGCAGCATGAAGTCCTCCCCCAGGGGGCTGGCGCCCCGGTGCAGGGGCAGGGGCGTGCCGGGATCGGGCTCGTCGCGAATCCAGCGGTCGGTACGAAAATCCCCGTACCAGAACTCCTCGGACCAGAAGCGCTGGTTGCGCAAGTCCCAATCCGCCGCCTCACCCCGCACCCGGTCGTGGACGATCTCACCGCCGTTGAAGATGTCGAAGCGATGTCCGGGCTCGACCCCTTGCTCGCTGCCCAGGTCGATGACGACCACCTGCAGGCTGCCGATCTGGGAGACCCCATCGAGCACGGCGACGATCTGGCCCTGGCGCCCGGCGGGCCCCGGCCGGGGGGTGAAATTCAACAAGGGTTCGTCGCCGCGGGTCACCACCAGCCGATCGCCGGTGGCGATCTCCTGGCTCATGCGCTCGACCCGCAGGACCGCCGGGTCCCCGGGCCGCTCCAAGCTGACCTCCGCCACCTGCCGGGCCTGATAACCCAGGATGTCGCCGGTGGCCGGATCACGATAGGGCCCGCCGGGACGCACCAGGCGATAGGGCCCGCGCTCCCCGCCATCCAGACCGCGCACATAGACCCGGTCGCCGGTCCCCCCCATGACCCGCCGCTCGGGGAGGGCGACCACGTAGGGGGCCCGCTCGATCTCGTCCCGGTCGAGGATGTAGGCATACTCCAGGAACGGCCGGATGGCGCTCAGGGGGATGCGCGCCTCCGGGGCCTCCAGCGGCGTGACCCGTGCCTTGGGGGTCAACTTGAGGGTGGGCAGCGGCCTGGCCGCCGCCGACCCGCCCGATGATCCGCCGGTGGTGCCGGCGACGCGCGGCGCGCCGCCCTCCCCCGCCCCCAGCGCGGAAATGTGGCCGGGCTGTCCCTGAGCCAGGGCCAGGTTTGTCGACGCGACCAGGAGCAGTCCCCAGGCCAGGGGCCCGTGAAGGCCAAAACAAGGAATTGCGTTCAGGAAGCCCCGGGAAAGGACGCGGCGCGCCCCCGCGCCTTGGGCCGGGCCCGAAAGGGCGCCCGCCGCGGACGTGGCCGGGGGTATGTCTCCGCCAAGGGTCCCAGTGTTAGCGTGAAAGTCACGGGAATATCTTTCATTATCAGGGGCGTGGTTTGCCGCCTCATGCCAGTTGGTAACAACTCCGGCTTCGGCTCCCGCGCCGGCTCTACTACCGGCAACGGCGGGGGCCACGGCCGCGGCAACGGGCGGGGAATCGGCCTCGAAAGCCGCCGGGGGCAGCCCCATCATCGCCCTGGACGCGCACCAGCGTATCGACGTTCCTAACACAACGATTTGGCCTTGTTTTTGCGGGACCCTGACGGTCAGTGTAGTATGCCGCCGCATACTAGCGGGCAAGCGCCCGCCTGGCCAGTGGCCGCGTCGCGTCGAGGTTCCGGACGGGGCGCAGCGGTCGGCTTCCGCCCCGTCGCGTGGTTTCTCCCCAGGGTCCACCTCCGGGATCGGCGATGTCATCCCTCGCGCCCGCCGCAGGCCAAAAGCCTTTTTCGGACTGAAACATGAGTCAACTTGAGATCCTCACCTTCCCCAATCCGCGCCTGCGCGCGATCGCCAAACCCGTGACCCAGGTGGACGACCAGATCCGGCGCCACATCGACGACATGTTCGAGACCATGTACGCCGCCCCGGGGATCGGCCTGGCGGCGATCCAGGTGGGCATCCCCCTGCGCCTGGTGGTCATCGACGTCTCCGAGGGCCATGACCAGCCCCTGTGCCTCATCAACCCCGAGATCCTCGGCCAGGAGGGCGAGGAGGAGATGGACGAGGGCTGTCTCTCGGTGCCCGGCTTCTACGAGACCGTGCGCCGCGCCGAGCGGGTGCGGGTGCGGGCCCTGGACCGGGACGGCCAGCCCTTCGAACTGGCGGCCGACGGGCTGCTGGCGGTCTGCATCCAGCATGAGATCGATCATCTCGACGGCAAGCTCTTCGTCGATTACCTCTCCTCCCTCAAGCGCCAGCGCATCCGCAGGAAGCTGGAGAAGGAGGAAAAACAACGCCCACCGGAAAAGACGGAGCACCGGCGGGCGGTGATCTGACCGTCCCCGACCCGAGCCGCGCCACGCCACCCATGTCACCGCTACGCATCATCTTCGCCGGCACCCCGGACTTCTCGGTGCCCAGCCTGGAGGCCCTGCTGGCGGCCGGCCAGGAGGTCGTCGCCGTCTACACCCAGCCGGACCGACCGGCGGGACGCGGCCGCAAGCTCACCCCCAGCCCGGTCAAGGCGGCCGCCCTGGCCCAGGGCCTGCCGGTCTTCCAGCCCCCGACCCTCAGGGATGAAGGGGCGGTCGCCGACCTGCGCGCCCTGGCCGCCGACCTGATGGTGGTGGTGGCCTACGGCCTGCTGCTGCCCCAGGCCGTGCTGGACGCCCCGCGCCTGGGCTGCGTCAACGTCCACGCCTCGCTCCTGCCGCGCTGGCGGGGGGCCGCGCCCATCCAGCGCGCCCTCCTCGCCGGGGACGGCGAGAGCGGCGTCACCATCATGCGCATGGCGGCGGGGCTCGACACCGGTCCCCTGTACCTGCTCCGCCCCTTGGCCGTCGCCCCACGGGAGACCGGCGGCACCCTGAGCGACCAACTCGCGCGGCTGGGGGCCCAGGCCCTGGTAGAGGCCCTGCCGGGCATCGCCGACGGCAGCCTGATCCCGGTGCCCCAGGACGACGACCTGGCGAACTACGCCCACAAGCTCACCAAGGCCGAGGCCGAGGTCGATTGGTCCCGCCCGGCGGTGGAGATCGACCGGCTGATTCGCGCCTTCGACCCCTGGCCCGTGGCCCAGACCAGCCTCGAGGGGGTCAGTCTGCGCCTCTGGGGCAGTGAACTGAGCGACCTCATCCCGCCCCCGGCCGCCCTCCCCGGCCAGGTTCTGGCCGCCGGCAAGGGTGGCATCGAGGTGGCGACCGGCGCCGGCGTCCTGCGTCTGACCCGCCTCCAACCCCCCGGCAAGCGCCCCATGTCCGCCGCCGAATTTCTCAACGCCCGTCACCTGGATGGCGCACGCCTTGGCTAAACACCCCGCGAATCCCTGGCCGGACCGCCCCCCGGGGGCCGGTAACCCGTCGCGGGCCAAGCCTGGCGCGGCCCCCGCCAGCGGTGCCCCTGACCAGGGTGCCCAAGTCTGCGATGCGTCTGCCAGGGGTGTCCAGGCCAGTGGGTCTAAGGCTCGCGGTGTCCCTACCAGGGATGCTAGGGCTAGTGGTGCTCAGGCCAACGATACTCAGGTTCGCGGTAACCCTGTCACAGGTGCCCGGGACCCGCGCGGCACCCCCATTGCCGGTGCCCAGGCCCGCAGTGGCCCCGTCGGCGCTACTCCCAGCAGCGCTACCCAGGCGAGCCATGCCCCCGCCGCCGGGGCCCAGGCCCGGGCCGCCGCGGCGCGCCTGGTCGGCACCGTGCTCCGGGAGGGACGGTCCCTCACCGAGGCCCTGGAGCGGCTCTCCGGACTGGAGCAGGAGCGGGACCGTCCCCTGGTCCAGGAGCTGAGCTACGGCACCCTGCGCCTGTTGCCTCGCCTCCAGGCCTTGGCCAGGCAGTTGCTGAACAAGCCCCTGCGCCCCGAGGAGGCCGCCCTCGAAGCCCTGATCCTGATCGGCCTCTACCAGATCCTCGCCACCCGCATTCCCCCCCATGCCGCCGTCGCCTCCACCGTGGCCGCGACCCGGGTCCTGGGCAAGGACTGGGCGGCGGGGCTGGTCAACGCCCTGTTGCGTCGCTTCCAGCGCGAACGCGCCGCCCTCCTGGCGGTGGCGGAGCGGGACGAGGAGGCCCGCTGGCTCTTCCCCCGCTGGCTGCTGGAACGGCTGCGCCAGGACTGGCCCGAGGATTGGGAGGAAATCGTTGCCGCCAGCAATGCCCAGGCCCCCCAGTGGCTGCGGGTCAATCGCTTGGCCCTGGAGCGGGACGCCTATCGCGCCCGGCTTTCCCCCGTTACCGCCCCGCAACCACCCGGAAGCGATAGCCCCGCCCCGTCCGCCATCCCGGACGCCCCGGCCTACGCCCCCGCCGCCCTGCGCCTGGACCCGCCCCTGCCCATGGCGCGTCTCCCCGGTTATGCCGAAGGGCTGGTGTCCATCCAGGACCTCCACGCCCAGCTCGCGGCGCCCCTGCTGGAAGTCCAGCCCGGCGAGCGGGTGCTGGACGCCTGCGCCGCCCCGGGGGGCAAGACGGCGCACCTGCTGGAACTGGCGGCTGGGCGCCTCGACCTTACCGCCCTCGACCTCGACCCTGCGCGCCTGGCCCAGGTGACAGCCAACCTGCGGCGCCTTGGCTTCCAGGCCCGGGTCCTGGCGGGGGACGCCGCCGGGCCTTCGGCTGATTGGGTCCCGGTCGCCAAGGCTGACATGGCCGAAGCCGATGCCTCCCTGGCGGGTTCTCCCCGCACTGACTTGGCTGGGACTGGCGTCGCGTTTGGTGGCCAGGCTGGCGATTCGTCCCTGGACGGGTCCGGGCCTCCACCCCCCTTTGACCGCATCCTCCTCGACGCGCCTTGCTCCGCGACGGGGGTCATCCGCCGCCACCCGGACATCAAGTGGCTGCGCCGACCCACGGACATCGAGGCCCTCGCCGCCCGGCAGACCCGGCTGCTGGAGGCCCTCTGGCCCCTCCTGGCCCCGGGCGGCACCCTGCTCTACGTCACCTGCTCCCTGCTGTCGGCGGAGAACGAGGAGGTGATCCGCGCCTTCCTCTCCCGCCACCGGGATGCCGTCGAGGCCCCCATCGTCGCGGACTGGGGGTGCCCCCGCGCCAGCGGCCGCCAGGTCCTGCCCACCCTGGCCGGTGGTGACGGTTTTTACTTCGCCCGCTTGCGCAAGGAGGCCCCGTGAAACCCGCCCACGCTCAAGCCCAGGGCTGGGGCTGGGGCTTGGTCCCGTTCCCCGTCCAGGGCCTGCTCCTGATTCTGCTCCTGCTGCTGCCCGGTCTGGCGGCGGCACGTCCCGCCTTCCCGATCGAGAAGGTCACGGTCCGCGCCCAGGACGACCAGTGGCTGATGGACGTCCGCTTCGCCCCGGAACTGAGCCCCCGGGCCCTGGAGGCCCTGGACAACGGCGTCCCCCTGACCATCGAGGTCTATTACCAGGTTCGCCGGGTGGATGACTGGGTCTGGGACGCCAGCCTGGTGGACCGTCGCCTGCGTTACGAGATCCGCTACCAGCCCCTGGCGGAACGCTTCTCGGTGGGACCGGTCCCGGGCGCCGGCCAGCGCTACGTCACCCGGGACGCCGCCCTGGCCGCCCTGGGGGACCTGCGGAATCTGCCCCTCCTCGGCCAGGGAGAACTGGCGGCCGGGGCCCGGTACGAGATCGATCTCAAGATCTCCCTCGACATCGAGGAACTGCCCCTGCCCCTGCGCCCCCTCGCCTACCTGTTGCCCTCCTGGAAGCTGTCCTCGGGCTGGACCACATGGCCGTTGCAACCCTGACCCGCTGGCGCCAGCCGGGCCTGCTCCCGGTCATCCTGCTCCTGGCCGTCCTGCTCATCGCCCTCGACCTGATGAGCGGGGCGGTGCAGAACTCCGAGTCGCTGAGCCGGGCCTTCGTGCCCCTCCTGGCGCTGGTGCTGATCGGCCTCCTGGCCCTGATGGGCACGGTGGTGGCCAATCTGCTGCGGCTGATCCGGGACTACCGCCACCAGGTCGCCGGCTCCCGGCTCACCGGCCGCCTGGTGCTGCTCTTCGGCCTGGTGTCCCTGCTGCCGGTGGCCGTGGTCTATTACTATTCGCTGGGCTTCCTGCTGCGCGGCATCGACTCCTGGTTCGACGTCGAGATCGACCGCGCCATGGAGGATGCCCTGACCCTCAACCAGGCCTCCCTGGACCTCAATCAGCGCGTCCTCATCCGCTACACCGAACAACTCCTGGCCGGGATCGAGGACAGTTCCGCCACCGCCCTCGCCCTGCGGCTGGGGCAGTTGCGCCAGCAGGCCGGCGCCCTGGAGATCGCCGTCTTCGGCGGCAATGGCCAGGTGCGCGGCAACTCCAGCGAGGACCCGACCCAACTGGTGCCCAATCTGCCGGACCGGGAGCTGTTGCGCCGCGCCAGCGCCGGCAGCAATCAGGTGGAACTGGAGGCCGGCGCCAACCAGGAACTGGTGGTGCGGGTGCTGGTGGCGGACCCGGTGGGCCGCAACCTGGTGATGCAAGCCATCTTCCCCACCTCGGAGCACATCAGCGGCCTGGCCGCCAACCTGGAAAAGGCCTACAACCGCTACAAGGAACTGAGCTACCTGCGCCAGTCCCTGAAGTGGAGCTTCTCCCTCAGTCTGTCCCTGGTGCTGCTGTTCGGCCTGCTCACCGCCCTGATCGCCGCCTTCCACCTCGCCCGCCGTCTGGTGGCCCCGGTGGCCGCCATCGCCCGCGGCACCCGCGCCGTGGCCGAGGGGGATTACGAACTGCGCCTGCCACTCCCCCGTCAGGAGGATGAGCTGAGCTTCCTGGTCGCCTCCTTCAATTCCATGACCCGGCGCCTGGCCCGCGCCCGGGATGCCGCGGCCCGCTCCCAGCAGGCGGTGGAGGCCGAGCGCCTCTATCTGGAGACGGTGCTGGGGCGGCTGTCCTCCGGGGTCATCGTCCTCGACGGTGACCACCGCCTGCGCACCGTCAATCCCGCCGCCCGCCAGATCCTGGCCCTGAACGAGCCGGACCTATCCCATGAGGGACTGGATGCCCTGATCGGCCACCATCCCAACCTCCTCGCCTGGGTGGATGCGGTGCGCAGCCACCTGGAGGGCCACGCCGAATGGCGCCAGGAGGTCAGCCTGTTCGGCGCCGAGGGCCGCCAGGTGCTCCTCTGCCGTGGCAGCCCCCTGATCCAGCCCAATGACGCCGAGCAGGGCCACGTCGTGGTCTTCGACGACATCACCCGCCTCATCACCGCCCAGCGCGACGCCGCCTGGGGCGAGGTGGCCCGGCGCCTGGCCCACGAGATCAAGAACCCCCTGACCCCCATCCAGCTCTCCGCGGAGCGCCTGCGCCACAAGCTGCTGGCCAAGCTGCCCGAGGGCGAGGCCCGGGTGGTGGACCGCGCCACCCATACCATCGTCCAGCAGGTCGAGGCGATGAAGGCCATGGTCAACGACTTCTCCAACTACGCCCGCTCGCCGAAGATGGAGCCGGAGCCGGTGCGCCTCGACCGGTTGGTGGCCGAGGTCATGGAGCTCTACAAGGCCGTGCCCGCCGTGGCGACCGACCTGCAAACCGGCGAGGCCCTGATCAAGGGCGACCCGTTGCGCCTGCGCCAGGTCCTGCACAACCTGGTGAAGAACGCCCTGGAGGCGGTGGAGGACAGGCCCGAGCCCCGGGTCCGCGTCGCTACCCGGCGGCTGGCGGACCCGGAGCGGCCCCTGCTGGAACTGGCGGTGGAGGACAACGGCGGCGGCATCGCCCCGGAACTCCTCGACAACCTCTTCGAGCCCTACGTCACCACCAAGACCAAGGGCACGGGACTGGGGCTCGCCATCGTCAAGAAGATCATCGAGGAACACGGCGGCATTGTCTGGGCGGAGAATCTCGATACGGGTGCCCGCCTCTCGGCCCGCCTGCCCCTGTGGCGGGAAGAGGGACATGAGGCACCCCGACCCGCAGCGAGCCCCCGCAACGGTGCCACCCCGCCCCCAACCACACCCCTGGCCCCTACCCCTGCCGGGACGAGCGGTGACCCGCCTGTAACCGTTCAGACCCCCTCTCCCCAGCCCTCCCCCGCCAGGGGGGAGGGAGTAAGAGCATCGGCGGCTGGCGCCGACGAAGCCCTCCGGACGCGCGAGGGATCTAAACGAATCCAACCGCCTGAGCGAGAACGAGCATGAGCGCAGCCTACATCCTGGTGGTCGACGACGAGCCGGATATCCGCGCCCTGGTGCAGGAGATCCTGGAGGACGAGGGTCATACCGTCGCCACCGCCGAAAACGGTACCGCCGCCCGGCGCGCCCTGCGCGAACGGCGGCCGGACCTCATCCTGCTGGATATCTGGATGCCTGACCTGGACGGCATCAGCCTGCTCAAGGAGTGGTCCGAGGATGACGGCCTGCCCTGCCCGGTGATCATGATGTCCGGTCATGGCACCGTCGAGACGGCGGTGGAGGCCACCCGCCTGGGGGCCTACGACTTCCTGGAAAAGCCACTGTCCATGGCCAAGCTGCTGCTGACCACGGAGCGCGCACTGGAGGCGGACAAGCTGGCGCGGGAGAACATCGGCCTCAAGCGGCGCACCGCCCTGGTCCACGAGCCCATCGGCCGCGGCCCGGCCATGCAGCGCCTGCGGGAGCAGGTCAAGCGCATCGCCCAGCACGACACCTGGGTGCTGATCACCGGCGAGGCCGGCAGCGGCCGCGAGACCTTCGCCCGCTTTCTCCACGCCCAGAGCGCCCGCCGGGAACGGCCCTTCATCGACCTGGGCGTCTCGGGCATCGCCCGGGTCAACGCCGCCCGGGAGCTGTTCGGCAGCGAGCAGGACGGCCATGTCCACTATGGGGGTCTGGAGCAGGCCGCCGGCGGCACCCTGCTCCTCGACGAGGTGGGCGACATGGACCTCAGCGTCCAGGCCCAGCTCCTTGGCGCCCTGGACACCGGCTCCTTCCTGCGCGTCGGCGGCACCGAACCGGTGACCATCGACGTGCGCCTCATCGCCGCCACCCAGCACAACCTGGAGGAGGAGGTGCGGGCCGGGCGCTTCCGCGAGGACCTCTTCTACCACCTCAACGTGGTGCCCCTCCATGTCCCGGCCCTGCGCGACCACAACGAGGACATCCCGGAACTGCTGAACTACTACGTCGACTATTTCGCCACCCACGAGAAGCTGCCCTACCGGCGCTTCAGCGTCGGCGCCCAGAACTACATGCGCAACTACCCCTGGCCGGGAAACGTACGCGAGCTCAAGAACCTGGTGCAGCGGGTGCTGATCCTGGGAGCGGGGGACGAGGTCGCTCAGGACGAGGTGGAGGCCACCCTGGGGGCCACGAGCAGTACCCCGGCCCCCAATCTGGAAGGCCTCATGTCCTTCGACCAGCCCCTGCGCGAGGCCCGGGAACACTTCGAGAAGACCTACCTCGAGTACCAGCTGGAAAAGCACGGCGGCAACGTCAGCAAGATGGCCAAGGAAGCGGGCATGGAGCGCACCCACCTCTACCGCAAGCTCCGCTCCCTGGGGATCGAGATCAAGGAACGGCGCTGACATGAAGATCATCATCCTCGGTGCCGGCCAGGTGGGCCGGTCGGTAGCCGCCAATCTCGCCGGCGAGGCCAACGACATTACGGTGGTGGACCAGAACCCCGCCCTGCTGCGCGAACTCCAGGACCGTTTCGACCTGCGCACCGTCCACGGCCACGGCGCTCACCCCGATGTCTTGCAGCGGGCCGGGGCGGAGGACGCCAACATCATCCTGGCGGTCACCAACAGCGACGAGACCAACATGATCGCTTGTCAGGTGGCCTATACCCTGTTCCACACCCCAACGCGCATCGCCCGGGTGCGGTCGCCAGGCTTTCTCGAACACCCGGAGCTATTCGCCCCCGGGGCCCTGCCGATCAACGTCTGCATCAGCCCGGAACAGCTCGTCACCCAATATATCCTGCGCCTGCTGCAGCACCCCGGCAGCCTCCAGGTCCTGGACTTCGCCGGTGGCCGGGTGCGGCTCGTGGCGGTGCGGGCCTACGAGGGCGGCCCCCTGGTGGGCCAGGCCCTGCGCACCCTCTACGACCACATGCCGGACGTGGAGGCCCGGGTCGCGGCCATCTACCGTCAGGAGGGGGCCATCGAGCCAACCGGCGACACGGTCATCGAGGCCAACGACGAGGTTTTCTTCATCGCCGCGCCCAGTCACATCTCCGCCGTCATGAGCGAGCTGCAACGACTGGAGAAGCCCTACAAGCGCCTGATTTTCGCTGGCGGCGGCAATATCGGCACCCGGCTGGCCCGGGCCACGGAGAACGACTTCCGGGTCAAGCTCATCGAGCGCGACCTCAACCGCAGCAAGCAGATCGCCGAGACCCTGGAGCGGACCATCGTCCTCCATGGCGACGCCGCGGACGAGAATCTGCTGCGGGAGGAGAACATCGAGGACACCGACGTCTTCTGCGCCGTGACCAACGACGACGAGGACAACATCCTTTCCGCCATGCTCGCCAAGCGCCTGGGGGCGCGCAAGGTCATGGCCCTCATCAACCGCCCCGCCTACGTGGAACTGATGCAGAGCGGCGGCATCGACGTCGTCATCTCCCCCCAGCAGGCGACCATCGGCAGCCTGCTCAAGCACGTGCGCCGGGGCGACGTGGTCGCGGTGCACTCCCTGCGGCGCGGCGTGGCCGAGGCCATCGAGGCCATCGCCCATGGCGACGCCCGCCTGAGCAAGGTGGTCGGCCGTCCCATCGAAAAGATCAAGCTGCCCCCCGGCACCACCATCGGCGCCATCGTCCGTGGCGAGGAGGTCCTCATGGCCCACCACGACACGGTCATCCAGGCCGAGGACCACGTGATCCTCTTCCTGCAGGACAAACACTGGGTGGCGGAGGTGGAGAAGCTCTTCCAAGTCCCGGTGACCTTCCTGTGAGGTTCCGCGCCCGCTCTTCCCGGTGCCCGTCGGTCCCGGTTGGCTACCCGGTGCCCCGCCGCCGGCCGAGGTCACGGCCATGAGGCCCACCGCGGTCCAGAAGGTGCTGGGGCTGTTGCTGATGCTCTTCAGCCTGACCATGCTCCCCCCAGTGGGGGTTTCCTATTTCTTCGCGGATGGAACGGCGGAGTCCTTCCTTACCGCCCTGGTCCTGGTCCTGGGCCTGGGCACCCTCATCTGGCTGCCGGTGGCGAAAAGCCGCGACGAGCTCAAGCTTCGGGACGGCTTCCTGGTGGTGGCCCTGTTCTGGAGCGTCCTGGGCCTGGCCGGCGCCCTGCCCTTCGTTCTCGCCGAGGAGCCCCACCTGTCCCTCACCGACGCCGCCTTCGAGTCCATCTCCGGCCTGACCACCACCGGGGCGACGGTCATCATCGGTCTGGACGAGCTACCCCCCGCCATCCTCTACTACCGCCAGCAACTCCAGTGGCTGGGGGGCATGGGCATCATCGTCCTGGCGGTGGCCATCCTGCCCATGCTCGGTATCGGCGGCATGCAGCTCTACCGGGCCGAGACCCCCGGGCCGGTCAAGGACAACAAGCTCACCCCGCGCATCACCGAGACCGCCAAGGCCCTGTGGTACATCTATCTGGGACTGACCATCGCCTGCGCCCTGGCCTACTGGCTGGCGGGCATGACCCCCTTCGACGCCATCGGGCACTCCTTCGCCACCGTCGCCATCGGCGGCTTCTCGACCCACGACGCCAGCATCGGCTTTTTCGACAGCGATCCGATCGAGCTGATCGCCGTGGTCTTCATGCTCGTCTCGGGGGTCAATTTCGCCCTGCACTTCCTGGCCTGGAATCGGCGCAGCCTGGTGGGCTATTGGCATGACAGCGAATTCCGCTTTTACCTGGCCCTGATGGCCCTCACCACCGCCATCGTCTGCCTGGGCCTCTACTTCACTGGCACCCATGCCACTTGGGGGGAGGCCTTCCTCCAGGGGCTGTTCCACACGGTCTCCATCGCCACCACCACCGGTTTCAGCACCTCGGCCTTTTACGAATGGCCGATTTTCCTCGGCATCCTGCTGATCTTCAGCAGCTTCGTCGGCGGCTGCGCCGGCAGCACCGGCGGCGGCATCAAGGTGATCCGGTTTCTGCTGCTCATCAAGCAGGGCCTGCGGGAGATCGACCGCCTGATCCACCCCAACGCCCAGATCCCGGTGCGGGTCGGCGGGCGCACGGTCAACCACCGGGTTGTGGACGCCGTCTGGGGCTTCTTCTCCCTCTACGTCGCCTGCTTCACCCTCATGTATCTGGCCCTGGCCGCCACCGGCCTGGACCTGACCACGGCCTTCACCGCCGTCGCCGCCGCCATCAACAACCTGGGACCGGGTCTGGGGGAGGTGGGAGCCAGCTTCGCCAGCCTCAGCTCCACCGCCAAGTGGATCCTCTGCTTCGCCATGCTCCTCGGCCGCCTGGAGGTCTTCACCCTGCTGGTGCTGCTGACCCCCGCCTTCTGGCGGCCTTAGGCGTTACACCTTTTTCCCCCTCTCCCCGGCCCTCCCCCACGTGGGGGGGAGGGGGCAGACAAGCAACGGCTGAGGCTAGCGAGACCCTGCTAGGACGCTAGGGGTTTGATCGGATGCTCGCCCCTCAGGTTGCCGCCCCCTGCTGGCGGATGTAGGCCAGGGCCCGGTCGAGGCGGCGCAGGGTCGCCTCCTTGCCGACCAGGGTCAGGGTGATGTCGATCCCCGGCGAGGCGGCGCGGCCGACCACGGCGACGCGCAAGGGCTGGGCGACCTTGCCCAGGTTCAGGTCCAGTTCCACCGCCACCCGGTGGACCACATGCTCCAGGGTGCCCGGGTCCCAGTCCTCCAGGGCCAGCATGTCCAGTTCCGCCCGCAGGCTGGCCAGGGGTTCCTCCGCCGCCGGGCGCAGGTGCTTCTTGGCCGCGGCCTCGTCGTAGTCGTCGAAGTCGCGATAGACAAAGGCGCTGATGCGCGCCAGTTCCACCAGGGTCTTGGCCCGGGCGGCCTGGGCCTTGACCACCGCCACCAGGTCAGCACCCGCGGCGGGATCGATCCCCAGGTCGCCGAGGTGGGGGCGCAGCAGGTGGGCGATGCGTTTGGGGTCGGCGTGCTGGATGTAGTGCTGATTGAGCCAGTCGAGCTTGTCGGTGTCGAAGGCCGCCGCCGCCTTGTTGACCTGGCCGATGTCGAACAGGGCGACCATCTCGTCGAGGGAGAAGATCTCCTGGTCGCCGTGGGACCAGCCCAGGCGCACCAGGTAATTGAGCAGGGCCTCGGGCAGGTAGCCCTGATCGCGATAGGCCACCACGCTGACCGCCCCGTGGCGCTTAGACAGGCGCGCCCCGTCCTCCCCCAGGATCATGGGCACATGGGCGTAGCGCGGCACCTCCCGGCCCAGGGCGCGCAGGATGTTGATCTGGCGCGGGGTGTTGTTGATGTGGTCGTCGCCGCGGATGACGTGGGTGATGCCCATGTCGGCGTCGTCCACCACCACCGATAGGTTGTAGGTCGGTGCGCCGTCGGTGCGGCGGATGATGAGGTCATCCAGTTCCGCGTTGTCGAAGGTCATGCGCCCGCGGATCAGGTCATCGACCACCACCAGGCCGGCGTCCGGGTTGCGAAAGCGGATGACGTGGGGCTGGGTGGGATCGACCTCGCGGCTGCGGCAGCGGCCGTCGTAGCGCGGCTTGAGCTTGGCCGCCATCTGCTCCTCGCGCAGGGCATCCAGGCGCTCCTTGGGGCAATCGCAGCGATAGGCCAGGCCCTTGGCGAGCAGTTCGTCGATGACCGCGTTGTACCGGTCGAAGCGCTGGGTCTGATAGAAGGGCCCCTCGTCATAGTCCAGCCCCAGCCAGGCCATGCCCTCCAGGATGGCGTTGACCGACTCCGCCGTCGACCGCTCCAGGTCCGTGTCCTCGATGCGCAACACGAAGCGCCCCCCGTGGCGGCGGGCGAAGAGGTAGGAGAAGAGGGCGGTACGGGCGCCACCGACGTGTAGATAACCAGTGGGGGACGGAGCGAAACGGGTACGGACGGTCATGGCAATCCACGGATAGGGCGGGAAAGGCTGGCATTCTAGCAAAAGCCCGGGCGCCGGCCGCCAATCGAAAGCAGGCGGCGCGGGGGTAGCGACCCAAGGCCTGCACCAGCAAGCGCGGGCGCGCGACGGGGGGCGTGACGGAAAGGGAGGTTGGGCATGTTCGCCGGTCAGGGCCTAGCTGAGGGGCCCTCCCGGCCAAGGGTGGCGCGCCCCCGCGAATGACAAAGGGACAGGGGCAGATACGCTCCATGGCGTATGGTCTTTGGTGCGGGTTAAGGATTACACTTCCTTAGCCCGGCCCCATAAGGCGGGCGGACACCCCAGGGACGAGCTTAACGATTCGAAACAAAAACAATAGACATAGCCATGCACATGCCCATGCCCATGCCTGCGCTCCAGAGGCCCCGCGGCGAGGTCGGGAGATGACCAAGACCACGCCCGGCGCCGCCAGGCCCAAGGCACCGCCCACTGGCGCCAGCCTTTCCCCCGCCACTGCCAGCCTACCCACCGCGCCGGACTATCACTGGCTGAGCGGGAGTTTTCGCGACCCTGCCCTGGAGCGGCGCTTCCTGGATGCCTGCGAGGGCCACTTCGTCCGCCGCGACCGCTACGTGGCGGCCATCATCTGCGGCCTGGAATGTCTGCTCATCGGCCTGGATATCCACCTGCTGGCCGACTACCCCGAGGTCCTCTTCTGGCGCCTGGCCAGCCGCGGCACCTTCATCCTCTCCCTCCTCATCATCATTACCTTCATCTTCAATCACCTGCCCATCAGCCGGACTTCCCAGTACTTTTTTCTGTTCTGCATGCTGTCCAGCAACAGCGTCATGGCCAGCTACCACCATCCCGCGCTGCATGGGATGGCGACCCCCGGTTTCCTGCTGGCGATCTACATCTTCACCATCACCGCCTACTACACCTTCCTCTCCCCCTGGCGCCTCACCCTGCTGGTGAACGCCCTGCTGTTCGGTCTGCAATTCATCCTCTTGCAACTCTGGTTCGACACCAGCGACACCCTGTTCCTCTACACGCCCTTTCTGATCTTCGGGCTGATCAGCTTCTCCCACTACACCGCCGTCAGCCAGGCCCGGCAGTATCGTCAGGTCTGGCTGGCCGCCGAGGAGGCCCGGCTGCGCCAGCACCGGGCGGAGGAGGCCCAGGGCTTTCGCGCCCGCCTGCTGGAACTGATCGGCCACGACCTGCGTCAGCCCCTGAGCGCCCTGGGCTATTACCAGACCGCCCTGCGCTACCAGGCCGAGGCCCTGGAGCCGCGCATCGCCAGCCAACTGGTCCACCTCAGCGGCCAGATCGACCAGATCAATCTACAACTCAGCGAGATGCTGACCAAGGCCCTGGAACTGGCCCAACTGGATTACGACGCCATGCTGGCGCGTTGCCTGCCCCAAAGCGTCGCCCCCCTGGCCAAGGACCTACGAAATCAATTCGTCCCCCTGGCGACGCGGGAAGGCATCCGGCTGCGGCTCTACGGCGAGGACCAGCACCTGATGCACGACCGGGCCCTGATGGCGGTGGTGCTGCGCAATCTGCTGAGCAACGCCCTGCGCTATCACGCCCGGGCGGGCCCGCGGCCCCGCATCATCCTCGCCTTCCGCCGCGACGGCCAGCGCATCGAGGTCATCGACAATGGCGGCGGCATGCCCACCCACTTTGCCGCCGCGTTGGACGCCACCCAGATGCGTCGCCAGACGGACCCCGGCAGCCGGCGCGGCCTTGGCCTGAGCATCGCCCGCCAGTTCGCCGCGCGCCAGGGCTGGCAACTGGAACTGCAAAATTGTCCGCCCTCCGGGGTCCGGGCCCTGCTGCGCTACAGCCAGGCGCTGCCACCCCCCCCTATCCCCAAAGCATCTCACTGACTTCACGCCGCCCATCAGCGACCATCCGGAGCGAGGTAAGCCCCCATGCCCAGCACCGCCGCCGCGCCCGTTCAGTCCCTCACCCTGCTCCTGGCGGACGATCATCCCCTGGTCCTGGACAGCCTGCGCAGCCTGTTCGAGTACGTGCCCTGGATCGGCGCCATCAAGCTGGCCCGGGATGGCCTGGAACTGTGCGAACTGGCGCAGGCATGCGCCCCCGATGCCACCATTGTCGACCTCTCCATGCCGCGCCTGGATGGCCTGAGCAGCATCCGCCGCCTGCGTCATCGCTATCCGCACCTGGCCATCGTCGCCATCACCGGCGCCACCCACTGGTTTCCCGCCGCGGAGGTGCTCGCGGCCGGGGCCGACGAGTACCTCGATAAGAACCAACCCGGGGAGGCGGTGGTGGCCGCCCTGCGGCGGGCCCTGGCCCACCACGGTCACCGGATCGGGGCCCTGCCGGTCATACCAGCCCCGCCCCCGGCCCAGACGGAGGTGGCCCTGACCGAGCGCGAACGGGAAGTGCTCAAACTGCTGGCGGAAGGCTATGACGTGGAGGCCTCCGCCAACCTGCTCGCCATCAGCCCGGCGACGGTGCGCAAGCACCGCGAACACCTGCACGCCAAGCTGAAAACCAGCAATACCGCCCACCTGACCCTGATCGCAGTGCGCCGGGGGATCGTGGTGGGGTGAGGCCAAACGACCCTAGCCAGGCTTCCCGTCTCGGTATCCCCACGCTGACCTGCCGATGCACTTCGTGCGATGGTTCTTCTGATCTTCCTGTCATCTCAATCTGTCCAAACCAAAAAATACGCGCCTGAGCTAATGGACATGGACTGGGTGGCATTCATACTCGCATACAAGATCTGACGCGATGCGAAGAAGGCATCTCCAAAGCATCCTACCGCCCCAGGCACCATAACTTGGTCCCATCTTCCGCCAGTGCCATGGCGGAAACTTTGACGGCCTCATGACCTGAGCACTTGGATATCGATTGGCAATGGGTTTGGATCTCATGTGGATCATTTGGCAGCGGGTGTTCGCCGATAGGGGCAATCTGATCAGCCTGGCCTTGGTGGCATTGCTATCTGCCGTCTCTCTGGGTCTGGCCTATCAGGCACTAAGGGACTACCACGCCAGTAATCAGATCATCAGCGATCTGCTGGCCCGCGCGGCCGAAATCCGCTATTACGACGATGTCTTGACCACGTCCGTCCGCCTGGGGGCGCTAACGGGCGATGCGACTTGGGAAAGGCGCTATGAATCAGCGATTCCCCGGCTCGACCAAGCCCTGCAACAGGCCATTGAGTTGCATCCCCCTGGCCAGGTCTATCTTGATGAGATCAATACCGCCAACCAGCGTCTGAACCACTTCGAACGCCAGGCCTTTGTCCTGGCATCCTCAGGTCGGCTGGAGGAGGCGGCAGACTTGCTGTTCGGAGAGGTGTATGAGCAAGAGAAAGCCAATTATGCGGACGGCTTGGGGCGTTTCACCAATGCCCTGGAGAACAGCCAGCAATCTCTGGAACGGCGCTTACAGGGGGTATTCGCCTTGACCCTTACACTCAAGGTTCTGCTGGTGCTGGTCATTCTGTCAATCCTCCTGCACCGGTTCTATCGCTGGGAAGGGAGGTTACAACTTGAGCACACCCTCGGTGAGATCGCCCGGCGCCTGGTGGCCACCGACAGCAAGCGCACCGATGAGGACATTCGTTGGGTTCTGGGCCAGGTAGCCGCCCTGGGGGAAGCGGATCACGCCGCCTTGATCCTCTACAAAACCGGCGAGTCAGTGGGCATCGGCCGCATCTGGTCCCCCTCGCCACATACCGGCGCATGGCCCTGGGTCTCGGCGCATTGGCTGGGGGAGGAACGGCCGGACGACATTCTGGATTTACCGGTCATCCATCATCACCCGGGGGTGGAAGCCCGTGTCAAAGACGCGCTCCAGGGCGCTGGGATCGGTGCTCTGCTTGCCGTCAGTCTGCTCATCGCCGGCGGAGCCCGTCTCCAGTTGGTCCTGGGCTCCCGATCGAGGCTGGCCTGGCGACGGGCGGAAGCGCCACTGCTTCTATCCCTGTTGGAGATCCTCAGTCGTGCCATCGCCAGCCAGGCCAACGAAGAACAGTTGTTCAGGCAGGCCATGACCGATCCCCTCACCGGTCTGTTCAACCGGCGCTATTTCATGGAAACACTTGAACAGGAATTAAAGCACGTGCGACGGTTCAATAAACACACCGCACTCCTGGTCGTGGACATCGACCACTTCAAGGCCGTCAATGACACCTATGGGCATGACGCCGGAGATGCCGTCCTGCAACACTTTGCCCGCCTGGCAAAAACATCACTTCGAGAGATCGACCTTATCGGCCATCTGGGTGGCGAGGAATTCGGGATCATCCTGCCGGCCACCGACCAGGTCATGGCCATGGGCGCTGCCGAGAGACTACGTCGGACCATCGCCGAAAGCGAAACCCTTAACCGACAGGCACGGATCAATGTCACGATCAGTACTGGTCTGACCATGCTTTTTGCCGCTGACCACTCCATCGATGAACCCATGCACCGCGCGGACATGGCCTTGTATGCCGCCAAAAGCCAAGGCCGTAACCTCACCAGGCAACTATTGCCCTTACCGATCACGTCCGGTTGATCGTTCATTGGTAAGGCCTGCCCTCTGGAATTGCCAGGAACACCGCTCACCTGATCCTGGTGGTGGGTTCTTGGATAAGGCGTTACCAATCCTTCGACTGGAAAGGCGGGCCTTTAAGCATGACCCTTTGCCCCCCGCCCTGGCCAATGATGAAAAACCCCTGACGCCTGGCCTGGGTCGCCAGCGCGTCAGGGGTCACCATCACCGCCACCCATGCTGACTTCAGGGGGGAGATTCAGAAGGTCTTGGAAACCTCAATCCCGATCAGGTGCGCGGACATCTCGTAATCGCCATTGAGCGCCGCGGTGCCGTTGACGCCGCTGGTCTTGGTGTAGGGTACCGTGCTGGCATAATCGCGATCGACGCCCATGACATAGAGGTAGGAGGCCTCCACCGCGAAGCCGTCACCCAGGTCCTGGGCCACGCCAATGCCAAAGAGGTGACGATCGGTATCGGGCACCCGGGCGCTGAAATAGTCATCGTCCTGCGCCGATTGGTCATAGGAGTAACCAAAACGCAATTGGGTCGCGGGCTGGACCTGCCAGGTGAGACCAAGCCGGTAGGCACTGGCGTTGTGCCAGTCATTGGTATCGGCGAAGATCAGGGCGCCGTCCTGCTTGCCGTAGATCTCCAGTTGCTGGAAACGACTCCAGCCCGTGTAGCTCCAGTCAAATTCGGCCGCCAGGCTGGGGGAGATTTCATAGCGCAGGCCCAGTTGCAGTCGCCAGGGCAGGTCCAGATCGAGCGAGGCGGCCTGGCTGGGTTGTAGGAGCTTTAACGCGACCATGGTGGGATTGAGGGCAGTGTAATCCCCTTCGAGGTCGATGGTCGCGGCGGAGTGAAAGCTGGCCCCCAGGGTCCAGGCGTTGCGGCGATACATGGCGCTCAGGTTGAAGCCAAAGCCGGTGCCATCGCCGCTCAACTCCGCCAGATTGGAGTCCAGTTGGGCGGTCTTGGCCCAGTAGATATCCATCCCCGCGGACAGGCTCAGGTCAGGGGTGACGCGGTAGGCCAGGGTGGGCACGAAATTGAGAATTTCGAGTTTACTGGCCGTCGGATGACTGGCCGTCGGCAGGGTGACGGGGCCAAGATTTATCTGTTGGCTCAACAGGGGGAAGGTGCCATAAGTCCAGCGGGTCTCCAGGCCGTAGGGGACATGGAGCCCCAGACCCAGGCGCCATTGGTCGGCGAGCTTGATCGCCGCCTGGAAGGACGGGAGGAAGGTCCAGTCCGCGCCCTGACTGTCGTGTTTGCCGCTGGCGGTGGTGACCGAGAAACTGGGCCCGATCAGGAAGCCGCCCAGGGCGACGCTGGAAGTGTCATGGAAGCCCATCGCGGCCGGATTGTAGGGGATGGCGCCCAGTTCCTCCGGGTTGGCTACCAGGGCGTTGGTGGTCGCGATGCCGGCGGCGGAGGCATCGGGGAGGGCAAAACCGGAGGCGTGGGCGCCGCTGGTGGTTGCCAGAGTGCCCAGGCCCAGGGCGCCAAGGGTTAGCGTGAAAGTCACGGCAACGTTTTTCATTGTCGGAGTCATGGCGCGCGCCCTCCTGGCAGCTAGCGAGATCGGCACGGCAACTTCTTTGATTTTCAGGGGATTGGCACACTCCCCCATGGCGGCTAACGCCGCAGCGACCGCGCGCGTGATCTTGTGTGACATGGAGCCCCCCTCATCAGATGTTCATGGAGTAATGATCGACATTCGCCCGGCCTTTTTTTCCACGGCGAGGCCGTTATTGACGCCCCAGCAAAGCCCAACCCCCCGCGGCCCCCGCGCGCCTCATCGCGCCTTGCAGGGGGCAGGCGGCGCTGCTCACCACAGCGACCTCGCTCGCCTGGGTGTCACCACTCGCCCAGGCACGGAACGGGCCGCGATTATATTCCCAAGATCGTCAAGGCGATGAGGCAGAGTAATCCGCACCGGTTCCTCGGCGGATTATTGAGGGCTGGCTTGAACCCGTGGGTTACCAGATGGAGCATGGAGTAGCCCCCGCGGTGAATCCACACCATAATCACCGCATGAACAGCGGCGATTGCACCTACCTCTGGCAACGCGCGGACTGGCCGAACTGGCGCTTCGACCTGGTGTCGCTGGCCGATCCCTTGGCGGAGGTCAGCCGGGCGCTGGGGTTGCTGATGGGCCGGTTGGCCGATGTCGGGATGGTTTGGCGCGATCAGGCCACCCTGGCGGCGCTGACGGATGACGTGGTCAGGACCAGCGAGATCGAGGGCGAGCATCTCAATGTCGCCTCGGTGCGCTCATCGCTCGCGCGACGTCTGGGCGTGGAGATCGGGGGTCTTGCCCCCCTGGACCGCCAGGCCGAGGGCGTGGTGGAGATGGTGCTCGATGCCACCGGCAACTGTCAGGCCCCCCTCACGCGGGAGCGGTTAATGAGTTGGCACGCGGCCCTCTTTCCGACCGGCTACTCGAGCCTCAGCCGGATCAGGGTCGGAGACTGGCGTGACGATGCCCTAGGTCCGATGCAGGTAGTGTCCGGACCGATCGGCAGGCGGCGGGTGCATTTCGAAGCACCACCCGCAACTTGCCTGGACGATGAGATGGCGTGTTTTCTGGCCTGGGTGAATGCCCCCGCCCGGGAACCGGCCCTCCTGCGGGCGGGGCTGGGCCATCTGTGGTTCATCACCCTCCACCCTTTTGACGACGGCAACGGCCGTCTCGCCCGGGCGATCGCTGACCTGCTGCTGGCGCGCGCCGATGGCAGCCCCCAGCGCTTTTACAGCCTGTCGGCGCAAATTCTGCGGGAGCGCAAGGACTACTATGACCTGCTGGAGCAAACCCAGAAGGGCTCCCTGGAGGTCACCCCCTGGCTGGCGTGGTTCCTAGGGGCCTTGCGGCGCGCCCTTGACCAGGCGCAGGATCGGGTTGATGCCGTGGTGACCAAGGCACGCTGCTGGCAACGGTGGGCACCCTTGCCGATGAATGACCGTCAGGTGAAGTTGCTCAATCGCTTGCTCGACGGCTTTGATGGCAAGCTCACCACCGGCCGGTGGGCCAGGATCGCCAAGTGCTCACCGGATACGGCGCTGCGCGATATCAGCGACCTGGTGTCCCGCGGGGTGCTGCGTAAATCCGAGGCGGGGGGACGCAGTACCCGTTATGAACTGGCCGTCACCCCCCTTGCCGGCGAAGAAACGGGCCTGGACCCTTCCAGCGACCCTTGACTCAACGTAACCGTTCAGCCCCCTCTCCCCTACCCTCCCCCGCGAGGGGGAAGGAGTAAAAGAACCAGCGGCTTGGGCTACCGAAGCCCTCTTGGGTCGCGAGGGGTCTGAACGAAGACCCACTAATCCTTGACTACCCATTCCTGGATCACAACCGAAGGCCATGGCCAAGGCCGTACGGGGTGGGAACCCGAGCGGCCGGCGACCGGCACCCGGGCTCCCGATGGCCGAAGTCTAACTCAAGGGCTTAGACCGTCAGCGGCCTAAACCGCGTTCTTCAGCATCAATTCCTTGATGTGGCCGATGGCCTTGGTGGGATTGAGGCCCTTGGGGCAGACCTCGACGCAGTTCATGATGCTGTGGCAGCGGAAGAGCTTGTAAGGCCCTTCCAGGAAGTCCAGGCGCTCGTCCTTGGCCTGGTCGCGGCTGTCGGCGAGGAAGCGCCAGGCGGAGAGCAGGGCCTGGGGCCCGAGGAACTTCTCCGGATTCCACCAGAAGGAGGGGCAGAAGGTGGAGCAACAGCCGCACATGATGCACTCGTAGAGGCCGTCCAGCTTGTCGCGCTCCGCCGGGGACTGGAGGATCTCCTGCTCCGGGGTGGGTTCCTTGCGCTTCAGCCAGGGCTCGATGGCCTTGTACTGCTCGTAGAACTGGGTCATGTCCACCACCAGGTCGCGGATGACCGGGCGGCCGGGGAAGGGGCGCACCTCGACCGGTTCCTTGAGGTCGGCGATGGGGGTGACGCAGGCCAGCATGTTAGTGCCGTTGACGTTGACGCCATCGGAACCGCAGACGCCCTCGCCGCAGGAGTGGCGGAAGGCGAAGGTCTCGTCCTGGGCCTTGATGGCCTTGAGGGCGTCCCGCAGCATCATGCCGCGGAAGGTCTCGATGTCGTAGTCCTGCATGCGGGGCTTCTGGCCCGACTCGGGATCGTAGCGATAGACACGGAATTTCATGGTTGTCGTCCCTCGGCCTGGCTCAGTAGACGCGCTCTTTGGGCGGGAAGCTCTCGACGGTCAGCGGCTTGGTGCGCACCGGCTTGTAGTCGAGACGATCACCCTCCAGGAAGTAGAGGGTATGCTTCAGCCAGTTGACGTCGTCGCGCTTGGGGTAGTCGGGACGGGAATGGGCGCCGCGGCTTTCCTGACGATAGAGGGCGGAGGCGGCCAGGGCCATGCCGACATCGAGGAGGTTCTCCAGTTCCAGGGCCTCGATGCGCGCGGTATTGAAGACCTTGGAGTGGTCGGTGAGGCGCACGTCGGGCATCTCGGCACGGATCTCCTTCATCTTCTCCAAGCCCTCGGCCATGATCTCCTCGGTGCGGAAGACGCCGGCGTGATCCTCCATGCAGCGGGTCAGCTTTTCGCGGGTCTCGTGGACGCTCGGGCCCTTGCCGTGCTGGTCCCAGCGCTTGAGGCGCCCCATCGCATAATCCAGGCTGGAGGGGTCGATGTCGCGGTGGAAGGGGTTGTCCTTGACGTAGTCGATGATGTTCTTACCCGCCAGGCGGCCGAACACCAGGATGTCGAGCAGGGAGTTGCCCCCCAGCCGGTTGGCGCCGTGGACCGAGGCGCAGGCGCATTCACCCGCGGCGTAGAGCCCGGGCATGGCCTCCTCGCCGCTGCCGGCCGGCATGACGACGCGGCCGAAGCGGTCGGTGGGGATGCCACCCATCACATAGTGGGCGGTGGGGAAGACCGGAATGGGCTCCACCACCGGATCGACGCCAGCGAAGATCTTGGCGCTCTCGCGGATGCCCGGCAGGCGCTTGGCGATGACGCTCTCGCCCAGGTGGTCCAGCTTGAGCAGGACGTGGTCACCCTTGGGCCCGGCGCCCCGCCCTTCCTTGACCTCGGTGACGATGGAGCGGGCTACGACGTCGCGGCTGGCCAGGTCCTTGGCCTTGGGGGCGTAGCGCTCCATGAAGCGCTCGCCACGGCCGTTGAGCAGATAACCGCCCTCGCCGCGCACGCCCTCGGTGATGAGCATGCCCTTGCCGGCGATACCGGTGGGGTGGAATTGGTAGAACTCCATGTCCATCAGGGGCACGCCGGCGCGCAGGGCCATGGCCATGCCGTCGCCGGTGTTGATGTGGGCGTTGGAGGTGGTGCGGAAGACCTGGCCACAACCGCCGGTGGCCAGCAGGGTGCACTTGGCCTCGATGAGCAGGGGCTCGCCGGTCTCGATCTCCAGGACCAGGGCGCCGCAGACCACGCCCTCGGCGTCCTTGACCAGGTCGATGGCGAAGAACTCGTCAAAGAAGTGGGTCTTGGCGCGCAGGTTCTGTTGATAAAGGGTGTGGAGGATGGCGTGACCGGTGCGGTCCGCCGCGGCGCAGGTGCGGGCGGCCTGATCGCCGCCGAAGTTCTGGCTCTGGCCGCCGAAGGGCCGCTGGTAGATCTTGCCGTTGTCCAGGCGGGAGAAGGGCACACCGTTGTGCTCCAGCTCGTAGACGGTGGGGATGGCCTCGCGGCACATGAACTCGATGGCGTCCTGGTCGCCCAGGTAGTCCGAGCCCTTGACGGTGTCGAACATGTGCCAGTGCCAGTTGTCCGGCAGGACGTTGGCCAGGGCGGCGTTGACGCCACCCTGGGCGGCGACGGTGTGGGAGCGGGTCGGGAAGACCTTGGAGACCACGGCCACGCGCAGCTCGGCGTTGGCCAACTGGATCGCCGCGTTCAGCCCGGCGCCGCCGGCGCCGATGATGAGGGCGTCAAAATTTCTTCTATTCAGTGACATGGTGTTCTCGAAAGCAGTTCTCGCCGAGGCCGGTTGCCGATGCACCCGGGTCGGATGAGGGCCAGTTCCTGGTCAGATTCAGGGAGCAGAGGGATGGCCGAAGGCCCGCTACCTCAGCCGAGGATGGTCAGGACCCAGAGACCGGTGCCGATGAGCCAGAGGGCCAACAGGGTCAGGGCCGCGACGCGCAGGCCCAGGGGATGCACGTAGTCGATGATGGCATCGCGCACGCCGACCCAGGAGTGGAGCAACAGGGCGCCGACGAAGATCAGCAGGCCGATGCGCACCAGGGGCTGGCTCAACCATTCCACCCAGGCCACGAAATCAGCGGGTGGGGCGAAGGAGAGGGTCAACAGGAGATAGACGAAGAACAACAGCAGGAGGACGGCGGTGACGCGCTGGTAGACCCAGGCTCGAAATCCCGAGGCTTGGCGACTCATGACAGTGCTCCCAGGAGGATGAGGGCGAGAACGGGCGCGGCGACGAGGACGGCCCAGGCCGTCTGCCGGTAGACCGGCTTCTCGATACCGATGTCGATGTCCAGCATCAGGTAGCGGATACCCGCCAGGAAGTGATGCATCAGCGCCCAGAGGAACAGGAACAGAAAGGCCTTGAACAGCCAACCCGCGACGAGTTGCGCCGCCGCCTCGAAGCCCGCTGGTCCGGCGACCGACAGGGCCAGCAGATAGACGAAGTACGGCAGGGTGGCGACCATGGCGACGCCACTGATACGGTGACCGATGGACATGACCCCCGCCACCGGGAGCCGGATGACCAGCAGGTTTAAAAAGAAAGGTCTTTTTTGGGTGGTAATCATCATCACTTTCCGGTTTTCAACGCAATCCCGGGGCAAAAAACACCCCATCGGGGCCTGCTGAGGGCTAACACCACTCCGCCCCACCACAACCTCGCGATTCGATAGGCCTTGTAACAATCGCACATTTGATGCGGCGCAGCAATCCCGATTTAATTATCGGATGGGCGGATTGGCCCATTTTATCGGCAATCCCTCTCCGTTGCCCTGCCCGTTGCCCCTGCCCGTTGGCGGGGCGGACACCTCAGGCATCCGCCGCCCCCTGACGCGCCGGCAAGTGCCGCCCCGCGAGCCAGACCAGCAGGAGCACGGGCAGGCCCATCAGGGTGGTCAGGACGAAGAAACGGGGATAGCCGATGGCCTCGACCATGGTGCCCGAGTAGCCCCCCAGGACCTTGGGCAGCAGGGTCATGAGGGAACTGAAGATGGCGTACTGAACGGCGGTGAAGGCGACGCTGGTCAGGCTGGAGAGAAAGGCGACGAAGGCGGCGCTCGCCAGCCCCGCCGCCAGGTTGTCCGCGCCCACCGCCAGGTAGAGGATGGCCGCGTCGTTACCCGCCCAGGCCAGCCAGACAAAGACCAGATTGGTCGCCGCCGACAGGACGGCACCCAGCATGAGGATGCGCATGACCCCGTAACGGGCCGCCATGAGCCCCCCCAGCAGGCCCCCGGCAATGCTCACGACCACGCCAAAGGTCTTGACCGCGGTGGCGATCTGGGTCTTGGTAAAACCCAGGTCCTGATAGAAGACGTTGGCGATGACCCCCAGCACCACGTCGGAAATCCGGTAGAGACCGATCAGGGCCAGGAGCAGCAGGGCGGTGCGAACCCCGTAGCGGGCGAAGAAGTCCAGCACCGGGGCCACCCAGAGCTCCCGGGCCATATCCGGGTCAACCAGCTTGAGCCGGACCAGCAGCCAGCCAGTGAGGCCCGCGGCCAGGATCGCCAGCAGGAAGTGCAGGGCCTCGAAGACAAAGCCGATCAGCGGCCCCTCCCCTGCCGCCGTCCGCCCGGCGGCGAAGGCGTCGGCACTGAGGAAAAAGGCCCCGACGAAGGCACCGACCCCGCCAGCGAAGACGAGCAGCAGCCGGAAATAGTCCCAGCCCCCGTGACGACGGCTCGCCGCTCGCCGGCCCGCCGGTTCCCGGATCAGCAGGGTGGTGAGGATGCCCACCCCCAGGGTCCCGGCCATGGCGACGTAGGTCCAGCGCCAGGCCTCGTAGACATAGTGCTCCGCCGTCGTGCCCAGGGCGGCAGCCAGGAACAGGGCCCCGGCCCCGGAGACCACCATCCCCACCCGATAACCGGCGATATAGGTGGCCGACATCAGCGCCTGGAGGCTGGTCTCCGCCGCCTCGATGCGATAGGCATCGATGACGATGTCCTGGGTCGCCGCCGCAAACCCCAGCAGCACCGCCGCCAGGGCCATGTACGTCAGGCTGGCGCCGCCCTGGGCCGGGTCGATGGCCGCCATCAACAGAATGGCCGTGAGGATGGCCAGTTGCGCCACCAGCAACCAGGCCCGGCGGCGCCCCAGCCAGCGGGTCAGGAAGGGCCAGGGGACATGATCGACCAGGGGCGCCCAGACGAACTTGAAGGAATACCCCAGGGCCGCCCAACTGAAGAAGGTCACCGCCCCCCGGTCCACCCCGGCCTCGCGCAGCCACAGCGACAGGGAGGAAAAGATCAGCAGCAGGGGAATCCCGGCCGAGAAGCCCAGGAAAAACATGGCGATGACCCGCGAGTCCAGGAAGGCTCGCAGGGCGGCTCCCCAGGAGGCATCGGCGGTGACCGCGGAATCCGTACTCGACATGGGCGATCGTCCCCGGCAGGTAAAAGGCAGGAAGCCAGGCAGACCTCAGCCGGAAACCGCAGACTGCCCGGAAAAAGTTTACCATTCGCCCATCCTCCGCCCCAGGCAGAACCCCCAGCCATGATCGATCCCCACCTGTTTGACGAAACCGATCCCAGCAAATGGCGCCTAGCCATCCGGGTGATGGCCATGCCCGCCGACACCAATGCCGCGGGCGACATCTTTGGCGGTTGGCTCATGTCCCAGGCGGACATCGCCGGGGCGACGGTCGCGGTCCAGGCCGCGGCCGGGCGGGTCGTCACCGTCGCCGTCAACGAATTCCGTTTCGTCTCGCCGGTCGCGGTGGGCGACCTGGTGGAGATCTACGCCCGGGTCCAGCGCTGGGGCACCACCTCGGTCCGGGTGGAGATCGCCGCCTGGGCCCGGCGGGAAATCAGTCCCGACAGCCACCATCACGTGGCCAACGCCAACATCACCTATGTGGCGGTGACCGCCGATGGCCGGCCCCGGCCCATCGCCGGTCGTCCCGAGGCCACCTGAGACCAGGGTCCGCCAGCCGGTTCGCGACCGGCCGCGACTCATCCACGCTCGACAACCGCGAACAGACCACAGCAAAATCACTCGTCGCGGAAGAATGCTGATCACCACCATCCGCGCCCGCGTCTCCTGACCACCACCCGCCACGCGCGGCGACCTCAGGCAGCGCATCCTCAACAACCAGCACAGGGGGGAACGGCATGTTCGAAGCCATCAAGCTTGGCCGCAAGGTCGACAAGGAGTCCTTCAACGCTCAGCAGGAGGAACTGCGCACCGAATTGCTCCTGGTCCAGCGTGAGCTGCGCCAGACCGACATCCCCGTCATCATCCTCATCGCCGGGGTCGAGGGGGCCGGCAAGGGCGAGGTGGTGAACCGTCTGCACGAATGGCTCGACGCCCGCGGCCTCCAGTCCTTCGCCTATTGGGATGAGACCGACGAGGAGCGTCAGCGCCCCCGCTACTGGCGTTTCTGGCGTTCCCTGCCGCCCCGGGGTGAGATGGCGATCCTCTTCGGCGGCTGGTACCTGGCGCCCCTGGAGCATCGAGTGCACAACCTGTGCAATGACGCCGAGTTGGATGGAGAACTCAACCGCATCGTCGAATTCGAGCGCATGCTCATTCAGGACGGCGCCCTAATCGTCAAGTTCTGGTTTCATCTTTCCGAGACCGAACAGGATGCCCGGCTCCGCGAATTGCAGCGCGACGACCACAGTCGCTGGAAGATGACCCCCCAGAAGGGCAAGCAAAAGGAGCACTACGCCCATTTCGAGTACGTCGCCGAGCGCATGATCCGCCACACGGACCGCGGTATCTCGCCCTGGTACCTGATCGAGGCCGGGGATCGCCGTTACCGGGATCTGACCATGGGTAAGACCCTGCTCCAGGCCATCAAGCAGCGCCTGAGCGAGCCACCGCCCATCGAACCGCCCCACACCGCCGGCCAACTGGAGCTCCCCGACAGCCCCGAGGCCCGGGTGACGGTGCTGGACCACCTGGACCTGGAGCAAAAGCTCGCCCTAGACATCTACCGCGGGGAACTGAACCGGTTGCAGCAGGAACTGAACGGCCTGTGCTGGGAGGCCTACAACCGTCGTCGCTCCCTGGTGATTGTCTTCGAGGGCGCCGACGCCGGCGGTAAGGGCGGCGCCATCCGCCGCTTCACCAACGCCATCGACGCCCGCCTCTACCGCGCCATCCCCATCGCCGCCCCTACCGACGAGGAAAACGCCCATCACTACCTGTGGCGCTTCTGGCGGCACATCCCCCGCGCGGGCTATATCACCATCTTCGACCGTTCCTGGTACGGCCGGGTGCTGGTGGAGCGTATCGAGGGCTTCGCCACCGAGGCGGAATGGCGGCGGGCCTATGACGAGATCAACCAGTTCGAGGAGCAACTGGTCGAGAGCGGCGTGATCCTGTGCAAGTTCTGGCTCCAGGTCAGTGACGAGGAGCAGTTGCGGCGCTTCAAGGACCGGGAGGCCGTGCCCTACAAGCAGTACAAGATCACCGCGGAGGACTGGCGCAACCGTGACAAGGCCCCCCAATACCGTATCGCCGTCAACGACATGGTGGTCTATACCAGCACCGAGTCCGCCTCCTGGACCCTGATCGAGGCCGACGACAAGCCCTTCGCCCGCATCAAGGTCCTCACCACCCTGCGCGACGCGATTCGCAATGCCCTCCAGGACGGCTCCTTTGCCGACCCCGGTGGTTATCTCCCCTGCGGCAAAAGGCCCGGCAATGGCCAGCAAGCCAGCGGCAAGGAAGCGAACAGCAAACCGGCCACCGGCAGGCAAGCGCTGGGCAAGGGCGCGAAGGGTCCATCAAGCCTCGACTCATCCGCGCCAGCCCCGAACGGCAACGGCGATGAGAAGGCCGCCAAGGAGAAGCCCGAGAAGAAAAGGACCCGTGGCAAGGCCTAAGAAAGCGTCCCGTTTCCAGTTCCTGGTTGGCGTGACAACCTCCAAGCGTCGCGGGGCCGCCCTCAACCCGGGCTGACGGCGGGCCCCGTCATGGTACGGCAATCCGCGCACTGACCGATGACATCGAGGTATCTCCATGGATAACGCGAGCCTGGCCGCGGCGGACGGCCGCTGCCTGCGGGCGGTGGCCAACGCCCTGATCGTGGATCGTGGCCTGATCGCCTTTCTGCGGGACCTGGCCCCCCAGTGGGGTTCCAGTACCGGCAAGACCCGCTCCTATAGTGGCCTGGTCAGGGGACCGGACGATGCCAGTCACTGCATCCTGCGGGTGGACTCCCGCACGGCCATCCTGCTCAACGAGGCCCTCTACCGTCACCAGGGTCCGGCACCCAGCGCCCGACAAATGGCCGAGGCCCTGCGCCATCCCGAGATCTCCGCGGATGGTCAGGAATGCCGCATCACCGCCCCAGGCCTCCCGCCGCTGCTGATCGCCATCGCCCAGTATGCCGACGCCGATGGGCTGCCGGTGGCGCCGGACTCACCCGACTTTCACCATCGGGTGGTCTCGATCATGCCGGGCTGATGGGAGCAGGAGCCGACCCGGGGTGTGCCTACCTTCAGCCCCGGCCGAAACGCTCGGCCACGTAACGGTCCACCCGCTGGATGAAGTCCGCCGTGATGCCCTCGCCCTTGAGGGTCGCCACCTTTTCGCCGTTGACGTAGACCGGGGCGGCGGGCCGCTCACCATTGCCGGGGAGGCTGATGCCGATGTCCGCGTTCTTGCTCTCCCCGGGACCATTGACCACGCAGCCCATCACCGCCACCCGGAGGGTCTCCACCCCCGGATAGCGCTGGCGCCACTCCGGCAGGCGCTCCCGCAGGTGATTCTGGACATCCAGGGCCAACTGCTGGAAGGCGGTGCTGGTGGTCCGCCCGCAGCCGGGACAGGCGGTGACCTGGGGCGCGAAGGCCCGCAGTTCCAGGGCCTGGAGGATCTCCTGGGCGACCTCGACCTCCCGCTGGCGCGGGGCGCCGGGCTCGGGGGTCAGGGAGACGCGGATGGTGTCACCGATGCCCTCCTGGAGCAGCACCGCCAGGGCGGCGGTGGAGGCGACGATGCCCTTGGCGCCCATCCCGGCCTCGGTCAGGCCCAGATGGAGGGCGAAGTTGCCCCGCGCCGCCAGGCGGCGATAGACGGTGATCAGGTCCTGGACCCCGCTCATCTTGCAGGAGAGGACGATGCGCTCCGCCGGCAATCCGATGGCCTCGGCCTGGCGGGCGCTGTCCAGGGCGGACTGGACCATGGCCTCGTAGGTCACCTCCTGGACCGGCGCCGGCCGGGATAGTCGGGCGTTGGCGTCCATCAGCCGCGCCACCAGTTCCGGGTCCAGGCTGCCCCAGTTGACGCCAATGCGCACCGGCCGGCCGTGGCGAATGGCGAGCTCGATGAGGGTGGCGAATTGACTGTCGCGCTTCTCCCCCCGCCCAACGTTGCCGGGGTTGATGCGGTACTTGGCCAGGGCCTGGGCGCACTCGGGGTAGTCGGTCAGCAGCCGGTGACCGTTGAAATGAAAATCGCCGATGAGGGGGACATCCAGCCCCTGGGCGTCCAGGGCCTCGCGGATCAGCGGCACGGCCCGGGCGGCGGCCTCGTTGTTCACGGTGATGCGCACCAGTTCGGAACCCGCCCGGGCAAGTTCCGCGACCTGGTGGACGGTCGCGGCGACATCGGCCGTGTCCGTGTTGGTCATGGACTGCACGACCACGGGCGCGCCACCGCCAATCTGGATGCCCCCGACACGCACGGCGGGGGTAGGCAAGCGACCAAGGGGCGAGAAAGACGTCATGACGTGAGCCTGGAAGGGGATGGATGATACCGGTTCAGGGTGGGCGTGAAAGTCACGAGATAATCTTTCATTATCAGGAATATGACGTTCCGCCTCATGAGAGTTGGGGTGGCTTCGGGCTACCGCGACTTCAAGGCGAGAGCGATCTCAAGGCAGGGTAAAGTCCAGGGCAAGGGCGAATACAGTGCCGCGGGGGAACCGGATTGGGCGATTTCATGGCAGCGGCGAGCGCAACCCCTGCACCAGGGCCAGATAATCGGGCTCGTCAGGGCCGATGAGGCCATGGCGAATGCAGAAATCGATGATCACCAGGTTGCAGTTGAGCTTGAACTCATCCGTGGTCCGAATGGTTTCCATCACCCGCTCGACAGGCCAGAGTTCAAAACCCGCCACCTCGCCATCCGTGTTCACGGGTTGAAAGTCGGGTGGCACCTCCAGGTCGTAGCAAAACATGACATCCGGCTTGAGGCCATGCCGACCATCGACGCAATAGCTGATGGCACCGACCGGGACCGCCCGGGATGACAGGGATTCGGGGATGCCGGCCTCTTCCTGGCATTCCTTGCGGATGTTCTCCGTCAGGCTCAGACCCCAGGGCAATCCCCCGGCGGCCAGGTGATCAAGGTGATTGGGAAAGACGCGGCGATTGGCGGCGCGGCGCGCCACCCAAAGTTTGTAGCCCTTTCCGTCATGGACGAAGCCATTGAGGTGTTGACCGTAGGCCCGCACGCCGAAGTAGGTGGCCGCCGAGCGGTCGATGAGCAGCCGCGGCCGCAACCGGTCCGAGGCCGCCACGGGATAGCGCTCGCCGTGGATATGGCCAATCAGCCCCTGGGCATGCAAGGCTTCCATCAAATCATGGAAAATCGCCGTGCGTTCTTCCAGGCCGGTCGCCGGATGGGCCCAATCGACCCCGGTCTCGGACCAGGCCAGGATCTGGGGCCAGCCCTTCAGGCAGGGCAGGAAATCCCGGCGGATCTGCCCCACCCGTTCGCCATCGACCCGGAAGGGGACGAACTGACGGGGGTCCCAGCGATTACAAGCCTGGATGTGGTCGAGATAGCTCATGTGGGACTGTTGACCAAGGTAGGTTTACGGCCGATACGACAGACGACCGTCGCGGGAGATTCAGGGTACGCGCGGCTCGTCCGAACGGCCCGCAGTAGTTCGTCCGAATGGCCCGATCTAGAACTGGCCAGTCCGCAACAGGACCAGGGTGCAGGCGCGCTCGTGAGGGATACCCACGGCGGTCAGGCGCTCTTCCAGCGCAGGCGACTCGGTGCCGGGATTGAAGATCACCCGCCCCGGCCGCAGCGCCACGATATCCTCCACCATTCCCTGGCTACGCTCGGGACCGACGTAAAGGGTCAGGGTATGCACGGGCTCGGCGATGGCGGCCAGGCTCTTCATCACCGGAATGCCGTCGATGTCGGGAAAATGGGGATGGATGGGCAACACCCGATAGCCCATGTCATCCAGCAAGCGCAGGGCCTGGTAGGCGTAACGGGCCGGTTTCGGGCTGGCACCGAGGATCGCGACGCAATGTTCGGCGGGATGGGAAGGAATCTGCACACGGCACCCCTTGGTTGTGTCGGCAAGGTCGCCATGGTAGCGAAGCGGCTATTCAGGGTCTATTCCCTCGCTGGGGGTCTCTTTGCACCGCTCAGGGTCGATTCACCCGCAGCGACGAGCCGCAACGGCCTTGGGGCACGCGAGATCCTCAGGGTGGCCCATCGGAAGGCCGCGGGAGACTGCTGGAAGGGGTTGACGTCCCCTCGCTCGATGGCCATAATTCGCGCCTTGATCACGCGCCCGTAGCTCAGTTGGATAGAGTATCTGGCTACGAACCAGAGGGTCGGGAGTTCGAATCTCTCCGGGCGCGCCAATTCAAACAGATACTTAGCGAAAAGACAGAAAGGGCCGAAAGGCCCTTTTCGCGTTTTACCCCCACTTTCATACCCCAGTTGAATTGGTGCGCGGCCCTCGGAACCCTATCGGCACCAGGCCAGTGCTCAAGCATCCCAGCCCAGTGCCGACACGATGCGCTGGAAATCCGCTGCCGGCGGGGCCGTCAGAACCAGCGCCTCCTCGGTTTGGGGATGACGAAATCGCAGCGCCGTCGCGGCCAACAGCAGGCGCCGGTTGTCGAAGCACTCGTTAAAGAACCGGTTATGGCGGCCGTCACCATGGGTCGTATCGCCGATGATGGGATGGAAGATATGCTTAAGGTGCCGGCGAAGCTGATGCTTACGGCCGGTCTTCGGTTGTAGCTCGACCAAGGCATAACGGGCGGTAGGGTAGCGGCCCACGCCGTGGGGAAGTTCGACGGTAGCGAGCCGCCGATATTGGGTAACCGCCGTTTGGGAGTCCTTGTCGCGATCTGCACACGCATCGGCCAGAGGATCGAGTTCTTCACGCAAGGCATAGTCGATCACCCCCGCCGGTTCGGGGAAGCCACGCAGGATGGCGCGATAGGTCTTCTCGACCTGGCCGGCGGCAAACCGGGCTGTCATCGCGCGTGCCGTCCCAGGATCCAGGGCGAGCATCAGGATGCCGGAGGTAGGCTTATCCAGGCGATGCACCGGATAGACCCGTCGGCCAAGCTGGTTGCGCACCCGCTGCAGGACGAAGTCGGTCTCGTGCTTATCGATCAGGCTGCGATGAACGAGCAGGCCAGACGGTTTGTTGACGGCCACCAGCCAATCATCAAGGAAGAGGATATCCATGGACGCCAGAGCCTAATCGACATGCCAGAGGGATCCACCACATTCCCGAATGTTGCTTATCGCCACCGCTGACACTATCGTTCTCCTTAACACGGCCCCTTTCTGTTGATCCGCCTCGGCGGGGAGACTGCTAAGGGGTTTTTTTTTATGCCCCCAACACGATTCTGCCTCCACACCTCCGACCAATCCCCCAACACCCCTGCTGATTGGGTTCAGGCCATGATGAAAATTCCATCCACAAAAGCAAAAGGCTTAGGATTATTAGTCCTAAGCCTTTGAATTTATGGTGGGCCATGAAGGATTCGAACCTTCGACCAATGGATTAAGAGTCCACTGCTCTACCAGCTGAGCTAATGGCCCGAACGTGGGCGAAATGATATCACTTTGGGGTGGACGATGGGAATCGAACCCACGACCGCAGGAGCCACAATCCTGTGCTCTACCAACTGAGCTACGTCCACCATCTAAACCAAAATCCCTGTTAGCGGCTTCCAAGCGATCGGTGCCGTGGTCACTCTCGGAAGCCAAATTGGCACCCCGGGAGGGACTCGAACCCCCGACCCACGGCTTAGAAGGCCGTTGCTCTGTCCGGCTGAGCTACCGGGGCTTATAAGTTCGCTAGGGAAGGTGGTCGGGGTAGAGGGATTTGAACCCCCGACATCCTGCTCCCAAAGCAGGCGCGCTACCAGGCTGCGCTATACCCCGCTTTCGGACTGGGTCCAGAAACCGAAGACTCGGCATCATACGCAAGGGCGTTTTTGGCGTCAATTAGGGGCCCCAGGTTTTTTGCGCGCCTGGTTGCCCTGGTTGCATTGCCTCGGAAGGTGGCTATGATCTTGCCATTGTCCAACCGACTTCAGGTAGAACCCATGAGTGCCCAGATTCTCGACGGTAAGGCCATCGCGGCGGAGATTCGCGCCGACATCAAGACCCAGGTCGAGGCCCTGGTGACGGCGGGCAAGCGGCAGCCGGGACTGGCGGTGGTGCTGGTAGGCGACAACGCGGCCTCGCAGGTCTACGTGCGCAACAAGCGGGCGGCCTGCGCTGAGGTCGGTTTCTATTCCGAGCTGCATCAGTTACCGCCTGACACCCCCGCCGCGGACTTGCTGGCGTTGATTGACGACCTCAATGCCCGGGAGGCCATCGACGGCATCCTGGTCCAGTTGCCCTTGCCGGACCACATCGACGAGGAGCAGGTCATCGAGCGCATCCTGCCGACCAAGGACGTGGATGGCTTCCATCCCTACAACGTCGGTCGGCTGACCTTGCGCATGCCCCTGCTGCGCCCCTGCACGCCCAAGGGGGTGATGACCCTGCTGGAGCGCACGGGCCGCAACCTGGAGGGCCTCGACGCCCTCATCATCGGTCAATCCAATATCGTCGGCCGGCCCATGGCCCTGGAATTGCTGGCGGCGCGCTGCACCATCAGCATCTGCCACAGCCGCACCCGGGATCTACCGGGCAAGATCGTTAATGCCGATCTGGTGGTGGCCGCCGTTGGCCGACCCAATTTCGTGCAGGGAGACTGGGTCAAGGAGGGGTCCATCGTCATTGATGTCGGCATCAACCGCACCGCGGCGGGGAACCTAGTGGGCGACGTGGACTTCGCGCCAGTGGCCGAGCGGGCCTCCTGGATCACGCCGGTGCCGGGCGGCGTCGGTCCCATGACCATCGCCAGCCTGTTGGAGAACACCTTGCAAGCGGCCAGGCTGCATGTTCAGGGCTGAGAGTCCATCTCTGCGCCGGCGCCGCCCCTCAGCAGCCCCAAGCTCTTACCAGACCTGTCGCTAGGCATGCCTAGACCCGGATCTGCCCCCTAAGAGTAGGGTCCTCGCTCTTTCGCCGAAAACAGTCCATTTTCCGGTTCCCGATATGCCCCCTAGGGGGCTTTCACGGTTCGGTAAGCGGTTGATGGACGGGTACTAAGCATTAGCCCCGCATTAGCCCCGCCGCCAGGTCGTGCCGGCGGGGCCGTCTTCCAGCACAATGCCTGCCGCCTGGAGTTCATCGCGCAGCCGGTCGGCCTCGGCCCAATTCCGGGCCTGGCGCGCGGCGGCCCGGCGCTGGATAAGGCCGGTGATGACGTCATCGCTTAGCCCAGCCACGGTAGCACTACCGCGCAGGTAGGCCTCGGGGTCATCCCGCAACAAGCCCAGCACCCCGCCTAGGGCACGCAGTTCGTTAGCGAGATCGGCGGCCCGGGTTTCGTCCTCGGCGCGGGCGCGGTTTAGTTCCCGTGCCAGGTCGAACAGGACCGCCAGGGCCTCGGGGGTATTGAAATCGTCATCCATGGCGGCGCTGAAGCGCGCCCGGAACTGTCCATCCCCGGCCACGGCCAGGGTACCCCCCGAGGACGCGGCCGCCGCGGACCGGGCGCTGGCCTGGGTGCCGCCGGCCCCATGACCAAACGCGCCAAAGGGTTCGCCAAGGGGTTCACCGACGGTTTCGCTGACGGTTTCGCTACCGGTCTCCCCACCATCCATGCCCGTCGGTGCCGGGGGGGACGGGAGTCCGCGCAAGGCGGTGTAGAAGCGCGTCAGGGCGCCGCGGGCCTGTTCCAGGTGCTCCTCGTCATAGTTGAGGGGGCTGCGGTAGTGACTGGTAAGGATGAAATACCGCACCTCCTCCGGCCGGTAGCGGTCGAGGATCTCGCGGACGGTGAAGAAGTTGCCCAGGGACTTGGACATCTTCTCCTCGTTGACGCGCACGAAGCCGTTGTGCATCCAGACCTCGACGAAGGGCTCGCCGGTCGCGCCCTCGGACTGGGCGATCTCGTTCTCGTGGTGGGGAAACTGGAGGTCCGCGCCACCGCCATGGATGTCGAAGTGATTGCCCAGGGCGCAGGTGGACATGGCGGAGCATTCGATATGCCAGCCGGGGCGGCCGGGGCCCCAGGGGGAGTCCCAGGCCGGTTCGCCGGGCTTGGCGGCCTTCCAGAGGGCGAAGTCCAAGGGGTCACGCTTGGCCTCCCCCGGCTCGACGCGACTCCCGGCGCGCAGCTCCGCCGGGTCCTTGCCGGACAGGCGGCCATAGCCGGGGAAGCTGCCCACGGCATAGTAGACGTCCCCATTGTCCGCGGCGTAGGCATGGCCCTTGGCGATGAGGGTCTGGATCATGGCCAGGATCTCGTCGATGTGGGCGGTCGCCCGGGGTTCCTCCGTGGGGGGCAAGACCCCCAGGGCGGTGGCGTCCTCGTGCATGGCCTGAATGAACCGTGCCGTCAGGTCGCCGAAGGCCTCGCCGCGCTCATTGGCGCGGTTGATGATCTTGTCATCGATGTCGGTGATGTTACGCACATAGGTCACGGCGTAACCCAGGTGCCGCAGGTAGCGGTAAACCACGTCGAACACCACCATCACCCGGGCGTGCCCCAGGTGACAGAGGTCGTAAACCGTCATGCCACAGACGTACATGCGGACCTTGCCAGGTTCCAGGGGGACGAAGTCGGCCTTGCGGCGGGTCAGGCTGTTGTATATCTGGAGCATGGGGGAAAAGGACCGGAATAGGGATGAAGCGGGACAAGATTCGGCCAGCGCTTGCGGGGCGTTGCCGGACTAACTTTCATGGGCTGCCAGCCACACCCCAGACGATGAAAGTCTCCACTGGAGTGTTTCACGCTAACCGTGACTAACTGAAATGAGGAGGGGCTCGACATGGCCCCGATGGTGATGGACCCAGGTGGGGTGCCTTAACCTTAACAGCGCCGTCACGCCCAGGCGGCGAAGATGGTAGCAGAGCCACCCATCAGGCGGAAACCGCGACCCGGTCACCGCGACCCGGTCAACCCCGCAAATCCTCCGCCATCCCCAGCATTCCGCGGCGAGGGGTTTTCCCGCGTCCTCCCAGCCCTTACCATGCGGGTTCAGTTCATGCCGCGGTATCCCCCGCCCCCCTTCCGTCCCACCAGGAGTACCCTACATGCGGAGATTTTTGCTCGCTGGCCTTGCCCTCTTGACCCTGACCCTCGCCGGGGCGGCCCTGGCGGCCAATCCCAAGGTCAACATGCAGACCAACAAGGGCCTCATCGTCATCGAACTCTATCCGGACCAGGCCCCCCAATCGGTGGCCAATTTTCTGGCCTACGTGGATACAGGCTTCTATGACGGCACCATCTTCCACCGTGTCATCCCGGACTTCATGATCCAGGGGGGTGGGTTCACCGCCGACCTGGAAAAAAAGGCGACCCGTGACCCCATCCCCAACGAAGCCGATAACGGCCTGAAGAACGAGCGCGGCACCCTGGCCATGGCCCGCACCAACGATCCCAACTCGGCCACGGCCCAGTTCTTCATCAATCACAAGGACAATGCCTTCCTCGACCACAGCGGCAAGAACCCGCGGGGTTGGGGTTATGCCGTCTTTGGCCGGGTCACGGACGGCATGAGCGTGTTGGATGCCATCGCTACGACCCCCACCGGGGCCAAGGGCATGTTCCCCAAGGATGTGCCCCTGGAGACCATCGTGATCGAGAAGGCCAGCCGCGTCGACGGCTGAGCCGACGCCAATCAGCATCCCATTCCTTTAGCCTCGCCAACCAGAGATTACTTCCATGATCAGACTCACCACCAATCACGGCGATATCGCCATCGAACTCGACTTCGACAAGGCCCCGATCACCGCCAAAAACTTTGAGGATTACGTCCGCGACGGTCATTATGACGGGACTATTTTCCATCGCGTCATCAATGGCTTCATGATCCAGGGCGGGGGCATGGACACCCGCTTCACGCAGAAGCCCACCCGCGAGTCCATCCCTAATGAGGCCAAGAACGGCCTCAAGAACAAGGCTGGCACCATCGCCATGGCGCGCACCATGGACCCCCATTCCGCCAGCGCCCAGTTCTTCATCAACGTCGCCGACAATGGCTTCCTGGACTATCCCGGCCAGGACGGCTGGGGCTACTGCGTCTTCGGCAAGGTCACCGAGGGCATGGACGTCGTCAACAAGATCAAGGGGGTAAAGACGGGCAATCGTCAGGGCCACCAGGATGTGCCGGTGGAGGACGTGGTGATCGAGAAGGCGGTCGTGGTGGAATAGCCAATTCCCGCCTCGGTTGAATGGCCCCCGCCGCGGTCGACAGGCGCGAGCCCGATGCCGCGGCCATGTCCGCCCATTCGGCTTGCCGGCGGTCCTTGACCGAGTGGCGGCAGTCCCTGCTCCGGGTAGCGGCTGACGGACCGACCGCGGGACGCAGTCATCTACGTCAATAGCCCCTGCCCCACCAAGCCTGACCGCCCATGCCCGCTAGCCTTTTTATTTCTGACCTCCACCTGGCGCCGGAACGGCCGGCGACGGTGGCCCTGTTCCTCGACTTCCTGGGCCGGCAGGCCCGGGAGGCCGAGGCCCTCTATATCCTGGGCGACCTCTTCGACGCCTGGATCGGCGATGACGACGATGAGCCCCCCTACCCCGCCATCCGTGCCGCCCTGCGGGACCTGACGGCCAGCGGCACCCGCTGCGCCATCCTGCCCGGCAACCGCGACTTTCTCCTCGGTCGCCGCTTCCTGGCGGACACCGGCTGCGAGCTACTGGCCGATCCGACCCGCATCGACCTTTACGGGACCCCGACCCTGCTGATGCATGGCGATCTGCTGTGCACCGACGACCGGGCCTATCAGCGTTTTCGCCGCGTCATTCGCAACCCGATCGTCAAACGGCTCTTTTTGTGGCGGGGGCTGGAGCGGCGCCGCGCCCTGGCCCAGGATTACCGGCGGCGCAGCATGGCGGCCATCGCCGGCAAATCCCTCACGATCATGGACGTCAATCCTGACGCCGTCCTGGATGCCTTGCGGCGCCAGGGTGCCCGCCGGCTGATCCATGGCCACACCCATCGGCCGGGGGATCATGCCCTGTCCCTGGATGGCCAGCCCGCCCAGCGCCTGGTCCTGGCGGAGTGGCGCGAGGGTCAGGGCGAGGCGCTGATAGTCGGTCCCGAGGGCTGTAGGCGACTGGCGTTGGGTCTTGGCTACCCGTTCAGACCCCCTCTCCCCAACCCTCCCCCACCAGGGGGGAGGGAGTAAGAGAACCAATGGCATGCGGTTCCGAAGCCCTTATAGCGCGCGAGGGGTCTGAACGAATAGGGTCTGGCTAGCTTTCCCGGTGCCGGCTAAGCATGCGCGGGCCCCGCTGGCACAGGGCCTGGAGCCGTTCCAGTTCGGTCTCGGCAAAGCCGGCCTGGCGCCGGTCATCCAGGTTGAGGGGGCAGCGAATACTCTCGCCGAGGTGGGCGCCGAGTAGTTCAAAATAGCGGGTCTCCGGGTCCAGCCCCCTTGCGACGCACAGGTAGCGGAACCAGCGGGTACCGGCGGCCACATGGCCGACCTCGTCGCGCAGGATGACCGCCAGGCAGGCCGCCGTCTCCTCATCACCGGCTTCACGGAAGCGGGCCATCATGCCGGGCGTGACATCCAGGCCCCGGGCCTCCATGACCCGCGGAACCAGGGCCATGCGCTCCAGGGGGTCGGCCGCGGTGCGCAGGGCCATGGACCAGAGGCCATCATGGGCGGGGAAATCGCCATAATCGAAGCCCAGGGCGCGGAGCCGATCGCGCATCAGCCCGAAATGCAGTGCCTCCTCGTCCGCCACCCGCACCCAGTCGTCGTAATAGGCCCGGGGCAGACCCCGGAAGCGCTGGACGGCATCCCAGGCCAGGTTGATGGCGTTGAACTCGATGTGGGCCACGGCATGGATGAGGGCCGCCCGTCCCTTGCCACCACCCTTGCTGGCGCGGGCGGAGCGCTTGGCCAGGTCGCGGGGGTGGACGAGCTCCGGGCGCGCGGGCCGGCCGGGCTCCGTCAGGGGATCGACGGGGCAGGACTCATCCAGGGCCAGGCGTCCGGCGCGCCAATCCGCCGCGGCCTGCCGCGTCGCCCGCTGCTTGGCCTCGGGGTCGCGCTCGCGCAGACAGGCCAGGGCGGCCGCGAACAGGCCGTCGCTAGAGGGCGTGGGTAGAGTGGCGTCTAGGGTGCTCATGGTATGGGAACCGCTACACTTCAGTTGGCCGGCACAGCCAAGGTGCCGAGGTTCAGATTTGCCAGGGTGAGGAACATCACCCACAACAGGTTCTTGATGGCCATAGTAGTTCTTGATCGAACAGGGCCTTGATCAAGATGTTCTTCACAACAATGAATCATTCCAAATATTGATATTGCGGCGGAGGCGTACCGACCGCGCTGATCACCGCCCCCCGATGACGGTGATCAGCGTTTAAGTTGCGTCGGTCATGGCAAGTCTCGTTTCCCTGAGCACAAACCCCGATGCGGGCGTCAAAGATCGCCCTGGTCGAGGTCGCGTTCAAGCTGCCTCGCCAAGGGCGCTCGCCCGCGCCCGCAGCGCCTCCCACAACTGGCCGGGCCCCAGCAGGACGCGCTTGATCCCCGCGCGTACCTGGTCGGAGTTGAGCGCCTGCTGACCCATGGCCAGATGGTCGTCCAGGGCGTCGATGATGGCGTCGAGCAGACCCTCTTCCAGGTTGGGGGAGCTGGCGAACTGCTCCTTGGTGTTGCTCGCGGCCTGCCGCACCAGGATCTCGGACTGGAGCAGCTTGGTCTTCAGGACTTCGTTGACGTAGACCAGTTTGTCCTCGTCGCTCAGCTCGCCCCCAAAGAGGTCGTTGACCGCCTGGATGATCTCCGCGAGCAGTGCGCGCTGGGGGTCCTGCACCGCACCGGAGCCGGGAGCGGACAGGGGGTCGAGCCGGTAATCCGCGGTGGGGTCCCCCACGCCGCCGCCCAGGGCGAGGTCCCGCGGGGACCGGCCGCGCAGGGCAAAGTGGGTGAGGCGCACCTGGGACAGGTCCACCTGCTCGCGCTCGCGCCCGAATTCCAGGAGCGGCAGCAGCCGGCGGAAGAAGATGGCCCGCTTTTCGATATCGGTGACGCCGTAGTCGAAGATCTGCGACAGGAAGGTATAGATGCGCAGAAAGGTGCCCAGGTCGCGCTTGAACAGCAGCAGGGCCGCCATGGTCTCCCGGGCCGTCTGCTCGGCGCGGGCGTCGCCCGTGGCCGTGGCCGCCGCGAGGGCCTGCTTGGCCGCGGCGAACTGCTTGATGAGCCGGTCGGCGACGGGCGCGACGGCGACGCTGAGCTGCTGCTGGGTGGCCTTGGGGTTGAGCTCCACCGCCACCACGCGCTCGATCTCGTGGTCGTCGTAGTGGCCAGCGGCATCGAGCTTGGCGCGCAGGTCGAAGACCAGGTTGGGATCGGTGACGCCGGCGAGGGCCGCCGTCTCATAGTAGGGCTTGAAGGCCGCCAGGATCTCGTCGGGGTCGTTGACGAAGTCCAGGACATAGGTGGTGTCCTTGACCCCATGAATCCCCTGGTAGGCGCGGTTCAGCCGGGAGAGGGTCTGCACCGCCTGCACCCCGGCCAGGCGCTTATCGATGTACATACCGCACAGCAACGGCTGGTCGAAGCCGGTCTGGAACTTGTTGGCCACCAGCAGCAACTGGTAGTCGCCGCCGGCGAAGGCATCGCGGATATCGCGGCCCCTGAGCCCTGGATTGAGGGCCGCGCCGCGCTCGGTGAAGGGGTCGGGGCCGGATTCGGGGTCGTTGACCTCCCCGGAGAAGGCCACCAGGACCCCCAGGGGGTAGCCCTGGGCGGCAATGTACTGGGTCATGGCAAGCTGCCAGCGCACCGCCTCGACGCGGCTGCCCAGCACCACCATGGCCTTGGCCTGGCCGGCGAGCAGCGGGGCCACCACGGCGCGGAAATGCTCCACCACCACCTGTACCTTCTGGGCGATGTTGTAGGGGTGCAGGCGCACCCAGCGCATCAGGCCCTTTAGGGCCGTGGCGCGCTCGACCTCCCGGTCGTTCAGCTCCCGGCCGCCGGTGGCGAGTTTGAAGGCCAGGCTATAGGGCGTGTAGTTGCGCAGCACGTCGAGGATAAAGCCCTCCTCGATGGCCTGGCGCATGGAATAGACGTGGAAGGCGGCGGGCAGGTTGTCCGGGCCCGCCGGCCGGTCCGGGTCCGGCCGCCGGCCGAAGATCTCCAGGGTCTTGGCCTTGGGCGTGGCGGTAAGGGCGACGAAGGTGATGCCGGCGTCCCGCGCCCGGGCGGCCATCTGGGCCACCAGCAGGTCCTCGCCGCTGACCTCGCCGCCGTCGGCCAGGTCGGCGAGCTCTTCCGGGAAGAGGACCTCCTTGAGCTTGGCGGCCGCCTCGCCGCTCTGGGAGCTGTGGGCCTCATCGGCGATCACGGCGAAGCGCTTGCCCTGGGTCGCCGCCAGCTCGCGCACGGCGGCCAGGGCGCGCGGGAAGGTCTGGAGGGTGCAGACGATGATCTTCTTCCCCGCCGCCAGGGCCCGCGCCAGGGCGCCGCTCTTGCTGCCCTCCTGATCGGTAATCGCCGCCACCACGCCGGTGGTGCGCTGGAAGTCGTAAATCGCCTCCTGGAGCTGGGCGTCGAGCACCGTGCGGTCGGAGACCACGATCACCGAGTCGAAGACCTTGCGGTCGGCGGCGTCGTGCAGGTCGGCGAAGAAGTGGGCGGTCCAGGCGATGGTGTTGGTCTTACCCGAGCCCGCGGAGTGCTGGATGAGATAGCGGCCCCCGATGCCCTCGGCGATCACCGTGAGCACCAGGGCGCGGGTTGCGTCCCACTGGTGGTAGCGCGGGAAGATATAGCGCTCGAGCTGCTGCTTGGGGTTGCGCCGGGCGATGATGAAGCGCCCGAGGATCTCCAGCCAGGCGTCCCGCTGCCAGATCTGCTCCCAGAGGTAGGCGGTGCGGTGCCCGGCGGGGTTCACCGGGTTGCCGGCGCCACCGCCATCGCCCTGGTCGAAGGGCAGGAAAACGGTCTCCTTGCCCAGCAGCCGGGTGGCCATGCGCACCTGGGAGTTGCTGACCGCGAAGTGCACCAGGGCGCCGTTGGGGAAGGACAGCAGGGGCTCGGGCTTGGCCCCGCGCCCCATGGCGCCCCCCTGACCGCCCTGGGGCCGGGGGTCGCGGTCGAAGCGGTACTGGTCCACGGCGTCCGCGACGGACTGGGTGAAGTCGGTCTTCAGCTCCGCGGTGGCCACCGGGATGCCGTTGAGGAACAGCCCCAGGTCCAGGCAATTCTCGCTATACAGGGAGTAACGCAGTTGCCGCACCACGCGCAGGCGGTTGGCGGCATAGCGGGCCGCGAGTTCGGCGTTCACCCCGAAGGCCGGCTTGAACTGGGCGAGGGCGATGGGCTTCTTCGGCCCCAGGAGCGAGACCCCGTGACGCAGCACGTCCAGGGTGCCGCGGGCGTCGATCTGGTCGCGAACCCGGGCGAGCAGGGTGTCCGCCGTCGCGGGGCCGTGGCGCTTCTCCAGGGCCTCCCAGGCCTGAGGCTGGCTGGCCTGTACCCAGGCGATGAGGTCGGCGGGATAGAGCGCCAGAGCGCGGTGGTAATGCTGGTGGTCCTGGGGGCCGTCGTACAGCCAGTCGTGGGCGGCCAGGTGATGGCAGATGTCGTCCTCGAAGGCGATTTCGTGGTGGGTACTCATGTGGCCTCCGGTTCCACCAGGCCGCGCACGTCGATCTTGCCCGTGACGGCGGCGGAGATCAGGGCGGTGCGGCGTTCCTGGAGGAGGGTGATGGCGTCTTTGGCGTCGTTGATGAGGGAGTCAACCCTATCGCTTTGCATGTCAAGGAATCTGACAATGTCGATCTGTTCAGCAAGCGGGGGCTTCACCAATGGAACAGCTTTCGTTTTCTCCTGATTCATGATGCCAATCGTGGATGCATTTGAAAGCACCCTCATGCTGTCCACCCTGGAACAAAGCGCGTAAGCCAAGAATTGTCCGGAGAGGTTGTAACCCGGAATAACGGCATTGATCTGTTGATTCGCAGAGCATTCGACGCCGCAATAGCCAACCTTACCCAGCGTCGCTCCTATGCTTACAACAAGCACGCAGTTTGCCGGGAAAACGGGCGCTTCCCTTGCTTCAAGGGCGGCCTTAGACAATCGCTTGGCCACACGAGACAGCACAACTGAACCGTCAAAATCACCGGGTGTGAACCAGTTCATAACACCATCGCCTTCATCCAGAGGCTTATAAGTTAAGGGGGTGCTTCCGGTCTCAACTGAGGCAGAGAAACGCCGAACGGAACCAACTTCCCAATGCTCCGGCACCTCCCCCAACCACTCCACCCCGGAGTCCTTCATCGGCACCGTCGGGTCCAGGCCCTTGGTGACGGCGTGGGAGATGACCGCCTGGCGCTTCTCCTGGAGTAGCTCGATCAGGGCGCGGTAATCGGCCACCAGAGCGTCGATCTTGGCGGTTTCGCAATCGAGGAAGGCGGCGATGGCAGCCTGTTCACCGAGTGATGGGGCCGGGATGAGCAATTCAGCCAAGATCTGCTGGTTGATGTTGGGCTGTCCACCGCCCGTCGCGTACCAAGCAACCAGGTTCTCTCTGAATCCCTGAAACCAATAGAAGCAAAAACGAATTTGTAGATGCTGAGGCTGGCAAAGAACACAACATGCCTGATTAGTTGTTGCTGCAACGCCAAGAATTCCCAGTCGGCCAATGGTGGCACCATACATCGCAATCACCAGTGATCCTGCGGGATAGATCCGGAGCGCGGAGAACTTGCGAAGCGCGTCATCGGTTATTGATTTAACCGTTTCTGTGATCACGACCTCGCGAAGTTCGCTCGTCGTCACCCAAGGGGTAGCGCCTTCTTCGTACCACTGCGGCTCATTGCTCGGAGGGGTTGTGCCACTACCAATCACGCCAAAGGCATGAGACAGTCTCCAGCCCTGCCAATTGCAGGGCACCTTCCCCAACCACTCCACCCCGGAATCCTTGTAGGCGGGATAACGCGGGAAGCTCACGCCGACAGCTCCGCGATCCGCGCCTTGATCCGCTCGGTGACCCGGGCAAGGTCGGCGTCGATGGCCGCGAGGGGCCGAGGCGGCTCGAAGACATAGAAGTGGCGGTTGAAGGGGATCTCGTAGCCGATCTTGGTCTTGCTCGCGTCGATCCAGGCGTCCGGGGCGTGGGGCAGGACCTCGCGGGCGAAGTAGGCGTCGACGTCCTCGCTCAGGGGTACGTTCTCGGTGTCGCGGAGCTTGGGGTCGGGCTGGGGCTGGCCTTTCTGCTTGCCCTTCTGGCCGAGCAGGGGCTCGCCGGCCTCGTCACGCAGGGGGCGCTCGACGGTAATGGTGCGATAACCGAAGTCCTCGTTGCGGAAGATCCGCGAGAGGGGCAGCACCCGGACCTTGGCGCGGCCGGTCCCCTCCTCGGGGGCGGGGGGCGGGGGATCGCCTGGCATCAGCACCCGACGTTCCACCTCCTTGCCAGCGCCGTCCAGGACCAGGGCCAGGTGGGCTTCGGCGCAGTCGCCGAAGAGGCGGGTGACGAGGGCGATGTGCTCCTCGCTCATCTCCTTGCGCTTGCTGCCGAGGCTCTTGCGCATCTTCTGCCAGAAGTGGCTGGCGTCGATGAGCTGGACCCGGCCCTGGCGGTGGGCGGGCTTGCGGTTGCTCAGAATCCAGACATAGGTCGCGATGCCGGTGTTGTAGAACATGTCCGTGGGCAGGGCGACGATGGCCTCCAGCAGGTCGTTCTCCAGCACATGGCGGCGGATCTCGCTCTCGCCGGAGCCGGCGCCGCCGGTGAAGAGCGGCGAGCCGTTGAGGACGATGCCGATGCGGCTGCCGCCGTCCCTGGCCGGGCGCATCTTCGATAGCAAGTGCAGCAGGAACAGCAGCGATCCGTCCGAGACCCGTGGCAGACCCGGCCCGAAGCGCCCGGCGTAGCCCTTTTCCTGGTGCTCCTTGCGGATCGCGGCCTCGATCTTCTTCCACTCCACGCCAAAAGGTGGATTGGAGAGCATGTAGTCGAAGCGCTTGCCCACCAGGCCGTCGGCGGAGAGGGTGTTGCCGAAGACGATGTTGCTGATGTTCTGCCCCTTGATCAGCATGTCCGCCTTGCAGATGGCGTAGGACTCGGGGTTGAGCTCCTGGCCGAAGAGGGTCAGGCGGGCGTCGGGGTTGAGCTCGGCCAGGTATTCCTCGCCGGTGGAGATCATGCCCCCCGTGCCGGCTGTGGGGTCGTAAAGGCTGCGGACCACGCCCGGGCGGCTAAGGATCTCGTCGTCCTCGATGAACAGCAGGTTGACCATCAGCCGGATGGCGTCACGCGGGGTGAAGTGCTCACCGGCGGTCTCGTTGGAGATTTCCGCGAAGCGGCGGATCAGCTCCTCGAAGACCAGGCCCATCTGGTGGTTGTCGACGGCATCGGGGTGCAGGTCGATGGTGGCGAAGCGCTCGGTGACCTGATAAAGCAGCCCGGCGCGTTGGAGCCGGTCCACCTGGGTGAAGAAGTCGAAGCGCTCGAAGATGTCGCGCACCTCGGGCGAGAAGCCGTCGATGTAGCCCTCCAGGTTGGCGGCGATGTGGTCCTGATCGCCCATCAGCCGCTTCATGTCCAGCCGTGAGACGTTGTAGAAGCCGCGCCCGGTCACCCGCAGCAGGAAGGGCCCGGGATTGAGCTTGGCCTGGGTGCGCAGGGCGAACTCCGTCAGGGCTAACTCCTTGGTGTCCGCCAGGACGCAGTCCAGGCGCCGCAGCACGGTGAAGGGCAGGATCACCCGGCCGTACTCGGATTGCTTGTAGTCGCCCCGCAGGAGGTCCGCCACGGACCAGATGAAAGAGGAGAGGGATTGGTGGTTCACGTCGCGGGAGTTCCTTCTTTATCCATGTGCCATTCGGGCTTATGTGCCATTCGGGCTTATGGGCCATTCCGGCTTTTGGGCCATTCCGGCTTTTGGGCCATTCGGGCTTCTGGGCCATTCCGGCCCCGACGCTGCTCGCGCAGCATGAATAGGTAGAGCCCTTCCACCTTGGCCCGCGCCCAAGGCGTCTTGCGCAGGAATTTCAGACTCGATGACAGACTTGGTTCGTGGGCGAAGCACCGCAGCCGGATGCGCGCCGCCAGTTCCTCCCAGCCATAATGGGCGACCAGCGCCGTCAAGATTGCCTCCAGGGTGATCCCATGGAGGGGATTGTTGGGCTGAGGGTGTGCAGGTGGCCGGTCGTTGGTCGGCGGCGGGGGTGAATTGCTCATGGCAGCGCCTGTATCGCCGGGCGGAAGACGGCGTTCATGCGGCTGATGCTAGCCGCCAGAGGAAGAGGCGGCAAGGGCCGGGGAGCGCGGGGCTGGCATGCCCAGGACCAGCACCGGGCAGTCTGATGATCCGCGCCAACAAAAGCGCGTCCGCCTACCAGCCGATGCAGGGAATGCCCGAGGAGGGAGGCAACGGGGGTGGCCTAGCGTCATCGCATAGACCGGCGGCTATGGAGATGAGAATATCGGTGGGCTTGTCTTCATCATGCTCTAAACGCTCGGCAAGAACACGTAAAGCAAGAACTTCAGCCCTTGCCATCGCTTGAACACAGGAAGCGCCATAAACGAGCACGCCTGGCAATTGCGGCACTTCGGCAAGCCACCGACCGTCGTCTTCTTGCTCGCATTCGAGGGTCAAATTCATGGTCAAGCTCACCAGATATCAAGCTTATGCAGCAGCAGCCATTTTCAGGAGCGTGGCTTGCTACCTCATGTCAGTAGGCTAAACATACACCAGGGTCCCAGTCCAAGTCTTGCGTCCTACTCGGAGGCGTGGGCCATCAGGGCCAGGTATTGGTCGGCGTAGTCCTCACGCGGCGGCTTGTGCGCGTTCCGGTAATCACATTCCGCCGTGGCGCAATAGCTGCCGCCGGTGAGGGTATCGACGATGAGGTCGGGAAAATCAAAGTGGCGCAGGGGCGGAAAGGTGACGGGTCGCCCCCGGTCAAGGATGGCGATGCGGTTGTAGAAATGACTGCCCTCGATATTGCCCATGTAATTGAGCGCCTTGTAGGTCGGTGGGCCGAACTGCAAGGGCGGGACGTGATCGCTGACCAGGACGATCAGGCTGTCGGGGTCCAGGGCGATGAGTTCCCGCAAATAGGCCGCCAGGGCCTGGGTCCGGTAGTAGAAATGATTGACCACCCGCTCCAGATGCTCATCGTTGTGGGGGGTCTCGACCTTGATGATCCGCGGGCGCTTGTCCAGGTCCTCGTTATGGGGCGTGTGCCCGAAGATGGTGAGGAGATAGTTGAACAGGGGCTGGCCGGGATGCTCCTCCAGATGGCGGCGCACGAAGGCCAGATTCTGGGGCAGCAGATCGCCGTCGAAGATGTACTCCTCCAGGCCAGGGTCACCAAAGGTGAGATAGGTAGGCTCGCGGGGGAGGAATTCTTGGGAAAAATACTGCTCGGCGAAGCCCATGCCCCGGTAGGCCGATTGGGTGTTGAAGAAGTTGGGCTTATAGGCGTTGCTGGCGGTTGCGCGATAGCCCAACTGGCCCAGCAGGTCGGGCAGGCAGCGCGCCGGGGCACCGGTGAAGGTGTTGAACTCGACACTCGATAACTGCTCCAGGGCGGGCACGCCACAGAGGACCTCGAACTCGGCCTGGGAGGTGGCGCCGCCGAAGAGGGGCGAACGGGACAGGCCAACCTGGTCACCAAAGAGGGCGGCGAAGTCCGGGTGGACCGGGTCCTGGGACAGCTTCAGATCGTGGAACAGGCGGGGATCAAGGAAGCTCTCCAGCACGAGCAGATGCACGTTCCGGGCTTCGAGGTTGGGCCGGATCCGTTCCACCTCACCCGTGAAGGCCTTGTCATAGCCGGGACGATTGAGATAGGGCTGGATCGCCCGCAGGACGCCCTCCCGCTCCGCCTCCCGGTAGAGCATCATCGCCAGGCGGCCGTTGGTTTCCACGCTCTTGCCATCGGAATACTTGACGATCTCGTAGGCGATCGACTTGAAGCCGGTGGCGAAGGCCTCCGGCGTCCCCTTGATGAGGCCCACGACCAGCACCAGGGGCAGGCAGGCCAGGAGGATGCGCAGGGGCCGACGGTAGTCGATCTGCCACAGAATCACCGTCAGGGGTGTCAGGAAGAGCAGGAACAGCAGGACCACGTACAGAGGGGGGAGGATCTGCAGCAACTCCGGCAGCTCGGCGATATTGACGAAGCGAAAGACCTTGCCATAGGCCAGATAAAAGACGTCGTGGGTCAGATAGATGAGCAGGATCGGCGCCGCCGCCAGCCAGGGCCGCCAGCGGGAAGGTCGTAGCAGGGCGTAAATCAGGCCGTAGAAGTATAGGACGAGCAGGGCCTCCGGCCATTGGCGATACATTACCTGGGTGCTGAAGCCACCGACGAACTCCACCAGCAGGGCATAGAGATAGATGCCCGCCAGAAAGAGCGCAACATGCAGCAGGGGCCGCCGCCAGCGGCCCGGGAGGGGATTGATCATGGCAGGAAAGACTGATGTCGGGGGGTTGACAGACAACCTAATTGTGGGCTAGCAAGGCCCGAAGGGCAATCCCTTTGTGACGGGGCCACGACGGGGCCATGACACCGCCATGACCAGCGGAGGGCCTGATCATGTCCTGGCCAGCCCCCCCAGGGGGACCGCTGTTCCTGGTCCCCGCGACCCCGTCAGCGGCGCGAAAATGACGCACGATCATTTTTTTAATCTATTATTCATAAAGTTGCACTTTCGAACCTGATTGCCTGACCACGCCGGGTCCCCCCCTGGCCTCCACCCCCCAGGCGGATAGCATCTGGCCATGACCCCATGGCGGATTCATTGCCGCCATGGCAAAGTAATCCATCCCCGCGCAAATCCCCCTTTCTTGCATTTTTCCCCGGCCGTACCATGAAAAAGATCCGCCGCCTCCTCGTCGCCAACCGCAGCGAAATCGCCATCCGCGTCCTGCGGGCCGCCGCTGAGATGGGCATCCGCACCATCGCCATCTTCTCCAACGAGGACCGCTTCGCCCTCCATCGCTTCAAGGCCGATGAGTCCTATCGGGTCGGGGCCGGCCAAAAACCCATCGCCGCCTACCTGGACATCGCCGACATCATCCGTATCGCCCGGGAGAACCATGTCGACGCCATCCATCCCGGCTATGGCTTCCTGTCCGAGAACCCCGACTTCGCCGCCGCCTGCGCCGCGGCGGGCATCGCCTTCATCGGGCCGAAACCAGAGGTCATGCGCCTGCTGGGCAACAAGGTCTCGGCGCGACAACTGGCGGAGTGGGCGGGGGTGCCGGTGGTGCCCGCCACCGAGGCCCTGCCCCGGGACCTGGTGGGGGCCAAGGCCCTGGCGGCGGCGGTAGGCTATCCCCTGATGCTCAAGGCCAGTTGGGGCGGCGGTGGGCGCGGCATGCGGGTCATCGAGACCGAAGCCGACCTGGGGCCGGCCATGGAGGTGGCGCGTCGCGAGGCCCTGGCCGCCTTCGGCAATGACGAGGTCTATCTGGAGAAGCTGGTGCGCCGGGCGCGCCACGTGGAGGTCCAGGTCATGGGCGACACCCACGGCCAGCTCGTCCATCTGTTCGAGCGCGACTGCTCGGTCCAACGGCGCAACCAGAAGGTGGTCGAGCGCGCCCCGGCGCCCTATCTCGGCGCGGAACGCCGGGCGGAATTGTGTGAGGCCGCCTTGCGTCTGGCCCGGGCCGCGGACTATACCCATGCCGGCACGGTCGAGTTCCTGCTGGACGCCGACACCGACCGCTTCTACTTCATCGAGGTCAACCCCCGCATCCAGGTCGAGCACACGGTCACCGAGCTGGTGACCGGCGTCGACATCGTCAAGGCGCAGATCGCCATCACCGAGGGGGCGCGCATCGGTGACGAGGGCTCCTACGTGCCCCGCCAGGCGGATGTCCATCTCTACGGTCACGCCCTCCAGTGCCGGATCACCACCGAGGACCCGGAGAACGGTTTCACCCCCGACTATGGCCGGATCAACGGCTACCGCAGTCCGGCGGGTTTCGGCATCCGCCTGGATGGCGGCACCGCCTACACCGGGGCCGTCATCACGCCTTATTACGACTCCCTGCTGGTCAAGGTCACCGCCTGGGGCCATCAGCCCGAGGAGGCGGCGCGGCGCATGGACCGGGCCCTGCGGGAATTCCGGGTGCGCGGCCTGGCCTCCAACCTACCCTTCCTGGAAAACGTCATCAATCACCCCCTCTTCCTGTCCGGGGAGTGCACCACCCGCTTCATCGACGAGACCCCGGACCTGTTCAGGTTCCGCAAGCGCCGCGACCGTGCCAACCGGCTGCTGCGCTTCCTCGGCGAGGTGCGGGTCAACGGCAACCCGGAGATGAAGGGCCGCGCCCTGCCCCCCCTACCCCTGGCGGCGCCCATCAAGCCCCCCTGCGACCTGAGCCTGGACCCGCCCCCGGGCAGCCGCGACCGGCTCCAGGCCCTGGGCGCGGAGCGCTTCGCCGCCTGGATGCGCGACCAGCCCCAGGTGCTGCTCACCGACACCAGCCTGCGGGACGCCCATCAGTCCCTCTTCGCCACCCGCATGCGCACCCATGACATGGTGGAGATCGCCCCCCACTATGCCCGCCTGCTGCCGGGCCTCTTCTCCCTGGAGTGCTGGGGCGGGGCCACCTTCGACGTCGCCCTGCGCTTCCTCAAGGAGGACCCTTGGGAGCGGCTGGCCCGGCTGCGCGCCGCGGTGCCCAACATCCTCTTCCAGATGCTGCTGCGCGCCTCCAACGCCGTGGGCTACACCAACTACGCCGACAACGTGGTGCGCTACTTCGTCCAGCAGGCCGCCCGGGAGGGCATCGACCTGTTCCGCGTCTTCGACTCGCTCAACTGGGTGGACAACATGCGCGTGGCCATGGACGCCGTCCGGGAGAGCGGCGCCCTGTGCGAGGCGGCCATCTGCTACACCGGCGACCTGACCGACCCGGCCCGTCCCAAGTACAACCTCGGCTATTACGTCAACCTGGCCAAACAGTTGGAGCAGGCCGGGGCCCAGATCCTAGGCATCAAGGACATGGCCGGCGTCTGCAAGCCCCGCGCTGCCCGGGAGCTGATCCGCGCCCTCAAGCAGGAGGTCGGCATCCCCATCCATTTCCACACCCACGACACCAGCGGTATCGCCGCCGCCACGGTGCTGGCGGCAGTGGAGGCGGGATGCGACGCCGTGGACGGCGCCCTGGACGCCCTCAGCGGCCTGACCTCCCAGCCCAACCTGGGGTCCATCGCCGCCGCCCTGGCCGGGGGCGAGCGGGACCCGGGCCTGGACCTGGACGCCATGCAGGGTCTGTCCCACTACTGGGAGGGGGTGCGGCGCTTTTACGCCCCCTTCGAGGCCGACATCCGCTCCGGCACCGCCGACGTCTATCGCCACGAGATGCCCGGGGGCCAGTACACCAACCTGCGGGAGCAGGCCCGCGCCATGGGCCTGGAGCATCGCTGGGGGGAGGTCTCCCGGGCCTATGCCGACGTCAACCGCCTCTTCGGCGACATCGTCAAGGTCACCCCCACCTCCAAGGTGGTCGGCGACCTGGCCCTCTACATGGTGGCCAACAACCTGACGCCGGCGGACATCAGCGACCCGGCGCGGGAGATCGCCTTCCCCGAGTCGGTCATCTCCCTGATGCGCGGCGAGCTGGGCTACCCGCCAGACGGCTTCCCGCCGGATCTGCAGCGCAAGGTCCTCAAGGGACAGGCGCCGATCGCCGGCCGCGCCGGGGATTTCCTGCCGCCGGTGGACCTGGAAGCCGTCCGCGCCGAGGCGGAACACGCCACCGGCCGCCAGATCGACGATACCGACCTGGCGTCCTACCTGATGTATCCCAAGGTCTTCAAGGACTACGCCGCCCACCGCGGTCACTACGGGGATGTCTCCATCCTGCCGACCCCGGCCTTCTTCTATGGCCTGCATGCGGGGGAAGAGATCAGCGTCGAGCTGGAACGTGGCAAGACCCTCATCATCTCGGAGCAGAGCGTGGCCGAGCCGGACGCGGAGGGCGTGGCCAAGGTCTTCTTCGAGCTCAACGGACAGTCCCGCCTGATCCGGGTGCCCAAGGCCGGCCTGGCCAACGTCAAGGCCAAGCCCCAGGCCGAGGAGGGCAACCCCCGGCACGTGGGCGCCCCCATGCCCGGCACCATCGTCACCGTGGCGGTCCACGCCGGCCAGAAGGTGGCCAAAGGGGACCCCCTGGTCTCCATCGAGGCCATGAAGATGGAGACCATGCTCACCGCGGAGCGTGATGGCCAGATCCAGGCCATCCATGCCCGTCACGGCGAGAACGTGAACGCCAAGGACCTGCTGGTGGAATTTGCCTGAGGACCTGCCCCGCTTCCCCGCCCTACCACAGGAGTTTGCCGAGCATGAGATACAGGGCGGATTGCTTGTTGGAGAACCCGGCCCCGAGATAGGCCGGACCCAGGGGGGTGTCGGCACCGAGGAACAGGCTGCCAGCGGGGAGGATGGAATCGGACTGGAAGTTGTCCAGGGATTCCCAGCCCCCCCCGGCCTCCAGGGAACCGCCCGCGTACAGGGGCAGGGAGAAGGCCGCGGAGGCGTCGTTGAGCCGGTAGAGATAGACCAACTCCGCCAGGCCCACGTACTTGCCGGAGATATCCCCTGGTTGATAGCCCGAGAGGTTGAGGAAGCCGCCCAGCAGGAACAGGTCCTCGGGACCGGGCTCGCCGGAGAGGGTGGCGCCCAGGTGAACGCGGGGGATGAGTACGGACTTACCCCAGGCGAAAGGCTTGACGCCATCCAGGAGCAGGGTCTGAAAATCCTCATCGGCGCTGAGGGCGGTCAGGGCCCCGCGATAGCGCAGGTTGGCGTAATAGCCCTTGCTGGGGAAATCCAGGCTGTCCAGGGTGTCCGCATCCAGCCGCAGGGTGAAGCCGCTGTTGTTGAAATCCCCCTGGAGCCCATTGGGCACCCCATGCCGTACGGCGTTGCTGCCGCCACTGTAGAAGAGCCCGAGACTCAGGCGTCCCCAGTGCCCCAGATTGCGGCCCATCTCCAGGCCAGCGCGGAATTGCCGGACCCTCAGACCCAGGACATCCTCGTCACCCTCCTTGCCCAGGCTCAGGTTGTATTGCTCATAGCTGAGGAAGGGATCCAGGTAGTACTCCTGATCGGCATCCAGTGGCTGGTAGAAATCCGTGGACAGGGTGATGTTGTTGCCCAGTTGCGCGAAGGTCCGCCATTCCGCCCCGAGGGCGTTGAGCTGGGACTTGGTATAGGCGGCGCTGATGTTGAACATGGAATCACCCCCCATGTCCCCGCCCAGGTAGAGCCCGAAATTCAGCCGATCCGTGCCGATGAAGGAGGGCCGGGCGGAGACCACCAGACCGGTGCGGCCCTGTTCCCGCACCAGGCCGTAATCGACCTGCTGGAAAGCCCCCATGCCATAGATCTGGTTAAGATCCCGGTTCAGCCGCTCCGGGTCCAGGCGGTCTCCCGGTTTGACGGTCAGTTGCTGCTCGATGACCTGGTCGGCGAGCCGGGTGTCGTTCTCGATGCGGATGAAATCGATGATGGGATGCTTGTCCTCCGGGAGCGCCGGGCGGGCGCGCAGATAGGCCAGATAGGCCTCCGGTGACAGGGAGAGCGCGCTGAGCCGGTCGCTCAGGGCCTGGGCGCCCCGGTAGCCAACGGCGACCGCCTCCGCCGAGCGCTCGAAGTTCAGGCTGGAGATATCCTTGAGGTCCGGGGTGATGAGGATGTCCCGGGGCCCCAGGGTGGCGATCTGCTGACGGGCATTGCGCACCGTCAGAAAGCCGGTGAGCTGCTCGGTGATGGAAAGGACGGAGGTCAGTTCGCTGGTCGGCACCAGGGGCGCGCCCACGTCCACGGCGATGATGACATCCGGCCGACACAGCCGGCGCGCCACGTCCACCGGCACGTTATCGGCCATGCCACCGTCCGCCAGCAGCTTGCCATCCAGGTCCACGGGCACCAAGGCACTGGGGATGGACATGCTGGCGCGCATGGCCTTCGCCAACTCCCCGTCCCCCAGCACCACCGCCTCGCCCGTGGCCAGATCGGTGGCCACGGCGCGGAAGGGGATGGGTAACTGGTCGAAGTCTCGCACCTCGGCGGCGGGCAGGGTCAATTCCTCCAGCAGAAGCAGCAGGTTCTGCCCCTGCAACAAGCCCAGGGGTAACTGGACCCGCCAATCCTTCAGCCCCACCCCCTTGTCCGTCAGCAGCACCTGCTGCTCGACCTTGGTGCGGAAGGGCAGATCCGCCCGGCCGGGGCCGTCCTTGAACATCTGGGGCCAGTCGATCGCCTGCAAGGTCTGGTCCATCGCCGGCGGACTCATGCCGGAGGCATAGAGCCCGCCGATGATCGAGCCCATGCTGGTGCCGGCGATACAGTCCACGGGCACGCGCAGTTCCTCCAGGACCTTCAGGACCCCCACATGGGCCAGACCCCGGGCCCCGCCGCCACCCAACACCAAACCGACCTTTGGCCGGGCGGTGGCCGCCTCCAGAGTCGGGTAACCGGGGGCGAGGGGCAGCAGGCCTGTCAGGGCCAGCGCCAGCAGACCGACCAGGATCCACTTAAGGTTCCTGACGGGTCTCGCCACCCCCCTAAGAGAGAAGATACCGCTCGTGACCTTCACGCTGACCGGCAGGCAAGCATTCATCAGCCCTTGCCCTCGCAGATCTCCAGGGTCACCAGCATGCGCATCAGTTCCGACAGGGTCCTAGCCTCCATCTTTTCCATGACCCGCGCCCGATGGACCTCGACGGTGGACTGGGTGATATTCATCTCACTGGCGATCACCTTGTTGCGCTCACCGTCCACCACCCGGCGCATCACCTCGGCCTCCCGGGGGGTCAGGCGGGCGATGCGCTCCTTGATCTCCGCCAGGCGGGAGGCCTCACCCCGGCGCAGGGCGTCCTGCTGGATGGCGCGATGGACCGCGTCGAGCAGGGCCTGGTCATTGAAGGGTTTTTCAAGAAAATCGACGGCGCCGGCCTGGAGGGCGCGCACCGCCATGGGCACGTCGCCATGGGCGGAGATCATGACAATGGGGGGGTGACCGGGGAGTTGCTGGAGGCGGCGTTGCAGATCCAGGCCGCTCATCCCCCGCATGCGCACATCGAGGACCAGGCAGCCAAACTGGTCGGAGCGGAAGCGTTCCAGATACTCCTGGGCGGAGCCGTAGGTGGCCACGGGCAGGCCCACCGACTCCATCAGGAGCCGGATCGACTCCCGCACGTCTTGGTCATCGTCGACAATATGGATCGTCGGTTGCTGGGCGGCCATGGGCGCTCCCCCTCGATCGGCGGCTGTGGGTTGGGCCCGCTTCCGTGACGGGCTGGAAGGATCCCGTCACGCGCGCCCGCGTGAAGGTTCGGGTCCGTCTCTCCCGCCCATTTTATCGACATTGCCGTGCGATTTTCGGCTTTACCGCCGCGGGCTTCGGTGGCAACGGGCGACCGAGCCGTCAGCAACAAATTCTGTAGTGCATCGACGATCTGGACGAACTGCCAGTCCGCGATTCCGGCTCGTCTCCCGGCCTGCTCCAGATACCCGGTGACATCCGCGCGGGTGTGCTCGTACAAGCGCATGTCCGGGAACGCCTTCATGTAGTCCTCGGCACGGTGCACATACCAGCGGAGCGCGCTTTCCTTGACCCCGTTACTCCGAGCGCGCTCAACGAACGAACCGTGCCCAGAAGCGTGCTTCGGCGGATGTTGTCGTTGTTTGAGCGACTGACATATGCTAGCGTCCTTAGACAAATCGGAGTGAACTTGAATCGTACGCCACAACACGTGCAACTCAAGCCTTGGGTTGGGCGTGCTAGGCAGAATTCATGCTATCGGTGCTAGGCAGATTCTGCCTAGCACACCTGACCGACATTCTGTCTAGTAAACTGTTAGGTGCCGAGGAGAGAAAATGGCAAGCGAGAAGCCAACAATGATACTCATGTCTAAATCGGATATGAGCAAGGAACAAATCGAGGCTCTTTCCGACTCGGAGGCATGGAAAATTATCTATTCCATGCGCTCAAGAAAAGCACAAGATAGCCGTTTACAAATTTGCTTCACTGGATTCGGTGCATCCAGGAAAACTGAGCTTTCAGCAATTGCTGAGATTCATAACTTTAAAGTAGTTTCATCTGTAACGAAGAATCTCGATTTTCTATGTGGCGGTGAAAATGCCGGACCTAAAAAGATTGAGAAAGCTGAATTACAAGGCGTGCAATTCTTAAATGAAACCCAGTTTTTGAACCTGGCCGAGACCGGCGAGCTTCCAGATGGCTAAAATCAAACCTAACGAGGTGCTGCACCGGACGCCGCGAATAGCGGCGCCGGTGAGCCTGGCGTTGGGCATTACAATTAAGAGGAAACCATGCCTTCAATATCAGCATTCTATGGAATCATAATTTACATGTATTTCATGGATAATAAACAGCACAAGCTTCCACATATTCATGTCAAGTATTCTGGGGAGGAAGTCATAGTATCAATACCAGAAGGTAACGTTCTTGAAGGCAGTATTCCATCTTCCAAAATGAAACTCCTGCAAGCATGGATAGAAATACATAAAGAAGAACTCATGGCTGATTGGGAATTAGCCGTATCTGGTGAGCAACCTTATAAAATAGACCCGCTGAGATAAAAATGAACCCCAGAGTAAAAGAAGTATCTGCATCGGATGATTATAAGTTATATCTTGTTTTTAGCAATGGAGAGCGCGGCATATATGATTGTTCTGATTTGTTAGAATTCGGGGTATTTAAGGAATTTAAAAACAAAAATTATTTTGTTCAAGCAAAAGTAATTGACGGAACTGTTGTATGGCCACACGAACAAGATATTTGTCCCGATACTCTGTATCTAGATTCACAAAAAAGTGCCTAACACGCGGCTAAACTCGGACCACCCAAACCGGTGCGGTTCTCGCTACGCTCAATACGCACCGTTCTGTGTGGCCGGTTAGCCTTGACGTTGGGCGTAAATGATGAGAGCACCATGAAGGACCAATATTTCGGGGACATCAACGACTATCGGAAGTACGGACTGTTACGCGCCATCATTCGCGCCAGTGGGTTCCGTATTTTGGTCGCTTGGATGCTGACGCCTGACGATGGCAGTACAGATGGAAAGTTCATCTCGTATCTGGAGCATCCAGGCAAGTGGTCACGTCACGACCCTGTTCTGTTCCAAGAAATCAAAGAGCTTTTGGTGTCTTGCCGGATGCGCCGAGTTAGCTTGATCGAAGGTAGTGGCCTTATCCCGAAAGCAGAATACTTCTCCTCACTTGTGCCCGATACAGCTTCAGGCCGAAGTTCGTGGTTCAATTCGCTTGCCCAGCGGGCGCAAGGTAGAGATTGCGTTTTCCTCGACCCCGACAATGGTTTGGAGGTTAAATCAAAGGCATACGGAGGAAAGGACTCACCAAAGTTTTTATATTGGCGCGAAGTGGAAGCGCTCTGGGCCTCCGGGAAGTCACTATTGATATACCAGCACTTCATTCGCGAAAATCGACTCAATTTTATCCAGCGCATGCTAGAGACTTTGAGGAACGCGACATCCGGCTCCTTCGTTGAGGCATTTTCCACGCCCCACGTCGTTTTTCTTATGGCGTTACAGCCCGAGCACCAAAAATTTCATAATGCAATCGTAAGTTCCGTACAAGAAGACTGGGAGGGACAAATTCACCATTGGGAACTAACCCGCGCCCAACAAGGCGCTCCAGCCGACCGCTCACCCGCTGCGCGGGCTCGCGTCGGCTGAGCTCTGCGTTAGGCGAGGAATGAACTATGGAACCACTTAAGGGTACTAAATTTAATACAACATATGGATTGCCTGACTATTGGCAAATGGCTTGTTCTGTGTGGATTGAAACATTAAATGAGTTATGTGTAAATTTTAGATATGATGATGCACCTTGGGAGTATCTTGAAAGAACTAATTCAGCTATTTTAGCTGGGTCATTAAGTGCAAGTGGTGCGCCTGCAATGCCAGAAACATACGTTATGCGAAATGGTGTAACAAGCCAACAGTCTGAACGTGTTGATATTTGTGTTGTAACAGGCAACGAAAATACTACCATTATTGAGTTAGTGGAGTGTAAATTAGCAGAATATGATGCATCTAGGCTAGCAACTGCTAGTAAAATAGCTTCCGGATTAAAAAAAGCTTCTAATCAAATAAAAAATATAACAGGTATTCACAGCTTTCAACTTAGCAGTCTTCCACAGAATACTGCGGTTAAACAAACAGCCGTGGTAATAGGTTTACCTTGTTTTGAACCGGGAACATCGCTTCTTACGATGACTAATTCTATCCAAAACATTATTCAAGCTCTCAAATCTGAACGGTCGATTGACTTAACCGCTTGGTTTTTTCCTGAAACTTACCTTCATAAGCCTAGCAAACGCTATGGAAATAAATTTTATCCAGGAACTTTTTTAGCTGCGGCTAGGGTAGCTTAGCGTCTCTGAATTATCTTACTTCCGGTAACTGCGTAGGTCGGGTGCCGTCTTTTTGGTAACCCAAAATTTAAATCAACCGGCCTAACTGGGGCTTGCACCTGACCCCGCTACGCGGGGCAGGTGAAGCAAGGCGTTATGTGGCAGGAGCAAAACCTCGTGGAATACAGCATTGAATTTTCAGACCGCTTGATCGAGGCTGCTGAATCGTTTGTCACAAAGACATCCCCAAGTGATGAAGTTGGACGTACGGTTCTATACTTGAGCTTGCTTTCTTGCGAGATTTCTCTTAAGGCTCTCTTAGAACGAGCAGGATATACATTGGAAGAACTTAAGAAGCGGTCACACGACCTCAATGGCTTACTAAAAGACATCTGCGCCTGCGAGCTAACTGACACGCGAGTTGGCAATTCGTTGCCGTTATCAGCCTCAAGGTTATTGTCCCAGGAAGTAGTTGCAAGTACATCGAACGGCACAGTTGGAGCTTTGCTTAGCGCCGAAAGTGTTGGGGCTTCCAAATACCCAAACGACATTAGATACGGGGAACTCGTCACTCACTTCCCACCACTTATAATGCTCTCATGCGCTAAAGTTGTTTCCAAATGGGCAAAAGATAATCTGGAACAGATTAAACGGAAGTAGCCGCACAACAAGTATTTTCGGCAGAACCAGAAATGAATGTTACACGCGTCAACCCAGGACATTATGTTTTTGAATCCGATCATGAGTATGGCGAACACTTCTCTGGGCAAATATTGCGCCGGGGATATAAAGACTGGAGAGTTGTACCTGATCAGTTAGAAGGCCCGTCTACCATAACTCGAACTCTTGAGGACGCGGAAACTTATCTGCGATCGTTCGAAACGAGAAGCTTCTACCCTTACGAAGAAAGCGATGACCTGTCTTTCGTGTATCAATATGGAGACAACGAAGAGGTATTCGGCGAGTTCTTCGAACAGGAAGGGGCTTGGAAGATCAGAGTTGCGGACGTCGGAGTTCTCGAACCAGAGTTTGGAACATTGCTCGGGGCGCAACTTTACGTTCGTTCCGGAGCTTTCGACAATAACGTTTGATTGGCCACATAACAAATGGCTCAACGCCGGCCCAATTCCGCGCACCCACCTCATCGCAATATTTGGAGGCCGTGCCAGCGCGGTATTGGGCGGGCTAGCCAGTCGTTATGTGTGAATAGCGAAGGTAAAATCATATGCCGGAATGTACATGTCGTGGAGGGAATCCGAATTGCTTCAAGTGTGGTGGCTGGGGATGGATTGGAGATGGCATCTCTAAGCACAGGGCGTCTGCTTCTTCCGGTCCACTTCTACCAGGCAAGTCGGTGCGAGTAAGGACCAGCAAAAGAAAGACAGCACGGAATATCCCATGTCCTTACTGCAAGAAAAAAGTTGCAAATCTAGATCATCATGTAAGCGTCACTCATCCAAATGAATGGTCACAATACGCAGAACTGGATAATGTGAAAAGCAATCTCATTGCGAAAAAATTAATTCGGTGCTTTAAATGTGGCGCATTGGTGAGAAGTATTGAAAAACACCTACAAAAGGCGCATGGCATTGAAGAAGAAAGCACATAACTTCCGGCTACATCCGACCGCCCAAAGCGCGGCCGCGCTTTGGGCGGTCGGGTGAGCCAGGCGTTGGGCGCGGGAACGAAGATGCCGCGAGCCGCAGACGAACTACAACTCAGATGGGCCGCCAAGAAGTCAACGACCAACCCCGGAGCATTAGCCTCAAGCATTTAGAGAACATCATGAAACCGCCAAAGTGCATTGCCGATGCTAACTTCGGAGAACTGTCGCTTGTAGATGAATCGGCATACAGCGCAGAGGTTTCATGGGGCCGTGAATTGGCCATTCAATTGTATATTCATTTCGATGGTGAGAACCATCAGCGGTGCATTGAGAACGCGTGGGAAGTTTTCTCTGCCGTCCGTGAGAATGAGATAGAAATTCTCCGCCAGGCCGTTGCTGCGGCTGAAGTATCTGAGCTTGCATTTGATGAGTTTTGCGATAATGAACTCGTCGAGCGAGTGATCGAGATATGGCCAAATGGCGAAGGTCAGTTGGCTTACTTCTTGTTCATGCTCGGGTCCCTCTCAGTTCTATTCTCCCGAGATGCGGTATTCAAGGAGGCAGTGGCAATGCCTGGTTGAGCCTCAAGCGCGGGGGCACTTCGGGCTCACACCAGAGAACCAGAGAACGGCAACAGACCGCTATGGATTCGTCAGCCCAACTAATCGCCCAACAAGCACCTCGGCCCGCCGACCGTTGCCGCGCCGGAGCGCAGCGACGGCGCGGCAACGGTCGGCGGGCCAGGCTTAACGTTGGGCGATAATATAGGCACAACCTACGGGCGAGCTTTCTATGAATTTCGAGTGGGATATTCGCAAAGCCGCTACAAACGAAGCAAAACACAAGGTTACGTTTGCGGTGGCGATTGCGGTATTTCAGGATTCTCTGTCGATGACCTATCCTGACATGGACCACTCGGCGGAAGAGGATCGGTTTTTGATCATCGGGGCAACAGGGGCCGGAAAGGTGTTGGTTGTTTCCCATGTTTTTCGTGAAGAAGCCATCCGGATCATTAGTGCCAGAAAAGCGACGGCAAGCGAGCGTGCATTCTATGAACAGCAATCACACCACTAGCGAAAGCGACGACATGCGCCCCGAATATGACTTCGCTAACATGAAGGGTGGCGTGCGTGGGAAGTACGCAAAAATGTTCGATGGCATGGTAACAACAGTACTTCTCGATTCGGACGTTGCAGAGGTCTTTCCAGATTCGGCGTCTGTCAATGAAGCGCTCCGAACCCTAGTCAGGATTCTCCGTAAATCAGGGACGGACCACGCTACTGATACAGACAGAAGAATAGAATCGCCCAACAAGTGAATAAACGGCGACCCAGAAACCGCGGTCGGTTCTGTGGCCAAATTCGAGCTTATCGTGCGCGATTTTTGGGCGCGTTAATCTGAACTTTATGCACGTAAGCCATAGGGACGCCATGCGCAGATTCAGAGAGCACACATTCAAGCTGTCAGAGTTCGACCTCAGTTCCGAGTCGGTTTGCAACATATTCGTCATTAAAGTGTTTCACCAGTACGAACACCGCAACGAGTGGGTAAACTGGGACGGTGACACTAACATCGTTCACAGAGGCGGCCTTTTTGACCTACCAGAATCCGCCCCCTTACGAGAAGTTGGTTGGTGATCTTGCGGGCGCATATTCGCGCCGCATCAACATCCAACACCGCATCGTATATCAGGTTCTCGAGGCGGAGCACGTCGTTAAAGTGCTACGCCTCTGGACGCATTACGAGTAGCGAGAGTTGCCCGCTAATCTGGTAAGGGGGGGTGTTTAACCCACCCTCCCCACACCAACTGGCATCGAAATAGCCCATCCAACCCCGGCCGAATTCGGCGCGCTTCTGGAACCGGTAGGCCATGGACACGCCCCATCTCCTCCCGGTCAGCCTTCTCAGGCGGTGACGGAAGTCGTGATAGGCGCGTTCACTCCAGCGCGGTTCCTTCCCCCGGCAGGCAGAAGCGGAACAGGCTTCCCGTCGCGCCGGTAGCCGCCAGTTCGATCCGGCCGCCATGGGCGTCGATGATGCCCTTGCTGATGGAGAGCCCCAACCCCATCCCTTGGGGCTTGGTGGTGACGAACTGCTGAAAGACGTCGGTGCGCAGGGCCTCGTTCACCCCGGGCCCCGTATCGCTGACCCCCACCTCGACCTCGTCCCCACGCCCCGGCCCCGTGGCGATGGTCAGACAGGGGTGGGCGCCCTGGGTATCCGCCAGGGCCTCCAGGGCATTGGTGGCCAGATTGAGGATGACCTGCTGGATCTGGATCTCCTGCACCCGGACCCGGGGCAGCCCCGGGCTGAGTTGGGTGACGAACTGGACGCCCAGCCGCTCGGCCTCGGGTCGGATCAGCACTGCCGCCCGCCGGACTAGGTCATTCACGTCCACCCAGGCCTTGACCGGCTCCTCCTTCTTCACGAACTGGCGCAATTGGCGGATGATCTCCCCTCCCCGCTGGGCCTGGAGGGCGATGGTGGCGAGGGTATCGCTCAGCCGTCCGGATGGGTCCGCCTCCGGGGCGCTATCGAGCAGGCGGATGCAGGCCTGGGCGCTGGCGGCTATGGCGGTGAGAGGTTGATTGATCTCGTGGGCGATGCCGGCGGCGATGGCCCCCAGGGTATCGAGCCGGCCCTGGTGGATCAGGTCCCGTTGTTGGCGACGACGCTGCTCCTCGTTGCGCTTGCGTTCGCTGATATCCCGAAAGACCACCACGCTGCCGGCGATCTCGCCCCGGGCATCGCGCAGGGGCGAGCAGGCATATTCCACCGGGAAACTGCTGCCGTCCCGCCGCCAGAAGAGGTCCTCCGGGATATGCCGGGCCTTGCCGTCCTGGCAGGTGATCAGGACCGGACATTCGCTGGCGGGGAAGGGTGAACCATCGGCGCGCTGATAATGGAGGAGTTCGTGCTGGTTGCGCCCGATCATCTCTTTGGCGCTCCAGCCCGTCATTTCGGTCATGGCGCGATTGACGAAGGTGGAGAGGCCGTTGCGGTCGACGCCATAGATGCCATCGGCGACGGAGTTGAGGATCAGCAGATGCTGGGCCTCCAGGCGCGACTTGGCGCCCTTGAGCTGGCGATGGAGGCCATGGATGCGGTACGCCAGGGCGGCGAAGAGCAGCAGTAGTGTGAGGATCGTCGCCACCCCGAGGGGATAGCGCTGGAGGACATCGTAATAGGTGAAGCCCTGATCGTAGGGGGGAAGCTTGAGCCGGCGGAAGAGGTCATGCACCGGCTGGTAATCCAGGGGCACCGTCCAGCCGGCATGTTCGCCGGCCAGGGCCGCCGGGTGATCAGGCGGCATGTTGAGCAGGGCCAGGGCGACCCGCTGGGCCAGGTCGTTGGGGGTGTGGCTGAGCCGGCTGAAGGGCCACTCGGGATAGAGCCGGGTGCTGTGGACCAGGGGAAAGCGATCGGTGGGCTGGGGGTTGAGGACCTTGAATTCCTCCAGGTCGATCATGCCTCGGGTCGCCATCCGTTCGAGGATATTGGTGCGGACCGTGCCGGCATCGGCCTCCCCCCGCCCGACCGCAAGCACCACGCTGTCGTGGTCACCAGCGAAGCCCAGGGTCCTGAAGTCCCGATAGGGGTCAAGGCCCTGACGGAGGAGTTCGTCCCAGGTCATCTCGAAGCCGCCGAGGGAGGTCTCGTCCACGGCGAGGAAGGACTTGCCCTTCAGATCCCCCAGGGACTGGATGTCCTCCCGGTCATGGCGGGTGAAAATGACGCTGCTGAAGTGGTTGAGGCTCAGGTCCCCGACCCGGTTGTTGAGGGTGGCGAGGCGGGCGATGCCAAAGCGCACCTCCAGATCGACGTAGATGCCGGGATTGACCAGGATGAAGTCGACGAACTCCATTTCGACGAACTCGCTGATGCGGCCAAAGGGGAGGGGCAGGATCTCGAACCGGTAACCCTCCAGGGCCTGGGTCAGGTAATCCGCGGTGGGTTGCCAGTGCTCCAGGGTCAGATCGCTGCCGCGATGGCTGAGGACGCCGATGCGGATCTCCTGGATCGCCTGGCCCGGCAAGGCCACCAGCCAGAGGACCAGGGCGAGTAGCCACCGCGGCAGACGGGGCATGGGAAGTGGGACCACCACCCTACCCTCGCTCCGTACCACAGTTCCCTCTTGCCCTATTTGCTCAGTCCCACAGGTTGGGAGGGCCGCTCTCGCCGGCGGCGCGACGGGCGTCGATGCGCTCCAGGATGAAGCGCTGGAACTCGGGCTGGCGCTGATAGGCACCGGTGGCGACGTACGCCAGGCTGGTGCTGAGGTGATAGGGGCGGACGTAGGCGTCGGTGCGGAAGACCTCCTTGCCCGTGGTATCCAGGAACAGCAGGGTGGGGGTGTAGTGGATACCCAGTTCCCGACTCCAGTCCCGGGCCGCCAGTTCACGTCCATCCGGCGTGGTGAGCGGTGCCGACGACCAGATGTCGACCAGGGCGACGTCGAAGGCCTTGAGCAATTCCCGCGCCTCGTCCCGGGTCAGACCCTCCCGATGCAGTTCGTCGCACGCCTGGCAATCGCTCTGTTCAAAGAGCACCAGCAGGGGCTTGCCGCTGGCGCGCCGATCGAGCTTGAGGGGATGAGGCAGATTGGCCGGGTCCTGAGGCAATGCAGTGCTGGCCGGTGCCGGTGACCGGGCGGCCAGGAACTCGGCGAAGCCGCCGGCGGGGGCCGACGGCTGGCCCAGGTAGTCGAGCAAGGCGCTAAAGCGCTCGGGGGGGTAGTAGCCATTGAGGCGGAAGCTGACCCGGCCCGCCGCATCCAGAAAGAGAATGGTTGGGGTGAACTGGACCCGCTGGGCGCGGGCGAAATCCTTCTCGCTGGTGACGGTGCCGTCCAGGTCCGTCACCTCCAGATCGCCCCAGATGTTGATGGCGATGAAGTTGAACTGGGACTGAGCCCGCTCGACGATATCGCGCTGAGTGAAGTTGACGTTCAGCATGCGCTGACAGTAGGGACACTCCTCCTGGTGGAAATAGAGGGCGACCCGCTTGCCCTCCTCGGCGGCCTTGTCGACCTCTTCCTGGAGGTAGAGGAAGGAGTCCTTGAACCAATCCGGCATGGCGGCGGGCAGGGTCGTGGTGGTGACCATCCCCATCAGCAGGCACAGGGTCAGGGCGAGGGCGCGAGGGGTCTTCAGGATCATGGGCTTCTCCTCAATACCTTCAGGATTTATAGATGTCGCATTCCCGTTTTCGGCAGCGAGCGGGAGGACATCTCACCGATCCTATCTGAACGTCCCTGCCTGGCCTGTTCGAGAATCGCATGGCGTCAGATAAAACCTGAAGTCCGCGCCGCCGGCGCTGGCCGGTGCTTGAGCTGGGGCGGCTGCCAGACTCAGGCCAGACCCGGGTTCCCTTCCACGCCGACCAGCTTGGTCGCGTTGACCTTCTTCAGGGCCAGGGTCTTTTGCGCGCGCAAATAATCGGCCACCAGATCCCAAACCGGCCGTCCCGGACTTTGGGTACCCACCGTTGCCCAACCAGTCACCTTGTAGGTCTTGTCCGCCTCGACCAGGCGACCATCATCCAGGCGCATCTCGGCGATGCGCTGGCCCGTTCCATTGTTGGGGCTGCACACGTAGTCCAATCCCCCCACGCGAACCATGTCCCCGCCCTGCTGCAGGTAGGGGTCCGGGTTGAAGAGGTTGTCGGCCACGTCCTCGAGGATGGTCTTGAGTTCGCTGCCCTTCATCTCGCGGACATAGGTCTCCGGATAGGTCATGGCGGTCTGGGTCAGGACATCCTCCATGGTGATCGGCGAACCGGGGA
>CALMDH010000046.1:0-13310 GCA_937862735.1 uncultured Gammaproteobacteria bacterium
AGTATTGGGACTTCCCCAAAGGGGAGATCGAAGCGGGCGAGCCCCCCTTGGCCGCTGCCATTAGGGAGGTCCGGGAAGAAACCAGCCTTGCCGACCTGGATTTTCGCTGGGGCGAGAGCTTCATCGAGACCCTGCCCTACAGCCGTGGCAAAGTCGCCCGCTATTACCTGGCGGAGAGCCCGGGGGACGAGGTCTCCCTCCCCGTAAGCCCCGAGCTTGGCCGGCCGGAACACGATGAGTTCCGCTGGCTGGAACGTGACGAGGCCCTAGCGCTGGTCAATCCGCGCATCCGGGCTGTACTGGAGTGGGCCGAGCGCCAGGGCCATTGATCATCGCCATGACCACCACCTGGAACTGGTGGGCTAACTCTCATGAGGCGGCGCGCCACACCCCTGATGATGACAGACATGCCTGGTGACTTTCACGCTAACTCTCATGAGGCGGCAGGCCACACCACTAATAATGAAAGGCTTTCCCGTGACTTTCACGCTAAAGATCGGGGCGCCAACCCGCTGACTGAAAAGAGAGCGGGACTGCAAGGCGGTGGATTGAATTATGGGCCAAGCGCCCCTTTGGGCAGGCTAAAGCTGCCCCAAGGACATCAACCGGGCCTGGACTGGCTACCGGCGATAAGTGCCTTCATGTCCCTTACGGCCCGTTCCAGGCCGGTGAAGAGGGCGCGGGCGACGATGGCATGGCCGATATTGAGCTCGCGGACGCCGGGGATGGCGGCGATGGCCTGGACATTGTGGTAATCCAGGCCGTGACCGGCATTGACATGCAGGCCCAGGCCGGTGCCCAGGGTCACGGCCTGATAGATCCGCGTCAGCTCCCGGTCGCGACTGGCCGGATCGGGGGCCTCGGCATAGGCGCCGGTGTGGATCTCGACCACCGGGGCGCCGATGGCCAGGGCGGCCTCCACCTGGAGCGGATCGGGATCGATGAAGAGGGAGACGCGGATGTCCGCCGCGGCCAGGCGGGCGCAATAGTCCGTCAGCTCGGCCTGGCGGCTGGCGACGTCCAGGCCCCCCTCGGTGGTGAGCTCCTCGCGCCGCTCGGGAACCAGGCAACAGTCCGCCGGGCGGATGCGCGTCGCCAGGTCGGCCATCTCCGTGGTTGCGGCCATCTCCAGGTTCATGCGGGTCTGCAGGATGTGGCGCAGGTACTCGACATCCCGGTCCTGGATGTGGCGGCGATCCTCGCGCAGGTGCAGGGTGATGGCGTCGGCCCCGGCCTGCTCGGCCACCAGGGCGGCCTGAATGGGCTCGGGGTAGCGAGTGCCGCGCACCTGGCGCAGGGTAGCGATGTGGTCGATGTTGACACCGAGCAGGACGGGGGGGCTGGACATGCTGGATGGGAACTCCGGTGATAAGGGGCGACAACGACAGAGCCGGCACTGAGCGACTGCGCTCATCGTTAGCCATGCGTTCAGCCGGGAACCAGGGCGCTGGCACATGAGCGCTGGTCGCCAAGGCCTGGGCCGCCGCATGACGGCCCGCGCCGTCATGCACGGCGGTCCCGGCAAGGACAAAGGGCAAAACCCAGCTGAAAGCTCAAGACTGGGCTGAATGGTCGGGCATTTTACCCCTGGCCTGGCGGAACAGCTCACGGCTTTTGAGGGGCCGCGTTCCCAGGTGCGGGGCCAGAAGCCGACGCAGCAGGTCCCGCGCCTCCCGCGCCATCCACGCCTCCCCCAGGGTCTCGCCGGCGACCAGGGCCAGGAGGGTCGCGCCATGGAGGGCTTGGGCATCCCCCTCCCCCGCCCGGACCCGCCGAGGAGGCTGGCCGGGGGCGCAGTGATAGCGGTCTTCCGCCCGGATGGGCCCCTCATCGGCTTGATCCAGCAGGGGGCCATAACCGAGTTCCCCCAGCAGTCGCAGTTCAAACTGACGCAGGCCGGTTTCGAGATGGGCACCGCTCGCCAGGTCCTGCAGGGCGGCATGGTAGAAGGCAAACAGCGCCGGATGGGGATCGCCCCGCTCCAGGAGCCGGGTCAGCAGTTCGTTGAGGTAGAGACCACAGAACAGGGCTTGGCCCGTCAGGGGCAATGGGCCACCGGCGGCCTCGGCGCTGGTCAGGGTCCGGACCTCACCACGCCCGGCCCAGCTCGCCCAGAGGGGGTGGAAGGGCTGAAGGATGGCGCCCTGGGCGGCGCGACCCCGCTTGGCCCCCTTGGCCAGGACCGGCAACCGCCCCGTCTCGGCGCTGAAGAGGTCGAGGAGCAGGCTGGTATTGCCATAGTCGCGCCGGTGGAGGACGAAGCAGCGCTGCAACGGCTCACGGGGTATGGCGACCACGGCTAACCAGCCTCAGGCAATTGACCGACCGCCCAGGGCCTCTGTCCAGGGCAGCGCCAGGCGATGACCTGATCCGTCCGCTAGCCGTGCCCGCGAGATCAGGCATCCCCATAGCCGAGGCTGGCCAGGGCCGCCTCGTCGCTGGACCAGCTCTTTTTGACCTTGACCCAGACCTCCAGGTGCACGGGGCAACCGAAGAGCTTCTGCATCTCCAGCCGGGCCTGGGTGGCAGCGGCCTTGAGGGCCTCACCGCGGTGGCCGATGAGGATGGCCTTCTGACTGTCCCGCTCGACCCAGACCAGGGCATGGATGCGGTAGCGACCGGTGGGCTCGGCGACGAAGCGCTCGATCTCCACCGTGGTCTTGTAGGGCAATTCCTGACCATAGCGTTGGGTGATTTGCTCCCGCACCAACTCAGCGGCCAGGAAGCGCTCGGAGCGGTCGGTGAACTGGTCCTCGGGGTAGATGTTCTCGCCCTCCGGGAGGGCGGCGATGACCCGTTCCAGCAACTTATCGATCTGGTCGCCGCGCTTGGCCGATACCGGGACCAGGTGCAGAAAATTGTGGCGGGCCCCCAGGGCCTGGAGATAGGGCAGGAGCCGGTCCTTCTGGTCGAGGAGGTCGATCTTGTTGACCACGGCGATCACCGGCACCCCGCTCTCGGCCAGGATGCTCAGGGCCTGCTCGTCCTCGCGGGTGAAGCGCCCGGCCTCCACCAGGAGCAGCGCCAGGTCCACGTCGGCGAGCACCGCCTTGGCCGTGCGGTTGAGGTAGCGATTCAAGGCCCCTTCCCCGCGCTGATGGAGGCCGGGGGTATCGACGAAGATCGCCTGACCCCTTGGGGTGGTCTCGATGCCGAGGATGGCGTGCCGCGTGGTCTGGGCCTTGTGGGAGGTGATGGCCAGCTTGAGGCCCAGGATGCGGTTCAGCAGGGTCGACTTGCCGACGTTGGGACGGCCGATGATGGCGACCAGCCCACAGCGATTCGGTTCAGAGGTCATTAGCGATCATCTCCAGCATCAGTTCCGCCGCGGCCTGTTCGGCGCGGCGCCGGCTGGTGCCGGTGCCTTGGGTGCTCAGCCCCTGATCCGCAAGGGAGCAGGCGACCTGGAAGAATTGTTCATGCTGGCTGCCCGCGATATCGAGAATCTCATAGACCGGCAAGGGTCGCCGCCTGGCCTGCAGGGCCTCCTGGAGACGGGTCTTGGGGTCCTTGAGCTGTCCCTGGCTGACGGCCGCGGTCAGGGGCTCCGCGAACTGGCGCAAGATCAGTTGCTTGGCTGCGGCGAAGCCGGCATCGAGATAGACGGCGCCAAAGACGGCTTCCAAGGTGTCCTCGAGAATCGAATCCCGACCCTGGGCGCCGGTACGCGCCTCCCCCGCCCCCAGGATCAGGTAGTCCCCCAACTTAAGCTGACGGGCCAGTTGGGCTAGGGCCTCCTTCTTCACCAGGGTGGCGCGGGTGCGGCTGAGATCACCCTCGTCGGCGTTGGGCAGGCGCTCCCAAAGGGCCTCGGCGATGACGAAGCCCAGGAGGGCGTCCCCGAGGAACTCCAGCCGCTCGTTACTAGGTCCGGAGGCGCTGCGATGGGTCAGGGCCTGCTTGAGCAGCTCCGGGTGGGCGAAGGAGTGGCCAAGCACGCGCGCCAGGCGTTGCGGATCGCGGACCACGCTCAGGGTATGAGGCTCAGATGGCTGAAGACCAGCACCGCGTCCAGGTTGCCGAAAAGGTGTTCGCGCACCTCGTAATGCACGCTCAGTTCGCGGCCAACCTGGGCCTTCTCCAGGGTGAAGTTGTCGCGGCTCACGGAACGGACGTCATTGATGTACAGCTTCTTTTCCACGGACTGGATGACCCCTTGGGGGCCCATGGCCGCGGTGGCGGGATCCCGGGAGATATCTTCCATGACCGAGCGCACGGTCCAGAACTGGAGGTAATGAGGACCCAGCTTGAAGGCGGCGGTGGCCGCCCCGGCGATCAGCGCGATCAGGATCAGGGTGCTGATGACACCGAAACCTTGGCAGGCAGGACGAGGGGAGTGAGTCATGACGCATCCTCCGCGGGGGTTGACCTATTTGATCAGGGTGCCCAGCCGGCTCCAGTCAATGGGGAAGCCCTCGCGCTGGCCATCCCAGTTCATCCAGATGGCGAAGGCCTTGCCGACCAGGTTGGCCTCCGGCACCAGGCCCCAACAACGGCTGTCGTTGCTGTTGTCACGATTATCGCCCATGGCGAAATAAGTGCCCGCCGGGACCTTGACCGGGCCCTTGAGCAGTTCATAGCAGCCCGGCGCCAGGTCCGGGGCCCGGGGGTGGGTAAGGATGCGATGCTCCACCTCCCCCAGTTTCTCGTCGGCGATGCGCGCCCCGGTCATGCCGGCCCCGGCGCCCACGCCGGTGTAAATGCCATCCGGCGTCTGGGGCACGGCCTGCCCGTTCACGTAGAGGGTCTTGTTGCGATAGGCGATCTCATCCCCGGGGACGCCCACGATGCGCTTGATGTAGTCGGTCCCTGGGTCCAGGGGGAAACGAAACACCGCCACGTCACCCCGCTGGGGTGCCCCCAGGTCGAGAAATTTGCTGTTGAGGACGGGCCAGCGCAGGCCATAGGCGAACTTGTTGACCAGGATGAAATCCCCCACCAGCAGGGTCGGCATCATGGACCCGGAGGGGATGCGGAAGGGTTCCACCAGAAAGGACCGCAACAGCAGGACGATGAGGATGACCGGGAAGAAGGAACGGGCATACTCCACCAGGACGGGTTCCTTGACCCGCGCCCGGGCGCGGACCTGCCCCTCTGGCCCTCCCCCCAGGGTCGCCTCCGCCGCCAGCCGCTGGCGGCGGGGGGCGAAGAGCAGGGCATCGAGGAGCCAGATGCCCCCGGTCAGGACCGTGGCCAGGACGAGAAAGGCCGGAAAATCAAAATTCATGAGCCGGATACCAAGCTTTTTGGAGAAAGTGGATCAAAGGACAAGAAGGTAGAAAGGTAAGAAGGCAAGTAGTCAGTCAAGAAGGCGGGATAAGAGGTTAATTATCCTTGCCGACCTGAAGCACGGCCAGGAAGGCCTCCTGGGGGATCTCCACCCGCCCGACCTGTTTCATGCGGCGCTTGCCGGCCTTCTGCTTTTCCAGCAGCTTGCGCTTGCGGGTGATGTCGCCGCCATAACACTTGGCCAGAACGTTCTTGCGCAAGGCCTTGACCGTGGTGCGGGCGATGATCTTGCTGCCGATGGCGGCCTGGATGGCGACCTCGAACATCTGCCGCGGAATCAGGTCCTTCATGCGCACCGTGAGGTCATGCCCCCGGCTGGAGGCGCTGTCGCGGTGGACGATGGTGGACAGGGCGTCGACCTTGTCGCCGTTGATGAGGACGTCGAGTTTGACCAGGTCCGCCGCCTGGAAGCGCTTGAACTCGTACTCGAAGGAGGCGTAGCCGCGGCTCACCGACTTGAGGCGGTCGAAGAAGTCCAGCACCACCTCGCTCAAGGGTAGCTCAAAGGTCGCCTGAATCTGGCCGCCCAGGTAGAGGATGTTCTTCTGTACCCCGCGCTTCTCGATGCACAGGGTCATGACCCCGCCGAGCATGTCCTGGGGCGTGAGGATGTGGGCCTCGATGATGGGCTCGCGGATCTCCCGCAGCACCGCCGGCTCCGGCAGGTCGGCGGGATTGTCGACCTTGACCACCTCGCCATTGGTGAGCAGGACCTCGTAGACCACGGTGGGGGCGGTGGTGATGAGGTCGAGGTCGTATTCCCGCTCCAGCCGTTCCTGGACGATCTCCATGTGCAGCATGCCGAGGAAGCCGCAGCGGAAACCGAAGCCCAGGGCCTGGGAGACTTCCGGCTCGTAGAAGAGGGCGGCATCGTTGAGGCGCAGCTTGCGCAGGGCGTCGCGCAGTTCCTCATAGGCGTCCGAGTCCACCGGATAGAGGCCGGCGAAGACCCGGGGCTGCATCTCCTTGAAGCCCGGAAGGGCCTGGTCCGCCGGGCGGTCCGCCAGGGTGACGGTGTCCCCCACCGGGGCGCCGTCGATCTCCTTGATCCCCGCCACCAGGAAGCCGACCTCGCCGGTACCCAGGGTCTTGCGCTCCAGCTTCTTGGGGGTGAAGACGCCGATACTGTCCGCGGAGTAGGTGCGGCCGGTGGACATGATCTTGATCTTGTCGCGGCGGTTGATGGCCCCGTTGACCACCCTGACCAGGGAGACCACCCCGACGTAGGAGTCGAACCAGGAGTCGATGATCAGGGCCTGGAGCGGGGCCTCGGGGTCGCCCTGGGGCGGCGGGATGCGTTTCACCAGGGTGTCCAGCAATTCAGGGATGCCCAGGCCGGTCTTGGCGCTGACCTTGAGGGCATCCTTGGCCTCCAGGCCGATGATCTCCTCGATCTGGTTGATCACCCGCTCCGGCTCCGCCGAGGGCAGGTCGATCTTGTTCAGGACCGGCAGGACCTCCAGGCCCTGCTCGATGGCGGTGTAGCAGTTGGCCACGCTCTGGGCCTCGACCCCTTGGGCGGCATCCACCACCAGCAGGGCCCCCTCGCAGGCGGCGAGGGACCGCGAGACCTCGTAGGAAAAGTCCACGTGCCCTGGGGTGTCGATGAAGTTGAGCTGATAGGTCTCCCCATCCGAGGCCCTATAGTCCAGGGTCACGCTCTGGGCCTTGATGGTGATTCCCCGCTCCCGCTCGATGTCCATGGAGTCCAGCACCTGGGCCGACATCTCCCGATCGCTGAGCGTGCCGGCAAGCTGGATGAAGCGGTCGGCGATGGTCGATTTGCCGTGATCGATGTGGGCGATGATGGAAAAGTTGCGGATGTGACTCAGATCGGCCATCGATGTCCGTCAGGCTGGGCGGTGGGGCCTTGGAGTCAGGGCAGCGCGAAGGGGCCACGCGCCGGCGCCAAGGAGGAGCGGCGCATCATAGCAGAACCGGACCGGGCGGGCCCGGTCCGGGTCATGGCCCGCCGCGGGGCGGAACCGCCGCGGGGTGGTCCCTCAATCCTTGGGCAGACGCACGGCGACGAAGATGCGCCCCTCGTTACGCTGGATCAGGGCGGCGACGGAACGTCCGGGCTCGATGGCGTCCAGCAACTCGCGCAGCTTGGCGGCGTTTTCCACCTCCTTGTTATCGACCATCAGCAGGATATCGCCCACGCGGATGCCAGCGCGCTCGGCGGGTCCCTTCTCGACCTTGGCGACGAAGACCCCGCTTTTCCCCACCCCGAGCTGGTCGCGATCCTCGTCACTGAGATCCTCGACGATGAGGCCGATGCGGTTGGGCTTGTTGGGCCGCTCCTGGGCATCACCCTTGTCAGTAACCTCCGTATCCTCGGGAAGTTCGCCGATCATGAGTTCGATGACGCGGGTCTCGCCCCGGCGCAGCACGGTGACCTTCGCTGGCTGACCCACCGGATGGACGCCGACCATGGGCGGCAGGGCGCTGGACTCATGGATTGGTGTGCCGTTGAAATCGAGGATAACGTCACCGGGTTGGAGGCCGGAGGCGGCGGCGGGACCGTTGGGCACGACCTGGGCGACCAGGGCGCCCATGGGTTGCGGCATGCGGAAGGTCTCCGCCAGGTCACGGGTCACGTCCTGAATGAGCACCCCCAACCAGCCGCGGGTGACCCGGCCGGTGCGTTTGAGCTGGTCGGCCACGTCCATGGCGACGTCGATGGGAATGGCGAAGGACAGCCCCATGAAGCCGCCGGTCCGGCTGTAGATCTGCGAGTTGACCCCCACCACCTCGCCGTCCAGGTTGAACAGGGGTCCGCCGGAATTGCCGGGGTTGATGGCGACGTCGGTCTGGATGAAGGGGACATAGTTCTCGGTCGGCAGGCTGCGCCCCTTGGCGCTGACGATGCCGGCGGTGGCGGAGTGATCGAAGCCGAAGGGGGAACCAATGGCCAGGACCCATTCACCGACCTTCAGGTCCTTGGCCGAGCCGATCTTGACCGTGGGCAGGGCATTGGCATCGACCTTGATCAGGGCGATGTCGCTGCGCTTATCGGCGCCAATCACGGTCGCGACGAACTCCCGACGGTCATTGGTGCGGACAATGATCTCGTCGGCGCCATCCACCACGTGGGCGTTGGTCATGACGTAGCCATCGTTGGAGATGAGGAAACCGGAGCCCAGGGACTTGGACTGGATATCGTCATCCGGCAGCATGTCATCCCCCCCCTGTTCGCCAAAGAAGCGGCGGAAGAAGTCATGCAGCGGGCTATCCTCCGGCAGATCCGGGATCATCTGGCCATGGGGCGGGGCCGCGGTACCCTGGGTCTGGGATTGGCGAGTGCTGATATTCACCACCGCCGGACCGGCCTTTTCCACCAGGGCCGTGAACTCCGGCAGGGCGCTGGCGCTGAGGCCAAGAGGGGCCAGGAGGGCCAGCAGGCCCACCAGGAGTCCCGCCAGGGGTAAGGGGTAACTTTTCATGACGTCTCCAGAAACAGGGGGGAAGAGGATTCTTATCCGGTGAGGTTGCGATCTCAACGGCCGTCGCCAGCCGGGTTCGCGCCTGCCCGGGTGAGTGGGACCGTCACCGGATCGGCGCAGGCCCGGCGCAGGATGATGGCCTGAAAACGGGGGTCCTGGGCATGCCGGGCGTTGAAGCGGGCGGACAGCCATAAGCCGAGGCCGAGGCCCGCCATGCCACCGATCAGGACCGGTCCATCCATGCCAGTGGTGGCGTTCAGCCCACCCCACCAGCCACCGGCCCACCCGCCGAGGAACAGGGTCAGCAACGGCAACAGGTAGAGGACGGCGGCCGCCAGCGGCAAGGTCGCGGCGGGGAGCCCGATCACCACCGGTTCCCCTGGCCGGGCGCCGATGGCATTGGCGGCCAGGAGGCGCAGGGGACGCTGACCAAGCCACCGCTCCATCAGGGAGGTACCGCAAGCGCCATTGGCCGCGCAACCGCCACAGGCGCTCCGGCGGTGACAGAGCACCTCCGCCAATTCACCGCGCAGGGCGACGACCTGGCCTGTTTCTTCGATCATCCCCCGCCCTCCGGCTGCCGGTGCAAGGCGGACAGCACGGCGGCGACCGTCCGCGCCGGGGCCTCACCGACCACGGTCACCTGGTGGCCCGCAATCCTGCCGCCCTGGGCATGGATGGCGCCGATACGCGAGGCGCCGTTGAGGCCCTCCTGGGCCGCGGACTCCACGTACACCGAGATGGTGGCCAATCCGTCGGAAATGATGAAGTGCTCCATCGGGATGCCGGCGGCGTCCGGAATACGCTCGGTCACCGCCAGGTGGAACCCGGGGGGAAGGCCCCGGAAGGTCCAGGCCGTCACGACTGGGTTAATGGTGGGCTCAGGGTGGTTAGTGCTGGGGGCGGGAGGATCGGCGGCGACCGGGGCTACTTCAGGAGGGGCACCCCTGGTCGCATCGGGTGAGTCTCCAGCCGCGGATGGGGGTGAAAGGGGAGCGGGAGCGGCGGATGCCGGCCCGGGAGCGGATGGCTCAAGCGTGAGGGAGGTGAACATGATCTGCTCGATGATCGCGCTGTCGGCATCGAACAGGTCCATCTTCAGGGGCAGACCGGTCTCGGTGTCGAGAAAGAAGCGATAGCCATAGCGCAGGTCGTCCCCGGGAATGATGGCCATGACCTGAGTCTGGCGTCCGGCCACCCGCGTCTGACCCTGGGACTGGACTAGGTAATGGGGCGCCAGGTCCCGGGCCTTGAGGGGCTGGCCCGATGGGGTCCGCTGGCCCAGGGCGCGCTGCGCCACCGCGATGAGATGCTCGCCGGAGAGCCGGCAGACGACCTGGGGCCCGTCCTGCTCGATGTGCCGCGGCTGGCCATTAAGCGATTCGAGCACGGCCTGAACCCGGCCATCCACCACCCGCTGCTGGATGCGCAGGGTCTCCATCCGGTTTTGGTGGGAGTAGACCAGGATGCCTTCGTAACTCAGGGAGCCCAGGGCCTGTCCCATGCGCTCGAAGGGCTCCAGGTCTGGGTCCTGATCAGGGAGGGGACTGGCCAGCAGGAGGGAGGTCGGCAGACTGGCCAACAGGACCAGGGCCGCAACGAGGTGCCCCAAGGGGCGGATGCCCAGCGGGCGCTGGTGCCGCGCGACGGCGAACTCAGCGTCCGGCTTCATAACCAACGACCGTGGCATAGGGGAAGAGGCCCTTGATCCCGGAGACCGGGGAACTAGCCTGATGATTGAGCAGTAGTTGATCCAGCTTGGGTTGGAGCTTGGGCTCCGCCGCGTGCCAGCGGGGGGCGGGACCCTTGACGCTGGTCGGTTCCAGGCTGACCAACCGGGGTGTAGCCGCGCCCGGCTTGGCGGCCGTCACGGGCGGCAGCGGCATGGCGCTGCCGCCAGGCGCCCCGATCTGGGCCAGGGACGGCGTTGGCTGGGTGGCGGGCCGGGCATTGAAAAGGGGTGGTAGGGCAAAGACGACGAGGAAGGCAGCGCTGGCGGCCAGGGCGACCCCAGCGTAGGCCGCGTAGCCTCCCCGTCTGGAGCGGGCAGCCAGGCGCTGAACGCGCTGCCGCGCCCGGCCGGCCCTGGGCTGAGCCAACAGCGGGACGGGCTCGGTCTCGAGCTGCTCCCGGACCCGCGCGGCCAGGGTGCGGTACTCCGGGGAGACGGGTTCACCGCGCAGGGCGGCGCCAATCAGACCGTACCGTTCCCAGCGGGTCTTTAGATCGGCGTTGGCCTCCAGGGCGGAGATCGTCGGGCCGATCAGCTCGGGATCAAGTTCGCCGTCCGCCAGGGCGGAGACATGTTCTCTCTGTTGTTCGCTCATGGGTGGTGGACCCCCAGGTTCAGGGATTTAGCAGGGGACTCAGCCGTTTGTCGATGGCTTCCCGGGCACGGAAGATGCGGGAACGCACCGTGCCGATGGGACATTCCATGGCCTCGGCAATCTCCTCATAGCTCAGGCCTTCGAGTTCCCGCAGGACGATGGCCGTGCGCAGATCAGTCGGCAATTCCTCCAGGGCCTGCTGGACCGTGCGACCGATCTCCTCGGTCAGCAGGTGACTCTCGGGCGTGCCCATGTCCCGCAATCGCCCGCCAGACTCCAATTGCTCGGCGATCTCCGTCTCCAGGTCGTCGCCCGGGGGGCGGCGTCCCCGCGCGGCGAGATGATTCTTGGCGGCGTTGATCGCGATGCGATAGAGCCAGGTGTAGAAGGCACTCTCGCCACGAAAGGCACCCAAGGCCCGGTAAGCCTTGATGAATGCCTCCTGGGTCACGTCCAGAACCTCGTGGGAATCGCGCAGATAACGACCGATGAGTCCGGCCACCTTTTGCTGATACTTCAGGACCAGCAGATCAAAGGCCCGCTTGTCACCGGCCTGGGCGCGCGCCACGAGTTCCTCGTCCGCCGGGCGCTCAGACATGGCCCCTGGGTCCTGGAAATGGCATCCTGGAGTCCGTTTGCATGGACAGTCACCTGTATCGAAAGTTCATGGAGTCCGGAGACGCGACCGGCGTGACAGCGCGGGTCCACCAGTCCACGGGCGATTCAGTTTATAGTGATGGTTCGGGCTTTGCATCCACGTCGCCCGCGGCGCGGTGTCAAGCAGTCGCCACCGGGTATTTCAGGTAGTAACCATGAGCGAAGCACAGCGTTTCGATGTCCTCATCCTTGGCAGTGGGGCCGCCGGCCTCAGCCTGGCCCTGCGCCTGCCGCCGGCTCTGTCCATTGCCCTGGTCGCCAAACGGGACCTGAGCGAGGGCAGCACCCTCTACGCCCAGGGGGGCATCTCGGCGGTGCTTGACGCCAAGGACTCCCTGGCCTCCCACGTTGAAGACACCCTGGACGCCGGTGCCGGGCTCTGTGACCCCAAACAGGTGCAACTGGTGGTGGAGCATGGCCCGGGCTGCATCCGCTGGCTGTTCGATCAGGGCGTGGCCTTCACCCGTGATGACAGCGCCACCGATGCCGGGGGCTATCATCTCACCCGGGAGGGGGGGCATAGCCACCGCCGCGTCGTCCACGCCGCGGACGCCACGGGCAAGGAGGTGGAGACCACCCTGGAGGGGCGGGCCCGCGCCCGGGACAACATCCAGCTCTTCGAGCGCCACATGGCCGTGGATCTGCTCAGCGCACGCAAGCTGGGCCTCAAGTTCGACCGCTGCCTGGGGGCCTATGTCCTCGACCAGGCCAGCGGCGAGGTCAAGACCCTGCTCGCCCGCTTCGTGGTCGTCGCCACCGGCGGGGCCAGCAAGGTATACCTCTATACCAGTAACCCGGACGTCTCCACTGGGGATGGCATCGCCATGGCCTGGCGCGCCGGTTGCCGGGTGGCCAACATGGAGTTCATGCAGTTTCACCCCACCTGCCTCTATCACCCTCAGGCACGTACCTTTTTGATTACCGAGGCCCTGCGCGGTGAGGGGGGGCGCCTGCTGCTGCCCAACGGCGACCGTTTCATGCCCCGCTTCGATGAGCGCGCCGAACTCGCCCCCCGCGATATCGTCGCCCGGGCCATCGACCACGAGATGAAGCGCCTGGGCGCCGAGTGCGTCTACCTGGATATCTCCCACCGGCCGGCGGACTTCATCCTCGAACATTTCCCCACCATCCACGCCAAGTGCCTGGAGTATGGAATCGATATCACCCGCGAGCCCATCCCGGTGGTCCCGGCCGCCCACTATACCTGCGGCGGGGTGGTCACCGATGACTGGGCGCACGCCGATCTGCCCGGCCTCTACGCCATCGGTGAGGTCGCCTACACCGGCCTGCATGGCGCCAACCGCATGGCCAGCAACTCCCTATTGGAATGTCTGGTCTTCGCCGCCCGGGCGGCCGACGATATCCAGGCGCAACTCGCCAGCGCCCCGACCCCGCCGGAGGTGCCCGCCTGGGACGCAAGCCGGGTGGTCGGACCGGACGAACAGGTGGTGGTCGCCCACAACTGGGAGGAACTGCGCCGCTTCATGTGGGACTACGTCGGCATTGTCCGCACCAACAAGCGTCTGCAACGGGCCAAGCGCCGCATCGACCTGCTCCGCCAGGAGATCATCGAGTACTACAGCAATTTCCA
>CALMDH010000047.1:0-4542 GCA_937862735.1 uncultured Gammaproteobacteria bacterium
GAGGCGGGCAAGTACTACTTCCTCTCCCGCCCCCGGCGCTTCGGTAAATCCCTGTTCCTGGACACCCTGGCGGAGCTGTTCAGGGGCAACCGCGACCTCTTCACCGGGCTGGAGGCCGAGCAGGGCTGGGACTGGTCCCAGCGTTATCCGGTGATCCGGTTTAGCTTCGGCGGCGGTCTGGTGCGTCGGCCGGACCAACTCGAGACCAAAATCCGCGAGCAGCTCAGCATCAATCAGGAGCTCCTCGGTATCGTCTGCGAGCAGCCGGCCGTCGCCGGCTGTTTCGCCGAGCTGATCCGCCGGGCCCATGCCCGTTTCGGCCAGCCCGCGGTGGTGCTGGTGGATGAGTACGATAAGCCGATCCTGGACAACATCACCCAGCCCGACCTCGCCGCCGAGATGCGCGAGGGCCTGCGCGACCTCTACTCGGTGATCAAGGACGCCGATGCCGACATTCGCTTCGCCTTCCTTACCGGGGTGTCCAAGTTCAGCATGGTCAGTCTCTTCTCTGGGCTAAATCAACTGCGCGACATCACCCTGAGTGCCGACTACGCGACGCTGTGCGGCTATACCCAGCGGGACCTGGAGACTACCTTCGCCGCGCATCTCTCCGGCGTGGACCGCGACGAGTTGCGCACCTGGTACAACGGCTATGCCTTCCTCGGCGAGCCGGTCTACAACCCCTTCGACATCCTGTTGTTTATCAGCAGGGGTCACAGCTATCGCAACTACTGGTTCGAGACCGGTAGCCCGAGCTTTCTCATCAGGCTGTTCCAGCGCAAACGCTACTTCCTGCCCGAGCTGGAAGCGGTGGAGGTCAGCGAGGAGATCCTTGACGCCTTCGACGTCGAGCGCATCAACCCGGTCACCCTGCTGTTTCAGAGTGGTTACCTGACCATTGCCGAGACGGTCCGCCGCCGGGGCCGCCTGCTGTTTCGCCTGCGCATCCCCAACCAAGAGGTGCGCTTTGCCCTCTACGATCAGCTCATCACCGGTTACACCGGCATCGAGAATGACCGCAGCCGCTGGCAGGACGGCCTCTACGACACCCTGGCCGCGGGCGACCTGCCAGGCTTGATCGCCACCCTCAAGCGCCTGTTCTCCGGCATCCCCTGGCGCAACTTCACCCACAACGACCTGCCCGAGGCCGAGGGCTATTACGCCAGCGTGCTCTATGCCTTCTTCGCCAGCCTCAACGCCCAGGTCATTCCGGAAGACATCAGCAACCAGGGCCAGGTCGATCTTACCGTCAGGATCGAGGGCTACACCTACGTCATGGAGATCAAGCTGCGTCGCGACACGCGTCCGACCCGCCCCCCTAATCAGTCCGAGACGTCAGCAGCGGGCGCCACGGCAACTGTCTCGGCCGAGACGGGTGGCCAGGGAGAAGTTGAAAGGCCAGTAACTCCTCAGACCGACCCAGGTGACGTAAACCCCGCCCTCGCCCAGATCCAAGTCCGCGGTTACAGCGCCAAGTACCGCGACCAGCCCGGCATGGGCCTGTTTGAGGTTGGTCTGGTATTCAGCGGCGCCGAACGCAACCTGATCCAGGCCGACTGGCGCCGGGTTGAATAACCTTGAGTCCCCCGTGAGGAGTCCAAAACTGCGTATCTCAGCTAATGCTAACGCCTTTACGTGCTGACGTAGCGGAGAAAGATCTCATCAGCATCCGCCGACTTAGAGATGGAACTGGCTCATCAGAGGGCACTCAACCTTGGGGGCCGCATGGGTAGCAGCACCTCTTTGCCAGCCGTCAGTGCCCCGGGACGCAAATAGCCCCCCGCTTCACTGCCATGGCGGTCTTTACCAGCAGAAGGATGACGATGAGGGTGAGCAGGACCAGCAGACCCAGACCCAGATCGCGATAAAAAGCGGTGCCGGTACGTTCGGACATCACCAGACTAGCGATACTGATGGCGGACAGGGGGAAGGAGTAGGCCCACCAGGACAGGAAAAATTTTAGCCGCAGGAAGCGCGGGGCCTGGGTGAAGAGCAACAGGGTCAGGAAGAGCCCGCTGAAATAGAGCATCCGGCCAAAGGTGTCGATCTCCGGCACCAGCCGGCTATAGGCGATGAAGCCCACGGCGGGGGGCGCGATCAGTATGAACAGGGTCGGCAGCAGACGCTCATCGATGGGGTCATGGAAGAGAATACGATTGAAGACGATGGCCAGCAGCACGATCCAGAACAGCATGCCAAAGCTGAAGAAGAACCAGGAGATATCCCCATAGCCAAAGCTGGTCCCCGCCACCGGCACCAGGACGTTGCCCACCACCGGAATAAACCAGGCCGGATTCAGGTGCGGGATTTTCAGGTGCTCATGGTGCATCCAGACATTGATGACATAGAGGGTCAGCACCAGGTGCAGCAGGGTGCCCGCCAGCCACAGCCCGCGGGACAACTCCGCTTGCAGGGGCAGGAAGGCGATGCTGAGTAACAGCAGGCTGATGGAGATGGCGGGGAAAAAGTTGAGCTTGACGGGATGGCGTAACTCGGCGAGGACCGCGACCCGATGGCGGACCACCTTGGTGCCATAAAGCAACGCAAGCACGGCGAAGACCAGGAGCGTGGTCCCGGCCAGCCAGGGGGAGATCCCCAGATGCCAGTCCAGAACGTGTTGGGCCTTTTCCCAGCCGATGGTCAGGCCGGACAGGCCCATCACCATGGCGAAGAAGGAGATGGGGAAATACTCCAGCCGCGAGCCGGAGGGTGTGGGTTCGGTCATGGACGGGCTCCAATGGCAGGTTGCCCCGGGCCTGCATGAAGCACACCCAAGCAAAGGGGGCAGGCCAGGCGACGTGAAGGGGTGAATCACGGAACAGTTTAGGCAGGGACGGCAGGGACGTCATTGACAATCATCGCAGCAGACCACTCGGAAATTATTTTCAGCCAGCGCCGGCCGTGGCGCCGTTGCTCGGCGAGCACTTTGGCAGCAGGTGGGTTCAGCCCCGCCTAAGGCGGAGAGGGCGAAGAGGGCGGGGTTGCGGCCGTCTCGGGACCAAGCACACTGGTCTCGCGCAGAAAGGCCAGCAACGCATCGAGGTGATCCTCAATCCGCTCCACCGAATCATGCCCGGCATCCGGGACCTCGAGCAGACGCGTACGACCCTGATGCGCCTGGGCGAAGATCCGGCGGGCATCCTCGACGGGGACCAGCGTATCGGCCTGACCATGCACCAGCAGGACGGGACAGGGGACCCGGCGGATACTCCCGACCGGCGCGATGGTGTCAAAGCGGTGGCCGATCACCCATTCGACATACCGGATCACCCAGGCCGTGACCCCTCTCGGCAAACGCAGCGGCGCGAGAGAGCGAGCCGTGACCTCGGCCGGGTGGGCGAAGGCGGCAATGCTGATGACCGCTGCGATGTCCCGGTTGCACGTGGCCGTGAACAAGGCCGCGCCGGCGCCGACCGAGTGACCCAGCACGGCGACGCGGGTGCTCCGCCGGGGATGCCGTTGTTTGAGCCAGGCGATGGCGGCAGCGAGATCCTCGGCGAAGCGGGGCAGCGAGGAAAAGGTGTCGGCATCGCTGCGCCCGTGATTGCGCGCGTCGAACAGTAGCAGGTTGAGGCCGGCACGCCGCAGCGGCACCGCCAACGGCAGCATCAATTCGGCGTTGCCGCCCCAGCCATGCACCAGCACCAGGGTGCCTTGGGCGCCAGGCGCCGGCAACCACCAGCCATGAAGCCGCCGGCCACGCACCGTGGGAATCCAGATGACTTCATAGACCAGACCATGGTCGGCCGGCGAGCCGGTTTCACGGATGCGGGGCGCGCGAAAGCCCAGATGTACCCCCAGCGGCAGGGCCGAGAGGACCAGGAGGACAACCAAGGTCAAGGTCAGCGTCATAGGGCTTGGGGCTTGGGCTTGGGGCGTGGGGCTTGGTAAAGGTTGAGTTCCAGTTCGTTACATCTCCGCACCATCACCTCCTTCTGCGCCCTCCCCTCCCGCGGGTGTTGTGGCTCTCCCCCAAGTTACTACAGCCAGCCCGCCGGCTCCAACGGCGTGGGGATCACGAGGGCGAGAAAAGGTCGTTCTGGGCGGGGCTGGTCTACAATGAAATCCGGACACTTCGTCGGATGACGCCTACACGCCCATCGCCGGGTGTCCCTGAAGTCCGCCCCCACATCCGGGCGCGGTCCATTTTTTAAAAACCAGGACAAGGCATTATGAAAGAACTGGTCTGGGACAAGACGATGAGCGTCGAGGTTCCCGAAATCGATGAAGATCACCGCCGGCTGGTCGACCTGTTTAACCTGTTCAACCGCGCCGTCGCGCAAGGTGAGCCCAAGGACTATACCGAGGCGCTGATGGATGAGCTGATCAGTTGCACGGTCTGGCATTTCAAGCACGAGGAGCGCCTGATGCTGAGGTATGGCTACCGGGACCTAGTGGAGCACCGGACCGAGCACGCGGCCCTGATCGACAGCGCCAAGGAACTCCAGCAGAAGCTCCTGCTCGGCGCCACCCCGCCTTCGGCGGAGGACATCGATTTTCTGGAGCGGTGGTTGACCGAGCACATCTACGGCGCTGATATGG
>CALMDH010000048.1:0-13453 GCA_937862735.1 uncultured Gammaproteobacteria bacterium
GCCGTATCGCACGCGCAGGTATGGCGGCGTTGATCGAGCAATTCTTCCTGAACGGGGCTTGCAACTACCAAACTTAACGGAAAGCAACGCTCAGTTTTTTTCCAACGGGTTGGCGGTGTCCGTTTTTGGCCGGCAGCAGCCCGTCGTTGCCTGATGGATCCAACCCCTCCGCTGCTATAGTGCAGTCGGCTTCTGACGTTCAGTGCAGCCGTCTTCTGAAAACGACATCACCTTGGCTTGCTGGGGCGGGTTTTAGCGTATAGAATCCCGTCTATTATTCATCGTATAGATAACATACCTATTTTATGCTTATCGGCTATGCTCGCGTCTCCACGCAGGACCAGAATCCTGATCTGCAACTCGACGCGCTCCGCGCCGTAGGCTGCGAACAGGTGTTCGTGGAAAAGGTGACGGGTAGCGGGTTGAAAACGCGGCCCGAGTGGGAGGTCTGTCTGCGCACCCTGCGTAGGGATGACACCCTCGTCGTGTGGCGTTTGGACCGGCTGGGGCGATCACTGAAGGACTTGGTCGAAATCATCCAAGTGATCGAGGAACGAGCCGTTGGCTTTCGGTCGCTAACGGAGAATATCGATACGACCAATGCCGCGGGGAAACTGATATTCCATGTGTTCGGCGCGCTGGCCGAGTTTGAACATTCCCTCATTCGCGAACGTACCAAGGCCGGGTTGGCAGCTGCGCGTGCCCGCGGTCGTATGGGCGGTCGCAAACCCAAGCTGAGCAAGGCAGACGTGAAAAAGGCGGCGGCCATGTTACGCGATCCCACGGTCACCAAAGCCGAGGTGGCAGAGCATTTCGGCACCACCCGGATGACCCTGAACCAAGCGTTGAAGCGCGAGGGCTATCCGCTCAACCCAGCCGCCACCGAATCTGAAGAACCACCCCATTGCAACCCTAATATCACGGGAGACCGGGATTAAATGGAAGCCATTATCAGCCAAGACCAAGCCGCCAGGCTGCAGGACCACGCCAACCTGATCTGGGGGGCCGCCGAGCGGATGCGCGGCAAAATCACCCCGGCGGACTACGGCAAGATTATCCTGCCCTTTACCGTGCTGCGGCGCATGGACTGCCTGCTGGAACCGCACATCAAGACCATTCAGGCCCTGGCGGCGGGCCTGGAGAAGGCCACCGAGGAGGCCCGTGCCCAGATCATTCGCCGTAAAACCAGGCTGGCCTTTTATGGGTTAAGCAATTTCACCCTCTCCGCGTTGATGGCTGACCCCGAGAACGTCGCCGCCAACCTCAAGACCTACATCAACGGCCTGTCGAAGAATATGCGCGATGTGTTCATCGAACACTTCGGCTTTTTCAACTGGATCGATCGCCTGGAGCGCCAGAACCTGCTCTACGCCATGGTGAAGTTTTTCGCCGACAAGGACCTCCATCCCGAGCGGGTCTCTAACATAGAGATGGGCTACATCTTCCAGAACCTCATCCGGCGCTTCAACGAGACATCCAACGCCAAGGCAGGCGATCACTACACGCCGCGTGAGGTGATTCGCCTGATGACCTCGCTACTGTTTGCCAAGGATGGCGATCAGCTAGCCAGCGAGGCCAGCGCCATCAATATCCTGGACTCGGCCTGTGGCACCGGCGGCATGCTCGCCACGGCTAACGATTACCTCTTGGAGCGTAACGCCAACCTGCGCGTAAACCTGTTCGGACAGGAGGTAAATCCGGAGTCCTTTGCCATCTGCCGGTCGGACATGCTGCTGACCGGCCACTCGCCGGACAACATTCAGCTCGGCAACACCCTCAACGACGACCAGTTTCCCGGTCAGACCTTCACCTACTGCCTCAGCAATCCGCCCTATGGCGTCGACTACACCGAGGAATACGCAGACGTGCAGGCTGAGCACGAGGCTGGGGACCGGGGTCGCTTTGCCCCCGGCATCCCCCGTAAGGGCGACGGTCAGTTACTGTTCCTGCTGCACATGATCAGTAAGCTGCCCAAGGATCGTCCGGGCCGGATTGCCGTCATCATGAACGGCTCGCCCCTGTTCAACGGCGATGCCGGCAGTGGTGAGTCCGAGATTCGCCGCTTCCTAATGGAGGGCGATATGGTCGACGCCATCATCGCCCTGCCCACGGACCTCTTCTACAACACTGGTATCGCTACCTACATCTGGATTGTCACCAACCGCAAGGCCACCGAGGACCGCGGCAAGGTCCGTCTGATCGACGCCACGAGCCGCTGGGCGCCCATGCGCAAGTCCCTCGGCAGCAAACGCCGAGAGCTGACCGATGCGGACATCGGCCACATCACCAACCTCTACCTGGGTCACGAGGTGGACGAAACGGTCAAGGTCTTCGCCCCCAGGGACTTTGGCTATCGCAAGATTTTTATCGAACGGCCCCTGCGCCTGGATGTGGATCTCACCGAGTCCGAACCCGGCCGCTTCCGTATCACCAGCGAGTTAGATGGCTACTTCCTCTGGATGGCCAAAACCTTCGGCGAGGACTGTGGTCAGCGTTTAGCGGCCATCAGGGCCGAGGTTACCGAGCATGTCGAGGAGGAAGAAGGCCTTGCCTTACTGCGTGCTGACGAACATGCCCCCAAGGCCGAGATCAGCGCTGCCGAAATACGCTGCCAAAAGCTGCTCAGGGCCCTGCTTGATCCCGTGGAACATGCAGAACGCCGCTCACTGATCAGGTTGATCCGCGGTCTGCGTGACCAGGGTCAGACGACCTGGATGGACTACAACGCCTTCGTCAAGGCACTGGCGAGTCACGCGAAGTCCCAATTTGAAAAAATCACTGCTGCCCGGCTCAAGGCCATCCGGGCCTGGGTGACTGCGACCAACCCAGAGGCGGAACGGGTCATCGATAAGGATATGACCGGCAAGCAGGTAGGGAATGAGCGGTTCGGCTTTTTCCCGTTGGGCGACAAAGTGGTCACCTTCGAGCGTGATAGCGATCTATCCGACACCGATCACGTTCCGCTGGCGCAGGGTGTCGTTGATTATTTTGAGGAGGAGGTACTCCCGCACGTCGAGGATGCCTGGATCAATCCAGACAAGCGTGATGCGAAAGATGGCCAGATTGGCCTTGTCGGCTACGAGATCAACTTTAACCGATACTTTTACAAATACGTGCCCCCGCGCCCGCTGACGGAGATTGATGCGGAATTGAAGGCAGTGGAGAAGGCGATCGCGGTTCTATTAGCGGAGGTGGCAGAGTGAGTCACTACAATGCATGCCCCCGCTATTTAGAAACATTTAATAGTTGGTTAACCTCTTTGCCAAAAATATGGGTACTACAACGGCTCCGCTACGTGAGCACTTATCAGAACAGCAATGTGGACAAAAAGAATTATCCCGGCCAGCCAGTTGTTCAGCTGTGCAATTACACGGACGTATACTATAACGAATTTGTCCGATCTGGTATTGAGTTCATGTTCGCGACAGCATCTCCTCGAGAGATTAAGAAATTCGGACTTCAGGCTGGGGATTTAATCATCACGAAAGATTCAGAAGATCCACGGGATATTGGCATACCAACTCTAGTCACTGAAGACCTACCTGGTGTGATATGCGGATATCACCTCACGGTGATCCGAACAAACAGCCTGTTGAAAGCAAGGTTTCTACACCGATTACTACAATCTCACATCACCAAGGCGCATTTTTTTATTGAGTCCCCTGGGGTAACCCGTTTTGGGCTAAACCAACAAGCAATCGGGAATGTGCCTGTCATTCTTCCGACTGAGTCTGAGATGCAGGTAATTGTGGATTACCTCGATTGCGAGACTGCCCGTATTGACGCCCTAATCGAGAAGAAAACCCGCTTCATCGAGTTGCTGAAGGAAAAGCGCCAGGCACTGGTCACGCATGCCGTTACGAAGGGACTGGACGCCAATGCGCCGATGAAGGATTCGGGGGTCCAGTGGATTGGAGAGGTACCGGCGCATTGGAACGAAACCAGGCTGCGGTTTATTGTTAAAGAGCGGGGTGGCAAGACTCCCAGCAAAGACAACGGTCGATTCTGGGATGGAAATATCCCGTGGGTCTCGCCGAAAGATATGAAAGTCGATGTGCTTGAGAGTTCGATAGACAAAATCACCGAACTTGCGGTGCAACAGTGCGGGATGACAATGCTTGAAGCTCGTACGGTCTTGATCGTTGTGCGCGGCATGATCCTCGCTCATTCCTTTCCCGTGGCCGAGACCTCAGTACCGGTCACTATCAATCAGGATATGAAGGCCTTGACGCCCCGTGAGGATGTGGAAGCGACTTTCCTCCGCCTCCTGCTGCAAAGCCTCAAGCAGGTTGTGGTCGATATCCTGGTGGCTGAAGCTGCACACGGGACCCGGGTGCTACGGACGGATATCTGGAAACAACTACCCGTGTTTCTCCCCCCCCAGTCGGAACAAAAGGCGATCATTCAACGAATAGAGGGCGATGCAAGGAAAATTGACATGTTAGTTAAGGCATCAATGAGAAGCATCCAATTGCTCAAAGAGCGCCGCTCAGCCCTGGTCACAGCCGCCGTCACCGGCCAGATCGACCTGCGGGAGGATGCCACATGACCATACTCAACGAGGCTGCTTTTGAGTCGAGCCTCTGCCAGGCCCTGATCGATTCCGGTTACGACAAGCTGAGCCCCAGTACCGACTGGGATGTCGAACGTGCACTCTGCCCCCGGGTGCTGCTGGACTACATTCGCGACTCGCAGCCGGATGAATGGGCCAAGCTCCAGGGCCACTATGGTGTGGCGGTCGAGACCAAGGTCATCGACGAGATCATTCGCCAGATCAAGAAGGATGGCATGCTCGCCATTCTGCGCAATGGCGTCCGCGATCGTGGTGTCCACTTCAAGGTGGTTCAGTTTGCCCCGCCAACCAGCCTGAACCCCGAGGTCGCCCAGCGCTACGCGCGCAACTGCTTGGGCGTGATGCGCCAGGTGCGGTTCGATCCCAAAACCCAGCAGACCATCGATGTCGTGCTGTTGGTTAACGGCCTGCCCCTGGCCACGGTGGAGTTGAAGAACGCCTACACCGGCCAGACCGCCACCAACGCCATCAAACAGTACATGATGGATCGGGTACCCAAGGCCAGTACGCCATTGCTCGACTTCAACCAACGTGCCCTGGTGCACTTCGCCGCCGACACCGCCGAGTGCTACATGACCACCCGGCTGAATGGCAAGAAGACGACGTTCCTGCCCTTCAACCAGGGCGACCATGGCCACAAGGGCAACCCTGTCGCCGAAGGCAACTACAGCACCCATTACCTGTGGGATCAGGTCTGGCAGAAGGATGCGTGGTTGGACATCCTCCAGAACTACATCGTCCTGGAACGTGCGAGCAAGGCCGCCCCCTGGCGTACCGGCCGGCTGATCTTTCCCCGTTACCATCAATGGCAGTGCGTCCGCCGCCTGCTGGCCGAGAGTCTCCTGTGGCCACGCAACTACCTTAACCTGCACTCGGCCGGTTCAGGCAAGACCAACACCATTTCCTGGCTCGCACACCAGCTCTCGGTGCTGCATGATGACGCCAACCGGCCTATCTATGACGGCGTGGTGGTCATCTCCGACCGCCGCAACCTGGACCGGCAGCTCCAGAATGCAGTCGCCAACATCGACCGCAAGGCCGGCGTGGTCGAGTGCATTACCCATGGCGATGACCAGTCCAAGTCGGCCAAGCTGCGCGAGGCCCTGAGCAAGGGCACCCGGATCATCGTGACCACCCTCCAGACCTTCCGGCCAATGATGGAAGGTAAGGCCTTCGACCAGACCGGCAAGCGCTACGCCATTATTGTCGACGAGGCTCACAGCTCCCAATCCGGCAAGTCGGCGGCCGCGGTACGTGCCGCCCTGGGTGACACAGGGGCGACCGATTCGGAAGACATTGAAGACATGATCGCCAACCAGATCGAACGGCGTGGACCCCAGTCCAACCTATCTTTCTACGCGTTCACCGCCACGCCCAAGGCCCGGACCCTGGAACTGTTCGGGGACCCTGGCCCGGACGGCAAACCGGTGCCGTTCAGCCTATATTCCATGCGCCAGGCCATCGAGGAGCGCTTCATCCTCGATGTGCTCAAGAACTATGTCACCTACCAGGAGCTATACCAGATCGTCAAAATGACGGCTGACGACCCACAGCACGACAAATCCAAGAGCAAACGCCAGATCGCCCGCTTCGCCGCCCTGCACGAGGCGGCGGTAGAGCAGAAAGTGGCCATCATCATCGAACACTTTCGCGAGCATGTCGCCGGCAAGATCGCCGGCCGCGCCAAGGCCATGGTGGTGACCCGCTCCCGACTCCATGCCGTGCGCTACCAGCAAGCCTTCGAGAAGTACATCAAAGCGAAGAAATACAAAAACATCAGAAGTCTGGTCGCCTTCTCTGGCACCGTCGAAGACGCGGGCGAGAAGTACACGGAGACGGCCATGAACGGCTTCGACGAATGCAATACCCCGGAGCGCTTCGCCACCGGCGAGTATCAAGTGCTGATCGTGGCCGAGAAGTATCAGACCGGCTTCGACCAGCCCTTACTCCACACCATGTATGTCGACAAACCCTTGGGCGGTATCCAGGCAGTCCAGACGCTGTCACGCCTTAACCGATGTCATCCGGACAAAAAGGACACCTGCGTGGTGGATTTCGTCAACGCGCGTGCAGACATTTACGCGGCCTTCAAGCCCTACTTTGACGTCACCTCCCTGGACCAAGTCACCAACCCCAACCACGTCTATACCCAACAGGCCGCGATCCTGCAGTACGGCCTGATCCACGACGCGGAGATTCAGGGCTTCTCGGACCTCTACTACCAGAAAAAGGAGAACAAGGGCGACGGCGGGCAGATGGATGCCATGGTGGCTGCTGTGGTGAAGCGCTTTGCCGCCGCCTATGGCGCTGACCAGCCAGCGGACATCGTGGCCGAGGGCGAGGCCTTCAAAGGCAGCATCCGGTCGTTCCTGCGGCTCTACGAGTTCGTGACGCAGCTGGTGCGCTTCGTAGATGTTGATCTGGAGCGCTTTTACCTCTTCGTCAAGCACGTTCTCCCTGCGCTGCCGTATGGCGGCACTGGCGAGAACGATGATCTGTCGCACGAGATCGAGCTGGCCCTCTATAAGGCGGATCTTGAGGAGTCCGGGCACATCCTGCTCGACGATGGTGAGGAGGCTGAAGCGCTGCGCAACCCCAGCACCGGCGGCAGTGGCAACGGCCCCAAACCGGGCGATCTGCTCGCCCCGCTGTCTGAGATCATCCGTGAGTTCAACGAGCGCTATGGCCTAAATTTCCAGGAGGGCGACATCCGCTGGATGGAAGATGTAGCGGCGCAGACCGAAGCGGATGAGATCCTGATCCAACAGGCCAAAAACAGCGATCCTTCAGCCTTCAAAACCGTCTATGACGAAAAGGCCCTGGATCTCCTGATTGACCAACGCGAGCGCGCGGAGGACCTGTTCAACATCCTGGTCGGCAATGACGCGGCGCGGGGGTTCCTCTTCGACAAGCTGCGGGAGGCCTTCCTGCGACGGGTACTGGCACAGGACAGTCAACCCGCAACCGTCTGACCAGACTCAAGCCTGGGGAGTCTCCGCGGTGGCATTTTACAAGATCAGAACCCTGAGCCGAAAACTGCCTGGTGGCTCCATGACGGAGCCTGTTCGCGGCACACTGGATGTCATTCTCAAACAGGACAGTGATCACTCACCCACCTGTGTCTACAACGAGATCGTGGCTCTGCGTTTGGCGCAGCGACTGGGCGTGCCATTAGCCATGGGCGTGCCGTCGGTAGGTGACGGCGGCACCTATTTCGCCAGCCTGACGGTCGGTGGCTTGTCGATAAACCTTCCCAATATCTCCGCCACCAGGATGGCCAGTGTCGCAAAGCGCTATCCAGCCGACGCCGCCGCGCTGTTCGTGTTCGATGTCTGGGTATTGAACAATGATCGCGCCGACAATCTGAAGGCCAATCTGACGCCGGCAGCGGTGCACCTGGTTGTGGGCATCGATCACGAACAGACCCTCCTGGGGACGCGGGGTGAGATGCGCGACAGCCTGCAGGCACTTGGGAACCTGGAAGTCCCCCGCCAGCATCCCTTGCGGGAGCATGTGTCGCCAGGTTGCGTCGCTCAGTGGATCAAGCGGATCGCCGCACTCGATGACGGCGCCGTTGATGAGGCCGTGGTGCTGAATTTCAGCGTCGGTGGCGTACATGAGCGGACGCAGCGCAAACTGGCCGCGGTCGTGAAGACCCGCCGAGACCATATTGCCGACTTGGTGGGCAGGGCCTGCGCATGACGGCCCAGATCACCGAGCTGTGCCTGGTTTCTGAGGACGGGCTCGCTCCGTTCGCGGTTTTGGTTGAGCAGGGAGACCAATGCGCCTGGGCAACGGGTGGCGATTTCGGGGGGCGGATTCACCCTTCATGGGCCGGACACGTCCTCGGGAGCAAGGCACGGCGCCCGCAGGAATGGTGGGTGCTGGCGGCCTGGCGTGACTGGCTGGCCACGGTCGCACGGGAGGCGCCCGCAGCGCGCCGGCAGACACTGGCGCAGATCGAGAGGTCTACCCCCGGTGTTGTCATCAAACGGCCCAGAGTGGTGCGGACACGCCTGCCCGTGGCCGCGCTGGCCGCGCAGTGGCGTCGTCTTCGGCTGCACGACCGCGCGGAAGTGATCGGCAGCGAAATTGCGTCCCGGCTGGAAGGACTTGGGGCGGTGCACTGGTCCGTCGAGGTCGTGATCAACGACTACCGTGCGGTGAGCGGTGATTGGGTCGTCGTCATGGGCACCATTTCCGATGACCCCAGGCCAGATAGCGAGGGTACGAGGCTGTGGGCGGACGACCTCACGCGGCTCCCCGGTATCACGGTGATACGCGTTATTTCAGCGCACGAAGTCGAAGCGGTGAAGGCCGAGTGGGCGCGCTCCAAGGCGGAACTGGGTACCGACCACCCCTATGGGATTGCCATCGTTCGGCACAGGCGGCAGGCGGAAGCGACCGCGCTGGGATGTATCGTGGGCGCACGCTTTCCGGCCGCGGTGAGCCTGGCGGTAGCCGCCGCACGGGGGTATCAGCGCGGTGTTTAGCCCTGGTTGGGGGGGGGCGGAGGAGCGGGGATGGGCACCCAGGGGTTGTGCCGGCACCAGCGTTTGATCCAGTACCGACCTGCCCGCTTCAGCGCCAGCTCCTCGGCATGTGCGTCCGTGCGGCTGGGATAGCGCCGGGCGCCGACAATGCAGACGGGCTGGTTGATGCGGGTGAATACCGAACCCCTCCCGGCACGGTGTTCGCCAAACCGCCGCTCAACGTCCCGCGCCATGCCGGTGTAAGTGCGGCCATCTCGACAGAGGAGGACGTATACCCACCAGTCCTGCTGGTCATGTGTCTTCATCGTCATCGAGAAATGCCCGTCGCAATTCCTCGGCCTCTTCCTGTGCGATGGGGGTGTTGACGCTCTCCCCCGTGGCGCGAATCGCCTTTTTCAAGGTCGGGCTGCTGACGTTGAGGATGTCGCGCAGAACAACCGTGCCCATCGTCTTCTGGCCGCCGCGGTACATGTTGACGATACCGGTGCGTCGCAACACGCTGGCGTGTGTCCCGGAAGCTTCACGGATGAGTCTCATCCCCGTGATGGCTGCTACAGGGTTGTGATGCTTTCCGACAAATACATAGTCGTTGGTATTGTCCACTGTACGGCGCGCGCCACCTGGCCAGTCACCCGTGAGGCACGCGTCGATTGCCTCTGAAAGTTCCGGTTCCACCAGATAGGCTTCCTCGGCGCCCTGCCGGAAAATCCTCCATCGATCAGTATCAGGGTCCCTTATCAGCTCATCGCGGCAAAGGGTGATGCTGTCGCTCACCTGCTGGGCGTAGAAGAGGCAGAGCAATGCCAAAGCGCGCCCACGCGGATCCGGGTGCTGGCAGATGCGCTGGAAAGCGGCTCTGGACTCATCGAGACTGAGGGTTTCAAAGCGAGTTAACCGCATACCTTTGCCGCGCCGATGGAAGTTGATGTTCGTTATGAACGGGTACTTCTTCTTCACCCATTTGTAGAACTGATTCAACGCGTAGGCGTGTGCGGGTACGGAGTCGACCGCAGCTACATACTCATCGAAGACTATTCGTCCCGCGTCTTGCAGGGACGCATGCCCTTGGGCGTGGACCCACTCCAGATACCTGGAGATGATCCCAATATACCTGTATAGCGTATTGATTTTGACCGGATTCTTTTTTCCGAATAAACCATTGGCAAAACCAAAATGCATGAGATCGTAGCGGCTGTCCAGATAACCCGCCACCAGTTCGGCATAGTGGTCATTAGTGCTGTTTCGCAATCGCTCAATGCGATGATCGATTCGGGCCAACTCAGCGATTGCAGTGAAACGCCGATCCGGATTTAGACGGTAAAAGGGCAATTTGGATAGTTCGTTCGCCACCAAAACCGACGGGTACTCTTTTAGTATGGCGCGATACCAGACCAAAGTCGGTTCGCCCTCGCGGACCTCCTTGAGGTAGCGCAACAGGATTTTATGGCGTATCTCGTCTCGGGCTGCGGTCCCCTTGGAGTGTGAAGTCGATTTATCCCCGATCAAAGCCAGTGCGTGACGGGTATCGTCAGCCAGGGTGGGCTGCATGAGCAGGCAGGTTAAGGGGAGACCGGCGTCGGTATCGACGGTTTTTGAGCGGCAGGCCACAACCCGGGCATGCGCCGCCTCTCGCGGGTGCACGAACAGCGTGCCGCCACAGACTGAGCAGGCCTTGGTAGCCTGCTTCTTCGTGTTCACTTAGGCTTGGCGGGGGTTACCAACGAAATCCTGGTGCCGAGCATGGCCATATGACGCTTCATCCGGGCCGATGCCTGCGCTGCCTTGGCCTTCTCAGTGGCGTCCGTCTCATCGACCAGTGTGGCTTTTGGCTCAGTGCCTACCACCGCATGGCGGGGGGTCTCATCCTCATCAACCTCGACCTCGACCAGTTCGAAGAGCTCCGCGGGGGTGGCTTTGAGTGCGCGCATCACCAGCGTTAACAGGTCCAGGCGAACGGGTGAGTAGTATGGCTTCATTTGTCGGTAGAAATGCGACGATGAGATGGGGGAGCCAAGGGCCTTAACCCGGTCGTACAGCTCCTTCAGCGTCATGTCGCGCTCAGCGAGGAGCATGTTAATGCGGAAGCGCAGCCGTGGTTCCGTTCGTTTGGTTACAGCGTTCATGGTGTTAGGCTCGGTTCATAGGGGCAGGCCGGCGGGCAGAAAAGATGGCTGTGCGCGATCAATCCTGTTCTTCTCTTGTTTCTGCGTTGAATTGCTGCCGATAAATTTTTTTTACATGGTTACGTAATGCATCTCCAGCAGCCGAAGCTTGTCGGCTGTAATATCCCTCGGTCACGGAAGAATGAGAATGGCCGCCGAACTTGGCTGCTTCTTTCAGCCCTACGGTGTCGGTAACGCGCGTGAGGCAGGTGTTGCGTAGACGGTGCGGCGAAATCTCCTTCAGCACCCCGGCCTCCCTGAAGCGTTCCTTGACAATCCGCTGTACCGTCGTGCAAGAAATGCGGTGCCGGGTGTTACCGAAGAATAACGCGTTTTTATCCTTGACCGGGGTGCGCGGGTCATGGGTCCAATGAGAACGGACTTCGTTCAGATAACCGGTCAAAATCGGGTAAATCCAAGGCTCGAAGACAGGCAGATGCCGTTCTTTGTCGCCTTTGCCAATAATATGCCAAATCCCCAGTTCCCCGTACTCCGGGCACTCGGGGTCATAATCGAAATGGGTGACATCGGCGTTGACTAACTCAGTAAGCCGGGCGCCATAAGCATAAAAGGTCGCGATGATAGCGCGATCACGCAAGAGGACATACTGCTTGGTGCAGTTTTCATCGGTTTCAGCGACTTCGAAAAATTCGGATTCAAGATAATTCAAAACCTGTTCGACCTCATTTGGTGAGGGGCAGGAAAGGATTTTCTTCCTTTTATCAAAACCCCTGATCAGCGCCCGACTCGCCTCATTCGTAATCTGCTGGAACGAAGCGTCTGGGTATTTTCTCTGGAGTTTGTTGACGATATCCCTGTCGGCCAGGACCGCGTCGCTGAAGTGTTTGATGTAGTGGTGCCGGCCACGGATGGTCGCGCGAGAAAAGTTGCTGACCGTAAGACTGGTCAGGTAATCATAGATCTGAATAGATGACCAGCGCCAGGGTGGCGTCTTCGCGAAGGCGAGAAAGTCGCAGATGGCGATGACAGCCTGGAGGCCGCTTCTCGGCTTGTTGCCGTCCCGGCCCACTTTAAAGAGAAAGAACAACTCCAGCAGCAGGACGACGTCCTTTGCCTCCTTGCCGCCGCCGAACAGATCGTAGGCCCGCCGGAGATAGTTCTCAATGCTTTCCGTGGAGGAACGGGTGCCAACCCTCCCCTGTGACGGGGAGGTTGCTATAAGCCCCACTTTTGCCGAGCTGATCATGCGACTCATGCCCGTATTGTAGCGGGTTTTCCCATGATGCGCAACTCAGTCCCCTATTATGGGAAAACTGGCGAATTTTTGTGGTCTGCTAGCGGCTGGCTGGACCATGCGGATACCCCGGTTAAAGAGGTGCTGCCCTCAGGTCATACGCCAGTTTTCTCATTATATGAGAATATCTGCTCTCCTATGCGACTAAAGTGGGGTTAAATGGTGTTAAAAAGAAAACCCCTACCACCAGGCGGCTAGCCAAGCCGGGCTTCCGGTGCCATGCTGCGGGCAGACCTCTTTCTGACCTGGGCTACCCGGCTATGTCGACGCTGCTGTCCTCCTGGAAATTCTGGGCGCTGTTATCGGCGGTGTTTGCCGCCCTGACCGCCATCTTCGCCAAGATCGGTGTCGAGCACGTCAATTCCGACTTCGCCACCTTTATCCGTACCCTGGTCATCCTGATCACCTTGACCTTCATTCTGGCCGTTACCGGGCAGTTTCAGTCCCCGGGGGCGGTCAGTGGTCGCACCTATTTCTATCTGCTGCTCTCAGGACTGGCCACTGGCGGTTCCTGGCTCTGTTACTTTCGCGCCCTGAAGCTGGGCCAGGCATCTCAGGTGGCCCCAATCGACAAGCTCTCCGTGGTGCTTGTGGCGATCTTTGGCGTGATCTTCCTGGGGGAGCGACTCTCCACCACCAACTGGCTGGGGGTGGCGCTTATCACCTTGGGCGCGGTGTTGGTGGCCTATCGCTGACTGGTACCCCCACCAGCCGCTACGGGTGCAACACCGCTACACACCCCGTCGTTACTGGGCTCTTGGCTGCCTCGGAGGGGGGTTCTCAGGTGCTACGGAGCCGCTACCATTGCCAGTGCCGCAGGGTGGCTAGACCACCACCGACAAGACTCCTCCATACCGGGCCATAACCCCCGCCGGAGCTGAGGAAACTTTTGTCGGTCCGGGTGGCTCTTGTAAGGCAATATCCACACCAATTACTGCCGTTCCAGCGCTTGCGATTTGGTCAGCCACTG
>CALMDH010000049.1:0-4812 GCA_937862735.1 uncultured Gammaproteobacteria bacterium
CCCAGCCATTGTCGTCCGGTAATTCCCGGTCCGTTGCCAAGGCAAAGGTGTCATATTCAGCGAAGGTGACCTCGTGGCTACCGAGATCGAAGGACGGGAAGCAAGCCCGAACGCCCTCCGGGTGGGAACTCGCCTGGGCGGCGGGAGCTGCAGGGGGGAACTGATAACAGGCCCCCGCAATCCGCGCGAAGGCCATGCCGGTGGTTGGCTCGGTGAAGGCTTCCCGCTGGGTTGTTAGCGCGACCTGGAGTGGCGTCATGCCTTGATCCAGACGGATTGGCGCCCACTGGGACAGGTCCGGAATCAGCCGCTGGATATTTTTTGCCGAAGGGATCTTGGTCTCTTGGCCGCAGGTTAAGTCGGTGCTACAGGAATTTTGCGTGTCCTCGGTAGGCGTGTCTTGAACAGCCTGGTTGTCCTGGGGGTTAGCCAGAGCCAATGGGGTAGCAGACAGTCCGATTACAATCGCAAAAACGAGGATCAACATTTGACTGTTGATCTGCTGTGAAAGGCGTTGAGTAAATAAGATTGGCCACATGGAGAGCGTCTCTCTGATAGTTCATGACGGCCTGAATGGCGAGGACATGAGTATCAATGTTGTAAAAACGGCTTATGAATGGATTAGGCGGGAGGATGCTCTTCCTATGCAGCATCTCTTTTCTTGGTGGCATTCTGCATTTTCAGGATTTCGGATTTCATATTTCCTGAGCCTTTTGGGGCTAATTCCGCCTGAAGCTCATGCAACGCATCCTGAAGCGCCTCTTCGATGACCGGATGGTAAAACGGCATTTCCAACGCCCTATTCACCGTCATTTCGTTCTCGATCGCCCAGGCTATAAGATGTGCCAGATGCTCGCAGCGCGGGCCAACCATTTCGGCACCGAGCAACCGCGAACTGCTTCTATCCGCATAGACCCTCAGCAACCCACGGTTTTGGCCCATGATCATCGCTCGTCCAACGGGGCCGAAGCGCTGTTGCGCTACGGCGACCTGGTTCGGATCAAGCTCATGCCAACGCTTGCCGACGAAGGCGATGTTCGGCTCGCAAAAGATGATCGACATCGGTGTACGCTGCGGATAGCGCCGCTTGTGCTGCTGCACAGCATTGTGTCCTGCGATCCGGCCCTGCTCCGCCGCACGCTGAAGACTGGCAATCCGGCCGTCGGCATCGCCGGCCAAGTAGATCGGCAGGTGACCGACTTGCAGCGTCTCCGGGTCATGCACCGGCACACCAAGCGGCCCAAGCTCTACACCTAGACGCTTAAGTTTCAATCGCTTAAGATTGGGGTGCCTGCCGAGCGCCAGGAAGAGCTTTTCAACCAGGACCTCGCGCTCGCCAGAACGTACCCGAAAGCCTTTGCCATCGCGACTTACCTCGGCCTCGTGCCCGAGCCAGATCGGAAACTCCCTTCCCAGGATATCGGCCGCAGCCCGGCTTACCTGCGGATCAGAGATGCGGGCAATAGTCTCGCCATGATCAATACCCGTCACAGCAATACCGAGACGATGCAATGCTTGGCCTATCTCGACCCCGATCGGGCCGAGGCCAATCACGGCCACGGACTCCGGTAGCCGTTCCTGGTCGAACAACTCGTCCACGGTGAGCACGGCATCGGCAAACTGCGTCTCCCATTGCGGAGGGATTACCGAGCGAGAACCTGTCGCAATCACAAAGGCGTTAGCCGCGATCTCCTGGTTGCCGACGCGGATACTGTTACTGGTGATGAATTCGGCGTAGCCGTCCATCAGGTGCTCGGCATCCATCTCGTCGGTGGTATTGGCCAGCACCAAATCGACGAAGGTATCTCGCAGGTCACGGACATGCTCTAGCGCATTTTCCTGGTTGAGCTTGAGTTGCTCACCACCGGCCACCCCATAGCGCTCGAAGCGGTCACGCAGTTGGTAAATATCTGCAAGGTGGATAGCCACCTTTGATGGCATACATCCAACGCGGGCGCAGGTAGTACCCAGCGGTCCACCGTTGACGAGCACCCAATTATCCGTGTGTTTGCGAATCTCCTTCACCGCATTGAGACCGGCGTGGCCGGCACCAATGATAGCAACATCGACCTGGCGACCCATTACATAATCCTCTACTCTCTGGTTATGGAGGCATCAATTAACCCAAGGACCGATGCCGTTGTCCTCCGTAAATCTGTTGACGTTGAGTGCTTCCGTTTAGTCATCTTGTTGAAAGCACTAAATTCTAGGTCAAGCAAAAGGGGGCAGTATTATTCCACTATCTGTCTGCCAGTTATACACATCAATTCCGACAAGATCCGACAAGATCCGACAAGATCCGACAAGATCCGACATTTGACAAAGTAATATCTATGGCTGATATCCAGGAGATTGTTTTTTTTGTGGCCGTTGGAAATAGCGACGACCTATTGAATATTTCTATGAATTATCAATCCATAGATAATATTTATGTTTAGGTCGTCTACCCCATCATCCTGGAGCGGACGATTCAGCCAGGCGCTACGAGGGGTGGATCATCAGCATTAAGCAGCCGCATCGCCTCCTTCAGGGCGCTTCAGATCATGGAGTTTGGGGAGCTAGCGCTATGGCCAGTCCGTGAGGACCGTCTAGGTGACCTGGGGAGGAGGCATCAGGCTGATCGACCCGGCGGGGAAGGTGCGGTTTTACCGGCCACCCCCAGGTCCTCGTTGGCGGTGATGCTTGCCGGAGTGCCGTAGAACGGCCGTTCGCTTTGGCGAACCTTCACCGGCGCACCCCGATAGCGGTCATGGCGCTATCACAGTGGCAGGAAGGCCGCTTCTTCCGCGAATCCTGCCTTTCAGCCCATGAGCTGTTGAGTTCGGCTGTTGGGATCAACCGGTCGTAATGAGGACGATCGTCAGGGTCCGCTTTCGGTCGCCCATGACATCCACCTCTTCTCCCGGGCCAGGATCATGCAGCACACGTCCGGCATGCTGAGCGAGCTTTCCGCAGAGACCCCCGAGGCACGTCCCAGGCCAGGATCGTACCGATCAACCGGTCGGCAGCCAACGTGCTGTATTCAAGCCCCCCCCGCTATCAACCCACCAAGCTGGATCGGGCACGCGGCGGCCAGCCCCCGTCAGGGATGGGCGCGGACCGCGGATCCGGCGCCGTGGCAGAGGCGTGGCTGCCAAAACCCACAGCATTCGTTCGTCGTTCCCTGTGCCGTCTGCGGTCCGCGCGGACGATGCTGAGGGTCAATCCGCCTGTGCTAGACTTTGAACCATGCGCCACCGCATCGACCCCAAGATCGACTGCGTATTCAATGCCCTGCTGGGGGCGGAGGACAACCGCGCCCTCCTGATCCATTTTCTCAACGCCCTGCTGGGCGCCGAACTACCGGCACCGATCAGCGCGGTGGAAATCCTCAACCCCTACAACGAACGCGAGTTCCTTGACGACTAGCTCAGCATCGTCGACGTCAAGGCCCGCGATGCGTTGGGGCGGCTATACCAGGTCGAGATCCAGATCCTGGTACACGCCGACCTGCCGGTGCGCATGCTCTATGCCTGGGCCGATCTCTACAGCCAGCAGTTGCATAGCGGGCAGGATTATCGGGAGCTGCGCCCGACCTATGCCCTCTGGCTGTTGGGCGAGGACCTCCTGCGCGACGACCCCGCCTACGCCCACCGCTACCACCTGCGCGACGAGTGCGGCCGCACCCTGCTGGAGCAAGGCGGCATCAGCCTGTTCGAGCTGAGCAAATTCGCCGCCGGCGCGGTCGAAACCGAAGAACAGCGCTGGCTGAAGTTCTTCAAGGACGGCGAGCGCCTGGACGCCGACCACCTGCCGGACTGGATGCAGACGACTGAAATGAGGCAAGCCATGAGCACCGTGAAGCGCTTCTCGGAGAAAGAGCGCGCCTATGATGCCTATCAGGCGCGGCAAAATTATCTGCGCATGCAGGGCTCCATCACCCGGTATCAACAGGAGTTGGAAGAGGCCCTGGCTCAAGAGCGGGCGGCGCGGGAGGCCGCCTTGCACCAAATGGAGGCTGAACGATTGGCGAAGGAGGTTGAGCGGCAAGCAAAGGAAGCCGAGCGGCAGGCGAAGGAGGCCGAGCGGCAGGCCAAAGAGGCCGCCTTGGCCGAGATCGCCCGTCTCCAGGCGTTGTTGCGGTCCGAGCACCCTCAAGGAGATGACTAAGTGGCAGCCACCCTCCGAGTTGGCCTGGATCGAGCAGGGCGACCTGTCGGGCGCAGATTTTCTGTTTTCCCAGCCGTCAGTCCAGTGCCCCTCACCTGTCGACCCGCCAATATGCCCGTATGGTCAAACGCTGGATCGCCTTGACCGGGGCAGATCCCACGGGGTACGGCACGCACTCCTTGCGCCGCACGAAGGCGACGCTGATCTATCGCCAGACGAAGAACCTCCGCGCGGTGCAACTGTTGTTGGGCCATCGGAAAATTGAGAGCACGGTCCGCTACCGAGGGGTAGAGGTGGATGATGCCTTGGAGATGGCCGAGCATATTGAGTGCTGAGGGTGGCCTGAGCGCATCTCAGGGATGAGATGCCAGGATTCCAGAATTGCCCTCTCCGCTAGGGTAGCGCTTGCCAGCAAGTCAGCGCCCGGCCCCCCCGTTTTCACTCGCCAACCCGGCGAAAGCAGACACTGGTCAGGGGCGGCTTCAGGCCCGGTTCACGCTGTTATGTGAAGCTTTACATAACATCGTAGATGGGAGTTTGCCGCAACCAATTTTTCGACCCAGTAGCTAAGCCGCCCTGGGTATCAGTTAAGGCGGCTCAAGGGCAGCTGTCAATGGCCAACAGAATTGATCCACTAGTGGCCAACAATTTTGACCCACCTTC
>CALMDH010000050.1:0-8801 GCA_937862735.1 uncultured Gammaproteobacteria bacterium
ATCCAGATGGCACTCTCCGGGCAGATTTATGCGGAGGGGAGCGAGTAGTTACCCATAATGATGCTTACTGACCAGCCTGGCTGGGCCTGGCCTGGCTGGGCTTGACTCACTGCGAATGATAGCCCTCCATGGCGAGACCCTTCATCGAGGATCGCGAGATAGCCGGTCGCCTTGCCACCTCCCGGCTCACTGGCATCTTTGCCTGTTTGCTGAGCGACACCCCATGAGCATCCACGGCAAACCTCCCGTGACCGAGGAGTCCTGATAGGAGCGAATGCCGCGGGGTCAGGACTCAGGACGACAGCTTTGCTTCGAGCCGTTTCAGGGTGTTCAGGGCCTGATGGAAATCGAAGGCCTGGATCTGGGCGACCAGGGGGTCGAGTTCCGCGGTGGCGGCCTGGTCACCGAGGTGGTCGCGCAGACGCGCCAGCAGCGGCTCCCGTATCAGCCGGTGGCCGCGTAGCAGGGGCTCCAGCTCGGCAAGGTCGGCGCGGGCGGCCGCCAGGTCGATAGCGCCGGCGGTGGCCACCGCCGGCGCGGGGGGAAGCGCCGCCTGCAAGCCGGCCTGGGCATCCCGCAGCGCGTCCAGGCCGTCCGCGAGCAGCGTGTCCACCCGCTCGGGTGCGGCCCCCTCCTTCAACGCCGCCTCCAGCGCCACGGCCGTCGCCCGCACTCGCGTCGCCCCGACATTGGCCGCCGCGCCCTTGAGGCCGTGGGCCAGGCGCACCGCCTCCTTGGGCTCGGCCATGACCCGGGCGCGGTCAAATTGCGCCGGCCAATCGGTAAGGTCGTGCTGGAAGTGGCGCAGGATGCTGACCAGCAGATCAGGATCGTCGCCCAGGCGCTGGCGGGTCGCCGCCAGGTCAAAGCCAGGGATATGCAGGGCTTCGGCGGGTACCGAAAGGGCCTCAGGTTGGGCGGGGTGCGTCGCCGCGGGGGTTCCGGCCAGCGCCTCGCTCCTGGCGGGAGTGGGCGCGGCCGCTGGGATCAAGGCGGGCGCCGTGGCCCTGGGCAGGGTGGGCGTTGCCGGGGGAATCAACGCGGGCTCGGCCTTGGTGGCCCCGGGACCCGCCATCGCCGGCTTTACCCAGGCGCGCTCCGGCAGCCAGCACAGCAGTGCCTCGGCGAGTTGCCGCGGGTCCACCGGCTTGCAGAGATAGTCGTTCATGCCGGCGTCGAGCACCCGCTGGCGGTCCTCCTGGAAGGCCGCGGCGGTCATGGCGATGATGGGGAGGTCCCGGCCCCAGTCTTCGGAGCGGATGGCGGCGGTGGCCTCCAGGCCGTCCATCACCGGCATGTGCAGGTCCATCAGCACCAGGTCGAAGCGCCGCGCCCGGAGTTTGTCCAGGGCCTCGCGCCCATGGTTGGCGACCTCGACCCGCAGGCCCATCTTGCGCAGGATCGCCAGCGCCACCTCCTGGTTGGTGGGGTTGTCCTCCACCAGCAGTAGCTCGGCGCCGCGCCGGGCTAGGATGCGCTGGAAGGGGCTCTCCACCAGTGCCTCGGCGGCCGCCTCAAGCTCGAGGCGCTCCTCGGGGGCTGCCGGATCGAGGCGGAGGCTGAACCAGAAGGTACTGCCCTCGCCCGCGCTGGAATCCACGCCGATCTCCCCGCCCATCAGTTCCACCAGACGTTTGCTGATGGCGAGCCCCAGACCCGTGCCGCCAAAGCGCCGCGTGTTGGTCTCGTCGGCCTGGCTGAAGGGCTGAAACAGCCGCGCGGCCTGCTCGGGGTTCAGACCGATGCCGGAGTCACGCACCGCGAAGCAGAGCCGCTGGCCGCCGGCCTCGTCGGCCGCCCCGGTCTCATCATCGGGCTCATCCAACGCACGCACGGACAACCGCACGCTGCCACGGTCCGTGAACTTGACCGCGTTACCGACCAGGTTGTTCAGCACCTGCCCCAGGCGCAGGGCATCGCCGCGAAAGGCCCGTGACAGGAGCGGCGAAGGTTCGATCTCCAGCCCGATCCCCTTGGCCTGGGCGGAGGCGGAAAAGAGATCCACGGACAGTCGCAGCAGGGCATCGAGCAGGAAGGGCCGCTGCTCGATTTGGAGGGCATCGGCGTCGAGCTTGGTGAGGTCGAGGATGTCGTTCAGGATGCGCAGCAGGGCCGTGGCGGCCTGGCGGATCTTGCGCACATAGCCGGCCTGCTCGGCATCGAGCTGGGTGTCGGCGAGCAACCCGAGCAGACCCAGCACCGCGTTCATCGGCGTGCGGATCTCGTGGCTCATGTTGGCGACGAACTGGCTCTTGGCCGCGCTGGCCGCCTCGGCGACACGCCGGGCCCGGTCCAGCTCGAAGGTGCGCTGGGTGACCATCTCCTCGAGATGATCGCGGTAGTCCCGCAGTTCGCGGGTGCGTTCCGCGACCTGGTCTTCGAGGGTGTCCAGGTGCTGCTCCAGGCGGCGTTGGGTGTCGTGCAGCGCGCCGATCAGCGCGCGCAGGCGCAGGCTGAAGGGCCGGAAAATCAAGGCGACTTCCAGCACCAACAGCAGCAGGGTCAGCAGCCAGACCGCCGTCTCGATGTGGAGCAGCCGGCTGACCGCGGCCTCGCCCTCGAGCTGATATTGGGACACGACGCCGTCGAGCGCCGTCAGTAATTCGTTGGGGCCGACCGTGAGGATGTGCCGCAAGGCCGGGTGGTCGGTGGTCAGCGGAGGGTCCGCCGCCGTCAGCAGCATGCCGGCCGCGTCAAGATAGTCGGTGACCCGCTGATGCAGAGGGGGCTGGCCGTCAAAATAGAGGGCGCGGACCGCCTCGGACATGCGCGCCGGCAGCTTCATCTCCGGGTCACCCTGGATCAGGCCGAGATGGGAACGCTGCATCAGATCGACCGTCTTTCGCAGTCGCTCACGCAGGGCGAGGCGCTCCTCCGGTGATGACTTGACCAACTGGAGCGAAAGCAGGGCGGTGCGCTGGCTGAGCATGCGCTGACGGCCGCTGACATTGACGGACGATGGCGGCCGTGTCTGCCTGAGCGGAGATGACCAGGTGCAGGCTGACCCAGGCGGCGGTGGCCAGGCAGGCCACCAGGGCCAGGCCGATGACGTAGCGCAGCGTCAGCGCCCGCGAAAGCCGAAACTCCTCGTGCATCGACCGCCGTGGGGTACGGGTGCTCACAATGGGAGCCGGCGTTGGATCCCGGCGCCCCAGACCAAGGGGCTTGTAAAAAAGGGCATTAGTTCGGTTTCGACTATTCGGAGCAAGTGACGAGCTAACGCATTGTATTTGATGATCACGAGATCTAAAGGTCGGCATTACAGACCAGGTTAGGCGTCTTGGCTCATCATCAAGTCGGTAGTCAGTGTTGGGTTGGTCCGGGTCGAAAAGGGCTCGGCACCAGATGGAATCCGCGATTGAAACCCCGCCCTCTCTCGTGCTTCGCCGCCGAGGTCATCCAGCGGGAATTCCCGGATCTCGCCGGCAAAACATGGTCCTGGCCGTCCGCCCCGCCTGATCAGGCGCTTCCTTTATTCTGCCTGCAATTCATGGCGCATCGCCCGGACCACCAGGGCGTTCAAGCTTAGGCCCTCGGCCTGGGCGGCGAGGGTAGCCTGCTGATGCAGTTCCGGCGGCAGGCGCACGACGAACTTGCCGCTCAACGGCTTGCGCACCGGCCGGCCCTTGCGCTCGCAGATCTCGATGAAAAACGCCAGCGAGTTCTTGAACTCCTTGCGCAGTTCTTCCGGGGTGCGGCCGTGGAAATCGGCGGTACCGTTGAGACCCTGAATGACGCCGCGAAACCAGTCTTTGTCCGGGTCATAAGTGATGATGGCGGTGAAGCCGTCAAGGGTCATGGTGTTGATCATGGCGTAACTCCGTGCTCGTGGAGCCAGTCCCGCAGTTCGGCTACCGTGGCCTTGTCCAGGTTGGGGTCCGGATGGGGTTTGTGCAGCACCTTCAGGTCATCGAACAGGTCGATGGCGACCCGTGAGCCTTCGCGGCTTTCATCGATCTCCGCGCCCAGTTCCTGGAGTAGCCCCATGGCCGCCGTGAATTTCACGTTGGCCGACACCGGGCGCTTGAAGATCAAGACGAGGGTCTTGAGGTGCTGGCGTTTCATGGGTCATGATGATACTGCTCGGTGTTATCAATTCAAGGGGGCTCCCATGTTCGGCCAACCCCGCTAAAATTTTGGGGTAGTGCTCAGCTCGCCTGTCCTGCTATCCATTATATTGAATTATAAGTATATTTTAACATAGCCGCCGGCAACTCCTCCCAACAAGTCGAGTATTGGGGCGTCATCCGCCGCCGGCGCATGTCGGCATAGAAGAAGTTATTGGCTTCGACCAGGGCGAAGGGCGCCTGGGCGGGGGGGGTGGGAAGAAACCGACGGCCATGCTGGGTTAACGATTGGTGTTACGTCAATCGGAGTAAGGCCAGGGATGCGACAGCGGCTGACCGCCAGGAAGGGTTCCAGAATTGCGACAGGTGGGACTTGCCGGTAGTATTCATCATGACTATCGCCATGAATCGTTGCTAACCGTTTCATTTTAAAATTCTTTGGCTGGCGATGCCCGCTACCCTTTTCCCCACGGGTGAAAATCCCTCTATCGCGCGATGTGGCCATGGGCGATTCAGTCCATCCTTGACCCCGGCTCAACTTGATCATGCCAGCCTCCCCCACGTCTAACCCCCAGGATGAGAGGCGATACTGGGCCTTCATCAGTTACAGCCACCAGGACGAGCGGTGGGGCAAGTGGCTGCACCATCGACTGGAGACCTTTCGGCTGCCCAAGCGGCTGGTGGGCACTTCCTCACCGTATCCGTCAATCCCCGCCAAACTCTTTCCGGTCTTTCGGGACCGGGATGAACTCCCCGTTTCCGCGGACCTGGGGCGTAACATCAGCGAGGCCCTGCGCCTGTCACGCCACCTGGTGGTGATATGCTCGCCGGCGGCGGCCCGGTCGCGCTGGGTCAACGAGGAGATCCTGACCTTCAAACGTCTCGGGCGCAGTGATCGCATCCTGGCCATGATCGTGGCTGGCGAGCCCAACGCCGCTGATGGCAAGCCCGGCTGGGCGCGCGAGGACGAATGCTTCCCGGAGGCCCTGCGGTTCGCCATCGGCCCCGATGGCCAGTTGACCCAACAGCGGATCGAGCCCATCGCCGCGGACGTGCGTCCGGGTCAGGACGGACGGGAAAACGCTTTCCTCAAGCTCGTCGCCGGCATCTTGGGGGTGCCTTTCGATGCCCTGCGCCAGCGGGAGCAGGAGCGGAGGTTGCAGCGGCTCCGCCTGGTGACGGCCGGGGTGTCCCTGCTCCTGCTGTTGTTCGCGGCCCTCGGAGCCGCCTTCTACGTCCAGCGCAACCGGGCCGAGGCCGCCCTCGCGGAGGTACGGCAGACCCTGAGCCGGTCCGATTATCTGCAGGCGGTGGACGCCCTCAGGATGGACGCCAGCCCGGAGGCGCTGGCCTTCCTGGCGCGGGCGGTGCGAACCAACCCACGCCATGCCGCGGCCACTGACCTCCTGATCTCGGCGCTGAGCGACCGCCGCTGGCTTCTCCCCATTGGGCAGCCAGTACCCCTGGGCGAGGAGGTCGGCATGGCGGTCTTCGACCGGCAGGCCCGGTCGCTCTTTGTCTCGGAGGGGATGGACCTCTGGCGGGTGCTGGACCCGGACAGCGGGGAAGCCCGGGGCTGGGGCAGGGTGACTCCATCGCGGATCGGACGTGCGGCGTTTGCGCCCGATGGCCAGGGGATTGCCATTGCATCGGGTATCCTGGACACCAACACCCTGGGGGTCTGGGATATCCTCGGCGGTACGCTCACCAGTCCACCCATGAAACTCGGGGGGGCTCCAGGCTCCCTCGTGTTCAGCCAGAACGGACAGACCTTGCTGGTGCCAGAGGATACCCGGGTGGAGCAGCGTGACATCCGAACCGGCGCTACCACCCGCTCGTCGCTCGAACACAATAAGCCGGTCATGGCGGCCGCCTACACCCCCGATGGATCCCGGATCATCGCCTCGGCCCTGTTCAACACCTATTTCTGGGATGCCGCCTCCGGTGCGGCGGACGGCCCGCCACTCAAGCATGACGCGATCCCCCAGTCCCTGGCCGTGGCACCGGACGGGGACCGGCTCGCGATCGCCCTGGGGGACGGTACGGCGCAGGTCTTCAACCTGCCCGGCGGCGAACCCATGGGCCCACCCCTGGCCCACCGGAGCGACATCAATGAGGTGCTGTTTAGTGACGACGGCCAGTTGTTGCTGACCACCTCCAACGATCGGACGGCGATCATCTGGGACTTGGTAACCGGCCGCCGCTGGGCGGAGGCCATGCGCCATGTCGGCCCGGTGATCGCTGGGGTCTTTGCCCCGGGGGCGGATACCGTCCTGACCGTCTCGGGCGGTCAGGGGAAGGCGGCCCAACTTCATCGCTGGCGCCTGAACCGCCACGTCTCCTCCACGGTGGACCTGCCCCAGGACGCCCGGGTCGTCGGTCTGTCCATCCGTGCCGATGGCCGCCAGGTCCTGGCCTGCACCCTTGATGGCACCGTGAGGCTCTGGGACGCCCGTACCGGGGCCTTGACCCGTGAACTCCTCCCGCCAGGGGAGGAGATCGCTGATTGTCTCCTCAGCCCGGACGGCCAGACAGTTGCCACGGTGGCGGGCCCGGTCGTCACCCTCTGGGGCCTGGCGTCGGGCGGTGCCCCCCTGACCCTGACCCATGACGGGCCCGTGAATGCCCTGGATTTCAGTCCAGATGGCCACCGGGTGGTGACCGCCAGTGCCGACGGAACCGTGGCCGTCTGGCGCACGCAGGATGGCGCCCCTCAGGGGCCGGTCCTGCGTCAGGACGGGGCAGTCCTGGGGGTGGCCTTCAATCCGGACGGTGGTCTGTTACTGACGAGGACTGACGATGGGGTCGCCCGTCTGTGGGATGCCCGGACGGGGCAACCCCAGGGTGAGCCGATGGGCCTCGGGGACCCCTTGACCGTTGCGAACTTTAGCGCGGACGGGCGTCGGGTCCTGCTCGGATCGCGGAATGGAGTGGCGCGGGTCTGGGACGCCGGGACCGGCCAGGCCATCACCCCTCAGTTGCTCCATGAGCACGGCGTTACCGCGGCACGCTTTTCTCCCGACGGGCAGTGGGTCATCACCGCCACGGGGGCGTTTGGGGAGCGCGGCGCGGCTAGGGTCTGGGATGCCACCAGCGGCCGGCCGCTCACGGACCCGATGCCCCATCCGGATGGGGTGGCGAGCCTGGCGTTGGAGCCAAAGGGCCGGCGCCTGGTGACCGGGGCCTTCGATGGCAAGCTGCGGTTCTGGGACCCGACGACCGGCAAGCCCCTGTCGGTCCCGATCGACTTCGACGCGCCCATCGTGCGGCTGGAGTACCCCCGGAACGGCTCCCCCCTGGCGATTGCCAGCGGGGATCGGGTGGTACTCATGGCGCGCGTTGATACCCTTTTAGCGGCCCCGGACTGGCTGGCGGGGCTGGCCGAGCGGGTCGGCGGGCTGCGCTTCACCGCCAGCGGCTTGCTGGAGAGCGTGCCCGAGCGCGCGGTCGAGGGGTTGGCCAGGGACCTCGGTGCCCAGGTGCCCCGTGACGACTACGAGCGCTTCGGTCACTGCTTTCTCTCGGGGGCGACCTGCTCGTTGTTCCCGACAGACGAACAGCCGTCACGTCTCCAATAGAAACAGCTGATCTGAAGCCTCAGGAGGCCCCTATGCATCCTCAGCCCCCTCCGACCCTGCGGATCCTCGCGACAATCCTGTCGTTGACCGCCACCTACCCGGTGTTAGCCGTGGTGGGTGAGACCCAAACTCAATATCAGCAGCGTTACGGCAAACCGACCCACGAGATGGCGGTGGACGTGGACCATCCGGGGTTCATCTATAAGAAGAAGCCCTATGTCATCTATGCCGCCTTTTCGGGCGAGGTCAGTGTGGGTGAGATGATTTTCAAACCCAATGCGAATTTGTCCGATGTGGACATCGCCCAGCTACTCAAACAAAACTCCCCCGGGTGGAGTTGGCGCAAGGAGAACATCGTCCAGAGCAAGGGCGACGCCGAGACCATGCAGAACATGAAGATTCTGAAACTGGAGATGTGGAGCCGGATCGACGGCCAGTCCTTTGCCACCCACGTGCAGAGCTATACGGGTGAGGGCAAGGACCGGATACCCATGGATATCCTGCTGATCGGCACCCAGGAGGGCGTTGATCTGGTGACCCAGATGTCAAAGATGAACCAGCAATGGGTGCCGAAGCCGGTGAAGTAGCCCGGCCCCACGCATGGGCTGTTCACCCCGCGGGCACCGTTGGATCCGGGTGGTGGCCTTGTGCTCCTTTTGGGGCGACGGGTTCACCGCTCAGGGCAGTCGCCGACCTCCGCGGGGACATCGAGATACTGATGGAAGACCAGGGGGATCGCTCCGAGGGGTGGTTCGGACAGGAAGGGGCTGGCGCGGGCCTCCCGGCGTTTGGCCAGGGCGGCCGCGCAGTCCTGGCGGCGCAGTTCTTCCAAGCGACTCAGCATGGTCTGGTAGTCGAGTCCCCAGCCGGTGCGCCGACGCTGCCGGTCATCGAGTGCCACGAGCTCCCGTTCCAGGCCGCGCGTGACGGAGCGCAGGGCGAGGATGGTCGTGAAGAAGCCCCGCGTCGTGTTGGGCTGAACCCAGCGTGCCCCCAGGCCGGTGGGCCGCAGGACCTCCCAGTAAAGGTTGCCGAGACCTTGGCTGAGACCGCGATAGGTCAAGGCGTACCGCTGGTCGGTCATCCAGCGAAAGATGCTGGTGAGGATGGCGTCCTGGATGCGGCTGTGGGCGGTCCTGGAGTAATCCCGCCATTC
>CALMDH010000051.1:0-16151 GCA_937862735.1 uncultured Gammaproteobacteria bacterium
CGCGCCAGGTCCAGAAGTCCGCGGACAGGTCCCACTCCCCGACGTATTGCTCCGGCACGCCTTCATAATCGGCCACGATCCACTCTTCACACAGGTGCCCGGTCTGCTCGGTCAGCTCCTCCAGCCACTTGGCCCGGGCAGCGGCAAAGTCCTCCGGGTCGGCGTAGTCGTCCAGGTCAAACGTCTTCGGCACCAAACGCCCGTCGTTATAGGCGGACAACTCATAGAAGGTAATCGTCGTTCTCATGGCTGCTCTCCCGAAACTCGCGCCTTCTCATAGGGTTAGGCAATTCCCCTACTTAAAGTGTACCTACACACCGGGCTTGCGCAAGGGGAATCTCGCGATATTTCTGCGGCTTACACTTGACAGGGAAAAGCCCCAGGGGCGGCTTTAGGGGCAAAAGAAAGGGGCCTCGCGGCCCCTCTCGCGGTTCGGTGTCTGGTTCGGTGTCACCTCACAGGATTCCCCTCTCGGCGAAGCTGGTCACGTCCCGGCCGACGATGAAGTGATCGAGGACGCGGATCTCCACCAGGGCGAGCACGTCCTTCAGCCGGGCCGTGATGCGCTGGTCCGCCATGCTCGGTTCGGTGTCTCCGCTCGGGTGGTTATGCGCGAACATCACAGCGGCGGCGTTCACTTCGAGCGCAGCCTTTAGGACCTCGCGCGGATGGACTGAGGCCCCGTCGATCGTCCCGTAAAACAGCTCGCGGTACTCGATAAGGCGATGGCGATTGTCGAGGAACAGGACGGCGAAGCACTCGCTCTCACGTCCCGCCAGCTTGGCCGTAAGAAACTCCCGGGCGGCCTGCGGAGAAGTGAACAGGGACCCACGGCCGTAGATATACCCGACGGCCGTCTTCGCGGCGGCCAGGATCTCCTTCGGAGTCGCGGGCCGATACTCGCCGGACGCCTCCAGGATCATCAGGGTTGCACTATTGATCACGCTCTTCTTCATGGCTGCTCTCCGAAACTCTCGCCTTCTCAGAGGGTTAGGCGGTTCCCCTACTTTGAGGATACCCGCCAACCTCGCTTTGGCAAGGGTTTCTGCGCAAAATAATTCAACGCGATCAAGCACTTAGATGAGAACGCACGGAGAAGTGAGGACGACGGTCAGGCATGGGTCTAGGACGCGCCAGGACGGGCCTGGACGCGCGGGGGCGTCGGAGCGATAGGGTTAGATGGCGAAGGCCAGGAACGTCTTGGCGGGGCGGGGGCGGCTTGCCTGGGGCTGCGCTGGGCAGGATGAAAGGGCGGCGACTCCCATAAAAAAAGGGGCCTCGCGGCCCCTTTTGATTACCTGGAATCGGTTACTCTTCGGCTTCTGGCTCGAACATCTCGTCCAGCTTCTCGACGCACGCCAGGACCTCGAACTCGTCGAACGGGTCACCGACCCCGATCTCCTGCAGAATCCGGGCGCAGGTCAGGATGAGTTCGCGCCGGCACTCGCGCTCCTCGCACTCATTAAAGCTCTGGTCCTCGGGGTTCAAGGTGGCGAGGTTCGCGAAACAATCGCCAAGGTCGCGCAAGGTATTCTGGAATCGGCAATAGGGCATGTTCATCGCGGCTCTCCGGAACTCGCGCTTATTCAAAGGGTTAAGCGCTTCCCCTACTTAAAGGATACCCGCGGGCCTGGCTTGCGCAAGGGTTTCTGCTTAAAAAGACTCCACTTTTCAACCGCCTATCCAGGCGCGTCACACCCAGGTGGAGAAGAGCGCCAGCATAGGGCCAGGACCTCCCAGGACGGCTCAGGGCGCGCTGGCGGGGCTGAGCGATAGGGTTAGATTGGATAGGGCAGGAACGGCTTGGCGGGGCGGAGGTGGCGCCCAGGCTCCTCACCTCGGCACAGCGCTCCGGGCTGCTCACCTCACGGCTCCTCACCGCGGCACGGCGTCCAGCTCCTCGCCCTGGATGGCCAGGACAGGCGTCGTGAGCGGGACGCTTGTCTTCTCCGCTCCCGGCTCGCCACCTGGCTCCTTACGGCGCCCGGCTCAGCACGCCGCTTGCCGCTCACAACACGTCTAAGCGGTTGATTGAATTGGGCGATGCGCTATGCCTATGATTTTGGGGTCCTTTCTCGCGCCTCTGAAGGGGGAGGTTGCCGGCCGCCCGGCCTCCCCCTAGACGTAGAAATTGCATTTCGCTTCTGTTTCAAGATGCAACACCGGGCCTAACCATCGGCGGAATTGGCCTGGATTAGGCGCGGGTTGGCCTGGCCTGGCGGAGGCTTATGGCAGAAGAGCAACGGCTCCAAGCGCGGGAGTATCGGGCAAGGCCCGCGCCCAATGCTGACTTTGGCGCGGGCGGAAGAGCCGAATCCCCCTAGCCGCGAGCCAAGTCCCCCTTTTTCCTTCACGTTGACACTGGCCCTGGTGGTCTATAGCTTCCTTTGGGCTGGGAAGGCAAAGGGCGCGGATGCTCCCGATAACTTCCCGATGCCCAATCCCTTCAGGGATACCAGAATCGAGGTTCCCATCATGGCTAACCACAAGAAGAAAGCAGAAATCCAGGCCCCCGTTCTGGAACCGCTTGCCCCGCTAACCCGGAAGGTTTACGCAAAGGAACTTACCAAGCTGCATGTGGCGTTGGTCAAGCTGCCGGATTGCACGAAGCTGGACCGCTACAAGTCGCCCGACTACCCCTTTTGATTCATTCCCGAGGTCTATTGATGGCTCCGATCCTGCTGTCCCCGGGGGTTCGAATGGCACGGCCCCTGCCCGTTCTCGTCACCGGCGCGACCGGACGCACTGGCGCCTTGGTGCTCGAAAAGCTCCTCAAGCAGCCCGACCTCTTCGCGGCGCGCGGGTTCGCCCGCTCGCCCCGCAAGGTCGAGGACCGGTTTGGCGTGAGCCCGTATTTCCGCTTTGGTGATATCAAGAATCCCGCTGACCTGGCCCCGGCCCTGGAGGCTTGTCAGGCCCTGGTCATCCTCACCAGCGCCATCCCGGTCATGAAGGCCCCGCCGGAGCCCGGTCAGCCACCCGCGTTCAGCTACGCCGAGGGCGAATGGCCCGAGCAGGTGGACTATCACGGCCAGGTCAACCAGATCGATGCGGCCCGGGCCGCCGGGGTCAATCACATCCTTTTGATGGGCTCCCTGGGCGGCACCAACGACCAGCACCCCCTTAACCAGATGGGGAATGGCAACATCCTGATCTGGAAGCGTAAGGCGGAGCAATATCTCCGGGCTTCCGGCATCGACTACACCATCGTGCGGGCGGGTGGGCTCTTGGATGCCCCCGGCGGTCGGCGCGAATTGCTGGCGGGCAAGGATGATCAACTGCTCAATCAGCCACCCGCGGGGGTGCGCCCCGTCATCCCGCGGGCGGACGTCGCCGAGATTCTGGTGCAGGCCCTGTTGTTACCCGCGGCGCGGAACAAGGCCTTTGATGTCATCGCGAGGCCCGAGGATGACCCTGATGCCCGGGTGACCGAGGATTTCGCGGCCTTCTTTGCTCAAATCCCACCGGGACCTTAGGGGCGCCGCCCGTCTCGGTATCCCCTCGGCGTAACCAGCGCTTGAGACAGGTTTTGCCTTCGCTGGGGACCATCAATGGTTGGCGGGCCCCTGGGAGGCAGGGACCCGCCGGCGGGGCTATTGATAGGCCTGGATCACGGGGTTGTAGGTCGAGGTGGGCTCCAGTTTAGAGAGGGGTTACTCTGAGCCATCGGTCCTGGTCTGCAGATGGCTCCCTGGTCATGCTGACGCCACCAAGGCGCCTACGCGGGAGACCTGATCTGCGGGCTCGGGGAACCAATGACCAGCATCGAGGGGGTGCGGCCCGAAAAAAGTGGAAAAGGGCCGCCGGGGGTAGTACCAAAAGTATCAAAACCCCTCTGAGGGTGACTTTTGATACTTTTGCTACCCCCTCCCCAGGGCCATTTGAAAAAATTTCCCGGTTCCGGCTCCGGGCGCCCTGCGCTGGAGACCTGATCTGGGGAATCAAAGGAGCCAGTGGTTCGCTCCCGGTGGAGGCATGAACGCCTGGAGGGAATGATCTCCTGGAGGAGATGAAAACGCAGTGACTTAGAAGAGTTGGCCCTGGTGGGGTCCGCAGTCCCATTCCGGAACCGTCACCCCGAGTGCCCGCTCAAACCAATCCGCCACCAGGCGCCGATGGCACCAGTTGCTGGCGGTGAAGGGTGGGCGCTCCCAACAGAGAAGAACGGGCTCCTGGTCCCCGGCCAGGCGGTGGAGATCATCCCAGACCTGCAGGGGATCGAGGGCATTCAGGATCGCCGCATAGCGCGGCAGATAGAGCGCCTGACTCATCTTGAGCATGTCGGCATCCGGGGCCAGGGCGCGGTATTGGCGGAAGCCCGCGGGGGTGCCGCGGGGGGCATAGCGGGCGATGGAGATCCGGCCGGGTCCGGTGTAGGTGAAGAAACTGGCGGTTTTCATGGTTGCTCTCCCTGGCAAGGGGTGATGATTTAATTATACGGCAACCACTTGTTTTCGCTCATTTAATAGTAATTCTCCAGGCTATTGGGTTCGGATAAATGGCATTGGTGTAAAGCGACTGGCCGCTCGTCGCATCGTTCGCTTACCTATAGCTGGTTCCACCTTCTCCATGTGGCTGTGCACGCGGTGGCTACCGACCGAATTGTCCCCGCGGGGGTCATTCCCATCGCACGTTATCGGCGCAGCCAGTCTTGGCCCCAACGGTCACCTACCTCATCACCCGGCAGCCCGTGGTGAAGGAAGCGGTTCTCACGTCCCATCCTGTCGCATCCCTCCGCCACCATGGTCCCTTCCGTCACCCGACCTTCCGGAACGACCATGCCGTACCTGTCCAGAATCACCGCCCATTTCAATCAACGCTTCGCCCATTGGGGCATTCAGCTCCCACCGGCGGACCTCGCCCAGCGCCGCCGGGGCCAGCTCAGCCAGTCCGGCTGGTCTATCTGGTACCTGTTCGGCGCCGACGAGCAGGGTGATTACCTCGACTACTACGCCCATCACCCCGTCAGCGGCGACGAACACCGCCGGCTGCGCGCCAACGGCGGGCGGGAGTGCCTGCCTGCCCTCCAGTGGCTGGACCCGGAGCGGGACGACCCGGCGGAGACCCCTTGCGAATCCCGAGCCTGGCAAGCCGAGAACCGACGCATCGCCGCCCTGCTGACGGCCAAAGGCTTCGGTGTCCCGACCGGCGCGCCCGGGGTCCCGGTCCGCACCCGGGGCCGCGCCAACCATCCCTCCCCGTGAAGCGCACGCCCGGCTAGTGCTGGTCACCGGGGCGCAACCCGGTGCCAGCCGGGTCATTTGCTATGATCCCTTGCCACCCGTCCCGCTCACCCTGCCGCCTTCGCGGAAGCCGCCCACGAACCCCTGTTGAGCCAATGGACCCTGCGCTGCCGGCCAGGGAGAGCGAAGCGAAGGCCGGTAGTCCCCGGTAGGCGTAGGCGTAGGCGCGGGCGTCTGGCCGGCGTGGTGGAGGGGCGAAGTCCCGCAGCCGCAGAGGCCAGATGCAAGCGCATCCGATACGCCGTCAAGCCATTCGACGTAGGGCCATGGCGAAGTCCGACCGCCCCCTTGGGGGCACGTCGTGACGTAGCCGTGGCCCGGAGCGGGGCGAACCGGGGCACAAGGGTTGTCGCCGAGCGCAAGGCGAAAGGGGGACTGGGAAGTCCCGTTTCGCATCCTGAGCACGGCGACACTCCGACTGCGCCGGTTGCCCCGCCATCCGCGGCTGAACTCCGCCCGCCTCAGAGACGAACTCGACGCCATGGGCCTCGCGGTCACCCTCCGCACCGTCCAGCGCGATCTCAACGCCCTGGCGGCAGTCTTTCCCCTGGTAGCATCCACCGACCAGTCGCCGCTCAGGTTCAAGTCTCTGGTTGCAACAGCTGTCGCACGTCCTCCTGGAATAACACGCCCTGCGCCATCAGGGCCGCGATGAGCCGGTCGAGCACCGCGCGGTGCTGGCGCAGCAAGGCCAACACCGCCAGATACTGGGTCTGCAGAAACCCCCGGCAGAGCGCCTCCGCCCGGGCCAGATCCGCGTCCGCCACCTGGCCGTGCAGGATCGCCAGGTTACTGGCGATGGCGGCGTCGCTGCTCAGATCGGGCGAGTGGCCATTGGCGACGAACAGATCGCAGGCGAGGGCGTAGACGCGCAACAGATCGCTCCGCGCCCCGGTGGCGCTGACCTGGTCCGCCCCGAGCACCAGCTGCTCCGCCGCCCGCCCGGCGAGGCCGACGCGGATGCGGTGCACCATATCGGCATAGGTGTGCTCCTCGCCCTCCGCCACCCCGTCATAGGGGGGCACCACGATGCCACCGTTGTCGTTGCGTGGCCGGGCGCTGACATAGACCGGAATCGTGCCGCGGGGACCGTCCAGGGCGGCCACCAGGGCATGCCCGGCCTCGTGGATGGCGGGCAAGCGTCGCTGCACCTGGGTATCGGGGGACAACTCCTGATCCGCGGTGCCGTAGGTGGCGAACAGCAGCAGATCCTGGAAGCTGGCCGGACGCCCCTCGCGCCACTGCAAGCGGCGCAGGGCCTGGTGCAACAGACTGCGGCGCCGGTGGTCGGCGAATTCGTAGCGCACCAGGGCGCCCAGATGGTTGAGGTCCGCGGTCACGCTGGGGTCGAACAGGCTGGGACCCAGTTCGTCGACGAAGGCCCGGGCCAGGTCCTCGTTGCCCAGGTGGGGCAGGGCCAGACGCCGGTCGAAGCACCCCTGGCGGCGCAACTGGGGGTCCAGGTGGCCGACGGACTTGAGGGCAATGACCAGCACCAGGGGCGACTGGGGCAGACCGGCGGCCAGAAAGCCGCGCAGGGCCTGGCGGAAGGCCGCGGCCGCCAGTTCATCGTGGCCCAGGGCACGGGGAAAGCCCAGCTCGTCCGCGTCGCCCTCCAGGGCGGGACCGACCCACAAGCCCGCCTCCAGATAAACCAGGGTGGGCGTGTCTTCCGCCAGGGCCTCCACCCAGGCGGGGAAGTCACTGACCACCTCCGCCACCGGCACGCGGCGATAGGCCAGACCCGCCATGTTGGCCACGCAGTGCAACACCCCGTCCATGACCTCCAGGTCCTCATGCTCCACCACCACCGCCTGCCCGGTGAGCGCCCAGCGCGCGCGGTCGCCGGGGTGGGCAGCGGCCTGGGTCAGTTCCCGCGTCCAGCGCTTGACGGCGCTGTCCTCGGACCAGTAGTTCCAGTAGGGGGTGTAGTCCCGGGAAGGCGTGCGGCGGGCATAGGGCATCAATTCCTCTCCTGTCGGCGTCGTCATGGGGTCAGCTTAACCGAGGGTAGCGACAGATCAGGTCGCAGGGCCACCCGCCGCCAGGGCGATCAGTTCCGCCTCGCCGATGACCCGTACCCCCAGCTCGTGCGCCATCATGACCGCCTTGGCGGCGAAGGGCGTCCGCTTCGACTCACGAACACGCGACCCACTCTGTCGCACCCCGTCGTTATCCTGAACCCCCCTTCCTCCTTGGAGAGAGTGCCATGTCCTTGCCATGTGAGCGGCGGTGTTACGAAAACCCCGCCAATGTGGTCACGCCCGCCCCGGATAATTGGATGACCCCAGCGGACTTGCTGGCGCTGCTGGAGCCCGGGGCACCCGCAACCCGGCGCCCTTGGGGTAGTTTGCTGACCCCGGCCAGCGCAACCGCACCGGACCTACCATCCCCACCCAGCACCCGCACCGCCGGTGCGGAGGAGTAAGCCCATGACCCGACTTGGCGCTCTCGTCCAGGAAGCCCTGGATCAACTGGGCTGGCAAGGCGATCTCACCCTCGACGAGGCCTCAGGCACCAGCCGGTTTAGCTCGATGATCCTGATTCAAGATCAACCCTGTGAACTCTTCATTGACGCCCATGAGGAGTCGGACTTCATTGGGGTCTATTACTATCCGCCCTTTCGCGCCAAGGCCGATTGTTACCCCGAGACTTGCCTGCTCATCAACGCCATCAACAACCGGACCCGCCATGGCCACTTAGAGATTTTGCGTAGCAACGGCCGCCTGCGCATGGTCGTCAGCGCCGATGTCGAGGGTGCCAGCCCCACTGGGGTCTTCGTGGCGCAAATGATGCGCTGCGGGGCGGATATCCTGTCGGACTGGATGGGGGAGCTGGCCGCGGTGGCGGTGGGTAATCGCCGGGCCGATGATGTCCTGGCGGAACTGGAACTGGACGCAGTACCGCCCACGGCGCCAGCCGAGGAGGAAGGCGCGGCCTGCACGGGGTGACCCGCTACGGGACACCCGTGCCTGACCGTTGGCCTTGGTCAGGCGCAGGGGGCCACGCATGCGACCCAGTCTGTCGCCATCGTCCGCTATGCTAACCACCTGTCCCCCCCGTCACCCGCACCTACGTTGCAGAGGCAGGTAACCCATGACCCCACTGGCCTTAATCGTCCAGGACGCCCTGGATCAACTGGAGTGGCAAGACGAGATCAGCGTCGACGAGGCCGCGGGCACCAGCCAGCTCAAGACCCTGGTCGACCTCGAGGACCAGTCCTGCCCCGTCTACATCGACACCCACGAAGCGTCGGACTCGATCAGCGTCTTCCTCTACCTGCCCTTTTGCGTCAAGGCGGCGCACTATCCCGAGGCGTGCATGCTGGTCAATGCCATCAACACCGCTGCCCGCCACGGTCATCTGGAGATTGTGGCGGATTCGGGCCGCATCCGCCTGGTGGTGTCCGCCGATGTCGAGGGCGCCAACCCCACCGGCCTCTTCGTGGTGCGCATGCTGCAATGTGGGCAGGCCCTCCTCAGCCACTGGATGGGGGCCTTGGCCGCGGTGGCGATCAGCGGCCGCCCGGCGGCGGCGGTCCTCGCCGAGATGACCACCCCGGAAACCGAGGACGACCCCGCCGTGGAAGGGGTTGAGGGTGCAACCCCGGTGCCGGTGGGTAATCCCGCCGCCGCGCGCACCCTCCATTGATCCGGAGGGGATTGCTACCCTTTCTCCGCTGTCTTGCACGCGGGGTCATATCTGGCCCACCATCCTCAGGAGCCAGTCCGATGACGACCGTCGTGTATTTCCACGGATTCGCCAGCGGTCCCCAGGGTCCCAGTCCCAAAACGGACCTGATCCGTGAGCTGGGGCACGAGGTGGCCCTGATCGCCACCGAGGGCGACTACCGGCCCGCCGGCTATCGGGCGGCCTTTGCTCGGCTGGGTCTGGACCCCGCCGTCCCGCTGGTGTTGATGGGGACCAGTCTGGGGGGCTTCTGGGCGCGGCGGTTGGGCCAGGAACTCGGCCAGCCGTGGATTGCCCTGAACCCCGCAATCCAACCCTCCCAGTCTCTGTGCCGGTACCTCGGCCCCAATACCCGCTTCGATACGGGCGGAGCCTTCACCTGGACCGTGGCGGATTGCGCGGCCTATGTAGCGGAGGAGCAGTTTAAGTTGCCCTCGGATCTGCCAGGCTTGCTCATACTCGCGGAGGATGACGAGGTGCTCGACTATCGCCTAGCCAAGGACCTGGCCGGTTCGGCGCGGCTGGTGGTTCTGCCCCATGGGGGGCATCAACTGAACAATGCGGCGGACTATGCGGAGGCTGTTGACATCCTTCTTTGTGAAGGTGGCTAAGAAGCCTTCGCCACTAGCGCTCAAGAAAGGGCATCCAAGATATGGCCCGGCCCGTTATAGAAGATAAAGGCCAAGGTTTTCATCGAGGCATGATCAGCAAGATGACCATAAACCCCCAAGGGCTGAATGGTAAATGCTTTCACTGTTTATGAGCAGCTCATTTGGCTGCCGAGGCAACTTAACGGGCCTCGGCGTCGCGATCTTCCCAAGGGGCCTTCAGCTAAAAATTCCTGAGATTTGCTGAGGCCCCCTTGGTGAATTCGGGCCATTGCACGAAAATTAGGATAGGTACCCAGTTAGGACTTGAGCCGTTCCGTGTCTACTCCGTCGGCTTCAGTTCCACCCCTTCCAGATTATTGACAAGCGTTTTCTCATCGCCGCATTTGACGGTGGCCTTGTGTTCACCGTTCACCAGGACATTGACACCGGCCTCGATGGGGTGTGCATCCGAAACCAGGTCAGCCCCAAAAAATACGCTGTAGGTGGTCTTGCCGTTGGGTATTTCCACCGACTCGGATTTGTAACGTCCAACGCCCTGCCATTGGGTGGTCGAGGCTTTGGCCCGGGGTACGCGTACCACGATCTCCGGTTGCTTATCCGGAGGGCCAAAGGAGTATTCGAGGGCTTTGCCCTCGTCACACAACTGAATCCGTTTGCCCTTGGCGGTGAGACAGAAAAACAGGGTAACCGCGCCCGCCTTGCAGGTGGAGCCGGAGACGGGTTGGTTTGCGCTGCCGCATTTCCTCAGGATATCCGTGCGGGTGTCATGGATGGCGCTGCTTTCCGTCAGGGCTAATTTTGCCCCACTGGGCTCAAACGTTGACCGCTGCTGCCAGTGAGCGTCCTCCCGCTCACATTTTTCATCGATGACATATTTGTCCGGCGGGCCGGAGATTTTCACCGGCCTGCACTCAGCATAGGCGAAGTTAAAGCGCATCTCTTTTTCAACGGTTAAATAGGGATTGTCGCAGGCACGGCTATCGGCGTTGCTGTTTTCAACATAGTTACCGCGCAGGGTGTCGGGGTAGTTGGCGGCAAAACTCGGTAAGGCAATCAGAAGGCCAGTCAGGAGTGAATATTTATTCATTGTGCTTTTCTCGGTGGACTGATCGGTTAAAGAAATAATTCCCGTGATCTGTGACCCATTTTTTCTAGCAGAATGGGTTGGCGGAATAGTTCACCTCATCGGCTGAAATGGTTTGAAGGATAGCTGGTAGCTAATCAGTCTCTGGTTCCTTGATGGCAAGGTATGGGATAATCAACGAGTGCATTGTTTCGGAGCTGGTAGCCCTTGAGGCATGGCCGCCGAACGGTGGGTTTCTCGATTATGTTCAATGCAAAGCATAACTTAGCTCATCTAAGGTAATGATAGCCCCCATCAACGAACGTGTTTGGCTGGAACGGCTGGAACAGGATTTATCATGAAAATGATCAAGGCGGTTTGCAAATGCAAAGGTAATTCCGAAACCGAAACCGTGCTGGCTATTGGCCAGGGGAGATTTGACTTCATTCAACAATGGGGGTTGTTAACCTGGCTGGGTGTGGTCATTCTTGCACTCCTCACGGGTGGTTTTTGGCTTGCCGTCATCCTGATTTTGCATGTCGGTGAAATACTGAATCCCAAGTATCGCTGCAATCAGTGCAATGCTGAGATCGCGCCGAAGCAGTTTCGCTTATAGGCTCACCATAGCCAGCGGATGACCCCGCTGCAATAGGCCGCGTCGACCAGATCGTAGAGTTAGGTGACGCGCTCACCGGTCAGTCGCATCAGTGGGATCGCCGCTTGGCTATCATGCACGGCGGCAGAGGTCAGGATCGCCGTTATCGGTATGTCATCGTCCGCGGTGTCGATAGGTAACTTGTAGCTGGTCCAGGTTTCCTTGAAACCCATGCTATTTTTCTTGCTGCCCACGTCGCAGGCGGTGATGGGCAGTTGCGCCAGGCTCGCTCCGCCGCGCTTTGGTCCACTTGCCGCTCAATGACGGTCAACTCCTTGGGCCGTTCCTCGCCTTTGCGCGGGCGCCAGCGCTTTTTGGGCGGCGCCGGTACCGGCGTGGCGGCGGCCGCATCAACCGTGGCCTCCGCGAACAGTCCTGTGGGTGCGGCCGCTCACTGAGGGACCAGGGGAAAACCACAACGACCCATTCTGTCGCCTCATGCCCGCATCATGGTCCTCCCCCAACAACCCCGGACCACCTAAAAGATGTCTGACCTCCCCAGCATTGAATCCCGCTTCAACAACCGCTTCGCCACCTGGAAGATCCGCCTGCCGCCGGAGGACATCGCGCTACGCCGACGGGGCCGCCTCCTCCAGGCGGGCTGGACCATCTGGTACCTGTTCGGGATCGATGACCAGGGGGAGTACCTGGATGTCTATGCCAGCCACCGCATGACCTTCGACACCCATACCCGGCTGCGGGAACATGGCGCGCCGGAAGAACTGCCCGCCATTGAGGGGATCTTTCAAAGTTCCGACGATCCCGAGGAAGCCAAGCGGCTGCTGGCGGAGTACGGCGCCAGGAATCAACGTATTTCGGCCCTGCTGGCGGCCAAGGGCTTTACCTTGCAGGGTGACGAGCCCCCCATGACCGCGATCAATCGCTATCTACAGACCCATCCCCGACCCTGAGCGCGGACCGCTGCCCTCACCTGACGCCCGGCGCGGGCTTGTCCGTCCCCGCCAGGCGCTTTGCTATGATCGCTCCTACGCGCATCCCGCTGCGCCCTGTGGCCAGCGCCGCCTGACCGGGAGCCGCCGATGATCGACACCCTGCTGCGTCAGTGGACCCTGTTGCAACTCATCCCCCGCCACCCGCGCCGGATCGATCCCGCGCGCCTCAAGGCCCGGCTGGATGGCATGGGCCTCGCCGTCACCCTGCGCACCGTCCAGCGGGACCTCAATGCCCTGGCCCTGACCTTCCCCCTGGAGGCCACCCCCGGCCGGCCCCAGGGCTGGTGCTGGTGCCCGGGGGCGCGGCAGATGGACATCCCCAGCATGGACCCCCATGCCGCCCTGACCTTCCACCTGGTCGAGCAGCATCTGCAACCCCTGCTGCCGCCCACCACCCTGGCCGACCTGGCCCCCTGGTTCGAGGCCGCCCGCGGGGTCGTGGCGGCCGAGGTCTCGCGGGTCACCCAGTGGCAACACAAGGTGCGCGTGGTGGCCCGCACCCTGACCAAACTCCCACCCGCGATCGATCCGGCGATCCAGGCCAGCCTCTACGAGGGCCTGCTCCAGGATCGCCAGATAGAGGTGAGCTACTGCGCCCTCGCCACCGGCGGGGAGACCAAGACCTATCCGGTGCATCCCCTGGGCCTGGTGGTGATGGAACAGGTGCTGTACCTGGTGTGCATCGTGCGGGATTATCCGGACCCGCGCTACCTCGCCCTCCACCGCATCGTCGGCGCCCGGGTACTGGACCAGCCGGCCCGCCGCCCACCGGGCTTCGACCTCGACGCCTTCATCGCCCGGGAGTTCGGCATCCGTCGGGGTGAAGCCCCCCTGAAGCTGGTGCTGCGGGTCCGGGGCATCCTGGCCGCCTACCTGGCCGAGACGCCCCTGGCCAAGGGCCAGAAAATCCAGCCCCTGGCCGACAACTGGCACGCGGTCCAGGTCAAGGTGCCCGACACCCAGCAACTGCGCAACTGGCTCTTTTCCCTGGGCGCCGATGCCGTGGTGATGGCCCCCGAGAGCCTGCGGGAGGAACTGCGTCAGGGCTTGACGCAAGCGGCCGCCCAATACGCGACCCAGGATTGAGGCGCCGGACCCCGTCTTCGGCCAAGTCAATCCCGGCGGTCAACCAGGTGGCATGATACCCGGCCGCAGGCCTGGCATAACGACCCGTTTCGTCGCGTCCCTGGGGCACAATGACGCTCTTGATCACCGTGACCAGCGGAGGAGCCCGTGTCCCACATACCCACGATTGAAGAGCAATTCAACCAACGCTTCGGCTCCCGGAGAATTCGCCTGCCGCCGGAGGATATCGCGCTGCGCCGCCGGGGGCGCCTGCGCGGGCTTGGTCAGATCGTCTGGTACCTGTTCGGTGCGGATAAGCAGGGCGAGTACCTGGACTATTACACCGTCGGCAGTTGGGGGGGCGACGAGCACGTCCGGTTGCGGGACCACCGCCGGCCCAAAACCTTGCCGTCCCTTAAATGGGCCTATTCCCACTCAGACGATCCGGAGGAGGCCGCGCGCATCGCGGCGGAGTTCTACGCCGAGAATCAGCGCGTCAGAGACATGCTGACGGCCAAGGGCTTCGGCTTGGAGGGCGACGAGTCGGGGGGGACCTTGGTCAACCACCATCTCCTCACTCATCCCACTCCGGTGAGTGACGGTAACTGAAGGTCAGGCTGGCATTGGGGTTATCGCCGTTACATCCTATGTCTTCCTTAGAAAGATCAATCTGTTGGCGGCGGTCGTCATTACATGGTACCGCCGCCAAGTGGCCGCATAGGGCTACGCACCTAACCTAAAAGGCTCTTCAACAGATCCACAACACTCAAACACCGTAGAGAATTAGCCGCCGATGAATGGGCAATAATCTATCCTGCTATTGGTTTCAAATTTTTACCATATTGAAATAGAAATAGTTCAATGTTCTCCGCTGGCACTTTATAGTCTTTACTCAAACTATCTAGACAGGATAGGTAATTTACATAACGGAGTGGCGCGCTATTATATGCCAATGGTCTAGGCTCGTTAAGCTGTTCGAGTTCATCTAATTTGCGGCTAGCGATAACCCGAATTATTATCTGATCGAGCATCAAAGACTTTAATTCCGAATCTCCCATCACATGGATGGAAGAAAAACATAATATTTTACTGTAAGTTGATAAGCCCATTCCATTTATTTTTTTTATCCTTTCCCAATGACTAACCCAATCGCGAATCACATTATTACGTGTGCTGTCCAATATGAGCTGAAATTCTCTAACGATATTCGGAAAGTGGTCGTCTCGCATACCTCTAGGGTAACCCCACATAATTGTAGCGATTATTAACTTGGCGCGACCTGGGTCGTCGTTAAGGTTTTTTGCGTATTCTCTAAGATCACCCCTGGAAATGCTTATTTCTTCCCTGTTATCAGGAAAAAGAGAATTAAAAGCATCAGTTACTAATTTTGGCACTTCGACATTAATTAATTTATTTTCCCATGTAGCTCTTCTTGACCTGAATGCCTGGTTTTCGATAGGTAAATTTTTTATGTCATCAATATGGTCGGCAATTTTCATTATCTAATCTCCTGAATATGTTTGGCATAAGTGCTTCAAGGGAACTGTGTTCTATACCCCGTACAGCGATCCTGATGAGCTGACCAGAAACCCTTGCAAGCGTTACCACCCATCACCACGGTGCCTCTCGCTGATGCCCCAAGCCGTGAAAGCGCAGCGCACCAACATGGCCAAGCTCCAGGTCATGTTAACCTACAGAGGTTCACCAGACAGCCAATCGCAGAAAGTTAGCCAAGACCGGGCGCTTCCCCCCCCCCTGCGGGTGCGTCTCAGGCCCCATCCCGTCCTGCGGAATCTTGTCCTTCAAAAAACGGAGGGGTATGCCGGTATGCCTGGTAAATCGCGGATCAGGCCATCTGTGGTTATCCATCCAGCCTCGGATAGCCTCGCCGAGGCCCTTTCCTCCTTCCCGGCAAGGGCAACCTTTCCCGTGGCCGGCCATCGCCAAAGGCCACAGCCTCAGTGACCTGATCCGCGGTCAGTTCCCAGAAGGTGGCCTGGATGCATTGATTGGCCTTGGAGATGCGGTTTTTCTTTCTGGCCGCGGCGAGGTCGAGCACCAGCCGCCAAGTGTCGAGCAATTCCTGATGGAAGGGCTCGGGGTAAGGCTGATCATACGGACGTGGGCCAAGCTTCTCGCTTCGCCGCCAAAAGGCTTCCATGTCCCGGACCGACCCGGCTGGGCCATAGCAAAGACAACTGAACCACTGATCGTAATCGCTGAGCAGCACCCGGTCATCTGGGATGATCATGGTCAATAAAACCTGCCGTCCACTCTTGCCCCAGCGCTTGAGCGCGGTATACCGCAAATCAGGTTTTGGCTTGGCGCGGTTAATCCAATACAAATAGGCCCAGACCGGAAAGACTTCGGGATGGGGTCTGGCCAGACCACGCTCGATCATTCTCTCGATCAGCCACTGGTAGGCCACCGCGAACTTAAAATCGTCGTTAAAGAGGTTCAGCGCTGAATCCGGATAATTCTGGGGCCGGGAGTGAAAAAGACCTTCACGACACAAAAGATCATAAACCGCCAGAGGTTGGACGCTGTATAACTTCACCCTTGGTGTGTACCTTTCCCAGACCGCCGGCGCAAAAGTGCGGACCCTTTACGCTTGCGCCGGCGGCAATCATTTTATCTGCCTGGTCAGGGTCGCTGACCAGGCGCCCAGTGACCGCGGCCCAAGCGGAAGGGGCAAATCGGCAACCAGGGTGAGGGGCCGGTATAGGATGGCCCCTGGTCGCTGGTTGACGGCTCCGCTTGGGCCACAGGGTGCGGAATTACCGCGCCGGCGATGATCCGGTAAAGCGACCCTGTTCGTTGTATAGTAGACGTATTCGAGTTTTCGGCTTTTTATTTGCCAATTATCTGAAA
>CALMDH010000052.1:0-4972 GCA_937862735.1 uncultured Gammaproteobacteria bacterium
ATGTGCCGGTGGAGGACGTGGTGATCGAAAAGGCCGTCGTGGTGGAATAGCCAATTCCCGCCTCGGTCGAATGGCCCCCACCGCGGTCGCCAGGCGCCAGCCTGATGCCGCGGTCATGCCCGCCCGTTCGGGCTTGCCGGCGATCCTTGATCGGGCTGCGGCAGTCCCTGCTCCGGGTGGCGGCTGACGGACCGACCGCGGGACGCGGTCATCCACGCCAATAGCCCAGCCACACCAAGCCTGACCATCCATGCCCGCCAGCCTCTTCATCTCGGACCTCCACCTGGCGCCGGAACGGCCGGCGACGGTAGCCCTGTTCCTCGACTTCCTGGGCCGGCAGGCCCGGGAGGCCGAGGCCCTCTATATCCTGGGCGACCTCTTCGACGCCTGGATCGGCGATGACGACGATGAGCCCCCCTACCCCGCCATCCGTGCCGCCCTGCGGGACCTGACGGCCAGCGGCACCCGCTGCGCCATCCTGCCCGGCAACCGCGACTTTCTCCTCGGCCGTCGTTTTTTAGCAGACACCGGCTGCGAGCTACTGGCCGATCCGACCCGCATCGACCTCTACGGGACCCCGACCCTGCTGATGCACGGCGATCTGCTGTGTACCGACGACCTGGCCTATCAGCGTTTTCGCCGCGTCATCCGCAACCCGATCGTCAAACGGCTCTTTCTGTGGCGGCGACTGGAGCGGCGCCGCGCCCTGGCCCAGGATTACCGACGGCGCAGCATGGCGGCCATCGCCGGCAAATCCCTGACGATCATGGACGTCAATCCTGATTCCGTCCTGGAAACCTTGCGGCGCCAGGGCGCCCGCCGGCTGATCCACGGCCACACCCATCGACCAGGGGATCATGCCCTGTCCCTGGATGGCCAGCCCGCCCACCGCCTGGTCCTGGCGGAGTGGCGCGAGGGTCAGGGTGAGGCGCTGATGGTCGGTCCCGGGGGCTGGAAGCGACTGGCGTTGGGCACCGTTCCCGGTGCCGGCTAAGCCGGCGCGGGCCGCTGGCACAGGGCCTGGAGCCGTTCCAGTTCAGTCTCGGCAAAGCCGGCCTGGCGCCGGTCGTCCAGGTTGAGGGGGCAGCGAATACTCTCGCCGAGGTGGGCGCCGAGCAGTTCAAAATAGCGGGTCTCCGGGTCCAGCCCCCTTGCGACGCACAGGTAGCGGAACCAGCGGGTACCGGCGGCCACATGGCCGACCTCGTCGCGCAGGATGACCGCCAGGCAGGCCGCCGTCTCCTCATCACCGGCTTCACGGAAGCGGGCCATCATGCCGGGCGTGACATCCAGGCCCCGGGCCTCCATGACCCGCGGAACCAGGGCCATGCGCTCCAGGGGGTCGGCCGCGGTGCGCAGGGCCATGGACCAGAGGCCATCATGGGCGGGGAAATCGCCATAATCGAAGCCCAGGGCGCGGAGCCGATCGCGCATCAGCCCGAAATGCAGTGCCTCCTCGTCCGCCACCCGCACCCAGTCGTCGTAATAGGCCCGGGGCAGACCCCGGAAGCGCTGGACGGCATCCCAGGCCAGGTTGATGGCGTTGAACTCGATGTGGGCCACGGCATGGATGAGGGCCGCCCGTCCCTTGCCACCACCCTTGCTGGCGCGGGCGGAGCGCTTGGCCAGGTCGCGGGGGTGGACGAGCTCCGGGCGCGCGGGCCGGCCGGGCTCCGTCAGGGGATCGACGGGGCAGGACTCATCCAGGGCCAGGCGTCCGGCGCGCCAATCCGCCGCGGCCTGCCGCGTCGCCCGCTGCTTGGCCTCGGGGTCGCGCTCGCGCAGACAGGCCAGGGCGGCCGCGAACAGGTCTCCGAACTGGCCGTCAGCGTAAGCCTTGCTCACCACGCACCGCCAATGGTTTTCCACATCTCATCGCCTTCTTTGCGTTGCTTAATTCTGATGTTCAAACGGTTGGTTTCGTCAGTCATGGCCTCTGTCGTCTCCCTGAGCACCCACCCCGATGCGGGCGTCAAAGATCGCCCTGGTCGAGGTCGCGTTCAAGCTGCCTCGCCAAGGGCGCTCGCCCGCGCCCGCAGCGCCTCCCACAACTGGCCGGGCCCCAGCAGGACGCGCTTGATCCCCGCGCGTACCTGGTCGGAGTTGAGCGCCTGCTGACCCATGGCCAGATGGTCGTCCAGGGCGTCGATGATGGCGTCGAGCAGACCCTCTTCCAGGTTGGGGGAGCTGGCGAACTGCTCCTTGGTGTTGCTCGCGGCCTGCCGCACCAGGATCTCGGACTGGAGCAGCTTGGTCTTCAGGACTTCGTTGACGTAGACCAGTTTGTCCTCGTCGCTCAGCTCGCCCCCAAAGAGGTCGTTGACCGCCTGGATGATCTCCGCGAGCAGTGCGCGCTGGGGGTCCTGCACCGCACCGGAGCCGGGAGCGGACAGGGGGTCGAGCCGGTAATCCGCGGTGGGGTCCCCCACGCCGCCGCCCAGGGCGAGGTCCCGCGGGGACCGGCCGCGCAGGGCAAAGTGGGTGAGGCGCACCTGGGACAGGTCCACCTGCTCGCGCTCGCGCCCGAATTCCAGGAGCGGCAGCAGCCGGCGGAAGAAGATGGCCCGCTTTTCGATATCGGTGACGCCGTAGTCGAAGATCTGCGACAGGAAGGTATAGATGCGCAGAAAGGTGCCCAGGTCGCGCTTGAACAGCAGCAGGGCCGCCATGGTCTCCCGGGCCGTCTGCTCGGCGCGGGCGTCGCCCGTGGCCGTGGCCGCCGCGAGGGCCTGCTTGGCCGCGGCGAACTGCTTGATGAGCCGGTCGGCGACGGGCGCGACGGCGACGCTGAGCTGCTGCTGGGTGGCCTTGGGGTTGAGCTCCACCGCCACCACGCGCTCGATCTCGTGGTCGTCGTAGTGGCCAGCGGCATCGAGCTTGGCGCGCAGGTCGAAGACCAGGTTGGGATCGGTGACGCCGGCGAGGGCCGCCGTCTCATAGTAGGGCTTGAAGGCCGCCAGGATCTCGTCGGGGTCGTTGACGAAGTCCAGGACATAGGTGGTGTCCTTGACCCCATGAATCCCCTGGTAGGCGCGGTTCAGCCGGGAGAGGGTCTGCACCGCCTGCACCCCGGCCAGGCGCTTATCGATGTACATACCGCACAGCAACGGCTGGTCGAAGCCGGTCTGGAACTTGTTGGCCACCAGCAGCAACTGGTAGTCGCCGCCGGCGAAGGCATCGCGGATATCGCGGCCCCTGAGCCCTGGATTGAGGGCCGCGCCGCGCTCGGTGAAGGGGTCGGGGCCGGATTCGGGGTCGTTGACCTCCCCGGAGAAGGCCACCAGGACCCCCAGGGGGTAGCCCTGGGCGGCAATGTACTGGGTCATGGCAAGCTGCCAGCGCACCGCCTCGACGCGGCTGCCCAGCACCACCATGGCCTTGGCCTGGCCGGCGAGCAGCGGGGCCACCACGGCGCGGAAATGCTCCACCACCACCTGTACCTTCTGGGCGATGTTGTAGGGGTGCAGGCGCACCCAGCGCATCAGGCCCTTTAGGGCCGTGGCGCGCTCGACCTCCCGGTCGTTCAGCTCCCGGCCGCCGGTGGCGAGTTTGAAGGCCAGGCTATAGGGCGTGTAGTTGCGCAGCACGTCGAGGATAAAGCCCTCCTCGATGGCCTGGCGCATGGAATAGACGTGGAAGGCGGCGGGCAGGTTGTCCGGGCCCGCCGGCCGGTCCGGGTCCGGCCGCCGGCCGAAGATCTCCAGGGTCTTGGCCTTGGGCGTGGCGGTAAGGGCGACGAAGGTGATGCCGGCGTCCCGCGCCCGGGCGGCCATCTGGGCCACCAGCAGGTCCTCGCCGCTGACCTCGCCGCCGTCGGCCAGGTCGGCGAGCTCTTCCGGGAAGAGGACCTCCTTGAGCTTGGCGGCCGCCTCGCCGCTCTGGGAGCTGTGGGCCTCATCGGCGATCACGGCGAAGCGCTTGCCCTGGGTCGCCGCCAGCTCGCGCACGGCGGCCAGGGCGCGCGGGAAGGTCTGGAGGGTGCAGACGATGATCTTCTTCCCCGCCGCCAGGGCCCGCGCCAGGGCGCCGCTCTTGCTGCCCTCCTGATCGGTAATCGCCGCCACCACGCCGGTGGTGCGCTGGAAGTCGTAAATCGCCTCCTGGAGCTGGGCGTCGAGCACCGTGCGGTCGGAGACCACGATCACCGAGTCGAAGACCTTGCGGTCGGCGGCGTCGTGCAGGTCGGCGAAGAAGTGGGCGGTCCAGGCGATGGTGTTGGTCTTACCCGAGCCCGCGGAGTGCTGGATGAGATAGCGGCCCCCGATGCCCTCGGCGATCACCGTGAGCACCAGGGCGCGGGTTGCGTCCCACTGGTGGTAGCGCGGGAAGATATAGCGCTCGAGCTGCTGCTTGGGGTTGCGCCGGGCGATGATGAAGCGCCCGAGGATCTCCAGCCAGGCGTCCCGCTGCCAGATCTGCTCCCAGAGGTAGGCGGTGCGGTGCCCGGCGGGGTTCACCGGGTTGCCGGCGCCACCGCCATCGCCCTGGTCGAAGGGCAGGAAAACGGTCTCCTTGCCCAGCAGCCGGGTGGCCATGCGCACCTGGGAGTTGCTGACCGCGAAGTGCACCAGGGCGCCGTTGGGGAAGGACAGCAGGGGCTCGGGCTTGGCCCCGCGCCCCATGGCGCCCCCCTGACCGCCCTGGGGCCGGGGGTCGCGGTCGAAGCGGTACTGGTCCACGGCGTCCGCGACGGACTGGGTGAAGTCGGTCTTCAGCTCCGCGGTGGCCACCGGGATGCCGTTGAGGAACAGCCCCAGGTCCAGGCAATTCTCGCTATACAGGGAGTAACGCAGTTGCCGCACCACGCGCAGGCGGTTGGCGGCATAGCGGGCCGCGAGTTCGGCGTTCACCCCGAAGGCCGGCTTGAACTGGGCGAGGGCGATGGGCTTCTTCGGCCCCAGGAGCGAGACCCCGTGACGCAGCACGTCCAGGGTGCCGCGGGCGTCGATCTGGTCGCGCACCCGGGCGAGCA
>CALMDH010000053.1:0-3821 GCA_937862735.1 uncultured Gammaproteobacteria bacterium
CAGAATAATGCCGGGTCTGCAATCACGGCATCAGCAGTATCACACTGACCAAAAAAGAACTTAGAGCTGGAGGGAGGGACAACCCGGCATTATTCGGCACCCGGGATTATGGCTGACGGTGAGCAATAACCGCCACCGCCCGCTCAAAACCAATGCCGCACAGCGCCTGCTGCCCGCGCCCTGGCGTCAGGAACTGGTGGGCTGGCGTTCCCAACGCCACCACGAGGGCGGTGTGGGGGGACGTGAGCAGCTGCTGTTCTCCGCGCTTGCCAAACCCTCGCAACCCCTGCCCGAGGACAGTCTGATCACGCCGGTGCGTGACGCCCTTCGTGCCGTCACCGACGATGACAGCCTGGTGTTTCATCACCTGCGACACTCATGCGCCTCGTGGAGCATGCTCCGGCTGCTCGCACCGGCGTTGCCCTGGACACAGTGGCAGCGACGTATCGCCGCTCTCGACCATCCCTGGTTCGCCCCCCCGGCCTGCGCCGCGCTACGCCGCGCGATCCTGGGTGTCCGGGATGAGGCGCAGCCGGTGCGCCACCTGGGCTACGCGCTGGCGCGTCTGCTGGGTCATCAGCGGGTAGCGACCACCCTGCGCTCCTATATCCACCTCACCGGACTGATGATCCTGGGCCTGCAGACGCGGGACGGGGTGTTGGCCCTTGGCGCCGCGGAGGTGCGGGCGCTGCTCGGCCTGAACCCGACCGGCGCCGGGGAGGCGGCCGCCTATCAACGCTGGCGCCGCCTGTGGCGGCACGCCTGGTCGGACCAGCGCGGCGGGCTCGATCCGCAGCCAATCCTGCAGGCGGCCAGAGGGCATGGCCCGTATGCGGGCGCGGACTGGCCGACCACGCCAGCCGCCTCAGCCCGGGACCCACGGATCGGTCCACCCGCGGTGCGGGACACTCCCTTGAGGCTGGAACAGCTGCCAGCACTCCTGAACGCCCTGTTTCAGCCGGATCAGCTCATCGAGCAGATTGCCCGGAATTTCGCGATCGCACCACGCCTAGTCCAACGGGTTAAGGAGGCGGCCCACGCCCTCGCGGCGCAGCGTACCCGCAGCGGTAACCGCCGCTTTACCATGCCACCCCAGCCCCCGGCGCGGCGCAGCAACGGGGATGCGCTGGCGACGGTGGTGAAGTGGCTGGACACGGAAGAAGCTGTCGACTGGCCGACGATCACCGCCGGCATCCGCCTGCTGGACCGCTGCGACCCCAGTCGCGGCCATCGCATCCTGATGCAGGACGATGATGACGCGCGCCGCTTCCAGGCGCTGCTGGTGGCGCTGGGCCTCCCGCCCGGGCGCTTGAGGGCGGACCTGTATCCCCAGGCGGGGGCGGAGGCGGAGAACCGGCGGCACTGGTGTCGCTGCCTCGGCCTCCCCGCGGCCGCCATCAACCTCAAGTCGCCGGTGCGCTCGCCCGGCGCGCCCCATGGCGCCATCGCGCTCGGTGTCACCAGCCGGCGCGCCTTCAGCCGCCTGCGTCCGGGGATGGATCCGGACAGCGTCTACGACCCCGCGCGAGCCCAGCGCGCCCTCGCCGGGTTCGACACCCGGGGTCAGGATGATGCGCTTTGTTGGCAACTGGCGGACGCGGGGGAGTTGGCTGACCTGGTCTGGCTCCTGGGTTGGTTCGGCATACCGTCAGCCGCGATCACGCTGGAGCCAGAGCGCTACCGCCTGGCCGTCGTCTGCTCCCCACCCGTCGCGGGCGAAACCGGCCGGCGCGCCCGGCGTCTGCTGGCCCAGGCCAAGCCGTTTCATAATTTGCACATCGTCTCGCCGGATCCGGCGGACATTCATGCTGTCATCACGGTGCTGCTGGCCGGTGGCGTGGCGTGTGCCCTGCTCAACGTCGATTTCAGGGGCCGCTGGGAGCCAGCGGTGCTGGACGCGCTCACGCAGGATCTTGAGCGCAACTTCGGCCTGGCCAGGCACCAGTTGACGCGCACGCATCTCCAGGCGCCCACACCGACATTGAGCCTCACGGTGAACGTTGGGCGCGGGTCGGAACGAATCCGCGCCTGGTCGCTGACCTATGCACTGCTCATGGTGAGAATTTATACCGATGCTTGTCGCTAGCCACGCATGGACGCCGGTCAGACGCCGGGCTCGCGGCAACGGTCAGCGCCCGGGCGCATGGTCGGTGCGCCTTGCGCATCGAGGACGAGGACCTCAGCCACCAGGCCAAGCCCCTGTCCTGGCGACGATGGCAGCGGGCCTGCTAGTTCCCTCCAGGGGGCAACTCGCGGTTACTTGCTGGTTACTAACTGACCAGAACCGCACCCTTCCCGACAGGATCGGCTCTCCAGACCGACCAGCGCGCCATAAAGACAGACTTATCCACAGAACCAGGGGGGTAAATTTCCCCTGGGTCATGACGTACGCTGCCCGCGCTGCAGAGTAAGAAAATGCACCCCCCTGGAGGCCAGTGGCGTGGCCGGCGCCGTGGCCGGGGTGGCGGAATTGCTGCGCGCCAGCGGGCCTGCCTGCCGTCAAGGGGGCCGAGTGACATGAGCAGTTCCCCCTGGCTGTGGTTCATCGGCGGCCTGCTGCTCATCGGCGGGGAGATCGTCCTGTCGGGGGTCTACCTGCTGTGGCTCGGCCTTGACGCCTTCGTGGTCGGCGTGCTGGTGGCGGTGTTCCCTGACCTCAATTTTACCTGCCAACTGGTGAGCTTCGCCCTCGCCATGCTCGGTACCGTCAGCCTGGGTTTCGTCATCCAGCGCCGGGGCACGCCGGGGATGATGGCCTCAGGATCGTCACTGGACGTGCCAGTCAGGGTTGATCACAGGAATGCCCCCTCATCTCCGAGAAAGACGGGCAACCGCGGCGACAGGATACCCCGGACGGTCGCGTCCGGCAGGCGCCGCTGACGGTGGGACTGGTTCAGGGGGTCGCCCTCAAGGGTGGCGTGCAGGGTGCGGGGCACTGGCGCAACTCAGGCCCTCCTCCTGGGCGCGGGTGCCGCTGCGGGATCGATAATTGTGCGAAATGCTCTTTTTCGATTTTCACGCCAGAGCTCCACCTGAACGGCATTGCAGTAGCGCGTGGTGGGGTAATGCAAGGTTGGCGCGGTGGCTAGCTCTTCTTAACCCAATGTTTCTATTAAAATATGATAATTATTAGCGAGTCGCCACCTCCAGTCAGAAACTAGCGCACACTTTTCACCCGGCAGGAGTCGGCGGTTTAAACACTACATACCTCATTGAGGTCGACCGCCCCGGCACCCTGGACCGGGTCAGGGTCCAGGTGGAGCTCCGTCCCGAGCTCTTCTCCGATCGCATGGACCGCATGCAGGCCCTGCGCGAACGCATCGCCCGGGAGATCCACACCGTCGCCGGCATCCGCGCCGAAGTGGCGCTGGTGGAGCCGCGCACCATCGAACGCTTCTCCGGCAAGGCCAAGCGGGTGGTGGACCGGCGCAACCTCAGCACCGACTGAAACCGTCGCCAAGGTGTACGCCAAGGCCGTCCGAGAAGCGGTGATCGAGACCGATCGGGAGCGGCACCTCTTTCCGGTTGCTTGTCCTTACCGTCTCGAACGGGTCCTTGACGAGGATTGGCTGCCGGAGGACTGAAGGCACCCGAGCCATTACGGGCCCCCGTGGCGGGGCAGCTCGGGCGCGCTCAGTTGGGTGTAAGGGCCTGCTCAGCCCCGGCGCGGGGGCGGAGCTGATATTGCGAAATGGGGCAAACTCAACAGAGACAGACCATGCATAACAAGCTGCCTTGACGGGTGCGGGGTGGGGGTCAATAATTCTACCTAAATCCTGCAAGCACAGGACGTCGAAAACAAGAAAGGGTATACTCCTCAG
>CALMDH010000054.1:0-20484 GCA_937862735.1 uncultured Gammaproteobacteria bacterium
TGGGCTCCCACACGCCCATTTTGGGCTTCTACACGCCCACCCCGGAGGGCCAGGTACCGGCTGGGCTCCCACACGCCCATTTTGGGCTTCTACACGCCCACCCCGGGGCGCCGGATGCCGACTGGGCTCCCACACGCCCATTTTGGGCTTCTACACGCCCACCCCGGGGCGCCGGATGCCGACTGGGCTCCCACACGCCCATTTTGGGCTTCTACACGCCCACCGAGGGGGGCCGAATGTCCGTTGGATTCGTACAGCAAGTTAGAGAGACGGTGGGGGGGTAGCAACTCAACATTCGAGTAGGCGTTTACTAGAACGCAGAATAAATAGTCATGCCTTATTGCATTACCGACCTTTTCTTGTATGATAATGGGGAGCAGTTGACCACCTTGGCCCTGTCCCATCAGGGCATACCTCAACGACACCTCGCGTTGGTGGCTCATGCCTCATGGTGGAGTCTCCAGCAAATACCTGGCGTTAGGTCACGGTTCTTGGTCGTTGCCAATGACCTTTTTCAAGTTATTTCTCATCAAACCGGTAGAGGAGGGCGAGCAATGGCATCAAGACAGGCGTGCGGCAAATGCAAAGTAAACGGCGCGCGGACTGATTCCTCATGGGGGGATGCCCCCGACCTTTCCACAAATTCATTGTGGAATGACTTGGAGTGGAGTGACGCTACCGGCAGGTATCTTGCCGCAAACAATCTGACGCCGGCGGGAGCAACACATACCCACAAGGGGCTGTTTTATAAAAAGGGAACCGGTGGGCGCCTGTGTTACTGGAACGGGTTGGACTGGGTACGATCGTCGAAACGTGCATCACTGCTGGTCGAGTTATTTCCATACCGGAACCTGGCGTCCAAATTCACGGGCACGTCGCCGTGAGGCATCCCGGATAGCAGGAGCCTGGCATAGGCGCTGTCTGAGCCAAACCATTACCACCACGCGGAAAGACAGCAGGGTGGTGGACCTAAGGGCGCTACCTGGGCTGGGCTTGCAGCCCCGACCAGGTTCGGACTTACCCCCGGTTTTTTTTCGCGTGCCGCAACCGCCGCTGGTTGCGCGCCCGCGTCCGTTGACGGCGCATCAGGCGCTGGCTTTTCTCTTCCGTCGTTTCGCTCGCTTCCGGCAAATGCCCATGCGGATCTCTGCCATGCTTTCTCACGCCTGTCTCACCTGCTGAACAGTAAACACCTACGGAACAGTCAGAGTAGAACAAAACCCTGCCGGTATTCCCGGTGATGCGCTTTGGAAAACCAACCATTTCGGCGACATTCCCGGGCGGAACCCGGGAGGGGTATTCCGGCATATCTGAATAAGGAAACAGCATTCCCTGTCGTTAACGTCATTCTCGCTTGCCATTACCGACCTATTGTAGTATCGTTACTTTCGTCTCGACCTCGTGACGATATATGCCCTTAGCCCTCGGTCCCACCCGCACAGGATAGTCCCTTGAACAGCTTTTCTGCGGTCTCCTTACAACCCGCCATTAAGCCGATGTCCGCTCCTGAGACGCTTAATAGACGCCCTATTACTGACGATATTATTGGGGAGTATTATCGCCATAATTGGCTTCGGCGTCTCGATTTCGGTAAAAGAATTACCATGATCTACGCCGCGGCACAAAACGACGAGCGTCGCGAGTACTTGTCATGTTTCAATGAAATTTTGTCCGCGCATAACCACCTCATCCCGACGCTACCTAACGAACTCAACGCGCGGGGATATTATGAGTATGCGCAACAGATCCTCAATGATCTTTGTGGACTCGCCGCGACGTCTTTTAGCCAGTCTGGCCTCCCTCCTGTGGCGATCGACGCGGCTGACATTGAGCTTAATTATCTGGCATCGCTTACCCATGGCCACGGAGGCGATTTTAAGTTCGATGCCGAAAAATTTGACCCCCGGGTAGTCTGGCAGGCCTTAAGGGATCGCTATTCAGAGGATGGGCTATCCTCCGTGTTGCGCGCTATCGCCCGGGAATTGCGGCTCATATTTCAGCTTGAACCGGGCAGGCCGGTTGAATGGCGCGCTGGCAACTTAGTTTTGGTGATTCGCGCGCAGATGGACGCGGAGCCGTTTGACTCATGCTATTGTTATCGAACTCATGAACGCCTCTGTGCCGCCTGCCAGGAGCTTTCGGCTTTTTTTCACTGGGCAGGCTATCCGGAAACAGGGAGGCTTTTAACTGCATTTAACTCACGCGCCATTCGCTCAGATCTTACCGTGCGTTCGCGCGAGAAGATTTTTATCGATCAATCCTTGGCATTGATCACTTATAAATCGAAAATTGAATTCTTGCTCTCGCCTGAGATCGCCGCGCAATTACAGAATTTTATCAGCGAGCATGACGCCACCTAACGTCCCCGTTTATTGGCTTTCTTCATGCGGCCGACCCTGATTTGTTTTTCAGCCCAAATCGTAATCACACAAAATCCCCATGATCCCATCAACTACAACAACTTCCCCGGTAGCTTCCACGCCCCCTAGCGTGGTAGTGAGCCCCGCGCGTCAGCCCTCCAGGAAGGAGACAACTACTTCTTCTTTCGACCAGAACCCGGGGTTGTTCTATCGCCATATCTGGCGCTCTTATCTGGATACGGCTTCTTCTTTTTCCAGCCATCTTGATCTGCTGCAGGCGCGGGAGGCAAATGCCATTGCCCATCTGGATTTTTCCCTGCCATCGATCCTTCCCGAGCACGCCGGACTTTATTCGGCGGCGGCGCTCATCACCTTGGCAAAAAAAATCGTCCAGGCGTTGAAGTGGATCGCGGAGCGGCGTTTTTCACCCAAAAACACCCCCCCCTTAGCCATCGATGGCCAGGCATTGATCGATGAATTTGTAACCCAATTAATTGCGCCTGAGTCGCGGGGCACTCCGAACCACTTTCCGGCACGGCGCTTCGATCCCGTGCTTATTTGGGAAGCTTTGATGGACCGCTATCAGCACCGCGCTGCCGAACACATCTATGAACAAAGCGCCCGCCTGCTGCGGGACTGGTTTTTCCTAGCGCCGAGTAGTCGCGTTAAGCAGCGCGGGACCCGTTTCGCTTTGGAACTTCCGGTCACTACGGTTACCCGCCAGGCTGGGGTCAAAGTTTATGATTGGGACTCGATTGCCAGGCTGCGCACGCTCGCGGACGCCTTCGCCGGATTTCTGGCATCCCTCTCGCCCCTACATCTCTCGCTGTCCCGGTTTCGCACCGCGCTAGAAGCTCCCCAATTTCAGCTCACCTCGGGGGATACCTATCCGGTCTGCGACGGTGTGGTGCTGGTGACCTATCAGAGCAAGTTCGTTGTGCTGCTGCGTCAGGAGGTCGCCGCTGAACTCCAAGAGTTTGTCTCGCGCTGGGCGCCGCCCGTGGCGGAGGCGCCATGACCCCGGCAGTCCCATGGCGGGTCCGTTCCGCCCAACTCGCGTCTCGCGGCTCACAGGAACCGCGCCCCGGCTCCCTGGCGGGATTGCAGGTGGCCCGCGCCCGGCATCAGGGACAATTCTTCACCCCCGCTCCGTTGTCATCCTGGCTCTGGCGCCTGCTGGGCCCGACCCTTTCTGGCGCCCGTCCGGCTAACGTCGGGGCGCGCTTGCCCATCTTGGATAGCAGCTGTGGCAATGGCTCCTTGTTGCACTTCGCGGAGCCACAACAGCATGCACTCTTTGGCATCGATCCGGATGAACGCTGTATTGCGGCCCTGGCCGCGGACGCGCGGGCCGCCGGATTTGAGTGCCAGTTTGAATGCGGTGTCATGGAGCATTATCGCCCGCGGGGATTCGCGCTCTGCGTCCTTAATCCTCCGTTTAGCCTGACCTTGTCCTCGCCCCTGTTGGAACCGGGGCCTGCCACGGTCTACGGTCCCTTCGGCCCCGACACGTCGGCCCTGTCGCATGCATACGCTCTACAGCAGGGGCTGGCGGCCGCACAGGTAGTGGCGGCCATCCTGCCGCGTGCCTATGCGCTGAGCCTGCTCGCCGACCAGGCCGCGTCTTGGCCGCGGCTGTGCGCGATCTTTCATCTACCTGCGGGACTTTTCGCGGCCACAGAGCTGACCGAGGTCGCCGTGAGCGTCGCCTTGTTCGACAGCCGGCCGCGCGCCCCCGGGCGCCCGGTGCGGGTGGAGCGGATCGCGGACCTCGCGGTACCCGCCATCCAGTGCTCCTGTGCGCTCCCCGCTCATGTAGCGCCGCAGTTGCGTCCGGTCGGGATGTTGGATGACGGCCCGGTCATTACGCGGCCGGTCACCGGCGACCCCCGGGTCCATGTCGGCCATAACGGCCGTCGGCTGGCGCTCGGCTTCCGCTGCGGGCTTCAGGAGGCGCGCGTGCGCAACGCGCTGATGATCGAGCGCCTGGCGCCGCCGGAGAAGGGGCGGCGCTATCCGCGGGGCCTCCGCTATGTGGGCCAGGGCCAGCTGGATCTGGAGGTTCATCTCGCCCAGGCGGACCCCCTGTCCTCCTTGCAGCGCTTCCTGGAGCGGATTCAGGACACCGGCGCCGTGGTGGAGGTGGACCCCGGACTGCAGCGCTATCTGGCCCGGCGCCGGCGCCAACTGCAGGTCGTGACCACGCCGTTTCGCCATGCTGTACGGGTTCCGGCAGGGCGTGCGGACCGCACCCGGGACACCCTCGCCGTGCGCGCCCGCGTCACGCAGGTCCTCAATCCCCGGGTCTGGGGCTCGCCGCTGCTGCGCGCCGGGGAGCTGTTCCAGGTTCGGGCGGCCGGTGACGGTCGCTGGGTCTTGGCCGTTGAGGGCCAAACCCAGGAGCTGGTCGACGAAGAGCTGAATCAGCGTTTCACGGTTGCGGAGTCAGCGGCCGACGAGGATAAGTGGCGTACAGTGCACGCGGGTCGGCTCGCGGCTTTTCCCGCCCTCGCTCAGGGCTTGCGCGCCCGTGCCCGATCTCTGGGGCTTGACCGGATCCTGAGTTGGGACTATCAACTCGATGATCTGGTGGAATTAAGCATGGGACGCAGCGGCATCGCGGCGTGGGAGGTGGGCCTGGGCAAGGCGCGTTTAGCGATTTCCCTGATTCTGCTGTCGGGCTGTCGCCGCGGCCTGGTCTGTACCGAAGCCTATTTGCTGGATGAAATGGAGCGGGAACTGCGGCAGCTCGGCATCGACCCGGCGTGGTGGCAGGTGATTACCAGGCCGGAACAGCTGATAAATCTGCGTCGGATCAATCTGATCTCCTATCATCGCCTGCGTTCTCCGCTCCATCGCGCCCATCCGCGCCGCACCTATGCCGCGCGCTTACGGCGGCGCATCGGGGTGTTAGTCGCGGACGAGGGGGATTTGCTCCGCGCCAAAGACAGTCAGCAATCCCGTGCCTTGTGGCAGGTGGCGGCCAAGCGGAAATATATTCTCACGGGCACCCCGATCGGTAATTACCCCCGGGACGCGTTCACCCTCCTCGCCTTCACCGGCGGGGATGCGACGGCACAGCAACCCTATGGCCTCCATCGCTGGTACCTGACGCCCGACCTGGTGCACAGCACGGCGGCGGCCATACCGGGGGTTGATCGGATTCGGGAGGCCTTCGTCGTCACCGAGTGGGTCACGAATGAATGGGCCGATGACATGACCCGCGGCGCCCGCCGGGAAGTGCCGAAAACCAAAAATCTGCCCGGCTACCGCGCGGCGATCGCTCCCCACATCAAGCGTCGGGTTGCCCAGGAGCCGGACGTCGCCCGGCATGTGCGTCTTCCCGTACCGGTGGAGCGGACGCATCTGATCGAGTGGGATGACGCCCATCTCGCGCATTACCTGGCGATTGCGGAAGAGTTTGGCGACTGGTATCGGCAACAGGCGCAACAACGCCATGGGCGAACCCACAACCTGGTGGCGATCCTCAGCCGGATTCAGGCGGTCCAGATGGCCGCCGCCGTGCCGCAACGCGCGCGCGGCGCCGCCTGGCGTTTCCCGTACCCCGGCGGCCTCACCAGCAAGCAGCGGTTTGCCGTCGCGCGCCTCGCGACACTCAGCGCCCAGGGACATACCACCCTGGCCTTTGCTGAATACCCGGATCTGCTGGAACTCATCGCTCAGGCGCTGCGCCTGCAGGGAATCGATCCGGTGGTACTCCATGGCGGCGTGAGTATCGCCGAACGCGCGCAGGCGCTGGACACCCAGTTTCGGGCAGGTAAGTCGCCAGTGCTGCTCGCCACCCTGGGCGTGGCGCAGAAAGGATTGAACCTCCCGCAGGCCGACCGGGTCCTGTTCCTCACGCGCTCCTGGACCGCCAAGACGGAGCAGCAGGCCGCGGGTCGCGTCCTCCGCCCCCAACAAACACGTCCCGTTGAAATTGAGTACCTGATTCTCAAGGGCGGGATCGATGCCTATCAGGGGCAGATGGTGGCGCATAAACGCGACACGACGGCCGCGTGTCTGGATTGGGCGACCCCGACCCTGGAGCAGGTGGACTTCCTGCATCTGGATACTCTTCTGAAGCAGTTTATTGACGGGATTGCGGCCCTCCGGGGTTGCCCGTCCCACGCGCTGCGTCAGCGGTTGCTGGCCGCCTGAACACCTCTACATTCCCGGAGAAAGCGATGACGAAAGCCTCCTCGTCACCGGCGGTACGCGTCCAGGTGGGCGCCGCGGGCGTTCTGATCTACAAGCCGCGGCAATCCACGCCGCTCTTCGCCAAAACCCTGGGGTTGGATCGGGACGCGCAGGGCCGGGTGACGCGCATTTGGCTCGACCGCCTGGTCCATCGCCCCGGTGAGCGCTGGGAACACGGTTCTCCCTGGGACGTCAGTGGTGCCGTCACTTCCATCCTGACCCGCACCGCCGTGCCCGTGGACGAAGATACCCTCCCTCGGTAGCCAGGCCACCCGAGGCTCTTGGCCCGGCTCATTAATGGGTCGGTAATGCTTTTACTTGCCAGGCTTATCCGCGCTTGATAAGCTGTCATGCCGCCATCTGGAACCACCTGCCTTTTCCCATTATGCAGGCGGGCATACCCCATCGCTAACCGTAGGGATCAGGGCCGTGAAAGACCAAAAAACACCCAGCCTGTTTGATCAGCCCGCCGTGCGTGGGCGGATGATTGACGGTTTCCCGCTCACAGCGGAACAGGAGGCCATTGTGGATGCGGCCCGCCGGGGCAGCGTGCGGGTTCAGGCGCTGGCCGGCACCGGCAAGACCACCACCCTGCGGGCGGTCGTCAACGACACCCCACCCGAGCTGCGTATTCACTACCTGGTCTTCAACAGCAAGATGTGCCGCGCCGCGGAGCGCACCTTCGACCCTGGACGCGTGCTGATCAAGACCTTTCACGGCCTGGCCTTGGCGGCCACGCGCGACTGGTTCCCAGGGCGCACGCTCGGCAATATCCGCTTAACTGATCTGCGCGCCATCTGCGGAGATATCTCCCCGGCGGGCGACGGCATGACCCGCGCGGAAACCTTTGCCGCCGTCGGCGCCACCTTACGCGCCTTTCTCCATTCCGCCGATGCCAATCCCGCCTGGTTTCACGTGCCCGGCCTGTTTCGGCGCCGCCTTGAGGACGACCAGACCACACTCCTCCTCAAGTCCGGAGCGCCGCATTTACTGGGCCCCGGGAACACGCTTTCAGCCGCGGGCGAGCGGCGCGTCAAGGAAGACGTGGGTCGGTCACTCGTCTATCTCGCGGAACGGGCGCGGGCGGCCTATGACGCCTATGCCTCCCGCCGCCCCGGCGTGCTGTTACCGCTGCCGCATGATGTTTACCTGAAAGCCTGGCAGCTGGCGGGTGCGGCGATCGACACGGACCTGTTGCTAGTGGATGAAGCGCAGGACCTCAACCCGGTCATGCTCGCCATCGTCCATCAGCATCGGGGGCGGATTATTGCCGTCGGTGATTCCCGGCAACAAATCTATGGCTGGCGCGGCAGCGTCGATGCCCTGGACGGTCTGGAGGGGGAAGAGCTGCCGCTGACGGTCTCGTTTCGCTTCGGTCCGGCGATCGCCGCCCGCGCCAACGAGGTGCTGCGGTTGCTAGGCTCGCCGTATTTCCTGGAAGGACGGGGGCCGGATGATCGACCCTTCAATGCCCAGGAACGTCATGCCCGGCTGTTTCGCACGAACAGCGCGATGCTGGCGAGCGTGATCGCGGAAAGCGCCCAAGGGAAAAAGGTCCATTGCACCCGTAACATTGGCCCATTGGTGGCCCTGCTGCGGGATCTGTGCCTGGCCTACAACAACCAGTGGCATCAGGTTCAGGACCCCCGGATTCAGCATGCGCGCCATTGGGCGGCGCTCAAGGAAGAGCTCGAGGACGACATTGACGCCGCCCCCCTGCTCCGCCTGGTCGAGCAGGACAGCGCGGCCGCGGAGCGCATGGTCGAGTCCCTGTCCGGTTTCAGTTCCAAGCCCGCCGCCTCGGCGGACGTGATCCTGACCACCGCCCATCAATCGAAGGGGCTGGAGTTTACCAACGTCGCCCTGAGTCACGATTTCGCCGGCCGCGCCAAGCGCAGCGTCGAGGAGTTGCGCTTGCTGTATGTCGCCCTCACCCGGGCCAAGCGCGCCCTGTCCGTGCCGCCGCTGGTAGCCAACGAGATTCGCAGCCTGGCCGCTGGCCTGGCGGCCTAGCTGTCCACGCGCCAGGACCCCGCCCGGTACCTTCGCCTGTTGCGCTGGGCCGCGCGCCGCTACGCCGACGCCGAAGGCTGGCTGGCGTTGGCGGAGGGCGATCGACCCTCGCCCTATGCCCGGATGGCCGTGGCGGCCTGGGCACGCTACCACGGGGTGGCGGCGCCACCCGCCTCCGCCGCCCGGCCGGGTCAGGACTAGCCCGCCGGCGGCGGCGCCCGCTGCGCGGTGCGGGTGCTGGCCGCGCTCTGCGCCGTGTGTCGCTCCTCCGCCTGTTGCACGGCGCTCGCGTTGGCCGTGCAGGCGTCCTGCGCATGCTGCACCGCCTGCGTTGCCTGGGCGGCGTCCGCCTCGGCCCGCGCCAGCCGTTGTTGCCGCTCCGCGGCGCGCACCTGGGCGGCCTGACACGCGGTGGCAAACATGGCGCTGCCCGTCTCGTAGACCTCGCCAATCTCCCGTTCCAGGCGTTGGGCTTCCTGCACCTCCTGGCGGGTCCGCCGGCACTCATCAAAATTGGCGCGCATGCGCTGCAGGGTAGCCGCCAGCCCGGTTTCTCCCCGTAACAGGAAGTTGCGCACTTCGGTGGTCAGTTTGCGTGACATGCCGCCGGTCATGCTGGTGCGGAGCATCTCGTTGAATTTGCCCCGCTCCTCGTCCGTGGACAACCGCAGGGCATTGACGCCGTGGTCGTACAGGGCGACGAAATATTCGCGCGCGGTGGCGAAAACCTTCAAACGTCCACCCCAGCGGGCGACGTTTTCCCGCAGCTCCGTGAGTTCCGGGACGACGTCGTCGGCCCCCTGGGTCAGGAGCAGCAGGTCCTGGAGGCGCACCTCCGCCCCCAGGCCGGTGATGACAAAAGGCGTGGGCTCCACGCTGGGTTCGCCCTTCCGTTCCAGGTGGACGCCGGCGATGAGTCGCGGCTCCTCCGGGGTGACGAGCTCGAGCGCCGCATACGAGGGTCGTCCCGCTTCGCCCAGGCGCCCCCAAATTCCGCGGTCGCCGCCCGTGGCGCCGGTTTCGCCCAGATTGGTGAAGGTCAGGCGCGACATGTCGGGCATGAGCACCACATAAGCGGCGATCATCACGGTGGTCTTGCCCGCCCCATTGATCCCCTCCAGGGCGGTGACATGGCGGTCAAGCAGGTACCGGTCGAAAAAAACCCCCTTCCAATTGACCAGCGCCAGGGCCTTGGCGTGGGTACGGGTGATCATGGGGCGGTCCTCGCTAAATGGGGGGTGGGGAACGGATTAGCGCGGGTGCTCATCCAGGTCTTCGGCAGCGCGGTCTTCGTCTTCCGCCTCGGGGCGGTCGGGGGTTTCCCCGCCGAGCACCACCTCGCCGCGGGCCACCAGGCGCGCGAGCGCCGCGCCCAGGTCGCCCTGATCGCGGACCGGATCCGCGAACCGCATCAAGGCGGGGCGCAAATGGAGCGCGCCCTCTTCGCCCTGGTCGAGAAAGCCGAGTTCGGCCAGGCGGCGCAGGGCCTCGGCCACTTTCTGCCGCACGGTTTCAGCGGCGAGCCGTTCGTCAAAGCGCCGGCTCCGGGGCTGCAGGAGCCGATAAAGCGTTTCGGCGCTGACCAGCCCGGCGAGCCGTTCCAGCACGTCCTCGGGTCCCAGCGCGCCCAGGCGCAACGCGGCCGGGTCCAGGTACATGAGCGCCAGGGTTTGTCCGACCAGCATTTCGCCCGCGGACAACCGCCGTTGCCCCAGGCGCTCGCCGCTGGGCAGCAGAAACACATAGCCATCGGCGCGCTGGACGAGTTCGCAGCCATAGCGGCGATAGAAGGGCTCCAGATAATCGAGCGCATCGACCAGATAGTCGTACAGGCCGCCATCCTCCCGCCCGAAGTGGCGTCCCTTGCGCAAGGCCAGGTCGACGGCGGGGAACTGCTCGGCGCCCAGGGCGTCCTCAAAGGTTTTGAATGCGCTGCTCATCGTCCCTCCGGGTTGGTGGCTGGTTGCGCGGGCACTACGGTCCAGTCTTCCACTTCCAGCCCCGTGGAAACCGCTTGCCAAGGCCGTTCGCGAGCGCTGTGGGTACGCCGCCCCCGCGCCAGGAGGTGGGCCACGCGGCCGGCGATCAGGTACGCCTGCGCCGGCGGATAGTGGCTCAGCACCTGGGCGGTAACGGCCGCCAGGGCATCGGCCCCCGCCGCCAGGGCTGCGGCCACCTGCGCTTCCAGCGCCTGGGAGCCATCTTCGGGGATCACGAGTTCGAGCCCCCCTTCCCGGTCGGCGCGGGGGCGGCGCACCGGGGGCCGTTCCACTCGGGATTCCAGCGGCCGGAGCAGGCGGATGGGTTCGGCGGCGGCCACCACCAGGTGCAGCGGGGCCGCGGACCAGCTTTGCAACTGCTCCCGCAGCCGTTGGCTGAGGGCCCGACTTGGATCCAGGCGCACGACGTCGCGCAAGAAGCGATGGACGCTTTGGTAATACGTTGACCAGGCGCGCTGCCGCTCACCGCCCCAGGCGGCAATGCGATCGATGTGTTCAATCACCCGCTGCGCCGCGGCCTCGGCGGTGGCCGCCCCCGCCGCCAGGGCCAGCGCCTGGATTTCCTGCAGCAGGGCGATGAGCAGACTGGTGTCGCGCATCAGCACCGCATTTAATTCGCGCAGGGTGGCCGCGGTCTGGTCCAGCAGGTCCTGGCAACGATCCACGGCCGCGAACCAGTCGCTTTGCAACAGTTCGACGATGCGGGTCTGGATCTCTTCCTGTTGCGCGTCCAGGCCGCGCTGACGGCGCTCGATGCCCCGCACCAGTTCGCCAATGCTGACCTGTAACGGCCCGGTGACGGTCGTCTGCCAGGCGTCCGGGGTGGTCGCGCCTTTGGCGGCGCCAAGAATGGCCGCCAGTTGCAGGTTCAGCTGCCCGGTGAGCAGGGTCAGGCTCTCACGGGTCAGGACCTCATCGGCGAGGAAGAAATCCACGATTCCGGTCGCCAGACGGGTCAACGCATACTCACCGGCCCGGACCACCCCGGCGCCATCGACGCGGGCCAGCACGCGCTGGTCGCGCAGGCGCTGAATGGTGGCGGCGGCGCGTTGGCGCGGCCGGTCCATCCCCGGGTCGAGACTGTCGCTGATCTGCTCGAACATGTCGACCAGGCTGTCCTCCTCAAACGAGGCGAGGGTTTCGCGCTCCGCGCGCTGGTGCAGGCCGAGCAGAAAACACAGGTCGAGGGTCTTGAGATCGACATGGCGGCGATCGCGGGCGAGCTTGGCGATGAGGCGCGTGAAATCCGTGGGCATGGGCAACGCAGACCGGAGGGTGGGCGTCCGGCGCCATGATGGCGACGGGCGTGACTCGTTTACGCCGCTCATTGTATAACAATGTCGGTAATGGGACTACTCTACGGCTATAATACCCGCTGGTTGCCGCACGGTTCGTGACGTGGACGAAGGGCACTTCCCTTTTTTGGTCAAGGTCGCTTGCGTCATTACCGACCTTTTATTATGCTGACCAAGCCGATGGGCAGCTTAAAAACAGATTTTTTTACTCCCGGCGTGGCGGCGCGGACCAAGCTCCCGCCCGTTTCCCGGGGCTGACAGGGGTTTCTCGTGGTGAACACTGGCGCTAACGACGGACGGACAGCACGCCCGGGTCCCGACGCCCCGCTGTCCGGTCTCTGGATCCAGCCCGGCGTTTGGGTGGACGCGCTGGCGCTTGCGGAACGTTTCACCCGCTCCCCGGGGCCCGGGGGGCAGAATGTCAATAAAGTCGCGACCGGGGTCCAGTTGCGCTTCGACACCGGGCGCTGTGCCGCCTGGCCGGCGGAGGTGCGCGCCCGCTTGCGGGAATTGGCTGGGCGGCGCTGGGGTCAGGATGGGGTGATCACCCTCAGTGCGTATCGCCATCGCACCCGCGAGCGCAACCGGGAAGATGCCCGCCAACGACTGGTACAGCTCATTCGCCAAGCCTGGATCGCCCCGCCGCCGCGGCGGGCCACCCAGCCGAGCGCGGCCGAGCGGGAACGGCGCCTGATGGCGAAACGGCACCGCGCGCAGACCAAGGAACAGCGCCGCCCGGCGCCGGGCGACGCCGACTAATCTGCCGCGGCGGTTGGCGCCCGCCGGGGGTGCCTGTCCGGCTTAGCCCCCCAGTGCCTGCGCCAGCTTGACCAGGCCGATGAACTCGGCTCGGTAGCCGGCGGCATCCTCGCCCTTGGCGCCGCTGGCCAGGGTGATGATGTCCGCCAGGGTGTAGCCGTTCAGGCTCGCCCCCCCCCCGCAGGTATTGGCCGAAGGCGGCGACGGCGGCGGCAAAGCGCAGACGTTCGCTGGCGCCCTCCTGGCCGGCCGGGGCGGCGATGGCCTGGCTGAGCAAGGTGCTTGCCGCGTGCCCGGGTAACTTGTAGCGCAATTTCAGGAAGGCCAGTTCCGTGGCAGTGGGGTCGGCGGTGGCATGACCGTCCGGGAGGTCAGCGGCGGTTGTCAGGCGCTCCCCTTCCCGACCCGCCGGCGCTTCAGGCGCGGCGCCCGCCTCTGCCCTGGCCGCCGGGACGGCGCCGTAGCGCAGGGGCTCGATGCGCGGCGGCTGACCGGCCAGGGTGATCTCGTAGAGGGCAGTGACACGATGGCCGGCACCCACCTCCCCGGCGTCCACCCGGTCATTATTAAAGTCCTCGCGGGCGAGCAGCCGATTCTCATAGCCGATCAGGCGGTACTCGGTCACCTGGGCCGGGTTCATTTCCAGCTGAACCTTAATGTCCCCGGCGATGGTCTCCAGGGTCGAGGCCAGTTCATCCACCAGCACCTTGCGCGCCTCCTGCAGGGTGTCGATATAGGCATAGTTGCCATTGCCCTTGTCCGCCAGTTGCTCCATGAGCTGGTCGTTGTAGTTGCCGCCGCCGAAGCCCAGGGTGGTGAGGCTGATGCCCTTGGCCCGCTGCTGCTCGATGAGCTGGATCAGCGCCTCGTGGTTTACCGTGCCGACGTTGAAGTCGCCGTCGGTGGCAAGGATGACGCGGTTGATGCCCTCCGGCAGGCGCGCCTGCTCGGCCAGGCGATAGGCGGTCTCGATGCCGGCGGCACCATGGGTGGAGCCGCCCGCGCGCAATTGCTCCAGGGCGCCCAGGATCTTGGCGCGCTGATCCCCGGCGGTGGGCTCCAGCACCACCCCGGCGTTGCCGGCATAGGTCACCAGGCTGACCCGGTCACGGGCCTCCAGTTGCCCGGCCAGCAGCTTGAAGGCGGAGATCAGCAGGGGCAGCTTGTTCGGCTGATCCATGGAGCCGGACACGTCGATGAGGAAGACCAGATTGGCCGCCGGCCGCTGCGCCGGGGCATAGCCCTGCAGGCCGACCAGCAACAGCTGGGTGTGGGGGTTCCAGGGCGTGGGGGCGAGTTCCGTGGTCAGGGCCAACGGCTGGGCACGGTCGCGGGGCTGGGGATAGGCATAATCGAAGTAGTTGATCAGTTCCTCGGTGCGCACCGCGTCCTTGGGGGGCAGCCGGCCCTGGGTGAGAAACCGCCGGACGTTGGCATAACTGCCGGTGTCCACGTCGATGCTGAAGGTGGACACGGGCTGCTCCCGGGTCAGCATGACGCCGTTCTCGCTGAGCGTGGCGTAGCGCTCGCGGTCCTCGGGGGTCAAGGGGGGTAGCGGCGGCGCCACGGGGGGTGCGAACCCGTCCTGCCGATGCACAAGGCCCCCGACCGCGGGGGACGAAGCCCAGACCGCGTCCGCGTCGGCGATATTACCCCCGGCGGAAGTGGTCGTGGCCGGCGGTGGCGCGGACGGGCCAGGGAGCAATTGCTTGAACCGCTCGGCACGCGCGGCGTGGTCGGACTGGGAGGCGTTCGCCGGACCCTTCGCCAGCGTGGGGGGCGGCGGGACGGGCGGCGCGTGCGGCGGCAGCGGCTCACCCGTGAAGAGCGGCGGGGTGGGCGGCGACGGCGGCTCACGCTCCGCGGCGGGCGTGGCGGCGGACGGCAGAACGGGGGCCGCGCCCGGAGCCGCGGGAGGGACCATCGGAGGTTGCGGCGGGGGTATATCGCCGCAACCCGTGAGCAGGAGACCGATCAGCGCCAACATGCACCCAGCCATCACGCTGCGGGGGACAGAGGCAGACCGGTGACGGCAGGGGATGGGGAGCGGACGCAGGGTAGTTTTCACGACAGGTTCCTCAGCAAAAAATACGACGGATTGGGTGCCGGTGCACTGCTCGCCGATCCGGGCGTTCAGCGCTTCCCGCGCGCCGGCGGTTGCGCGCCACCGGAGGGAACCGCCGTGACGACGACCCACAGGAACTTCGGCAATCCGGCGTACATCAAGGTACCATTTGGTCGTAAATGATGACACTCTTTACACCGCATCATCGCGCGCCTGAGGACCCTTCTGTTGTGCCATTCAACTCGATCCTGCCGACATCGCATGCACCGATGAACGCTGGCCTTACCCCCGACGCTAGACGGTCTCATTCCCGCTGGCGCGCCTGGCTTTCCGCCGTGCGTCTAGCCCGCCTGCTGGACCGGGAGTGGCAACAGACCATCGCCCTGGCTATCGAGGAGTTCGTCTCCAGCGTCGAGCCCCGCTTACGCGCCATCCGCCAGTATGATCGGCGCTTGTGGCCGGTCATGGCGGCGACTTTTGACTACCTGGATGAGCTGGTGGAACAGCTGCCGGCCGCTATTGATCTTAGCCGCTCAGCCTGGCAACAGGACCCGGCGATCAATGCATTTTTTGCCTCACCGAACGACCTTTCACTGTTGCTGGCACGGAGCACCGCCTTAGCGGATTTTTTTCGCCTTAATCCATTAGCCAGCGCTGCCTATGCCCTGCTCATACTCACGCGCCGGGAAAAGCAGGTGTTTGGCGTCAGTCTCATCGATGACGTCCTGCGCCGGGACGTGGCGCAGACCCGCCTCTCGTTTTCTGAGCCGCGGGTGCTTTATCCCGCTGCGACCGAGGAGGCGACCCGCCAGGCGGCCCGGCAGTGTGCCGTGTGCTTGTACTTTGCCGGGATGGCACGGGAACGCTTAACTCGCATCCAGGCGAGTCAGCAAAGCCTGGAGTATGAACGCTTGATGGTGCAGATTCGCCATAGGGACTTGCGCCGTCGCGCACGGGACGGTGATCGCGATGGGAGTCTGAGCCGCGGGGTCTTTGCCGCGGAGGCGCGCCTGGCGGCGCTGGAGCAGGAACGGGGCGCGCCCCGTCTCGGCCAGTACAACCCGCTGGCGGTGATGTTCGACGAAGCCTGGCAGCTGCTGGCCAATCATCGCCACCAGTTACGCCTGGTCCCCCAGATCTTGCGCGTGGACCGGATGGGCATCAAACACGAATTGCCGCCCGCGGCCGGCGCTCCCAGCCATGAGTTGTCCTTGCTGGAATGTACCACGGCGGTCACCCGACACAGCATCACCTTGGTGCGTTGCACACGCAGCGAATTTTCCGGTTCCGCCCTGTTTTTGCCCGATGCCGCCGCGTAACGTGGCGCTCGCCCCGGTGCCGCGGGGTTCGCGTGCGCCGCGGGCCGGTCGGCGTGAACCTCAAGCGCCGGCCGTGCCGGACGGGCTCGACTGTCCTGCCGGCCGTGGATAGGTATTGCGGACGCGCTGGGCATTGAGCAGATACCCCGTCACCCCGCCATAGAGCACCAGGGGCAGCAGGATGTCCGCCGACACCAGATTAGGCCAGGCACCCGGCGCCCAGACCGCCGGCAGCACATAGTCCAGGGCCAGCGTGCCGACCAGGAATTTCACCCAGATCGCACCAATGGCGAGGCGCACGGCACGCCAGGAGCGATCGAAGATCAGGCGATCGCCGGCATACATGCCGGCGCCGGCACTGGCCGCGAAACACGCCCAGGCGGCCCATTGGAAGTGCCACCATTCCCGCGCATTCCCGTGGACGGGGAGGTATGCCTCCGCAAACCGCAGTGACGCCTGGAGCTTGGCCATATCCAATGCCGGACTCAGGGCAATCAGCCCGAGGATCAACCAAAACAGGTACCCGCCGATGCCGACTGGCGCCGCGCGGGGTGTGGTAGGGGGCGGTGGCATGCGGCTCAGGACCTAAGTTGGCGAGAGTGTCTTCGTATCCGGCTGGGGCCGGGGATTGAGCGGCGGGGCGGATCCCGGCACGGTGCCGCGTAGGCCGGGCAGTCTACGGGGTTATTTGCGGGATATTCCGGGGAAAGCGTGGCTTCTTCGGGCGCTTCCGGCCCCAGCACCCATAGCGGTTTACTCACGGTGGCGGGAAACTGCTGCGTGGGTGACGGGAGCCGGGCGGAATGAGGGGAACGCCGTTCAACTGCGCGCAGATCTCCGGAGGGGGCATCGTTTCCTATAGGTCAGGCTTCGTTTCACCCGGGTGCGCAAGCCAGCTATTTATATCATTACCGATCTTTTGCTGTATGATAGCACTTTCCTTCTCCTGAAGCTGCGTAACCACCATGTCTGAGCCTTCGCTTCTTAACAAATTGATTGAAGATCTACGGTGCCTGCCGAGTGTCGGCCCAAAGTCCGCGCAACGGCTGGCCTTTCACCTCCTGGAGCGTGATCGGGAAGGTGGTCGGCGCTTGGCGAAGACCATGTCTGAAGCCCTGGAGCGAATTGGCCGGTGTCGCGCCTGTCGCACCCTGAGCGAAAACGACCTCTGTTCCTTGTGCGCGAATACCCGTCGGGACCGGAGCCTGCTCTGTATTGTCGAACAACCGTCCACCATCCTGGCGATCGAGCAATCCACCGGCTATCAGGGACTCTACTTCGTGCTAGGTGGTCGACTGTCCCCCCTGGACGGCATCGGTCCGGCCGATCTGGGGTTGGATCGTCTCCAGGCACGGCTGGAGCGTGGTGGGGTCCGGGAGATCATCCTGGCCATCAGTTCCACCGTCGAGGGCAGCGCCACCGGGCACTACATCACCACCCTGGCCGAAGGCTGCCGGGTCAAGGTCACCCGGCTCGCGCAGGGGGTGCCCCTGGGGGGGGAACTGGAGTACGTCGATGGCGGCACGCTGGCGCATGCGTTTGCGGGGAGGGTCAGTTTCTAGCCGGCGCGCTCAGCGGCCTCCAGGTGCGTGCGCGCGGTGGGACCGGAACCGCCGGCCGCGGGCGCGGCGGGGGCACCAGGCGTCTGGAGCCCGCGGCGGTACTCGGTAATGCCACCGGCGCCACCGTCCGCCTCAGCGGGCGCCCAGCGCCCCCCGGCCGCACCGGCGCGGCTGAGCAGCGGGTAGGCTTCCCCGCGCGCCGTGCCTCCGCCGGGCTCCGTCGCGGTCTGGGATCGCGGATCGCGCGTGCCCCGCGCTCGCGCGGGCGGCGTTTTGAAGCGCTTCGTTCACCGCCGGCGTCGCTTGGCCGGCAATACCCCGTTTTTTTCGTGACAAGCTGGTGCGCACCCTGGGGCCTTGCCTCGGAATCTTCCCCTTACCCTTGCGCCCGTGACTCAGCCGGTTTCTCGGTCTTTCGCCCCGCACTGCGAGCGGCTTGATAGCCGCCCGCGCCCGCAGGCGATCAAACTGCTCAGCTACAACATTCAGGCCGGCATCCATACCCGGCATTATCGTGACTACCTGACCAAAAGCTGGCAGCACCTGCTCCCACACCGCGAACGACAGACCAATCTGTGCCGGATAGCCGAGCTCTTACAGCATTACGATCTGGTCGGGCTTCAGGAGATCGATGGCGGCAGCCGCCGCAGCGATTACATCGATCAGATCGCCTATCTGGCGGAAGCGGCTCGCTTCCCCTACGCCTACCGTCAGGTCACCCGCGACCTCGGGCGTTGGGCCCAGCACGGCAACGGCGTTCTCAGCCGGTTGCCCTTTGCGCGGATCTCCGCGCTCAACCTACCCGGGTTACCGGGGCGGGGCGCGGTAATCGCCGAACTGGCGACGTCGGATGGCGGGGGCCTGGCCATCTGCAGCGTGCATTTGGCGCTGGGCTGGCGGGCGCGGGGACGGCAGATGCGGCATATCGCCCGGATGGTGCAGGACTATCCCTATTGGGTGGTGATGGGGGACTTCAACTGTGGCTGTCGCAATCGCTGCCTCCGCCACTGGGTCCGAGAATCGGCGCTGCAGGGACTGGATTGCGAGCGCAAGACGTTCCCCAGTTGGCAGCCGCGGCGCGGTCTGGATCATATCCTGGCCTCACCCCGGCTACGCCTTCTGGAGACTGAGGTCTTGGATTATGCCTTGTCAGATCACCTGCCGGTGGGCACGACCGTAGCCTTGCCGTCCGGGGTGTGGTTGGTTTAGGGGGGGGCAAGGCATTAAACCTGTTTACGCCCGCCTATCAACCCTTGCCGGCCGTGGAGCGTGAAGCGCAGGCCGGCGGCCCACGCCAGCCTCGTTAGGGGTCGGTGCGGGCTTCCGGCCGCTGCCGGGTGAGAGTGACTTAGAGTTTCGCCTCCTGAGCACGGCAACACGGCGAGACCCAGGCACGGGCTCGTTCTTGCTTGGTAGGCAGAAAATGCAACAAGAGGTAGGCAGACGATACCAAGGGCATTTTTCACCGAAGAAGACCTCTGTTTGGCCCCGCTCCCCCCCCCTTAGGTGGTAGGTAAAGGCCGCGATCCGTCGAAATTGTGGTAGGTAGATGATGCGGGCATGGTAGGTAGATTGTGCAGTCAGTCCAAAGAATGGAAGGTAGAGGGTGCAAGACTCGCCAGGGTAGTAGGCAGATGATGCGGTAAAATTTATCTATCTATATGTTAATATTGGAGAAAAAGCATACGCTGTCGCCTTTATCCTTTCCTCTTCTAACCTTCTTTATATTTCTTTTGGATGCCGAAAGGTTTGTGGATAACTTGAAATGCGACCTACAGGCTATCAAGTGCCGAAAAAACTCATCTGTTCTCGATCGCCACAAATGATGCTAGCAACATGTGCGGCGCTACGACCAACCTAATACGAACGATCAATGAGAACCCAAAATTGTCCATAGGTATCTGGCGCAATATAAAGGTTAAAGAAGGAAAGGATAGGGTTGAGCAAACAGGTTGTTTATTGAATATAAACAGATGCTTGATAAATACGTCCCGCATCCTCTACCTACCTCGCCATCAGGTACCGCACGTTCTACCTTCCATTCTTTGGACTGACTGCACAATCTACCTACCATGCCTGCATCCTCTACCTACCACTATTTCGACGGAGCGCATCTTGTGCCTACCAGAGGAAGGGGGGGGTGCAGGGCCAAACAGAGGTCTCCTTCGGTGAAAAATGCCCTCGGCATCGTCTACCTACTTCATTCTGCGGCTTCCGCCTACTATCCCTAATTTGGTGCTGGGTAATAAGAAATTTTCGGCGGGACGCGGCGCACCTTTTTCACCGGAGTCCCTGTGGCGATGCCTTTATATTGGCTGCTGTTGGTCATGAAGAAGGAAGGTCTTCGTCACCCATTAGGTCTAGGCGCAAGCGACTGGCCAGTGCCCACCACGGGCGGCGGTTGGGATTCCCAGTAGAGATTCGTCGGACTGATGATTGCGCCGTCCACCTACTGGGGGCGGTGACCGGGATGCTTGAGCGGGGCCGCTGATTGCACCGTCCACCTACCGAGGGGCGGGTTTCGGCGGTATGTATTTCAGTGGCTTAGGCGCTCGCGCCACCAAGATGCCCAGGGGCTTCCCGCTGCTGCATCCTCTACCTTCCATCCTCCGGGGCACCGCACAGGTCACCTGGACGACTGAACTGTGTCGTCCGCCTACCGGGTGATGGAGGCCGGGATGTTTGAGCGGGGCCGCTGATTGCACCGTATGCCTACCGGGCGTTGGGTTGCGGCGGCATGGATTTCAGTGGCTTAGGCGATCACGCTACCAAGATGTTCAGGGACCTCCCGGTGCTGCACCCTCTACCTTCCATCCTCCGGGGCACCGCACAGTCCGACCGGACGGCTGAACTGTATCGTCCGCCTACCGGGAGGCGGGTTGCGGCGGCATGGATTTCAGTGGCTTAGGCG
>CALMDH010000055.1:0-4526 GCA_937862735.1 uncultured Gammaproteobacteria bacterium
GGTCCCTGATAACCTTGCCGCCCGCCCCCTCTTCTGGGTGGATGGACTACCAACAAGCTATCATGGTACGGAATCGACCGTTGAAATGAGTGATTGCAACGTGCTACTCGCCGTGGGGAGCACACTGCGTCGCCGCGAGATCCCACTGACCGTCAGGGTTTCTAATGCCGTTCCATACTCCACTCATTGGCACCTCTCCCGGCCTGGGTCGGCATCGGCGGTGGGCAGCATTGCTGCTGGCGAGCCTTGTGGGGGGCATGCTCCCGACCCTTGCCGTCGCGGCCAGCCCACCGGTCGCCACCGCTCCCTCCCAGCCGCCGCAAGAGACCGTGGTGCTGATGGTCTCTGGCTCCCAACACGGCTTGCCAGTGTCCTCGGCCCTGATCGATGGCGCGGTGTCCGCCCTCAAGGCCAAAGGGGTCCCCCACAGGAACATCTACGTCGAGCACCTGGATCTCAGCCGCCTCGACCAGACTGACGCGGTGGCCGCCTTGGTCACCCTGATGGAAAAAAAGTACGCCAGCAAGCACATCGGCCTGGTGCTGGCCCAAAACCAGGCGGCACTGGATTTCCTGGCCCAGCATGGCAACAGGTTCCTACCGCCCGGTCAGCCGGTGGTGGCCACGCTGATCGCGAACCCGGAGGTCGCCTGGCACGACGCGCACCACCAGATCCTGAATGTAAGCAACCGGTACGACCTTACCGCCACGCTGCGCTACGGGCTCGATCTGTTTCCCCGCACGCGCCGAGTGGTGTTGGTGGCGGGGGTGGGGAGCACCCAGGGCACCTTGCCCGCCCAACTGGCCCAGGCCCTGAACAGGCTGCAACGCCACCTGGAGATCGAAGACACCGCCGCCTTGCCCTACGAAGCCATGCTGCAGCGGATTGCCACGCTGCCCCCCGATACGCTCGTCGTCGTCGCGGATTATTTCCGGGACAGCACCGGGCGCCCGTTCGTCCCGGTGGAGGTGGCCGCCGAAGTCGCCCGGCGGGCCAACGCGCCGGCGCTGGGGCTGTATGACGTCCACATCCAGGCGGGCCTGACGGGTGGCTCCGTCGTCATGTCGGCCGCGGTGGGCCAACGCGCCGGCGAAATCGGCTATGACCTGCTGCGCGGCGCGCCCCCACCCGCAGCCAGTGACGCCAGCCTCACGGTGCCGCCCCAGCCGATGTTCGACTGGACGCAACTGCAACGCTGGGGAGCGGACCCCGCCAAGCTGCCGGCCGACACCATCTTCCTCCAGCGCCCGCGCACGCTCTGGAGCGAATACCGGGACTTCGTCCTCGCCTCGGCGGGAACCATTCTGGTGCTGTCGGTCCTGCTGCTGGCGCTCGCCTACCAAAACCATCGGCGCAAGCTGGCCGAGCAGGCGCTGCGCCAACACCAGCAGCAACTCGAACACCTGGTGGAAGAGCGCACCGCCGAGCTGGCCCAGGCCACACACGCCGCCGAGGCGGCGAACCAGGCCAAGAGCGCCTTCCTGGCCAACATGAGCCACGAGATCCGCACGCCGATGAACGCCATCCTCGGCATGTCCTACCTGCTGCTCAAAACCGACCTCGGCCAGCAGCAACGCAACTACACCAAGAAGATACAGGTGGCGAGCCAGCACCTGCTGGGTGTCATCAACGACATCCTGGACTACTCCAAGATCGAGGCGGGCAAGCTCAACATCGAACACATCGAGTTCAGCTTCCAGCAACTTCTGGACAATGTCACCACGCTGATCGCCGACAAGGCCGCCGACAAGGGGCTGGAGTTGATCATCAACATCGACCCACGCATTCCCGAGCGACTGGTGGGCGACCCGTTGCGGCTGGATCAGATGCTGGTGAATTACGCCAACAACGCCGTCAAATTCACGGACAGCGGGGAAATCGAAATCCAGGCGCAGTTGCGGGAAGAAACGGCCCAGAATGTGCTGCTGCACTTCACGGTGCGCGACACGGGCATCGGCCTGACGCCGGCGCAATCGGCCAAGCTGTTCGCGAGCTTTCAGCAGGCCGACAGTTCCACCACGCGCCAGTATGGCGGCACCGGCCTGGGTCTGGCCATCACCAAGCAACTCACCTGCCGGATGGGGGGCACCGTTGGGGTACAGAGCACCTTGGGCCAGGGCAGCACCTTCTGGTTCACCGTGCGTCTGGAAAAGGGCAAGACGGCCGCCGCCCCCGCGCGGGTGCTGCGTTCGGATCTGCAGGGCAAACGCGCCTTGGTGGTGGACGACAACGGCACCGCACGCCAGGTGTTGACGGATTTGTTGCACGGTATGGGCCTGGAGGCGGAGGCCGTGGAGGGCGGAGCCGCAGCCTTGACCGTCCTGGCGCGGAGCGATGCCGGTAAGCCGCCCTTCGACCTGTTGTTGCTGGACTGGCAGATGCCGGAGATGGACGGGCTCGCATTGGCCAAACACATCCACGCCGATCGCTCCTTGTCTCCGATTCCCATCCTGATGGTCACCGCCTACGGCCGGGAAGATCTGCTCAAGAGCGCCGAGGGCATCGGGATCAGCGATGTGCTGATCAAGCCGGTGAGCACCTCCACCCTGTTCGAGTGCGTGTCCCAGGCCTTGGGGGCGAGCCGTGACGCCCTGCCTCACCGCCCGGAGCCCACCGCGGGGGCTGAGTCCACCTTGGCCCCTGTTGCCGGCGCGCACCTGTTGCTGGTGGAGGACAACGACCTCAACCAGGAGGTGGCGCAGGCCTTGCTGGAGGGTGCGGGCCTGCGGGTCGACATCGCCTCCGACGGGCGACAAGCCGTGGACATGGTCGCGGCCCACGACTACGACCTGGTGCTGATGGACATGCAGATGCCAGGGATGGACGGCCTGGAGGCGACGCGCCTCATCCGGGCGGACCCGCGCTGGGCAGACCTCCCGATCATCGCCATGACGGCCAATGCGATGGCCAGCGATCGCGAGGACTGCCTGCGCGCCGGCATGAACGACCATGTGGCCAAGCCGATCGATCCGGCTCGCCTGTTCGACACGCTCCGGCAGTGGATCCGCCCACGGCCCGGTCTCGGGGGCGCCACCGGCGATCAGGCTGGCCCTGACCACTCGCCGGGCAGCGAGCGTGGGGACTCCATTTCAGTGGCGGCAGTGGCGGAGGTGCCCCTGCCGGCCCTGCCGGGCATCGACGTCAGCGACGGGCTGAGGCACACGATGGGCCGCCAGGACGTCTACCTCAAGCTATTGCGCAAGTTTGCCGCCAACTACCGAGATGCCGCCGAGCAAAGCCGCACCGCCCTGGCCCAGGGCGACCGTGACACCGCCTTGCGCCTGGCCCACACCGTCAAGGGGTTGGCAGGCAATGTCGGTGCCATCGTCCTGCAGGAGGCCGCCCGCCATCTCGAATCAGCCCTCAAGCAGCCTGACGACTCCGCGGCCCTGCCAGGTCTGCTCGAAGCGTTCGAGCGGGCGCTGCACACCGTCATCCAGACCCTGGACGCCCACCTGCCCGCCCCCCCTGAGCCGCCATCACCGGCCGCTGCCGCGCTGGACCCCCGGCAACTGTCTACGGTCTGCCAGCGCATCGCCCTCCTGCTGGCCGACAGTTACGCCGAGGCCAACACCGAATGGGAGACGCACGAACCCTTGCTGCGCCAGGGCCTGGGCGAGGACTTCGGCCCCATCGCCACCGCCATCGAGAAGTTTGACTACGAAGCCGCCCTGCACAGCCTGCGCAAGGCGACCTTGGCTCGTGCCATCGAGTTGGGAGAAGGCCATGGCGCTGACGCAGGCACCCCATCAGTGGGGGTGGCTACCACTCAGTCATCTCCCTGAGAGCGCTCGGACCACAACAAGGCCTGGAGACGAGCGATCAGTCAATGTCCTCAAGCGCTGTCCCGGTGCCCCGGAATAACATCGTCATTTCATCGAGTAGAGCGCCAAAGATCCGACCCGCTTCGGTCGTGCGGGCAATTGATCAGCGCTTCCTTTACAGCTCGGTGAATAAAGCCGTTTCCGGAAGCCGCGACTTCGGCAGCTTGGCATTGATGTCATCGGCACCGTGATAACCGAGCGCGACCAGCACGACGCAACGCAGGCCTTGCTCCGGCAAGCCGAGCGCCGCGTCGATCGCCTGCGGGTCGATCCCCTCCATCGGGCAGGCATCGATACCCAGCGCTCCGGCCGCTTGCAATACCGTTCCCAGCGCGATGTACACCTGGCGCTCGATCCAAACGTCTAGTGTCTGGTTCTGACGATGCAGCCCAACATAGTAGTGGCGCGTGTTGTTCTGCATGGTTTTGCCTTCCGGCATCTGGAAACGGCCATCGGCCTCTTCCTGGGCCAGCACGCGGTCGAGATGGGTATCATCAAGATCGGTACGGGCGCACATCACCAGCACATGCGAGGCATTGCGCACCTTGGGCGCGTTGTAGGCGTAGGCCCCATCCAGGGTCGCGGCGATCTTTTCCTTGGCGGCATGGCTGGCAGCCATCACGAAATGCCAGGGCTGGGAGTTCACCGAAGAGGGGGTAAAGCGCAACACGGTGCGCAAGGCAGCAAGGCTTTCCTCCGGCA
>CALMDH010000056.1:0-4040 GCA_937862735.1 uncultured Gammaproteobacteria bacterium
TCCACCTGGGCCAGGGACAGGACCCGGGGCAGGACGGCGCGCCGCACGCCGAAGCGCTCGTGATAGTAGTTGATGGCCTCGTAGCTGGTGGCCGAGCCCTGCACCGACAGGTGCAACCGCAGCTGGGGATGACGCTTGGTGGCATAGGCCATGAGCCCGGCGTCGGCCATGATCACCGCGTCGACCCCAAACTCGGCGGCGCGATCCACCGCCGCGGTCCAGTCCGCCCAGTTGGCGGCCTGGGGGTAGGTGTTGAGAGCCAGCAGCACCTTGCGCCCCCGGGCATGGGCGTAGGCGATGCCCTCGCGCAGGCGCGGCGGGTCGAAGTTGAGCCCGGTGAAGTTGCGGGCGTTGGTGGCATCCTTGAAGCCGAGATAGACGGTATCGGCGCCATGGTCGATGGCGGTTTTTAGTGCCGGCAGACTGCCGGCGGGGCAAACGAGTTCGAGGGTGGGGGAAGAGGAGGCCATGCAGCAGTCCCTAAGGGAAAAATTGCTAGGATTTTAATCCGCTCCCCTGGCGGTTGGTTATGACGGACATCAAGGCGGACCCATTTGTCCAGCGATTGGTCGCGTTGACGGGTTAATGTGGCCTTGGCGCCACCGCGGCGCCACGCCACCGTGTTGCCCGCCACGGTGCACGTTGCACCGCTTAACATCCTGGTCCATGCTTGGGAACAAGGTACTTGCGAGGGAGCCATGTCCAACATCCAGTTCGTCATCGCCAGCCTGCTGGCCGGCTCACTGGCCGGAACCGGCTGCGCCCATCAGGAGGCAACCCCGGAGGGGCTGGAAGCCGAGCAAGCCCGGCAAGAGCGCCGCTTCCGCCCGCCGGAGGACCCGCGCTACGCCATCCCGCCGGGGCGAAAGCGCGCCCTCACCATCTTTCTCGACTCCCAGACCTTTGAGTATCGGGAGGACGACCGCGTCTTCGCCAGCGGTCCTATCTCTTCCGGCTCCCCCCAGCATCCTACGCCGGCGGGCAATTTTCGCGTCCTGTCCAAGGAAGAAGACAAGCGTTCCGGCAAGTACACCAACTACTTCGACCAGAACACCCCCATGCCCTACTCCTTGCAGTTTTATGGCCCCTATTTCATCCACGAGGGCTGGCTGCCTGGGCATGCCGATTCCCACGGCTGCGTGCGCCTAAAATACGAGGACGCCAAGCTGCTCTTCAGCCGGGTCAAGGTCGGCGATCCGGTTACCGTCAAGCGCCAGGGCCGCGCCCGGCCGGCCAATCCCTTTGGGGACGGCTACCCTTTCCCGATTTTCTGACACATCCGCAATCTGCCCACCAGTGGGGTGAGGATCAGCACTGGCAGATTTGCACTGTTTGCTGCCGCTGGCGGTCAATCTCTTGGGAGGCCGCTCATTGTCGCATAGCCGCCACCCGTAACCCCTTGGCGGAGAACGTGCGCGATGACCCTAAACCGATCGGCTGACTTTGCTGGTGCGAGTGACTGAGCGGGAGATCGTCCTACTCGACATCGGCACGCACGACGAGGTCTATCGTTGAAGATCTCCATCAAGGACATTAAGCGTTGGGCAGAGAGTTGCAAGGCCAAGGCGAGCTGCCGCGGTTGGTTCTGCCGGTCGCCTTGACCGGTGCCGATCCCACGGAATACAACACGCACTCCTTGCGCCGCACGAAGACGACGCTGATCTATCGCCTGATGCGGACGAAGAACCCCCGCGCGTTGCAACTGTTTTTGGGCCATCGAAAAATTGAGAGCACGGTCAGTTACCTTGGTGTTGACGTGGATGATGCCCAAGCATACCTTGTTCCTGCCCGCGGCCTTGGCGGCATCGAGGGTATCATCCGTGCGCTAAAGCCAGGTATCGAGGTTGTGGGTTGGGCGGAAGTCCGCCACGCCGAAAAGGAAGCGCCTCGCCAAATCCCCGGTGATGATAGACGCCATTGGCGTCATTAAGGCCATAGTGGTCTGGTACTCATGATGAGCATCCAGAGTCACCTGCTATCGCTTGATAGCTGCGCCGCCCGCGATGGCCAGAACGAAGCGGGTGCCCGTGGCATTGCTCGTCACGGCTACCGTGCCGCCATGCAGCTTCGCGATACGCTCCACCAAATAGAGCCCAAGCCCAGCGCCCGGTTCGTGTTGCGCCCCCCGGCCGCGGAAGTATTTCTGGAAGACCCTTGGCATCTCATCCGCCGGAATGCCGCAGCCCGCGTCCGTAATCGCGAAGTCAATTCCTCCGTCTGCCCGTCCTTGCGCATGGAACCGCACCGGGGTCCCCGCGGGGGAATGGCGCACGGCATTCGCCAATAGATTACGCAAGGCGATGCGCAGCAAGCTGGCGTCGCAAGCAATACGCCACGGCAAATCGGCGCAGGTGACGTCGATGCAACCCTGATCCCATTCGGCTGGCGCGCCGCGCACGATCGCTTCAGCATCCTCGTCGACCGCGGTGAAGACGAGCAGGTCGCCATTCAAGCGGTCCATGGACAGAAATTCGTCCATCAGCCGGATCATGCGATGCGCGGCTTCGCGGATATTGCCGCAGCGTTCCCGCGTCACCGCGGAGGGTTCACTGCTGGCGATGCGCTGGACGCTAGTGTCGATGATCGCCAGCGGGGTGCGGAATTCATGGGATACCATCGCCACGAAGTCATGCTGCTCCTGGCGTGCCAGCTTCTCGACGGCGAGGCTGTGGCGCAGGTCCGCCTCAAGCTGCTCGCGCTGCGCGATCTCTGTCGTCAACGACAGAGTACGCGCCGCCACTTCCCCTTCCAGTTCCTCCGCGCGCTGGGTTTTGAGCCGTAAGGCCTCCGCCTGGGCCTGCTCCGCAGCCACTTTCATACTATTGTAACGGTAAATGATCGCCAGGCTCATGACCAACATGTGCGCGATGGCGCCAATCTGAAAGCTATTATCAGTCAGCAGGTTTGGCGGCAGCAGCATGAAGTTGCGCGCCACGCGCAGCACGATGCCGGTGAAATACAAACCAAAGGCCGCCAGAAAAAAAACCGCCGGCCGATGGCCCTGCCTCAACAGGCGCAGAGAAATGGCCATGAGGACGACAACTTCGATGAATGCCACAATTTGTGCCGGCGCCACCCCGGCCGCGTAACTCACCGTCACGGATAACAATGCGGTGATGACGGAGACGGCCGCCATTGAGCGGACCAGCCAGCGCGACGTGCGCGGCATGCGCGGCGCGAGTTCGAGCACGCCAGTGCTCATTCGCGCACCCAACCCTAATGAAACACAGAGCAGCAGCGCCAGCGCCATATCGCTGATGCGCCCCGGCAGGCCGGTGTATTGCTGAAGGTAACCGTAGGAGATCGCGACATGGAAAAAGCTATCCATGACATAGAACGCATACCAGCCATTCACGGCTGAGCGCGTCCAGCGCCAGAAGAACAGATGAATGACGATGATCGTGATGTAAATGCCCAGCAGCAGTCCGTGAGCCAGTGACTCGCTGCGGGAGGCCTCACCGAAAACCGCAGGGCGCCATAGCCTGACCTGCGCTGAGATCGAATTGCGCGAGGTGACGCGCAGCCACACGACCTCTTGATCAGATTCGGCCAGGTCGAGACGAAAGACCGGGTTGCGATAGGTCAGGTCCCATTGGTCGCGGGGAATGTCTTCTCCGGCCTGGTGCTCTTCCCAAGCGCCGGCAGGGGTGCATCGGTAGAGCCGCACGTCGTCAAGGACCGCGTTGTTGACCTCCAGGAGCCATTCCCGCGGGCTGGCGGCGGGGCGTTCAATCGCCAGGCGCAGCCACAGCGCGTCCGAGGTGAATCCCACATTGAAGACGCCGTGCAAGGGGTGCCAGTCGGCTGAGCCCGCTGCTTCCGCCACGCTCATGGCCCCGCCCGCATCCCGCAAGAGACTCAGATAGGGCGTCAGATCGACGCGTGTCATCTCCGGTGCCAGGACCAGCGGGGCTTGCGCCCAGGCGTGCACCGGGACCAAGGCCAGCAGCAGGAGATAGATCAGGCGGAGCGGCATGGGAGCGAACTATACCCGTCCTATTTGAAAAATCGGTTTACTGTACCTCGGTAACTTGCGGGTA
>CALMDH010000057.1:0-2796 GCA_937862735.1 uncultured Gammaproteobacteria bacterium
GACGACCTGGATGGCGCCGTCAGCGTCATCCGCGCGACCCTCCGGGAAGTGCGCGCCAGCCACCCTGAAGCCCATTTCATCGCCGACTACACCGGCGGCACCAAGACCATGACCGCGGCCCTGGTCCTCGCCGCCCTGGAGAGCGAAGGGGTGGAATTGCAACTGGTGACCGGCGCCCGCGGCGATCTGATCAAGGTCCAGGACGGCAGTCAGGCCCGCGTCGACGTCGAAACGGAAGGCATCCGCCTGCGCCGGGCCATGCAGGCCTACCTGGGTGCCTGGGAGGCCTTCAATTATGCCGAGGCCGCGGCGGGCCTGGAGCGTCTGGCGCACCCGAGCCTGCCGCGTGACCGCTACCTGCGCGGCGACTTACAGATCGCCCGCGACCTCAGCCGCGCCTTTGACGCCTGGGACCGCTTCGACCATGCCGCCGCCCTGCCCATCCTGGAAGGTTATCGCGCCCGCATCGGCCGCAACGCCGGCCCCCTCTACATTTTTCTCGAATGCCTCCTGGCCAGGGACGCCCGCCAGCGCCCGGCGCGCCTCTGGGACCTCTGGCTCAATGCCCAGCGCAAGGGTGCCCAGGCCCGCTATGACGACGCCGTCGCTCGCCTTTACCGCCTGACGGAAGGCACCGCCCAGTGGCTGCTGGCCCGTCGCGGTATCGATACCTCTGCCCTGGACCCCGCCCACCTGCCACCGAGCGCCGACCTGCGTCCCACCCGCGACGGCAAGTACAAGGCGGGCTTGCTCGATGCCTGGCGGCTCGCCGCCCACCATCTCGGCGGCGAGGTGGCCGCCTTTTATGCCCAACAGGGCGAACCGCTGCGTCACCACCTCTGGGTCCGCAACGCCTCCATCCTCGCCCATGGCGACCAACCCATCGGCCCGGCGGATTGGGCGGGCTACAGCGCCTGGATAGAGCAGCACCTCCTGCCCCTGATCGCCCGCGAGGCCCAGGCCGACGGCCTGCGTCTGCATCCCCCGCAACTGCCGCGCCAGCCCCTGTGGTAACCGGATCGCATCACCGAGGTATGCCAGTGAGTGTTACCCCTTCCGCTTCCCTCCCCGCGATCGATACCCACCTTTGCCTGGTCTCCGCCCAGGCGACGCCCAACCTCACTCCCGTCCTTGACCCTGGCATACGTCCCCGGCGTGTCATCCTGCTGGTCAGCGCCGACATGCAGCGCCGCGCCCGCTGGCTGGGGAGCGTCCTCGGCGCCCGTGGCACCCGGGTCGAAACCTGGGACATCGCCGACCCCTGGGACCTGGAGCGTCTACAGACCCAGATCCTGGAACTGCTTGACCGGGAACATGCCTTGGTCGCGGCCGGCACCCTGGCCCTCAACGCCACCGGCGGCACCAAACCCATGAGTATCGCCGCCTACGAGGCCTGCCGCGCCTATGACCTACCTATCTTCTACGTCCACCCCGAACGGGACCGCCTCATCTGGTTGCACCCCGCCGGTCTGGAAGCGCGCGATCTGGACAACCGCCTGCGCCTGGAGGGTTTCCTCCAAGCCCATGGCGCCCAGGTCCAAGGCCTCAGCCGGGAGGGTATCCCGCCGGAACTCAGCGACCTGACCGGCTGGCTCGCCACCCAGGCCGCCGCGCACGCCGGGGACCTGGGCCACCTCAACTATTTGGCCATGAAGGCGGAGCAAGGGCTGGTATCCCCCGCCATCGATGCCAAGTACCGCTGGAACCGCCGTTTTCAGGCCCTCCTCGGCCGATTCGCCGACGCCGGACTTTTTGAGATCCGGCACGAGCGCCTGTATTTCCCCGACGAATCCGCCCGTTTTTACGTCAACGGCGGCTGGCTGGAAGAGCACGTCTACGACCTGATCCGCCGTCAACGCAGCAGGCTGCCCCATCTACAAGACCTGGCACGCTCCCTCAACATCCTGCACGAAAACCCCCGCGGCGATCAGGTGCCCAACGAGATCGACGTCGCCTGCCTGGCGGAAAACCGCCTCTATCTGGTCGAATGTAAGACCCGCGCCTGGAATGGCGGCGAAGGGGAGGGGATCGGCGCCGACACCCTCTACCGCCTGGATACCTTGAGCGACCTCCTCGGCGGCCTGCAAGCCCAGGCCCTGCTGGTCAGCTTCCGGCCCCTGCCGGCGCCCGTCTTGCGCCGGGCGGCGGATTTACGCATCCGCGTCTGCGCCGGCAACCGGCTGAGCGAGTTGGGTGCCGTGCTCCGCCACTGGCTGGCAGCCCGCTGAAGCCAAACCTGAAACAGTCATGACGACCTATCTGGTCAGCCGCCACCCAGGGGCCTGGGCGTGGGCCGCTGAAGAAGGTATCCCCATCGACCGGCTGGTGGAACATCTCGACCCCGGCGCCATCCAGCCCGGTGATTGCGTCGTGGGCACCCTCCCCATCAACCTGGCCGCCGCGGTCTGTGAGCGAGGCGGTCGCTACCTTCATCTGGCCCTGCATCTGTCGCGGCACAGCCGGGGCCAGGAATTGACCCCGGAACGGATGCGCGCCTATGGTGCCCGCCTTGAGGAGTATCGTGTCGTGCGCGTCCAAAGCGGGGCAAATGCAACCGCACCGCGGGAATCGCCAGCGGCAGAGGAGTCATTCTGGGATAATATTCATTGTGAATCAGAGAGTTGAACCGCATTTTGAGTGTGATATGATTCGCACAGATCAATGAACACCAAGGCGATGGTCGGTTCAGTCCATAGATATTTCTTATAGCCCTGCACGTGAACTTTTCCTCATGCCTAATCATCCTCAGCCCCCCTTGCAGGCTATTGTTATTAAGGGGTTTATTTTGGGGGGCAG
>CALMDH010000058.1:0-5717 GCA_937862735.1 uncultured Gammaproteobacteria bacterium
CGGGCCATCGAGGGCTATGACTTCGATACCGCCGCCGAGGTCGTGAAGGCCATCGCTGACCGCTTGGGCGTGGATCTGGACGGGTGAGTCAGCCCAGCGGCCCCGGGGATTGAGGTTTGCCCGGCGCGGGCAAGTCGAAGAGTTCCCACAAGGGGAGTGCGAACCCCTCCAGGGTCGCCAGCGCCACCGCCTCCTCGGCGGCGATCACCGCGCCCTCGCCAAACCGCCCAAGGTCATCACGCCGAAAGCGCACCGCATAGTGCTCCAGTGGATCGATGACCAGGTATTCGCGCACACCGGCGCGCTCGTACAAGGCCTTTTTATCGCGCAGATCCCTGGCCGCGGTATGGGGCGAGAGCACCTCGATCACCAGTTCCGGCGCCCCCTCGATATGGGTCTGGGTGACCTTCGTTGGATCGCAGACCACCAGCACATCCGGCTGGACCACATCGAACTCCGAGAGTTTGACATCCGTGGGGGCGATGAAGGGACGACAGGGTTTGCCGTTCAGGTGCCGTTCCAACCGCGCGTAGCATCTGCCGGCCACCGTCTGGTGGCTGATCGAGGGCGCCGGGGCCATGGCCCAGGCCTGGCCGTCAATCAGTTCCCAGCGTTCGCCGTCAGGCCAGCGCCGGTAGTCGTCCCAGGAAAAGCGGGGAGAGAGGGCGGGCGCGGCGATCATGGGGACTCCCGTAAGCCTCTATCAGGCTGGATGAGCCTAAGGGGGTGACGCCAGAAACGAAAGCGATGATGGGCGCGGTAGTGGAAGCACTCGCCGTTGGCGGGGTGGATATCGAGGTTAAGGCTTTGGATCGGGCTTCCCCGACCGGTGGCACCCCCCTTGCCGGCTGGGCCACCACTTCCGGCGAGCCATTGTTCCAGAGCTGTCAGGGAGGCCAGCCAGGCCATGTCATCGGCGGCCAGGACCGCCTCCCAGAGGCCTGACCAGTGGATGAGGATGGCCGCGGGCGATACTGGGGTCGAGATCCTGGTCTCAGTTGGGGCGGTCTGGTTTGGGGTTTGAACTGGAAGCGGGGCCGGTCCGCGGGTCAAGGTCGGCGCGAACGCGGAAACGGCGGGACCAGCTGCGGCGAGAACCGCTCCCAGGTCGGCAGGCGGGGACGCGCTGGGAATACCCCTGGCGCGGGCGAGGCCGCGGGCCAGGAGGTCAGCGCTAAAGACCCGCGCATAGCCTATCTGGCCGGGAGGCGGTGGCAGAAGCTGGCCGCCACCCCAGGGCCAGAGACCGTTGAGGGTGGGCATGCCGGCCGCCTCCCGGCGCTGATTCACCTCGCTGTGGTGAAAGAGCATCTGGACCTCATTGAGGAGTCGGGCCCAGCGGCGGGCCTCCGGCCCCTGGGGCAACTGGCCAGCGATGGGCCGGCCGAGGACGGCGGCGAGGGGTTGGGTGACCAGTTCGGGGACCTGCTCGCTCAGGAGGTACCAGCGCGCAGGAGTCGGGGCCTCCAGGCGCAGACCCTCCGCGCCGAGGTGCTGATTGAAGAGGGCGACGAGGGCGTCCGCCTCCGCCCGGTCCGGGGCGAAGTCGGGTCCAGCGAAGAGCACCAGCCGGTCCCGGTCCGGTCGCAGGTGGACGGGGTCGGCGTGGAGGACATAAGTGTCGGGCACCATGCCGGGATCGTCGGTCTGGCGGTCGGCCAGCCAGCAGTAGGGGGCGCTGGGGCAATCACGCTCCGGCGCGGGGGCGTAGCCAAAGAGGTGAAAGAGGGTCCGGCAAGGATCGGCGCTGGCAGCCCCGAGCAGCCGGTCAGCCCCGGCTGGGCCGTCAACGGCGGGCGGCGGATCAGTCTTGGGCGAAAGGCCATCGGACACCGCCAGCCGGTCAGCCCGGCCCAGCAGCCGGGACAGGACCGGGGTGGGCGGCACCTCCCCGGGAGGCACCGGCACCGGCCCAAAGAGGCCCGGAATCAGCAAATCGAGGCGCGGGGGCCGGCTCAACCGGCGAGGGTCTCCATGCGGATGCGCATCACCTCGCCCTTGACCGTGTTCAGGGCCTCGATGCGGGCGATGGCGCGATTCATGCGCCCCTCCTGGACCCGATGGCTGAGCATGATGAGGGGGACGTGGGTGTCGCCCTCCTCCGGCTCCTTCTGCTTGATGGCCTCGATGCTGATGCCCTCGGAGCCCAGGATGCCGGCGATCTCGGCCATGACGCCGGGCTGATCGAGGGCGGCGATGCGCAGGTAGTAGGCGGTCTCGACCTCCGCCATGGGCAGCACCGGGATGTCGGCGATCTCGTCGGGCTGGAAGGCGAGGTGGGGGACGCGGTTGCCGGGATCGGAGGTCAGGACCCGGGCCACGTCGAGGACGTCCGCGACCACGGCGGAGGCGGTGGGCAGTGCCCCGGCGCCGGCGCCGTAGTAAAGGGTTGGGCCGACGGCGTCGCCCTTGACCAGGACGGCGTTCATGACCCCGTCGACGTTGGCGATGAGCCGGCGATGGGGGATGAGGGTCGGGTGGACGCGCAGCTCGATGCCATGACCGGAGCGCCGGGCGATGCCCAGGTGCTTGATGCGATAGCCGAGCTCGGCGGCGTAGGCCACGTCCTGGGCCTGGATGCGGGAGATGCCCTCGGTGAAGGTCTTCTCGAACTGCAAGGGGATGCCGAAGGCCAGGGAGCCGAGGATGGTGAGCTTGTGGGCGGCGTCGATGCCCTCGACATCGAAGGTGGGATCGGCCTCGGCGTAGCCCAGGGCCTGGGCCTCGGCCAGGACGTCGCCAAAATCGCGGCCCTTGTCGCGCATCTCGGTGAGGATGAAGTTGCCGGTGCCGTTGATGATGCCGGCGATCCACTCGATGTGGTTGGCGGCCAGGCCCTCGCGCAGGGCCTTGATGATAGGCACGCCCCCGGCGACGGCGGCCTCGAAGGCGACGACCACGCCCTGGTCACGGGCGGCGGCGAAGATCTCGTTGCCGTGGCGGGCGATGAGGGCCTTGTTGGCGGTGACCACGTGCTTGCCGTTGGCGATGGCCTTGAGCACCAGTTCCCGCGCCGGGGAGTAACCGCCGATGAGCTCGATGACGATGTCGATCTCGGGATCATCGACGACGGCGAAGGCATCGTTGCCGATCTGGCCGATCTGGTCGAGACCGGGGATCTCGGGGTTGTACTGCATGGCCGCGGCCCGGGCGATGCGGATCTCCCGGCCGGCGCGACGGGCGATCTCCGCCGCGTTGCGGGTCAGGACGGTGACCGTACCGCCACCGACCGTGCCCAGGCCCAACAAACCGATCTTGACCGGCTCCATAATCAGTTCCTCTTGCTTTCTAAACGTTTGATTTCAATCTGCGGGGGCCGCGCGTCGGCGGTGCACGCCCCCCCGGCCCAACATTGGTGCTGCTCGCGGCTATTGGACGAGGGAGGAGGGGCTTTAGCCGTGATAGCCGTCGCGGCGGAACATGTCCTTGATGCCGCGGACCGCCTGACGGGTGCGATGTTCGTTCTCGATCAGGCCGAAGCGGACGTGGGTATCGCCATACTGGCCGAAGCCGATGCCGGGGGAGACGGCAACCTTGGCTTCGCTGAGCAGCTTCTTGGCGAATTCCAGGGAGCCCAGTTCGCGGTAGGGTTCGGGGATCGGTGCCCAGGCAAACATGGTGGCCTTGGGCTTTTCCATATGCCAGCCGGCGGCGGCCAGGCCCTCACAGAGGACGTTGCAGCGGCTCTCGTACTGGCCGCTGATCTGGCGCAGGCAGTCCTGGGGACCCTCCAGGGCGGCGATGGCGGCGACCTGGATGGGGGTGAAGGTGCCATAGTCCAGGTAGGACTTGATGCGGGCCAGGGCGCCGACCAGGTCGGCGTTGCCGCACATGAAGCCGATGCGCCAGCCGGGCATGTTGTAGCTCTTGGACAGGGAAAAGAATTCGACGGCGACCTCGGTGGCCCCGGGGACCTGGAGGATGGAGGGGGCGACGTAGCCATCGAAGACGATGTCGGCGTAAGCCAGGTCGTGGACCACCCAGATGCCGTGCTCCCGGGCGATGGCGATGACCCGCTCGAAGAAGTCGAGCTCGACGCATTGGGCGGTGGGATTGCCGGGGAAGTTGATCACCAGCATCTTGGGCTTGGGCCAGGAATCCTCGATGGCCCGGCGCAGCTCGGCGAAGAAGTCGATGCCGGGGACCAGGGGCACATGGCGGACGTCGGCCCCGGCGATGACGAAGCCGTAGGGGTGAATGGGGTAGGCCGGATTGGGCACCAGGACGGTGTCGCCAGGGCCCATGGTGGCGAGGGCCAGGTGGGCCAGCCCCTCCTTGGAGCCGATGGTGACGATGGCCTCCTGGTCCGGATCGAGCTCGACCTGGAAGCGTTGCCGGTACCAGTTGCAGATGGCGCGACGCAGGCGCGGGATGCCGCGGGAGACTGAGTAGCGATGGGTGTCGCCACGCTGGGCGGCCTCCAGCAGCTTGTCGACGATATGCCGGGGGGTGGGCTGATCGGGGTTGCCCATGCCGAAGTCGATGATGTCCTCACCCCGGGCCCGGGCGGCGGCCTTCAACTCGTTGACGATATTGAAGACGTAGGGGGGGAGGCGCTGGATGCGGCGAAATTCCGGGACTGGGGCGACCACGGTGACCTCGGAGGCTTGAGGCGCTAAAGCGCTTGATGGGCAAGGGTGAGGAGTTTACCGTCAAGCCCGGCGGAATAAAATCGGCTTGCTGGTGGCCCGGGTAGCCCCGGTGGCGACCAGGACCGCTATTCGTCTGATCCCGATCCCCGTCTATCCCGATACCTCTTTAACCGGGTACCCGTCCTTGCAGTTACCTGGTATCCCGGTACTTTTCCAGCCCCGTCAGTTCATGCCACATCGCCGGGAGGCACAGCCTTGCTGCGGCGCACAAAATGGCTTTGTTTGGTAATTTGGCCTTTTTCACCTGGGGGCATGGAAACCATGCTCCCAATATCCTGGGCTTGAGTCTCCCCCTCTTCGGGCCAGGGGCAAAGGATCCATCCACCCATGCTAATATCCAAGCCATTGTCTTGATTGAAGTGCTTCGCCACCTGCCGCCATGAACAAAAGCGCCCTGCCCATCGGCATCCAGACCCTGAGTAAGATCCGGGAGGGTAATTGTTACTATGTCGACAAGACCGACTTCGCCCTGCGGCTCATCGCGGAGGGCACCCATTATTTCCTCTCCCGCCCGCGGCGCTTCGGCAAGTCCCTGTTTCTGGACACCCTGGCGGAACTGTTCGCGGGTAACCAGGTCCTGTTCCGGGGGCTGGCGGCCGAGAGCCGCTGGGACTGGTCGCGGCGCTACCCGGTGATCCGGCTGAGCTTTGGCGGTGGGGTAGTCCGGCAGCCGGGCGAACTTGACGCCAAGATCGGCGAGCAGTTGGCCGTCAATCAAGAGGCGCTGGGTATCTCATGCACGCAGCCGACGCTGGGTGGCTGTTTCGCGGAGTTGATTCGCAAGGCCCATGCCACCACCGGCGAGCGCGTGGTGGTGCTGGTGGATGAATACGACAAGCCCATCCTGGACAATATCACCGCGCCGGAGATGGCCCGTGCCATGCGCGATGGCCTGCGCGATCTCTATTCGGTGATCAAGGATTCGGACGCGCATATCCGCTTCGTCTTCCTCACCGGGGTCTCCAAGTTCAGCAAGGTCAGCCTGTTCTCCGGGCTGAACAACCTCAAGGATAGTAGACGTATTCGAGTTTTCGGCTTTTATTTGCCAATTATCTGGAAATTTTC
>CALMDH010000059.1:0-9537 GCA_937862735.1 uncultured Gammaproteobacteria bacterium
CCTTGCCATCCTTCTTGCGGATCAGTTTCGCCCGCACCAGGTCATCCGTTCTTTGGCGCCAGCACCCGTCGAGGGTCTGGGCGCGCTCACCCTGGACCGCCCAGGCGTGTTCCCGTTTGGCCAGACGCGCCACGGGGATATCCACCGTGATGGCATATTGGTATCCCTCCGCCGTCAATTCCTTGCGCTGACAGGGACGGGTCGTGGCCGTGGCCTGGATGCCACTCCCCCAGTCGGACTCCCATAGGGCGTGGGCCATCCCGGCGGGGCGGGCCGCGGGCGGCGTGGCCGTGCTTGCCGGTGAAACGTGCAGGCCATCCAGCTGGATGAATTTCCTGAAGATGCCAAGATAAACCACGTCGACTTTGTCCATGACGTGGGTGGTGTAGACGCTGGCAATGAGGTAATCCTTGCGGGTGGTGCCGGGCAGGAGGGCCTGCGCCAGGTAGTCCCCTGTGCCGCCTTCCAGCAGCGCGACCGCGGTCAGAAAGGGCGCCACGCCACGCCTGGCCAGCGCGCCGTCGGGGTTCCTGATCACTTCCTGATACATCGCATCCAGCCGTTGCGCCAGGTGGTGCCGGACGAAGTGCTGATAGTCATCCAGGTCCGGGTTGGTGGCGGCCAGTCCACCCAGCAGAAGGGTCACAAACAGCGCGGTCCGCATGGGTCTTTCCTCCGGGTTGCCAGCTACCGTTTGCCCGTCGGCGGCGGCCCGGGACCGGGTGCTGGTCTGCCCGGCCGGGCGCCGTCCAGGAAGGCGCCAGGGTAGCAACGCGCGCCGTCAAGCCTTGTCGCGAGGGCGATGCACACTGCGCCGCAACAACCGGCGCTTGGCCCCTTTTGCCCGCCGGTCAGTCACTGTTTCGACGAGGTCAGTATGCACACCCCCCCTTACCAGCCTGATTTTTCCGCCCTCGAAGCCAGTCAGCGGCGGGCGATGCACTACGCACTCCGGCTCGCCCTGGTGTACCCGAACGAGGTGATCCGCGGGTCCGTGCATCTGCGCGCGGAGGGAATCGTGTGGCAACTGCTGCTGCCCTTGTTTGACGCCGATGCGCTGAGCGGCTGGTTGCGGGGGGTCGTCCCCGCGGGGAGCGCCAGCCGGCTCGCCGCCGGCGAGGACCCGGTGGAGGTCATCGCGCGTGATGAACTCGATGAGCAGATCCTCAAGCTGGCCCGGCGGACCCCCCCGGCGGTGTTGGCCAGACTGGCCGAGGCGGATGGGGTCGGCCCCCTCAATCCCGGCATCCTTGTCCTGGCTGAGGCCCTGGCCCTGCAGGACCTGGAACTGCAGGTCCTGGATTTTATCGATCAGGTGCATGCCAATTCCTTACGGCTGTTGTTACGGCAATTTCGCGGCACGACGGCACAGGAGAATCGCCGGCGACTCGCGGTCGCCCTGGGCGTGGGCGAGGCCGCCCTGCGCCGCGCCCTGAACCCACAGGCAGCGTTGTGCCGGCTGGGTCTCGTCGACTACCACCTGGAGAGCGACCTGGAGGATTTTGTCCAGCCCACCTCCCTGTTGAAAACCATCCTCGATGATGCGCCGGCGGATGCGGAGGCCTTACTGGACCGGCTGATCGAACCGGCGCCCGCCGCGGCGTGGGGGTTGAGGGACTTTCCCCATCTGGCCAGCGTTGACACCCAGGTCGGGACCCCCCTGGAACAGGCGGCGCGCCGTGGCCTGGCGGGGGTCAACGCCCTGTTCCATGGTGCGCCGGGTACCGGCAAGACGGAACTGGCCCGGGCGCTGGCCGCGGCCCGCGGGCTGCGCGCCTATCAGGTGCGGGACACCGCTGAGGACGGTGACGGCCTGGAACGGCAGGGGCGGCTGGCGGCCTATCTGCTGGCCCAGCGCCTGTTGGCGCGGCGGCGCGATACCCTGCTGATCTTCGACGAGGTCGAGGACGTCCTCCCGTTTACCAACGCCCTGTGGGACCCGGAGCCCGTCCGGCAGAAGGGGTGGATGAACCGGATACTGGAAGAGAACCCGGTACCGGCGATCTGGATCACCAACCGGACCGCGGGGCTGGACCCGGCCTACCTGCGGCGTTTCCTGCTGCCGGTGGCGTGCGTGACCCCCCCGCGCTCGGTGCGCCGGCAGATGGCCGAGCGCCATCTGGGCGCGGCGGGCATCCCGCCGGCGCTGCTGGACGAACTGGCGGCGGATGCCGCCCTCACCCCGGCGGTCCTGGGGGCCGCCGGGCGCCTGGTGGACCTGCGCCCGGATACCCCGCCGGCGCGGGTGGTGCGCGAGGTGGTCGGTTCGCTGCGCGCTTTGCTCCATGGACAGGCCACGCCGTGGCAGCGGCCGATGACCACGGCCTTCGACGTCGCCTTTCTTAACCTGGCCGGCGACATCAGCCCGAGCGCCATCGTCCAGGCCCTCGACCGCCGTGGGCGGGGTACGCTGTGCTTCCATGGTACCCCGGGTACCGGAAAGACCGCCTTCGCCGAGGTGCTGGCCGAGGCCCTGGACCGCGAACTGGTGGCGCGTCAGGCATCGGACCTGATCTCCCCCTATGTGGGTGAGACGGAGCGGAACCTGGCCCGACTGTTTCAGGAAGCCGATCCCCGGCACACGGTGCTGTTGCTGGATGAGGTGGACAGCTTCCTGGCCGACCGGCGCCAGGCTCGCCATCCGTGGGAACGCACTCAGGTGAACGAGTTGCTGCAGCAGATGGAACGTTATCCGGGGATCTTCGTCGCTGCGACGAATCTGATGAGCGGTCTCGATGGAGCGGCCATGCGCCGGTTCGACTTCAAGCTGCACTTCCGGGCCCTGAACCCCCGGCAACGCCAGCTGCTCTTTGCCCGCGCGGCCCTGGGCGATCAGGAGGCCCCGGTACCGGTGGACATCGCCCGGCAACTGGCGGCCCTGGAGCAGCTGACGCCGGGTGACTTTGCCAATGTCTGCCGGCAACGGGACTTGCTTGGGGAGACGCTTTCAGCCCGGGAATTTCTGCGGCGGCTGATGCAGGAGTATCGCTACAAGGCTAACGCGGTGGCTTGAGGGGGGGCCGGGAGGCGTGGCTGGTTGCAGGGCAGAGGTGCTCTGGGCTGAGTGGGCTGAAGGGTATGCCGGTGGCCTGGAAGGTGCCAGGGCAGCAACGGGCTACGTCAAGCTTTGTCGCGAGGGCAATGGATACTGCGCGGATCAACAGCCGGAGATCAACGCCCATGCCTCATCACGATCGTTATCTGTCTTCGCGCGAACTGCTCAATCGCATCGGCCTCAGCGAGGACACCCCCTCGTTGCTGCTTGACGAGGATCTCGACACGTTCGACAGCGATCTGGCGCCGGTGCTGCTGGAGCGCTATCAGCAATTACAGGTGCGTCATCAGTTCGCCCCCGGCGACCTGGTGACCTGGAAACCGGGACTGTGCAACCGCCGGGCGCCCAAGCCGGGACAGCCGGCAGTGGTGATCGAGGTGCTGGAGCAGCCGGTGTTCGACAGCGAAATCATCAGCGGCAGCACCTACTTCCGTGAGCCCCTTGACATCATTCTGGGGGTGATCTGGGACGAGGAGCACGGACGCGGCGACTTTGTCACCTTTCACTTCAACAGTCAGTACTTCGAGTTCTACCGGGGCTGATTGCCCCTGGCTCCCCTGAGGGGGAGCACGGCGGCGGTCAGCGCCGTCCAGCCGGCGCCCCGGGCGGGGTGCCGGGAACGCTCTTTAACAATCTGACGAACTGAACCCGGTGCGGCCTCGCGGCCGACGCCGGTTGCTGTTGCCGCACGCCGGCCGGTCCGCCGTGGCCGGCCCTGACGCGAACCCGTTCGCCGTGAGCGTTTCACTGAGCCCAATTTTTTTCAGGAGATTGCCTATGCCCCATCTGCCCAGCCCCTGGCGGTCTGACTTCAGCGCCATTCCTGCCGCTAAGCGGCGGGTGGCGCACTATGCCCTGCGCTTGTCGCGGGCGATGACAAGCGAAATTCCCCTGGACAGTCGCTCAGAGGGGAATGGTTTCATCACGAAATTGCTGCTGCCCCTGTTCGATCAGGATGGCATGACGCGATGTCTGGCTGCGGATGGGGACACCGCGGAGCAACCAGCCGCGGATGACGAGCTGGATATGGCGATCTGGGAGCAACGCGAAGAGGAGAGGCGCGACCGGCTCATCCTGGACCGGGCGCGTCAGATGTCGCGACGGGACTTGGCCCGGCTCGCGATGCAGGACGGCCGGGAGCCGGTCAACCCGGCACTGCGGGTGGTGGGTCAGGCGCTGCAGCTGACGGGGCTGGAAATCCAGCTCCTGGACTTTCTGGAGCGGTGCCTCATGTCTGGCAGCAGCTTCCTCGCTCTGCTGCGTCAATTCACGCAAGCCAACGCTCGTGTCAACTGCCGGCGGCTGGCAAAGATGCTGAATGCGGACGTGGCGGCGGTGCGCGCGGCCCTGGCGCCGCAGGCCCTCCTGCGCAGCCTGGGCCTGGTGAAATTCAGCGATGACGCGGACCTGGAGGATTTCATCCAGCCCAGCGATCTGCTGCGCAGTCTGCTGGAGGAGGGGGCCGTGAAGGAGCGTGATGATCTGCTGGCCCGGTTCATTGAACCGGTTCCGGCGGCGGCCTGGGCGGTGCGTGACTTCCCCCACCTGGACCGGGCCTGCGCGCATGTGGGCACGGTCCTGCGCCAGGGCGCACTGGCGGGGGAGGCGGGGGTCAACGCGCTGTTCTATGGGCCGTCGGGGACGGGGAAAACGGAGCTGGCCCGCGCGCTGGCGGCGCAGCAATCGCTGCGTGCCTATCAGGTGCGGGCGGCGACGGATGAAGGCTATGGTCTGACGGCCGGGGCCCGGCTGTCGGCTTATCTCCTGGCCCAGCGGCTGTTGTCCCGCCAGCGGGACACGGTGCTGATCTTCGACGGGGTGGAGGATGTTGTTCTGAATCTCGACAACCTCGTCTTGGAGCTGCACGGCCAGCAGGCGGGCATGCAAAATAGCTGGCTGAACCGGCTGCTGGAGGAGAATCCGGTGCCGGCGATCTGGATCACGAACCACATCGAGGGCTTGGCTCCGGCCTTTTTGCAGCGCTTCCTGCTGCCGGTGGCGTTTGATACACCGCGGCATGCGGTGCGGCGGCAGATGGCCGAGCGCCATCTGGGCGCGGCGGGCATCCCGCCGGCGCTGCTGGACGAACTGGCGGCGGATGCCGCCCTCACCCCGGCGGTCCTGGGGGCCGCCGGGCGCCTGGTGGACCTGCGCCCGGATACCCCGCCGGCGCGGGTGGTGCGCGAGGTGGTGAAGGCCCTGCGCGCCCTGGTGCATGGGGGCGCCACCGCGCCCCGGCAGCGGCAGCGGGCGATCGGGTTCAATGTGGAGTTCCTCAACCTGGGCGGGGATATCACTCCCAGCGCCATCGTCCGCGCACTGGACCGGCGCGGGCGGGGCAGTCTGTGCTTCTACGGTCCGCCAGGGACCGGCAAGACGGCGTTCGCGGAGGTCCTGGCGGAGGCGCTGGATCGCGAACTGGATGCGCGGCTGGGTTCGGAGCTGGTCTCGTGTTGGGTCGGCGAGACGGAGAAGAATCTGGCGAAGCTGTTTCGTGAGATCGATCCCCAGCGCACGGTGTTGCTGCTGGACGAGGTCGACAGTTTTCTCATGGACCGGAGTCAGGCGCGCAACAGCTGGGAGCGCACGCAGGTCAACGAGTTGCTGCAGCAGATGGAACGGTTCCCGGGGATCTTCGTCGCTGCGACGAATCTGATGAGCGGTCTCGATGCGGCGGCCTTGCGGCGGTTTGACTTCAAGCTGAATTTCCGGGCGTTGAATCCGGTGCAGCGCCGGAAGCTGTTCGCGCGCGAGGTGTTGGGGGATCAGGAGGCGGCGCTGCCGGCGGAGGTCGAGCGGCATCTGGGGACGTTGGATCTGCTGACGCCCGGGGATTTCGCGAATGTCTGCCGGCAACGGGAGTTGCTGGACGAGACGCTCACGCCGCAGCAATTCCTGCGGCGGCTGATGCAGGAGTGTCGTCTCAAGCAGAAGGGAGGCGCGCTGGTGGCCTGAGCGCGAAAACGCGGGGACTTGGCGGGGGGTGGCGCACAGGGAGGGTGCGCCTCACCCCGGGGAAATTCCCGGCGCTTCAGGGCACGAACGGCAAGGCCAGCGGCGTGACCAGCTCCCAGGTGTTGGGGTCCGGATCAGAGGCCAGCTGCCAGCGTGGCCAGAACAGGGCCGCGGCCTGGCGGCCAAGGGCCTCGTCGTCGAGGGACAAGACTGCTCGTGTGCGCTGGCGTTGCTTGCCCAGGCACAGGCGTGGCGATGAAGGGTCAGGTGAGTGCGGATTTAGTTTGGTTTGTTTGGGGTTCTCAACAGCACCGGTTCGAAATCCTCCCGATCATCAAATGGATTGTTCATTCGCCAACGCGGCCAAAAAGGCACCTGCTGCCTCCCCATAATCCGCCGTATTGTGCAGTTGATGCCCACCACGGGGCAGGACCACCAGCCGCGTCGCGCTCGCGGCGTCCCGGGCTAGCCGGTAGTCGAGCACTGCGTCATCCGCCGCGAGAATGAGCAAGCCCGGCAGGTCCGCCCGCAACGCCACCTGCTCCTCCGCCACATACCCCCGCAATCCGCGGTGGTCCAGGTGAAGGTTCCGCCCGTGTCAAAACGGGTCTGGATGCCGAGGTAGCGCCGCAGGGACTGGGAGGGTTGGATCGCGGGGTTCATGGCGATCCACGGCCGGCCGAGTTCCTGGCCCAACCGACGCGCCCAGAAACCTCCCAGACTGGTCCCCATCAACGCCAGCGGCACGGTGGGTTCCAGGCCCAGCCGAGCAAAGGCCGCCCGATAGCCAGCCGGCCGGTAGTCGCCATAGGTGGCGATCAGGGCCACGTCATACCCCAGTTCACGGAGCAGGTCCGTCTTGGGACTGGGTCCCTGAGGACCGCTGGCGAAACCATGGAAATACATGACGGTCATCATTGGAATGGCTCCTGAGGAACGGGGGCCAGGCATGGCCCCTAAGATTGGCAGAGGGTAGCATCCCCCGGAATCAGGGGGCGTGCGGGTGGTGGCGGGTTGACCCGCCGGTGCCGGGATCGCCCCTCAAGCCCTGCCAACACGGGATCGTTGTTGGCTGTCATGATGGTTCTCGCGGTGAGGACGGGCGCAGCTTGACGGTCGCTGACCGCTACCTCGGCCAAAGCCGCGCTTCACGGTCTGAAGATGGCCTCCCCGCACCGCAGATTGCGTACTTCCAACAGCCCGATGGTGATCACGCCCACAATAACGGCGGACGACACCCGGCGGGTGTGGCCCGACGCTGGCAGCCGGGTCTTCAGATGGCCGTGGCAGGCATCGGGGGCGAGGACATTGACCAGCAAGCAAGCCTGGGGATAGGGCGTCGTCTTGCTGCCGTAGGGGCAGATAGAGGAAGACGCTGATCACGATCTGCTGTTCGTTAGGTCAATGCGGATGGCGCAGACGGCGCAGAGTTGATCGTTGTGGTGGTCCAGGATGAAACTGGCAGGAGCCCCTGCCTCCCAGGAGGGTGGGATCGTCCTCACGTTCCAGCCAAGTAAGTTCACCTTACGACCACACTGAGCTGACCCCCCCTTTCGGACGGACCTGCATAACCTCACCCTCAAGGCTCAGCACACTTACTACCGCAGCGACTAGCTGATTTGAGCGACGCCCGGTAAGACCCGTTGCGCCTGCTGGCCCCGGTCGATCAGGTCCTGGCCCTGGTTGGTGCCCCGGTCTCCGGCGCGCCCATCCTGACCATGCTCCGCCATCCCCGCTTCACGGGCAGCTGGAGCGAGGTGAATGCCGAGGCCGAGTGCCACCACTGCCACCTGAGGGCCGGCCGCGGTGCCTTGCATGCCAGCCGCAAGTGCAATGGTGCCAGCGCCGCCTCTTTCCGCGACGGCCGCCTGGTCCAGGCTGTCTCCCAGGGTGTGGCACGGTGGGCGAGGAACATCACCTTTCTGCCCGCTGCTCCCAAGTCCAGCCCGACAGGAAAACCCCAGTCGTGCCACGATGAAGATCCTGGCAGTGCCGCGACAGAGCATCTCACGCTTCAAGGCTGATAACCGCCCCCTTTTCCGGGTTACCTGTATCAGCCCCACGGCACTAGGTGGACAGGGGCCGCCGCCAGTGGCCCATCAGACATCATGGCCATAACCCCGAGCATGCCCGGGCTTGGCACCGTTTCGGGGCAACGGCCAATACGCGTCGCCAAGGGCACTGACTGAGGTCTGGACGTCTACCGTCTCGACGCTGAGTTGGTTTCGTAGTCGCGGCCAGCAGGCATGTGGCGCGCTAAGGCCATCATGCCCGACACCTCCCACCAACTCCGGGTGTATCCCTGTCAATAGGCCGCTCGTCCGGTGAGGGTTACCCTGCGCTTCAGCATCATGCGCAACCCGTGCTGGCGATCCCGGCTGCGGAGATGAGGTAGAAAGAAAGACTACTCTCACGATAAGGCATGTGGCGAGCCGCGAACCACCCGAACGGGGGTGGCGGCAAGCGACTCATTTGGTCGCCAAGACCAGGATAATGACCCCTGCGCCTGCAACCGCAGGATTTAACCCTCGGTTACCAGAAACGCAAGGCTGACGCAGCTGGCGGCACCTGCGACCTGATCACGGGAGGAGTGATGACAACTGAAATGTCGAGCGACCCGTTGTCGCGGGCACGGGGCTGCCTGCTGGGCCAGTTAGCCGGGGATGCCTTGGGCAGCCTGGTCGAGTTCCAGACCCCGGAACAGATCCGCCACGCCTACCCGGACGGACTGCGGGAACTGGCCGCCGGGGGGACCTGGAACACCCTGGCTGGTCAGCCCACTGATGATTCCGAGATGGCCCTGATGCTGGCGCGGATGCTAATCAAGCACGGGGGCTTCGACACGACAGCGGCCCGCGCCGCCTACCGCGACTGGTTTGACTCCTGGCCCTTCGATTGCGGCATGACCGTCGCCGACGGCTTGAGCGGGACACCCAATCCGACGAGCCAGGCCAATGGTGCACTGATGCGCATCAGCCCGTTGGGGATCTTCGGCGCCCGGTATCCCCTGGCGCAGGTGGCGGACTGGGCACGCCAGGATGCGGCCCTCACGCATCCCCATCCCGTGTGCCGGGAGGCAAACGCCCTCTACGCCCAGGCGATTGCCTATGCGATTGGGACGGGCGCCGCTGCCCCAGCCGTCTACGCGGCGATCCTTGCCTGGGCACGGGATGGGGATGTGGCGACCAGCCTCCTGGCGGCGACCGAGGCGGCGGCGGACGGTCCCCCCGCCAGTTACGTCCATCAGCAAGGCTGGGTATTGATCGCCTGGCGCAACGCTCTCTGGCAATTACTCCAGGCGCCCACTCTGGAAGCTGGGGTCGTCGATACGGTCATGCGCGGTGGTGACACCGACACCAACGCCGCCATTGCGGGTGCCTTGCTGGGGGCCGTCCATGGTGAGGAAGCCATACCCAGCCAATGGACCCGTTGCGTGCTCGATTGTCGCCCGCAGGAAGGCCAGCCCGGCGTGCACCAACCACGCCCCCCGGTGTTCTGGCCGGTGGATGCCTTGGAAGTGGCAGCGG
>CALMDH010000060.1:0-61702 GCA_937862735.1 uncultured Gammaproteobacteria bacterium
AGACAGTGAAACCGCCACGGCCACGCAAAGCCCGGCGTTGACGCTGGTCAAGAGCATCAGCAGCGGCAGTCCCTACGACGCGGTGGGCGACGTGATTGCCTACAGCTACCTGGTGACCAACAGCGGCAACGTCGCGCTGACCGGCCCGGTGACGGTGGCGGACGACAAGGCCACGGTGACCTGCCCGGCGGTCAACACCGTCGGCAACCTGGACGGCGAACTGGATCCGGGTGAAGCGGTGACCTGCACCGCCAGCTACACCGTGCTCCAGGCCGACCTCAACGCCGGGTCGGTGACCAACAAAGCCAAAGCCAGCGCCGACGGCACCGACTCCTTGGAAGACAGTGAAACCGCCACGGCCACGCAAAGCCCGGCGTTGACGCTGGTCAAGAGCGTTTTCGTTACCGGTCAGGGGAGTTGCGATACGGCAAAAAATGAACTGATCTATGTGAACAAGGCCCATGAACCGGTCAAGCTCACTTGGTGTTTCAAGGTCACTAATGTAGGAAATGTCAGCCTTGATAATCCGCGACTTGTTGACACCCCACTAGGAATTACCGCAAGTGATTCATTGCCCATTGCCTCGGGTACGTTGCCGCTATTACCTGAAGAAAGCTTGGTGCTTTACTTCGAAGAAAGCGGACGTGTAGATAGCCTGGAAAATGTGGCCAGTGTCACCATGGATCCTCCTGGCGGGAAAGACCCTGTCAGCGACACGGATTCTGAGGCGGTATTCGCCTACGTCTTTGATCCACCTTACGGTGTCAAAACAGGGCAAGTCAGCGGTACGGATATCATTCGCTGGAACATGGTGTGGATTAATAATTCCATAATTATTGCTAATGGAGTCGTTATCGAAGACCCGATTCCGGCTGGAATGACTTACCGCCCGGGAACCTTGACTTGCACACCTCGAGGGATCACGACCGTGCAGGGAGGTAGCTGTTCGGACGCTGGCAACTTCATTTCGCCAAACTTGATTAGGGTGATCGCCAATTTTGGTCCCGATGCGGGGCATACGACCGAGGCGGATGCTGAAAACGAGTTGGTCATCAGCTTCGAGGTGACTGTCGACAATCCTTACATCGCCCAGACTTTCCAAAATCAGGGGAACGCGACTTGGACACCTCCGGGTGGCGGTACACTGACCGGTCTCACGGATGACAAGACGCCGGGGGGTGATAACCCAACGGAGATCAAATTTGATCCACCCGTGCCTATTCCAACATTGAGCGAGTGGGCCATGATCCTCCTCTGTCTGATGCTGATGGGGGTGGTCTGGAGGTCGCGGAGCAGGTTCGGGGTCAATAGCTAACCTTCCGGTCCGGGTGTGGCTGGATCTAGCCACACCCGGGTGGAGAAGAGTGGCAGCAGCTTGGGGAATTGAGTACGATTTATCCCAACCACACCCCGCCGCCGGCGGGGTGTCTTTTCTCTCTAATTCTGCAACACAACGGAAGCCATGCGGCGTTTCATCTTTACGTTCCTTGGCGTGGGCCTGTTGCTCTTTGGCCTGGTCTACCTTCCCACCATCCGCGATCACCTTATTGCTCCCTTTACCGACAGCCTGACCGTCATCGCCGGCTGGCTGATCACTACCTTCGGCGGCCAGGCCTGGGTCAACGGCAACGTCCTGACCATCCCCGGCTTCAGTGTCCGCATCCTCGATCTGTGCAACGGTGTCGAGGCCACCCTGCTGCTGTGGGCGGTCCTGCTGGCCTATCCGGCCCCCTGGGGTTATCGCCTCTGGGGGCTGCTGTTGGGTTTCCTAGGGGTCCAGGCCCTGAACATGGTGCGCATCATCAGCCTGACCTACCTGGGGGTCTGGAAGCCGGAGTGGTTCCACTGGGTGCACTGGTATGTCTGGGATGCCCTGATCATGCTGGACGTGCTGCTGATCTTCCTGCTGTGGCTGCGCCGGTTGCCTCCCCCGACTGATGAGCGCCATGCTGCTGCCACGTGATCCCGTCTGGCGCTGGTTCCTCGGCACCCTGATCAGCGTCCCGGCCTGCCTGGCTGTCTGGTGGTTCTATCTACGGGATCCCTTGTTGTCCGCGCTGGCCTGGGCCGTGGGCGCGGCCGCCCCTCTGCTCTGGCCCGAGACGGTGCTGGACCTGAAGATGCAGGGCGGCCAGGCCTGGCTGATCAGTCTGGTGCCCACCCTGACTGATCCCCCCCGCCTCTTTACCCCCTTGCCCCTGCCGTTGAACCGGGCGGTGGCCGTCTTCCCCCTGTTCTGGGGTTTCACCCTGGCGACCCCTGGGCGTGGGCTGGCGCGGCGCTTGCTACTGGGCACGGTGATTCTGTTGCCGGTGGCCTTCCTCATGGCCGTGCTCACCACCCAGTTCCACTTCTCCCTGTTCCGCACCCATGTGCCCGCCCTGACCCTGATGCCGCCCAGCCACTTTGGCATGGTCCTGCCGGACAGCCCCACCGCCTTCTATCTGTGGGGGGTCGGGCGGCAATTGTCGGTGCTGGTGCTACCCATCGTCGCGCCCTTGCTGGTCTGGCTGGGGCTGCATGGCGACTTCATCCGCAACCTCCTTTTTGCCCGATTGACCCGTCGTTCCGTCGATGCCGCTACGCGGCCTGCCGTCACACCGCCGGTCTTAGTCGCGGTGGACGCCATGGGGCAGGAGACCGTGGGGCAGGATGCTAGTCCCGATGACAGCCTGGAAGGCTCCAGCTCGGACGATGCCGTCAAGGAGGATTCTCCATCGGACTCTGCCAGGCAGGAGGATTCCCAGGGGGAGGGCAGCGAAACGGAATCGGCAAGGCAGGAGGATTCCGAAGCTGGGACGGCCGGGAGGGGAATTTCCAGATCAGAGAATGTCAGGAGTGAGATTCCAGGAACCGGGCATGCCGGGGAGGAGTATCCACCAACGGGGCAATCCAGCAGGGAGGTGCCCGCTCCATGAGGCGAAGCCCGCACCGGATGATTCTATTGCTGTGCCTCGCGCTCACCCTGCCGGGCTTGATCAGTTGCAGCGCCGAGCAGAGTCAGTTTCGCTATGCCATGAACCTCATCTTCTCGGGGCAAGTGGCGGCCGGGGCGCGGATGCTGAAGGTGCTGGCGGAGACGGGCCACGCTCCGTCGCAATTGCGTCTGGCCCTGCTGTACCACCTGGGGCAGGGGGTGCCGCGCGATTACCGCAAGGCGGCCCATTGGTATGCCCAGGCCGCCCAGCAGGGGGAGGTGGGCGGTCAATACGCCCTGGCGGCCTTTTATCTGCGGGGGGTCATGGGCCCGCCAGACCCGCATCGCGCCTTTGCCGAGTTCCTAAAGCTGGCGGAGCGCGGCTATGCCCCCGCCGCCTATTACGTGGGCATAGCCTACGCCGAGGGCGAGGGGGTCACGCGCGATGACCGGGAGGCGGTGGCCTGGCTGGAACGTGCCGCCGAGGGCTGGCATGTCGAGGCAGCCAAACGCCTGGCCAAGGCCTATCGCGCGGGGGAGTTGGGGCTTGCGGTCGATGCCCGCTTGGCGGAGCAGTGGGAGCAGAAGACCCAGCCGCCGAGATTTTGAGATCAGCCAGGGCGGCCAGGCCGATCTCGTTCCCTGCGCCAATCATCTGGTTCTCAAGTATCTGGGGCTTGCGGATTCTGAGTCGTCCCGACTTTGATTAGAGGGCTTTCCAAACTCCAGACACCTGAAACTAGTCCCGAAGCCTTAGAGACTTACCTTCTCTTAGTAAATCAGCTCCGACCAGCGACCCTGCTGAATCATGCCTTGCTTCAAGGTCTGCCAGGCCTCGGCGGAGCCGGCGCGCTCGCTCATCACCTTGTCGAGGACCTGGGCAATCTTGCCCAGGCCGGCGAGGAAGACATGAGTGTTGGGCGCCTGAACCAGTGCCCAGACCTCGTCCAGGTTCTCCCGCAGGCCGCGCTGCAGGGCATCGGAGGAGCCCATCAGGGAATTGGTGGCCAGGGACTTGAAGGCCTTGAAGGTGGGCTGGTCGTAATAGTCGGCGAGGTTGGTCTCCTCGTCGTTGGCGTAGGCCAGGTCCAGGCCGGTGCGGCCGCCATAGAAGAGGCGCACCTGGCCGTCCCAGCCGCCGCGGCGCTCGTAGATGAGTTGGGCGAAGGCGCGGAAGGGGGCGACACCGGTGCCAGTGCCGATCATCACCAGGTTGGCGGTCTTGTCCTGGGGCATCTGGAAGGGGCTGCGGTAGGGGCCGCTGAGGGAGATCTGCTGCCCGGGCTGGGCATCACAGAGGAAGTTGGAGGCGATGCCGGGGTAACGCTCGCCGCTGATCTCATCGATGTAGAAGCAGCGCCGCACCAGGATATCCAGGTCGAGGCTCTCGTCCTCGGGGCGGGGCCGGGCGTTGGCGATGGAGTAGCGGCGCAGGTGGTAGGGGTTGCCGAAGGGGTGGGGGCCGGGGACCACCACGCCGATGCTCTGGCCCTCGACGAACTGGAAGGCCGGGTCCGTCACCCGCAGGGTGAGGTGGCGCACCTCGACCGCCTTCTCCGGGGTGATGCGCCGGGATGCCAGGATCTGGGCCGCGACCGTGGGACCGATGGGGGGTTCGAGTTCGCTCATTTTGCGGGTTCCTTCAGGGATGCGGAAATCAGGTGAGGGTTCGGGATCGGGTGGGGGTAAAGGCTAATCGGATGGGGGTAAGGGTTCTCGGGAGCATGGCTGCGCCAGCGGCCGGATTGCATTAACCGCCGGGCCGGCACGAGAGGACCGTCTCCGCCGACGCCAGTCTTTCCCAACGGTTTTGAACTGAGGGAACGCTGGGGATGGCACTGGAGGGAGCGTAGCGGGCGGCACCGTGGGGGGCGCATGAGGGGGCCACCGGGAGGCCGTCGGGGGGCGCTGGAGCCTTGCCGTTGACGGGTCTCGCGGCCATGCCAGGGGCGGTCATCGCGGCGGGACGTCGCACTGGCCGCCCTTGCAGGCGCAGCCCCCCCCGCAGCCGCCGTCCGGGGCGCGGAAGGGGCCAAGCCGGGGGTTCTGGCGGGCGAAGGCGGCGTAGCGCTGTTGCACCCAGACCCAGCCGAGCAGGACGGTGAAGATGATCAGGCTGGCGATGAGGGCCCTAACCATGGGACCCCCCCAGGCCGGCGAAGCCCATGAAGGCCAAAGACAGGAGCCCGGCAAGCATCAGGCTCAGGGCGGCGCCCTGGCTGACCGTCGGCAGCCTGGCCAGTTCCAGCTTCTCGCGCAGGCCGGCCATGAGCATCAGGGCCAGCATGAAGCCGGTGCCGGCCCCCAGGCTGTAGACCAGGCTCTGGAGAAAGTCGTACTCCTTGGCGGTCTGGAACAGGGCCAGGCCGAGGATGGCGCAGTTGGTGGTGATCAGGGGCAGGAAGATGCCCAGGGAGCGGAACAGGGCCGGGCTGTGCTTCTTGACGAACATCTCCACCAGTTGCACCGCCGAGGCGATGATGGCGATGAAGCAGATCAGGCGCAGGAATTCCAGTTCGAGCTCCACCAGCAGCCAGTTGACCCCGTAGGCGCTGAGCGAACTGACGACCATGACGAAGGTGGTGGCCAGCCCCATGTTCAGGGCCGTCTCCTTCTTGGCGGAGGTGCCGAGGAAGGGGCAGATGCCCAGGAACAGGGCCAGCACGAAGTTGTTGACCACCGCGGCGTCGAGAAAGATCAGGGGCAGGGAGGGGTTAGCCATGGGCGGCGGCTCCGGCGGAGGCGAGGACGCGGCGCTCGCGGCGCTGCTTGAGCCAGGCGAAGAGCAGCAGCCAGGCGCCGAGGACGAAGAAGCCCCCGGGGGGCAGGATCATCACCAGCCAGGGCTGGAAGCTGTCGCCGAAGAGGGTGACGCCAAACAGGGTGCCATTGCCGAGGATCTCCCGCACCGAGCCCAGGCTAAATAGGGCCAGGGTGAAGCCCAGGCCCATCCCCAGGCCATTGACCAGGGTCGGCACCAGCCGTTGCTTGGAGGCATAGGCCTCGGCCCGTCCGAGGATGATGCAGTTGACGACGATGAGCTGGATGAAGGCCCCCAGGGAGGCGTACAGCTCCAGGCTGATGGCATGGATGGCGTAGTCCACCACCGTGACGAAGGTGGCGATGATGACGATGTAACTGGCGATGCGCACCTGCTTGGGTATCCAGCGGCGCAGCAGGGACACCAGGGCCCCGGAGCCGATGAGGACGAAGGTCGTCGCCAGCCCCATCCCCAGGGCGTTGATGGCGGAGTTGGTCACCGCCAGCACCGGGCACATGCCGAGCAACATGACGAAGACGGGATTCTCCTGCCAGAGGCCGCGCAGGAAGGTGTCCGCCGTCAGGGTCTCCTCGCGGTTGAAGGGGTCGGCCGCCTTGGCGACCACCGCGGGTTGGGATGCTTCAGCCATGGTTCATGCCTCCCGATTTAGTTAGACGGTTGGGCCAGCAGCGTCAGGCTGCGCTGGATCGCCGGGGCGGCGCGCTGGGCGGCCTGGTTGGCCGCCTTGCCCATCGCCCGGGAGGAGAGGGTGGCGCCGGTGATGGCGTCGATCTGCCAGGGTTGGGTCTTGGTGCCGTTCTTGACGGTGACGATGGGGTTGGCCAGGGCCTGCCCCGTGGCATCGAGGCGGGCGTCCAGGGCCTCCAGGTTCTTCAGAAAGGCCGGGTCCGTGTCCAGCTTGTCGCCGAAGCCCGGGGTCTCGGTGGACTTGAGGACCTTGCTGCGGACGATGAGCTGGCGCTCGGGGTCGTAGGCGAACAGGACCTCCACCGGACCCGAGTAGCCGCTACCGACGCCGGTGAAGGCCAGACCCTGGAGCCGGCCCTGGGCATCGTAGCCGGCATAGACCAGACCGCCGCCTCCCGCGGCAGATCCATTGGCCCCGCCGGAGGCCGGGTCGACAGGGGCCAGGCGGCCCGCCGCGTCGATGACGAAATCGCGCTTGGCGACGGCGCCGGGGAGGATGCGCAGCACCGCCGCCTCGGTGGCGAGGCGCTCCTTCTCGGCGATGATGGGGGCGGTGTATTCATAGGCCGTCGCCACCAGCAGGCCGGAGATGGCGGCGATGAGCCCCAGGGTCAGCAGCATGGCCAGGCTGGGGGTGGCAGGGGCCTGCTCAACGGCCGGTTCAGTGGCCCGTGCCGTGATCCGCGCCGAGGCCTGTTCCGTAGTCGGTGTCCTGGTCCGGTTCGCAGCCTGATTTGCACCCTGATTAACGGCCTGTTCGGGTGCCTGTTCGTATTCATGTCCAGGCATCGGGCTTGGAGATAGCGCAGGAGCCGAGGTGCCGGTCTGAACGGGAAGGGTGGCGCTCATGACCGCCCCTCCCGCTTGACGCCATAGACCCGCGGCTGGGTGACCGCCGAGATGAGGGGGGCGGCGGCGTTGGCCAGGAGAATGGCGTACATGATGCCCTCGGTGAGGCCACCGAAGAGGCGGATGACCACGGTCAGGATGCCGATGAAGAGGCCATAGGCCAGGGCTCCCCAGGGGGTGACCGGCGAGCCGACCATGTCGCTGGCCATGAACCAGGCGCCCAGCATCAGGCCCCCGGAGAAGAGCACGAACCAGGGCGTGGGGTAAACGCTGCCGTCCAGCAGCCAGAGGGGCAGGGCGACCAGTACCGCGCCGAGCATGACCCCCACCGGGATCTTCCAGTCCAGCATGCGCAGAAAGGCCAGCCAGAGGCCGCAGATCAGGATCAGCAGGGCCGAGGTCTCCCCGGCGGAGCCGGCGACCATGCCGGTGAAGAGGTCCAGGCTGCTCACCTCGATCTGCTGGAATTTCTGCAGGGCCAGGGGGGTGGCGCCGGTGAAGCCGTCGATGTTCAGCCCGGCGATCCAGTCCTTCACCGGCATGGGCTGCAGGAAGGGCAGGGTGAGGGTCGAGGGGATCAGCTCCCAGAAGCGGCCGGGGGCGAAGGCCGGCGTCCAGGTGGTGATGGCCACCGGGAAGGCGGCCTGGGCGAAGGCGCGTCCCACCAGGGCGGCGTTCATGACGTTGAAGCCCAGGCCGCCGAACAGGGACTTGCCCAGGGCGACGCCGACGAAGGCGGCCACCGCCGCCATCCACAGGGGGAAGCCCGGCGGCAGGGTCAGGCCCAGCAGCAGGCCAGTGATGACCACGCTCCAGTCGTTGAGGGTGTTACCCCGCCCGGACAGGCGGGCGAAGAGGTACTCGGTGCCCATGGCCACCGCCGTGGTGGTGACCAGCAGCAGCAGGGCGCTGAGGCCGAACTGGAAGACCGCGAAGGCGCAGATGGGCAGCAGGGCCCAGACCACGCCCTGCATGATCTGCGGCACGGTGCGCGCCCGCTTCAGGTGCGGGGAGGTGCGGATCTCGATGGGTCTCGACATGGCGTGGCTCGTTGGCTGAGATAGGGTGCGGCGTTGGCGGTGTTGGGCGTGGTGGCAGCCGGGTTAAGGGGGTCGTTTGGGCAACATCATTGACGAGGTGGCGCCGGCACAGGCCAGGGACTTCCTCTCTGTCCTGCCCCTTGGTCCGCCGGGCCCTGAAGTTGCCCCGATCGGTCGTCAATGCGGCTTTGGCGGGTGTTCTCGGTTGATGGCCTTGGCGATGCGGAAGTACTGGGTCAGGGGGATGTTGGAGGGGCAGACATAGGCACAGCAGCCGCACTCGAAGCACTGGTCCAGGTGGTACTCGCTCGCCATCCGCCCGTATTCCCGATGCTGGGCCAGTTCACCCAGCATGGAGGGGTTGAGCTTGACCGGGCAGGCCTCCAGGCAGGCGGCGCACTTGATGCAGGGCAGCACCTGGCGTTGGGCCAGGTCCGGGTCCTGGGCCTCCAGGACCACCACCCCCGAGACGGCCTTGGTCACCGGCACGTCCAGGGAGGCCACGGACATGCCCATCATCGGCCCGCCGAGGATGACCTCGCCGGCCTGCTCGCTCATCCCCGTCTGCTCCAGCAGGAAGCGCAGGGGGGTGCCGAGGGGGACCAGATAGTTGCCGGGACGGAAGACGGCGGGGCCGCTGACGGTCACTACCCGTTCGATGAGTCCCCGGCCGCGGGGGAGGAGGTCGCCCATCTGCGCCAGGGTGCCGACGTTGTAGACGGCGATGCCCAGGTCCAGGGTCAGGCCGCCCGCCGGGACCTCCAGGTTGAAGAGGCTCTTGATGAGCATCTTCTCCGCGCCCTGAGGGTACTTGGTCTCCACCGCCTCGACGGTCACCGGCAGGTCGGCGGGGATGCGCTCCCGCAGCCGGGCCACGGCGTCGGGCTTGTTGTCCTCGACGCCGATCACCGCCCGCTCCGCCCCGGTGGCCCGCAGGGCGATGCGGATGCCGGCCATGATGCTGTCCGGCCGTTCCAGCATGAGGCGATGGTCGCAGGTCAGGTAGGGCTCGCACTCGCAGCCGTTGACCACCAGGGTGTGGATGTGGCGACCCTCCGGTGGCCGCATCTTGACGTGGCTGGGGAAGGCGGCGCCGCCCAGGCCCACCAGGCCGGCATCCTGCACGGCCGCGATTAGTTCCTCGGGTGACAGGGCCGCCAGGTCCCGGGGCAGGTCGTAGAGCACCTCCTGGGTGGAGGCGCGGTGGACCTTGAGGAAGATGGCCTTGGCCCTGGGTCCCTCCGCGGTGGGCGCCAGGTCGATGGCGCGAATGACACCGTCGGCGGGGGCGTGGATGGGCACCGACAGGAAGCCGTCAGCCGCGGCGATGGGCTCTCCGCGCACCACCTCCTGGCCGACCTTGACCAGGGGCCGGGAGGGCTTTCCCCGGTGTTGCGCCAGGGGCAGCACCAGTTCCGGGGCGAAGCCCAGGCGCCGGATCGGTTTGTCCGCGGTCTGTTCCTTGTGCTCCACGGGGTGGATGCCGTGGGCGAAGGTTTTGGTCGAGCTGAAAAAGTTCAGGATGCCCATGTTCGCTCTTGCATGCGGATGCTTGAATCGAATGAAAGTTGGTTCTGACCGCCCGGGTCGGGTGGCGTCTGGCGGGGGACGCCTTGAATACGTCCCTGTAGGCTTGGCGCCAGCGTCCGTGCTGGCGACACCCCCGCCAGACGCCCCCCGACCCTCCCCGGGAGTTGGTGTCCGAATCCTTTTGGGTCGGACCTTGGACCCCCTCTCCCCGGCCCTCCCACACGAGGGGGGAGGGGGACTGGCCTGGTCGCAGCCTATTGGTACTTGGCCGCCCGGGCGACGAGCTTGTCGACATCCTTTTCCGCCGGGTTGAAGGGCGTGCCGGGGTGGATGCAGCCCGCGGTGCACTTCTCCGCCGCCTTGACGATGTCCTTGAAGGGGCCACCCTTGGGGTCGACGATCACGGCCTGCTTCTGGTCGTTGTAAGCGAAGATCTTGGGGTTGATGTTCATGCACTCGTCGCAGGCGGTGCATTCGGGGCTTTCGATCCACACCGGCTCCCAGCCGCCCGCGGCCGCCGTGCCGGCACCCGCGCCGGCTGCCTGGCCGGCGCCGTTGCCACCGCCAGCCGGGGCAAAGTCGGCCAGCAGGCCGGACCCCAGGCCGGTGGCGCCACCCGTGGCCAGGGCGAAGAGGCCGGCGGTGAGTTTCTGCGCCATCTCGGCCTTGGCCTGGTTGCGCACCGCTTCCTCGTCAAACTGGCGGTCCAGGCCGACGATGCCGCGCAACTGCCGCCAGAAGCCGCGCCGCTCCTCGCAGGAGAGGACCAGCTCCTGGGAGACCAGGGCGCGCATCAGGCGGTTCTTGCCGTCCACGCCCCAGACGAAGGGGAACTTGCCCTCGCGGTCGTCGGCGTCCAGGTCGAGGAACTCGTGCAGGGGCACCATGGAGTCGTTCCAGGTCTCCGGCGGGGCCTTGCGGAAGTGCTTGCGGAAGCGGCCCTCGGTCATGGCGAAGTCGGCGAAGGTCATGGGCAGGGACATCTCCTGCTCCTTGCCGGCCTCGTCCTGGTAGCGGATGGTCCAACTGATCCAGTCATCGTCCAGGTTGGGGTTGCCCTCGATGGAGCAGCATTCCTCAAAGGTGGTGCCGGCGTCCGGGTCGAAGCGGAACAGGGGATAGGCCCGGGACTCCACCGCCAGGCGGCTCTGGTGCTCGGAGTGGTCGTCGGGGACGCCATGCTCCGGCTGGCAGACGGCGTAAATGTTGAACAGGGCCGGGCGGCGGCTGTTGAGGCCGTCGATGTAGCCCTCCAGCAGGTGGCTCATGTGGGAGATGCTGCCCTGGAGCACGAAGCTGGTGCGGTGGGCCATGCCGATGAGGCCCATCTCCTTGCGGATCTCGGTCTTGCCCTTCCAGGCCTTGCCGTAGGGCGACATGTCCGCCACCTGGCCGATGAAGCCGGAGGTGCAGGCCTGGCCGCCGGTGTTGGAATAGACCTGGGTATCCAGGACCAGGACCTTGATCGGCATGCCGGACATCAGCGCCCGGGACAGGTTCTGGAAGCCGATGTCGTACATGGCCCCGTCACCGCCCACGCTGACCACCGGCGGGCAGAGGCGCCACTCCTCCTCGCTGAAGTCCTTCCAGTTGAAGAAGGTGAAGAAGGCCTCGTGCTCGGCGGCCTTGTAGCCCTTGTCCAGCTCGATCCGCGCCTGGCGCACTGCCTTGAAGCCCTCGGCCATCTTGCGCATGTGGCCCTCGAAGATGCCCATGGCCACCGAGGGGGAGTCCTGGAACAGGTGACTGGTCCAGGGGAAGGGGTAGGGGTTGTAGGGGAAGGTCGAGCCCCACACCGAGGTGCAGCCGGTGGCGTTGATGATGCCCAAGGTGGCGCGGGGTTGGGTGTCGGTGTAGCGGGCCTTGAGGTCGCGCAGCGTGCCGAGGAGGCCGGTGACCCAGCCGAGCCACTCTGGATCGACGGGGTTGACCTTGCGCCCCTGGTCCAGTTCGCTGGACAGCTCGCCCAGGGTCAGGTCGGCATGCTGGTGACGGTCGAGTACCTGGGCGATGGCCGCGGGATTGCTGAGGTCCACTCCCGCCGCCAGCTTGAGGCGCACGTGGGTCTCCAGGCGGTTGATGAGGTCGTCCAGTTCCGCCAGGTGCTGCTTGACCCGGCCCTGCATCAGGGCGGTGACGGTGCCGGTGAAGAGGTGGATGACAGTCTTCTCGCCGCAGCCCATGCAGGCGCCGTCGCCGGAGACCAGGGACTGGTAGTTGGCCTTGTCGAGGAGCAGGGTCTCCAGGGCGCCGATCTTCTCGTTGAGGTCGTCGATGCGGATGAAGTCCGGGTGGGTGGTCGGCAGGTCGAGCCAGAAGGCCCACTTGGCGCGCATGTCGGCGATGGCCTGGTCGGTCTGGGGCTCGGCCACCAGGGCGCCGTCCTCACAGACCTCGATGCACTCCATGCAGCCCTTGCAGGTATAAGGGTTGACGGTGATGCTGAAGAGGCCGCCACTGCCCTTTTCCTTCTTCTCGCGGTTGGTCCAGTAGGGCTTGGTGACGGACAACTGGAAGCCGGCCAGGGCCTCCAGGAACAGGCCCATCTCCTTTTCCAGGGCTGCCTTCTGGTCGCCTTGCAGCTCGGAGGCGGCCAGGGTCTCCAGGACCGCCTGGTCGAGCAGGGTGCGGGTGTCGGCGCCCTCGCCGGCCCCGTCCAGCAGCTCCCGCAGGCGCTTCTCAACCTTGCGGGTCTCGCGGCGCAGGTACTGGGTGGGCAGGCCCTTCTCCACATGCAGGATGGCGGTGTTGAAGATCTCGGCGACGGTGTTGACCAGGCCGGGGATGGCGGAGTCCGGGCAGGTGGAGAAGCAGCCACCGCAGGCGGTGCAGTTCTCCGGTAGGAACTTGGGATACTCGAAGCGGATCTGGGTCATGTCGCGGTAGACGCCGGTGGAGGCCGGCATCAGGCTCATGGCCATGTAGGGGTCCGCCAGGTTGCCGTTGCCGCGGCCGGTGGCGTAGAAGTAGCCGGTCTGGCGCCAGAAGCGATGGACATCGGCCACGAAGCCGTCGCCCTCCGGCAACTGCTTGAGCATGATCGGCAGCTTGGAGGCCTTATGGGGGATGAGCTGGCCGACGGTCAGGGGCTTGTCCTTGATCTCGACGATCTCGTCGAAGCCGCGGCGCACCACCCGCAGGTTGTCCTGGACCACCCGCTCGCCCTTGCCGCCGAACTTGGAGCGCAACTGGTCCTCGATGGCCTGGAAGAGGCCGTTCTCGTCCAGGCCGGCGCGCTCCATGAGGGGCGAGGCGGCGAAGAAGGCGCCCTGGAAGGCGTTGCCCTGCATGCGGAACTGGAGCTCCGGGTCCGAGGCCTCGTCCCGGGCGATCTTGAAGCCGTCGACGTAGAAGACGTGGATGTCCTGGTCGACGATGTAGCGCCGGGCCTCGCTGGGGAAGGTGGCCCACACCGCCTCGGCGTTGCCGAGGTTGGACTGGATGATGAAGACGCCGCCCTTCTTCAGCCCCGACAGGGGGTTGGAGTGGGTGAAGACGTTGGGGTCCGGCGACATGACCACGTCGACGTAGGTGTACTCGCAGTTGAGGCGGATGGGCTCCGGGGCGGCGGACAGGAAGTAGGTGGTGGGCTGGCCCTTCTTCTCCGAGCCATACTTGGGGTTGGCGCGGATGTCGAAGCCCAGCAGGTCGTAGAGGGTCATGGCCAGGTTCTTGCCCGTGGTCACGGCCCCCCAGCCACCCACCGAGTGCATGCGCACCGTGATGGCGCCCTTGGGCAGCAGGTTGGGATTCTCGCTGCCCTTGAGGGCCAGGTTGGCGGCCGCCGGGTAGGCGTCCTTGAGGGCCTGGAGGCGGATCTCGTCCTTGGGATTGGTGGCCTCGCGCATGAAGTCCACGGAGAGATAGAAGAACTTCTGGCGGCGGCCGCCGGGGAGCATGTTCTCGATGGCGGCGATCAGGCCCTCGGGCTGGAGGTCGCGGGAGCCCAGGCCGTAGCAGCCGGAGTAGAGGCGCGGCATATCGCCGGCCTTGTAGCTGTCGTAGGCCGGGTAGGGGAGCGACTCGTTCCGTTCGACCATGCCATTTTCCAGGCACTTGGAGAGGGCGGCGCGGACCTCGCGCATGATGGGCAGGTCCTCCGCCAGGGGCTGGTCGGTGCGCTCCAGCACCGCCACGCCGCGCTTGCCCTTGAGCAGGGGGCCAAGCAGGTCGCCGGGGAAGGGGCGGTACATGGTCAGGTTGACCACGCCGACCTTGAGCTTGCGGGTCTCGCGCAGGTAGTCGGCCACCGCTTCGGCCTGGAGGATCATGCTGCCCTGACCAAGGATCAGGTACTCGGCGTCCTCGATCCGGTAGCCGCTGACGCGGCGGTAGCGGCGGCCGGTGAGCTGGTAATACTCGTCCATGACCTGGTCGGCCAGGGGGGCGATGTGCTGGAAGAAGTAGGGGCGCTGGGCCGCCACCGCCTGCATGTAGGCATCCTGGTTCTGCACCGTGCCGGACTGCATCGGCTTGTCCACGTCCCAGACCTCGGGGACGCGACGGCGGGTGGCGCCATAGACCAGCTTCTGGGCCGGGGTCGGGCAGTCAATGAGGTCATCCGGGCGGCCGAGGAACTCCGCCACCAGTTCCCGCTCGGGCACCAGCAGGGGCTCGATGAGGTGGGTGGTGAGGAAGCCGTCCTGGGCCACCGCCGCCGGGGTCAGGGACAGCTCGGCGATCTTGCGGCCGATGAGGTTGAGGTCCGCCGCCTCCTGGGTGTTCTTGCCGAAGACCTGGAAAAAGCCGGTGTCGTCGATGCAGTGGTAGTCGTCATGGGCGCAGTGGACGTTGAGGCTGGCCTTGGTGATGGCCCGGCAGCCGATGTTGAGCACGTAGGGCAGGCGCTTGCCGACGGCGGCGTAGAGCGACTCGTGCATGAAGGCCACGCCCTGGGCCGAGGAGAAGTTGGTGGCGCGCAGCCCGGACATGGCCATGCCCGCGGTCACCGCCGCGGCGGCGTGCTCGGACTCAGGCTCGACGAAGATCAGCGGCCGGCCGGAGACGTTGAGATGGCCCTTGGCGACCTCCTCCGCCCAGAACTCGCCCATCTGGGTGGAGGGGGTGATGGGATAGGCGCCCGCGGCATCCGAGGCCTCCCGCTCGCAGAGGATGACTGCGGCGTTGCCGTCCATCGCCTGCCGGACGCCAGGATACTTGAAGGACTTCTCGTCTTTTTTTCCGAACATGGCCTTGATCTACTCAGCGGTCTGGGTTTGATGAATCCCGTGGCGGTTGGGGCCGGGGAACCGGATACAGGGGCGCGCGGGGCGCGGGAAAACGGATTGGGTGCTAAATCAGGTACTTAAGGGATCTGGCACATACAGAAGGGGCGTCAGTTCGTGATGGAACCGATCAGCAACCACCGGCACGCCTTGGCCCCTCGCCCCTCGTGGGAGAGGGGTTGGGGAGAGGGGGCGAGCCTGGGCGCGGCTGAGTTGGCATCGCTCCCCCGGTCAAACGCGGGCGGCGACCCGCGGGCGGGCAACCGACCGGGCCAGTTCGGGCTGGAGGGCCTCCTTGCGCACCACCTTGCGCGCGTCCCGGCCCTTGACCGCCTTGCCGCCCTTTTCCAGCCAGACGATGGCCCCGGTGGGGCAGCGCTCGATGGCCACCCGGGAGGCGAGGCTGTTCTTGGCGTAGTCGACCACCGCCAGGTTGTCGCGGATCTCGATCAGGCCCTCGGGGGAGTCCTGGGCGCAGCGGCCGCAGGCGGTGCAGATGACCTCGCACTCCTTTTCCGCCTCGTCACCGAAGGCCTGGTTGTTGCAGGCGACCCAGAGTTGATGGCTGACGGGGTGGAGGCTGAACAGGTCCTTGGGGCAGACCTCGACGCAGTCGCCGCAGGCGGTGCAGTCGGCCTCGGTCACCACCGGCAGACCGTAGCGATCCATGTGGATGGCGTTGAAATCGCAGACGTCGGCGCAGTCACCCAAGCCCAGGCAGCCCCAGGCGCAGCCCTTGCCACCCCCGGAAACCAGGGCGGCGGCCCGGCAGGACTCGATGCCCCCGTAGGAGGCGCGGATGTAGGCCACGTGAGTGCCCCCGGCGCAGGCCAGCCGGGCGACGCGCTTCTCCTCCTTGCCCAGGTCGACGCCGAGGAAGGTGGCGATGACCTGGTTCATATCCTTGGAGTTGACGGTGCACTTGGCCGGCTCGATCTGCCCCTGGACGAGCATTTCGGCGAAGGGGCGACAGCCCGCCGTGCCGCAGGCGCCGCAATTGGCCTTGGGCAGCAGGTCCTCGACCTGATCGATGCGTGGGTCTTCAAAGACAAAGAGGCGCTTGTTGGCCAGGACCAGGATGCTGGCCAGCATCAGGCCCAGGGCACTCATGAAGCCGACGGCAACGAAAATAGACTGCATCGTTGACTACCCATACCTCAGGCCCCCCAGACGGGAGGCGGCCATTGACCGGTACTGATGGAGATACAACTCAGGGGCGCCAACCTCGGGGTGCGAGGGGCGGACAGGCCGGCGACCAGGGGTAGACCAGTCGCTAGATGAGCAAATGCTAATTTACACCTGGTCCAAACATTGATGAATCAAATTATATAAATCCATTGTATTGCGGTGCAGCATAAACCGCCCGGGGATCGGGCGAGGGCGGGGGGGCGTGTCTGGGGTGTGGGCGGGTCGGCAGCGCCCTGGCCTCAATCCGGGGGGAAGACCAGCCGCAGGCCGCTGATCCGGAAGCGGTCGTCGGGCGCGGCGGAATGGCGGAAGCTGGCGCGCCGCAGGCAGCGCTGGGTGTGCAGGCTGGCCCCGCGCAGCACGCCTTGGTCGGTGCCGAAGGCGGCCGCGGAGACGCTGGGGTCGGGGAAGGGGCTGAAGTCCGGATAGGGATGGAAGAGGTTGGCGCACCACTCCCAGACCCGACCGGTACCTTCCAGGTGGCCGCCACGGGCGGCGACCTCCCACTGATACTCGTGCTGCACGACGGCGCCGGTCAGGGCGCCCCCCAGGCTGGCCACCCAGGCGGCATGGGCCCGGGCCTCGTGGTGGCTCAGACCGGCCACGGGGTCCTCGGCCACCAGGGGCACCGGCCCGTTGAGACCGAGGGCGTGCCAGCCCCCCTGGCCGTCCCGGCGCCAGTGCCAGGGCGCCCGGGCCATGTCGCTGGCCAGCCAGGCCTGACCCGCCGTGTCCCAGAACTCTTTACGGTCATAGCCACCCGCCGTCATGAAGGCCAGGTATTCGCCGTTGGTCACGGGCCGGCGGGCGATGCGGAAATTGGCCAGTTCCACCGCCTGGGGTGGCAGTTCGTTGTCATAGGCCCAGGGCTCCCCCCGGGAACCGACCCGGTAGTGGCCCTGGGTGATGGCCACCATGTCGGCGCTGGGCAGGCGCGGTTCCAGCCGCGGCGCCGGAGGGGCAAGGGAGGGGGGGGATGCTTCCCGCCAACGCCGCGCCAGGAGCACCCACAGCATGGCCTCATAATCGCGCGCCCGCTCCTGGAGCAGGAACCAGGCGAGACGGTCGTCCACCAGCAAGGGGCTGGGCGGCAGGGCTCCGGGGGTCGCCAGGCGGCGCAGGTGTTCGTCCTGGATCTCCGCCGCCCAGGCCAGCAGGTGATCCGGCGGGGGCAATTGTTCCACCGGGGCCAGCGCCTCGTCGACGTCGAAGAGGTGGCGTACCCGGCCGGCCAGGTCCCCGTCGCCGTCAAGCACCTCCCGCAGCCAGTGGAGTTCCCGATAAATGGCACGGCCGAGATACCAGCCCAGCGAGGCCAGGCGGGGGTGGAAGCGGGCATTGGCCGCGGCGGTCGGGACCCCGGTGAGGAGGTCCGCCATCATCGTCTGGAGGCCGCTCAGTTGGCCGAGAAGGTCGGGATGGGTCATGCTGTTCTTCACTCGATTGCCGTATCTGATCCGGTTTGGCCGGACCGGTGACGGTGTGGCCACGACGATTCACCGCGTCCTCCGTCAGTGGCCACCCGATCCGATAACGATGCATTCAACTGTCATGATGGGACGCGCCACTCCCCTGGGAATGAGCGTCTGTGCCGTGGCTTTCACGCTAACTTTAAGGATGGGCATCCACGCTGGCGCCCCTACCGGTGGCGAAACACCCAGGGCGGTATGGGATCGGGATCAGCCCAGAGCCCACTGTCATCCCAGCGGGCCTGCACTTCGGCCAGGGGGTACAACACACGATCCAGTAGGATCTGGTCCGTGGCATAGTCGCGGTACCACCAGGCGAAGCCCTCGCGGATCAGGGCCAGGCCCATATCCTGCCCACCGTGCATCAGCTTGCCTAGTAACCGACCGTGGCGATCCCGTTTGTCGGATACCACGGTTACCACCTTGCCACCCACCAGGTCCTGGAGCCGCTGCCTGGCCTGGGCGCCAAAAGGCTGGTCGGCCTCGGGGGCGTCGATCCCCTGGATCCGCACCCGCTCGGTCCGCTTGGCGGGACCAAGGACCACAACCGTGTCGCCATCGATGACCTTCACCACCCGGCCCTTGAAGCTCTCCGCCAGGGCTGGGGTGATGACGAGACAGTACAACAGCCCGGCCACCAGCCATCGCGCCCGCCATCCGGATCTCCATGCGCCCTTGTTGAGCCGGTACCCTGCGGGTCTGGCTGCTACTCTGTCAAACCCAGGACCTCGGAAGCAGGCGCCACGACCCACACCGGCATGGGCTTGGGGCAACTCGACAGGAGCCTCCTGGCCACGAAACGGCAAGGCAACCGCGCTGGAGGTCAGCGGATCATCTCGCCCAGGGGGGAGGATCGCGGCTCGAGGAGGCGGATGCCTGCGGGTGTCCATCCGATAATGATGCGCCGAGCGACGGCTCTTGGTCACCCTGTGTTCTCACTTATCTGGGGCACTTTCCCGCTAAGATGCTATCTTTCCAGCAGCATCAGCCCCCTTTTTACAGCCATCGGGGGGCCATCAAAGGCCATGCTCTTTGCGCCACGCCAGCGCGCCGCCCAAGCGCATGGCCGCTAGCCATGGGCACTCCGCCTCCAGGGCGGCCCCCGTGCAACCTGCTCTTTGCCGGGACTTCCCGCCGCAAACTATCGCCATGGGGTAGCCCCTGATGAACCTGACCCGTACAGACACCTTCTTTCGCCTCCTCCTCGGACTGGGCCTGCTGCTGATCAGCCTCTCCCTCCGGGCCGCGGACGTCGACACCTCTTCCCAAGCGTCACCGCCAACGGTTTCTCCGGAACATCCCCTCGATCCGGCGCCACGGGCCACCGGGACCACCCTGGATCGGGTCTACAGCTTCGGGGTCGTACCGCAACAGGCGGCCACCCGACTGGCGCAGATGTGGGTGCCGCTGCTACAGCGCCTTCAGGTGCTTAGCGGCGTGCCACTGCAATTCGCGACCGCCAAGGATATCCCCACCTTTGAGCAGGGCCTGGCGGCCGGGCGCTACGATTTCGCCTACATGAACCCCTTTCATTTCGTGGTCTTCAACGCCGCCCCCGGTTATCGGGCCCTGGCGCGGGACCGCGATCAGCGTCTCAAGGGCATTATGGTCGTGGTCAAGGAGGCCCCCTACACCGCCCTGGAGGACCTGGCAAATCAGGAACTGGTCTTCCCCGCGCCCGGGGCCTTCGCCGCCAGCATCCTCACCCGCGCCGAACTCGAGCGGCGCGGCATCCCCTTCCAGACCCGCTTCGTCGCCTCCCACGACTCCGTGTACCTGAACGTGGCGGGCGGCCACTTCGCCGCCGGCGGTGGTATCCGCCGCACCCTGGAGGCGCTCAACCCGGAGGTCCGCGGACAACTGCGGGTCCTGTGGGAGACCCCGGGCTTCACTCCCCATGCCATCGCCGTCAGTCCCGGGGTCGCGGAGCAGGACGCCCGGGCCGTGGGTCAGGCCCTCCTTACCCTGGCCGACGAGGCCCCGGAACTGCTGGCGAACGCGGCCCTGGGCCCCTTGACGCTGGCCAAGGACAGCGATTGGGACGACATTCGCGCCCTGGACGTCGACCGGCTGCGGCGCCTGTCTGAGATGCCCGCGCCGTGACGGACTCCGGACGCCGGTTGCCGTGAGTATCCGCTTCAAGACCATCCTCGGCATCGCCCTCATCGAGGTCGTCTTTCTCTCCCTGCTGCTGTGGGTGAGTCTCGACTATCTCCGTTCCACGAATGAAGAGCAGTTGCGGGGACGTGCCCATACGACGGCCCACCTGATCGCCATCGCCATCAAGAATGCCCTCATCGCCCAGGATCTGGCGACCCTGGAGGCCCTGGCTCGGGAAGGCGTTAGCCACAGGAACGATCGGGATACCCGGCTTGCCCTGGAGCAGCCTGGAATCAGTCATTTCGAAAAGGTCAATCGCCTACTGATCCTCGATCCCCGGGGAGGCGTGCTGATTGATTCGGCGCGCCTGGAGAGCGCCAATAACCAGGACCCCGCACCGTCAGCCCCATCACCGGACGCCGGGACCCTGATTCAGGCCCAGGTGTCCGTCGAAGAGTCCGGGCAGATCTTCGGCCATGTGCGGGTGATTCTCTCGGCGGCACGGATCCAGGACCTGATCCGGTCCGCGGAATACCAGCTCTTTCTGATCGCTGCCGTGGAGCTGCTGCTCTCGACCATCTTCTCCGTTCTACTTGGCAACTGGCTGGTGCGTGGCCTCAAGCGGCTCCAGGAAGGAGTGGAGCGCTTCGTTGAGGGCCAGTGGGTGGAACTGCCCTGCGTCGGGGATGACGAACTGGCCCGCCTGACGTGCAGCTTTAACCAGATGGTCTTTGACCTGGCGACCCAGCGACAGCGGGCCGAGAAACTGCAGCGCATCGCTGAATCCGATCATCTCACCGGGCTACTCAATCGTAAGGAACTGCTTCCGGAACTCAAGCGGATGATGGCGGAGGCGGATCGCAATCAAAACCTGCTGGCGGTGGCCTATCTGGATCTCGACGGCTTCAAACCGATCAACGATGAACTCGGTCACGCGGTGGGCGACCATGTCCTCAAGGAGGTGGCCCAGCGTTTGCGCCAGGCCTTTCGTCAGCACGACCTGATATTCCGCGCCGGCGGTGACGAATTCGTCCTCTGTATCGGTGACCTGGGGACTATCGAGACCAGCCTGCTACTGCTGGAGCGGGTGCTGGACAATCTGCGGGCCCCGATCCTGCATGAGGGCGCGCTCCTACCCCCGGTGGGCGCCAGTCTAGGGCTGGTGGTCTATCCCCTGTGCGACCTGGACTCACCCGAGGGCCTGATTGCCAGCGCCGATCAGGCCATGTACGCTGCCAAGCGTGCCGGCGGAAATCGTGTCCAGCTCTATGAGCCCGGGCGACCGGGTGCTGATGCCGGCCTGGCCGGGACACCCGAGCTGTGATCCGCCCTGGGTCCAGCTCCCTTGCCCTGGCCGCCTGACCCGATTCTCTTGAGCCACTTGTCCGGGCCTGCCACCCACCCATGATCGAGACGCTCACCCTCGCCGATTTGTGCCGCTCCCGGGCGCCGCTGGCCTTCGCCCCGGAAACCCCCCTGCACCTGGCCCTGGCCGCCATGAGCGAGCAACGAATGAGTTCGGTGGTGGTGGTCGCCGACGACCGGCCGGTGGGGATCTTCACCGAGCGTGATGCCCTGGCCCTGATCGTCCGGGAGGCCTACGATGCAGACGCCCCTCTGGCCGGGCTGATGACCCTCAACCCCATTACCGCCCCCCCGGATATCGGCTTTGCCGAGGGCTACGCACGTATGGTCGCGGAGGGCATCCGCCACCTGGTGGTGGTGGATGCGGCGGGGCGTTTGGTCGGGGTCATCTCCGAGACCGACTTCGCCCAGGCCCTGGGGGCCGACGAGTTGCTGATCCCGCGCACCGTCAGCGACCTCATGACCCGGGACCCGGTCAGCCTCCCCCCCGGGGCCACCGTGGCCGAGGCCCTGCGGCTGATGACCGAGCGCCGCATCAGTTCGGTGCTGATCGTCGAGGCGGGCCGCGTCCTGGGCATCCTCAGCGAGCGCGACGCCATCCGCCTGGTCGGGGCCGCCCTCGACCTGGGGCTGACGCCGGTCCTGAGTCAGATGTCCCAGCCGGTCCATTGCGTCCAGCCGGACGTGCCCGCCCACGAGGCCAGTCCCCTGATGCGCGCCCTGGGCGTGCGTCGCCTGGCGGTGACGGACGAAAGCGGGCGCCTGGTCGGCATCCTCACCCGCCGCGACCTGCTCAAGGACCTCCAGACCACCCACCTGCGTCTGTTGCGTCAGGTCGTCGCCGACCAGGGGCGGGCCCTCAACGATGCCCGTCGCCAGTTGAGCGACCAGGGCGTGCTGCGCAGCCTGCTCGAACACTCCGCGGACCTGGGCATCCTCGCCACCGATGCCCACCTGGGCGTCCGGTTCGTCAACCAGGCGGCCCTCGGGGCCCTGGGTGTCGACCGCCCGGTGACCGGGGGCCAGCGCCTGAACGAACTCCTGACGGCGGCGGGCCTGACGGTGCCGGACTTGACCGAGCGACTGGCGGCCGCCCGCGAGGGCAGGGGGCTGGCCCTCGACCTCAGCCGTCCGGAGGATCAGGGTGCGCGCTGGCTGCGGCTGACGGCCTCCGCCATCCGCGATGCCAGGGGGGGCTGCGAGGGCTATCTGTTGATCCTGCTGGATCGTACCCGGGAGCTTGCCGAGACCGAACGCCTACGCGCCATCAGCGCCAGCGCTCCCAGTGGCATCGGCCTCTACGACCTGCAGGGCCGCCTGCGCCTGGCCAATCCGGCCCGCTCGAACTGCTGGGCTACACCGACCACCCGGACGAACTGATCGGCAGCTACTTCACCGACGTCATCGCCGCCGAAGACCAGGAGCGCGCCCGGACGAACTTCAGTCGTTTGCTGGCCGGGGAAATCCCCAGCTATCGCGTGGAACGGGGATACCGGCATCGCGACGGCCGGCAGGTCAGGGCCGACGTGGCGGTGTCGGCCATCCGCGACGCCGCGGGCCACCTGACTGAGGCCCTGGCCATCGTCAATGATATCAGCGACCTGCGCCGGGCCCAGGAACGCCTGCTCGAGGCCCAGGCCATCGCCCACCTCGGCAGTTGGGAATACGACGTGGCGGAGGATCGCTTGTACTGGTCCGACGAGGCCTATCGCCTCTTCGGCCAGCCCATCGGCACGCCACTGGATCTCGGGGACTTTCTGGCCATGGTCCACCCCGAGGACCAGGAGGCGGTCAGCACCGCCTACCAGCAGTCACTGACGGCGGTGGCCCCCTACGAGATCGAGCACCGCATCCGCCGCGCCGACGGGAGCGAACGCTGGGTGCGGGAGCGCGCCGTCCATCTCACGGATAACCAGGGGCGGGTGATCCGTAGCCTGGGCACCGTGCACGACATCACCGAGGAGCATGCCGCCCAGGCCCAGCAGCGGCTCATCACCGCCCTGTTCGACAACACCAGCGAGGGCATCCTCATCACCGATGCCCACAACCGCATCCTGGCCGTCAACCCCGCCTTCACCACCATCACCGGCTACCCGGCGGCGGAGGTCCTGGGGCGCGACCCCGGGCTGCTCAACTCCGGGCGGCACGACGAGGCCTTCTTCCGCGACCTCTGGCGCCAACTGGAGGCCACCGGCGCCTGGAGCGGCGAGATCTGGAACCGGCGCAGGAACGGGGAAGTCTATCCCCAGTGGCTGCAGATCAACCGCGTCCTCGACGCCGAGGGCCGGGTGCTCCAGCACGTGGCGGTCTTCACCGACCTGAGCGCCGCCCAGCGCTCCGCCGCGGAGATCGCCTATCTCAGTCACTTCGATCCCCTCACCGGCCTGCCCAATGGTGCCCATCTGCGGGAGGCCCTGGCCACCGCCTTGGGTGAACCGGTCCCCGGCGGGTCCGCCGAGGAGGCCGGCGTCTCCAGGACCCAGGCCTCCGGCCTGGCCCTGCTGGTGCTCGACCTGGATCACTTCCAGGACCTGGTGGCCACCCACGGCTACCTGGCGGGGGACGAGGCCCTGCGCACCCTGGGTCAGCGCCTCGCCGCCAGCGCCGCCCCGGGGGACATCCTGGCGCGGCTCGCCGGCGACAGCTTCGTCCTCGCCCGGCCCCTGGCCAGCGGACCAGAGGCCCCTCCGGCCAGTGCCCAGGCCAGCGAGGCCGCCCGCGCCTTGCAGCAACTCGTCCACCGGCCCCTGGACCTGGACGGGTTGCCCGAACTGCGTCTCACCGCCAGCCTTGGCGTCGCCCTCTATCCCCAGGACGATGAGGCCGCCACCAGCCTGCTGCGCAAGGCGGAAGCGGCCCTCAAGCGGGCCAAGGAGACCGGGCGGGCGGGGCTCGCCTTCTACCGCCCGGAGATGACCCAGGCCGCTCGCCGTCGCCTCCAGATCGAGAACGAACTGCGCCACGCCGTGGAACGGGGGGAACTGCGCCTCCACTACCAGCCCATCGTCGCCGTGGGTAGCGGCGCCCTGGTCGCCGTCGAGGCCCTGCTGCGGTGGCAGCATCCCCGCCTGGGCCTGGTCGGCCCCCGGGAATTCATCGACGTGGTGGAGCAGGGCGACCTGGTCCACCCGGTGGGCCGCTGGGTGCTGGCCGAGGCCTGCGCCCAGGCCCATGCCTGGCAGGGGCTGGCCCAGCCCCCCTGGGTGTCCATCAACGTCTCCGGCGCGGAGATCGACGGGGGCAACCTGGCCCGCGACCTGGAAAAGATGCTCCAGCGCACCGGCCTGGCCCCGCGACTGCTGGAGATCGAGGTCCTGGAGCGCGTCCTGATGCAGGACCCGGACCGGGCCCTGGCGGAATTGCAACGCATCCACGACCTGGGCGTCACCATCGCCCTGGACGACTTCGGTACCGGCTATTCCAGCCTCAGTTACCTCAAGCGCCTGCCCCTCGACTTCCTCAAGATCGACATGAGCTTCATCCGCAACCTCACCACCGACCCCGGGGATGCGGCCATCGTCCAGTCCACCATCGCCATGGCCCACCATTTCGGCATCCGCGTCATCGCCGAGGGGGTGGAGACCCAGGAACAGTTCGACTACCTGGCCGCCGCCGGCTGCGACCTGGTTCAGGGCTATCTCCTCGGTCGCCCGACCACGGCGCTGGAGATCACGGCGGCCCTGGGGGCTTCCGTGCCGGCGGTGAGTCCTCAGTCCCAGCGCCCGAGCTGAAGCTCCAGGCAGTGGATGCGCTGGCGCAGGTGCTGGATCTCGTCGAGGAGGTCGAGGGCGAGGGCGGTGGCGGGCCAGTCGAGTTCCAGATCGTGGCTGAGGCGCAGGGCGCGGCGGATGCGGCGGATCTGATGGCCGTCGAAACGCCAGTCGGCGGGGGACTGACCCAGGGGGGCGAGCAGGCCCTCGCCCACCAGCAGGATGAGGACCTCGGCGCTGACGCCGCAGAGGCGGGTTAGATCCTCCAGGCCGATGGCCGGACTCTCGTCCAGGATCAGCTCGGGGAGGACGTCCAGGGGATGGTCGCGGAACAGGTCGATGGGCTGGTTCATGGCTCAGCCTCCCAACTTGGCGCGGGGGTTGAAGGCCAGGCTTTCCGCCATGCGCCGGTAGAGGGTCTTGGCCTCCTCGGAGTCGGCGGGCGGCGTGTGGATTTCCAGGATCAGGATCTGATCCCCGGGCGGGTCGCCGGGCAGGCCGCGGCCCTTGAGGCGCATGCGCTTGCCGCTCTGGCTGCCGGCGGGGATCTTGAGGCTGACGGGACCACCCAGGGTGGGCACCTGGAGCTGGGCGCCCAGGGCCGCCTCCCAGGGGGTGACGGGCAGGTGGAGGAGGATGTCCCGCCCGTCGGTCTGAAAGACCCGGTGGGGTCGCAGGTGGACTTCCAGGTAGAGGTCCCCGGCGGGTCCCCCGGCGAAGCCCGGCTGCCCTTGGCCGGCCAGGCGGATCTGGCGCCCCTGGCTGACGCCGGGGGGGATGCGGACCTTCAGGGTGCGGTGCTGGAGGTGGACCTGGCCCTGGGCATCCTGGGTCGGGGTTTCCAGCCGCAGTTCGCGGGTGCCGCCGGCGAAGGCCTCCTCCAGGCTGATCTCGACCTGGGCGGTCTGGTCCTGGCCGCGCTGACGGAAGGGGTCCTCGCGCCGGCCGCCGCCGCGCCGCGCCTCGCCGAAGGCATCACCAAAGCCGCCGAAGCCGCCACCGCCCCCAAACAGGGAGGAGAAGAAGTCGCTGAAGCCGCTGGCGTCGCCGGTGCTGAAGCGAAACTCGCGATGAAAGCCGCCCTGGCCGGGGGGCGGCCGGAACTCCTGGCCGGCGCGCCACTGGCTGCCGAGGGCGTCGTAGGCGGCCCGTTTCTCCGGGTCCTTGAGGACCTCGTTGGCCTCGTTGATCTCCTTGAACCGCGCCTCGGCGTCGGGCTCCTTGCTCACGTCCGGGTGGAATTTGCGCGCCAACTTGCGGTAGGCCTGTTTGATGGCCTCCGGCGTGGCGTTGCGCGCGACGCCGAGGGTCTTGTAATAGTCTTTGTACTCCATGGGTCCTGCCGTCCGGATGCTGAAGGGAAGGTCGTCGGGTCCTTGCCCGGGCCTGATCCGCGGATGAGGTGTCAGTGAGCTGAGTTTATATGATTGCGGACACGGCGGGAGCCACTTGGCATCGGTCCTGGCATGCCCTATATTCGCCCTCAGAGCATCGCCATGACCATGTCAAGCATCACCCTCCCCATCCCGGCGCCCTCCGCGCCCGTCCTCCCGGCGGGGCTTCCAGCCCTGACCCTGCCGCGCGTCCTGCTGCTGCCCTGAGGGGCAGACAAGACACACCTGCCCCGGCGGGGGCTTAGAATACGCACCCAGTCAGATACCGAATTCCACGCCCAGCGGACCCCGATGGTCCCTGGCGGGTCACGCGCATACGCGGGAGCGAGTCATGAGCAAAGAGCATCTCATCATCTTCGACACCACCCTCCGGGACGGCGAGCAGAGCCCCGGGGCCTCCATGACCAAGGACGAGAAGGTCCGCATCGCCAAGGCCCTGGAGAAACTCCGGGTCGACGTCATCGAGGCCGGCTTCCCCGCCGCCAGCCCGGGTGATTTCGCGGCGGTCAAGGCCGTGGCCACGGTCATCAAGGACAGCACCGTCTGCGGCCTGGCCCGGGCCCTGGACAAGGACATCGACACCGCCGGCGAGGCCCTGGCCAAGGCCAATTCGGCGCGCATCCACACCTTCATCGCCACCTCGCCCATCCACATGGAGCGCAAGCTGCGCATGACCCCGGATCAGGTGGTGGAGCAGGCGGTGCATGCCGTCAAGCGGGCGCGGCGCTACACTGACAACGTCGAGTTCTCCCCGGAGGACGCCGGCCGCTCCGAGCCCGATTTCCTCTGCCGGGTGCTGGAGGCGGTGATCAAGGCCGGGGCGCGGACGGTCAACATCCCCGATACGGTGGGTTACAGCGTGCCCTACCAGTTCGGCGACCTCATCCGTGGCCTGATCGAGCGCGTCCCCAACGCGGACCAGGCGGTCTTCTCCGTCCATTGCCACAACGACCTCGGCCTGGCCGTGGCCAACTCCCTGGCGGCGGTGCGCAACGGCGCGCGCCAGGTGGAGTGCACCATCAATGGCCTGGGCGAGCGCGCCGGCAACGCCGCCCTGGAGGAGATCGTCATGGCGGTGCGCACCCGTCAGGACCATTTCGCCTGCGACACCCGGATTGATACCACCCAGATCGTCCATTGCTCGCGGCTGGTGTCCGGCATCACCGGTTTCCCGGTCCAGCCCAACAAGGCGGTGGTGGGGGCCAACGCCTTCGCCCACGAGTCCGGCATCCACCAGGACGGGGTCCTCAAGCACCGCGAGACCTACGAGATCATGCGCGCCGAGGACGTGGGCTGGACCGAGAATCGCATGGTCCTGGGCAAGCACTCGGGCCGCAACGCCTTCAAGAGCCGCCTGGCGGAGATCGGCATCAGCTTCGATTCCGAGGAGGAGCTCAACGCCGCCTTCGCCCGCTTCAAGGAGCTGGCGGACAAGAAGCACGAGATCTTCGACGAGGACCTCCAGACCCTGGTGACGGACGCCAATCTCGATGCCACCAACGAGCGCCTCAAGCTGGTGTCCATGAAGGTCTGCTCCGAGACCGGGGAGGTGCCCCGGGCCGAGCTGGTGCTGCAGATGGATGGCCAGGAGGAGCCCGGCGCGGCCATCGGTGGCGGTCCGGTGGACGCCACCTTCAAGGCCATCGAGTCCATCGTCAACTCGGGGACCACGCTGCGCCTCTACTCGGTCAACAGCATCACCAGCGGCACCGACGCCCAGGGCGAGGTCACGGTGCGCCTGGAGAAGGGCGGGCGCATCGTCAACGGCCAGGGGGCGGACACGGACATCATCGTCGCCTCCGCCAAGGCCTACATCAACGCCTGCAACAAGGTGCTCAAGCCCCTGGAGCGGGCCCATCCCCAGGGTGCGGAGGTCTGATCCGCGCCATGGACGCCACCCTGGACCCGGTCCGGCGCCATCTCTACCTGGAGGCCATGGGCATCCAGGTGTGGCGAAGCCGGGCCGGGTCACAGGTCAGGGAGGGGGCTCATGCCTCCTGCGCCGATGGCCAGGCGGGTGAGCCGGCGCCACCCGACCTAGAGGCCGGCAACGCCCAGGCCCCCGTTTTCACTATGGGCTGGGATGACTTGCGCGCGACAGTCGCCGCTTGCCGCGCCTGCGGCCTGTGCGAGACGCGCACCCAGACCGTGTTCGGTGTGGGCCGCCGGGACGCGGACCTCATGTTCATCGGCGAGGCCCCCGGGGCCGAGGAGGACCGGCGGGGCGAGCCCTTCGTCGGCCGCGCCGGCCAGCTCCTCGACCGCATGCTCGCCGCCATCGGCCTGGACCGGGACCAGGTCTTCATCGCCAACATCCTCAAGTGTCGGCCCCCCGGCAACCGGGACCCCAAGCCCGAGGAGGCGGCGGCGTGCCGCGCCTTCCTGCTGCGTCAGATCGCCCTGGTACAACCTCGTGTTCTGGTCTCCCTGGGCCGGATCTCCGCCCAGAATCTGCTGGAGACCGACGAGGCCGTGGGCCGGTTGCGCGGACGCTGGTTCAGCTTTGGCCCCACGGCCCTGCCCCTGATGGTGACCTTCCACCCCTCTTATCTGCTGCGCTCCCCGGAGCAGAAGGCCAGGGCCTGGCTGGATCTGGTGCAGGTTGCCCGGCGGCTGCGGGGTCCCTGAAGGCTTGAAGGCCTGGCCAGAAGCCCTATTATTAGTCTCGATCAATCAAAACCGAGGGGGTGATAAAAATTATCTATTTTGAAAATTATCGAATGCTAATATTATAGTGACCGTGGGTACACAAGGTACCGCGCTTACTCAACAAGACTCAGAAAAATGAGGAGAAATTGAATGAAGAAGCTTGCTACCGCTGCCGCCGTCGCCGCCCTGCTGGGTGTGTCCGCTTCCGCCTCCGCCTTCTGGGGCGGCCCAGGTTGGGGTGGCCCGGGTTGGGGCAACTCCGGCAACGACTGGTGGAACGACATGTTCGGTGACGGCTACGGTGACTTCAACATGAACATGTCCGGTGGCGGACGTGGTTGGGGTCGCGGTTATAACCGTTATCGTGACTACTACGGCTATGGCTATGGCCCCTACTGGGGTGGCCCCTACGGCTATGCCCCTTACGGCGCGCCCTATGCCCCCTATGCCCCGCCCGCTCCTCCGGCCGCTCCCGCCGCCGAGGCCAAATAAGACCGCAGCGCGGGTCCCTCATCCCCACGGATGAGGGTATCTTACGCGCCCTGTTCCTCAACCGCGCTCCGGCGCGGTTTTTTGTTGCCGGCCGGAGGCGAAGCGCCCGGTAATCCCCAATCGGGCCCATGACTCGCCCAGGACAAGGGCGGTATTTTGGTTATCGGTCCGAAGCGGCGCGAGGGGCGGCCGTCTGGTCAGCGTCGGTCTCCAACCCCAGGGATGCCCCGATCGCCTCCCGGCAGGCGCGGGCCATGGCCTTGCGGTCCAGTCCCTGGCTGGGAATGAGGGGGAGGAAGCGCGCCTCCACCCGGATGCCCGGATGCCGAAGAACCCGCCGCAAGTGCGGCCCGGGTTGGTCGGCGTCGATGAAGGGGGCGATGGGGTCCCGCTGGTCCGGTTCGCCATAGCGGATAGCGACGGGCTGGAGGGCGGCGCCGCTGTCCTGGGCGGCGGCAAAGAGGCGGGGGTGGAAGGGCCGCAGCCAGGAGCCATCACTGGTGGTGGCCTCGGGAAAGATGACCACCACCTGGCCGTCGCGGGCGCGCGCGGCGATCTGTTCGGCCAGCCCGCGGGCCTGATGGGCGCCGCGGCTGATGAAGAGGGTGCCCAGGACCTCGGCCATCCAGCCGATCAGGGGCCAGGCGCGGATCTCCGCCTTGGAAAGGAAGCAGAGGTCACCCTGGGCGCCGAGGACCGGGATGTCGAGCCAGGAGACATGGTTCGCCACCAGCAGTACCCCGGGCGCCAACTCCCCCGTCACCACCAGGCGCAGCCCCAGGATGCGGCACAGGCGCCGGTACCACCAGCGAGACAGGGCCGGGGCCTGGGCGAAGCGACGCCCCCGCGCCCGGGCGGGGGCGATGAGCAGGGCAACCAGCAGGAAGGCGGTCAGCAGGTGCAGCAAGAACATCAGCCCCCGCCAGAGGGCGGCTAAAGGTTGCATCGGCACCCTCGCCGCGGCCAGGGCCTCGGGGCTGGTGAAGAGAGCGGGTTGGTTTTCAAGGTCGCTCAGTCGAGGCCCCTGCCGGGCAAGGGGTCGCGGAGGGAGATGATGGGCCAACCCCGCTGGCGGGCATGGCGGGCAAGGCGTTCGTCCGGGTCCACCGCCACGGGGCGGTCAACCAGTTCCAGCAGGGGGATGTCGTTATGGGAGTCGCTGTAGAAGTGGCTGCCGCTCAGGTCGCCACCCCGCTCGGTCAGCCATTCGCGCAGCCGTTCGACCTTGCCGTGCTGGAAGGAGGGGGTCCCGGCGACCTCGCCGGTGAAGCGCCCCCCCCGCTCCTCGGGGATGCTGGCGATGAGGTGGGGAATGCCGAAGCGGTCGGCGATGGGCGCGGTGACGAAGGCGTTGGTGGCGGTGATGATCAGCAGGGTGTCCCCCGCGGCCCGGTGCCGCTCCACCAGGGCCAGCGCGCCGGCGAGGACGATGGGTTCGATCTTCTCGTCCAGGAAGCGGGACCGCCAGCCGAGCAAGGCCTCCCGGTCGTGGTCACGCAGGACCCGGAGTGAAAAGCGCAGGAATTCCTGGATATCGAGCCGTCCCTCCTGGTATTCGCGGTAGAAACGCTCGTTTTCCCGCTCGTAATGGACGCGATCGACGATCCCCTGTTCGGCGAGGAACAGGCCCCAGAGATAATCCGAATCCCCCGCCAGCAGGGTGTTGTCGAGGTCAAAAATCGCGAGTGCCAAGATGATGATCCTGATGAGAAACGAAGATTGCGGCCGGCGCCAGTTCCTCAGGTGTGGACTGGCGCCTTCACCTCAACGCTCCAGGGACTCCACCACCGCCAGGGCGGCCATGTTGACCAGGCGGCGGACGGTGGAGGTGGTGGTGAGGATATGCACCGGACGGGCGGCACCGAGGAGGATGGGACCGATGGTCACGCCCTCGCCACCAGTCATCTTGAGCAGGTTGTAGGCGATGTTGGCGGCGTCGATGTTGGGCATGATCAGCAGGTTGGCCTCGCCCTTGAGGGGCGAGTCCGGGTTGGCGGCGCGGCGGAACTCCTCGGAGAGGGCGGCGTCGCCATGCATCTCGCCGTCCACCTCCAGTTCGCCGGCGCTCATGGCGTCGATGAGGGCGGCGGCGTGGCTCATCTTGCGCGCCGATTCCGAGGGGCTGGAGCCGAAATTGGAGTGGGACAGCAGGGCCACCTTGGGCTGGACGCCGAAGTGGCGCACCTGCTCGGCGGCCTGGAGGGTCATCTCGGCGATCTGCTGGGCATCCGGGTCCTGGTTGACGTGGGTATCGCACATGAACAGGGAGCGGCCGGGCAGCATGAGAAAATTCATCGCCGCCAGGGTGTTGACGCAGGATCGTTTGCCGATGACGTCGCGAATCACCTGGAGGTGGTCGGCGTAGAGCCCGCTGGTGCCGCACAGCAGGCCATCGGCGTAGCCCAGCCGGAGGAGCATGGCGCCGATGACGGTGGTGTCGCGGCGCAGGGTGGACTTGGCGATGGCCGGGGTCACGCCGCGGCGCGCCATCAGCTTGAGGTAGGCCTCCCAGCATTCGCGGTAGCGCTCGTCGGATTCCGGGTTGACCAGGTCGAAGTCAACGCCCGGGCGCATGCGCAGCTTGGCCTTCTGCAACCGGTATTCGATCACGCTGGGCCAGCCGATGAGGATGGGACGGGCGATCCGCTCCTCGATGAGGATCTGGGCGGCGCGCAGCACCCGCTCGTCCTCGCCCTCGGCGAAGATGATGCGCTTGCCGGGGGTGCGGCGGGCGGCCTGGAAGATGGCGCGCATGCCCACGCCGGTGTGGTAGATGAACTCGGTGAGCTTGGCGCGGTAGGCCTCCCAGTCGCTGATGGGTCGGGTGGCGACTCCCGAGGCGATGGCGGCCTGGGCCACGGCCGGGGCGATGCGCACGATCAGCCTCGGATCGAAGGGGGTCGGGATCAGGTAGTCCGGGCCGAAGGTCAGTTCCCGGTTGGGATAGGCTAGGGCCACCTCGTCGGTGACCTCGGCCTCCGCCAGTTCGGCGATGGCGTGCACGCTGGCGATCTTCATCGCCTCGGTGATGCTGGTGGCGCCGACGTCCAGGGCGCCACGGAAGATGAAGGGGAAGCAGAGGACGTTGTTGACCTGGTTGGGGTAGTCCGAGCGCCCGGTGGCGATGATGGCGTCCGGTCGCGCCGCCTTGGCCAGATCGGGCATGATCTCCGGGATGGGGTTGGCCAGGGCGAGGATCATGGGCTGGTCGGCCATGGTCTTGACCATTTCCGGGCTCAGGACCCCGGCGGTGGAGAGGCCGAGGAAGATGTCGGCGTCGACGATGGCCTCGCCCAGGGTGCGGGCGGCCGTGTCCCGGGCATAACGGGCCTTGGATTCGTCCAGCCCCCCGGGCCGTCCGACATAGATCACGCCCTTGGAGTCGCAGACCGTGACGTGCTCACGGCGCACCCCCAGTTCGCACCAGAGGTCCAGGCAGGAGATGGCCGCCGCCCCGGCGCCGGAGCAGACCACCTTGACCGCCCCGATGTCCTTGCCGACCACCTTGAGGCCGTTGAGCAGGGCGGCGGCGGAGATGATGGCCGTGCCGTGCTGGTCGTCGTGAAAGACCGGGATCTTCATCCGCGCCTTGAGCTGGCGCTCGATGTAGAAGCATTCCGGGGCCTTGATGTCCTCCAGGTTGACCCCGCCCAGGGTCGGTTCCAGGGCGGCGATGATCTCGATCAGCCGGTCAGGGTCCTTTTCCTCCAGCTCGATGTCGAAGACGTCGATGCCGGCGAACTTCTTGAACAGGCAGCCCTTGCCCTCCATGACCGGCTTGGCGGCCAGGGGGCCGATGTCGCCCAGGCCGAGGACGGCGGTGCCGTTGGTGACCACGCCCACCAGGTTGGCGCGGGAGGTATAGTCCGCGGCGGTGGCGGGATCGGTGACGATGGCGTCGCAGGCGGCAGCGACCCCGGGGGAGTAGGCCAGGGCCAGGTCGCGCTGGTTGGTCAGCCCCTTGGTGGGGGTGACGGAAATCTTGCCCGGAGTGGGGCGGCGGTGATAGTCGAGGGCGGCCTCGCGCAGGTCCTTTTCCACGGTGAACCTCTGGGTGACGGTAAGCATTGGGAGCGGGCGGTCGCGGGTCGGCGGCCGCGGGGAGGGCGGTTAGCCTACTCCAACGGACCCCTCCCCGCAAAAACCGCTCCCCGGCGGTAGGGCCACCGCAGGTTCGCTCCCACCAGAGGGGCTGGCGCCTGGCGGGGACGTCGTCAGGCCGGGCCCTTGAGGCCCGTATAATCCCATCCCCCTGGTTGACGGCCCGACCCGAGGCCCCCGGATGCGCCCTTCCCGGGGGGAAATCGCGTTACGCCGCCTTTACAGGCAGGATTGACCCCACTGGCGGCTTTTCATGACCAGTTGATTACCTTATCGTTGCGTGTGCATGACGCCCGCGCCGCGCTCACCCCGCTGGCGCCGGGGTTCCTGCTCCCGAACCGGATCGGAGAGCCCGCAAGACTCCCCGTCCTCAAGGGCGCAGACCACCCATCCATGAGGCCCTGAATGACGAACACCGTTGCCGGTCGCCGATTTTCCCTTGGCATCCCCCTGCTTACCGTCCTGGCCACCTACCAGCTCCGCTGGCTGCGCGGCGACCTCGTGGCCGGCATCACCGCCTGCGTGGTCATGATCCCCTCGGTCATCGCCTACGCCGAACTGGTGCACATGCCGCCCATCACCGGCATCTACGCCGCCCTCGCCGCCTCCATCGGCTACGCCCTGTTCGCCTCCTCGCGCCACGTCATCGCCGGCCCCGACGCCGCCATCGGCCTGCTGGCCGGTACCGCCATCCTGCCCCTCGCGGCGGGGGACCCCAGCCGCATCCCCGCCCTGGCCGCCACCCTGGGCATCCTCTCCGGCATCGTCCTTATCCTCGCCGCCCGGCTCAAGGTCGGGGTCATCGCCGACTTTCTCTCCCGCCCGGTGCTCATCGGCTACCTCAACGGCGCCTCCCTGATCCTCGCCGCCACCCAGCTTGGCAAGCTGTTCGACGTGCATACCGACGGCGAACACTTCTTCCCCTTGCTCTGGCAGGTGATCACCCAGTTACCCGAGGCGAACGTCCCGACCTTTCTCTTTGGCTTCGCCATGATCCTGACCCTCATTCTGCTCAACAAGCACCTGCCTCGGGTCCCCAGCGCCCTGGCGGTCTCCGCCATCGGTATCCTCGCCACCCAGTTCATGGGCCTCGAGGCCATGGGCATCAAGCTGGTGGGCGAGGTCCCCTCCGGCATCCCGGAACTGGTGTTCCCCACTCTCCATTTCTCCGATATCAGCGCCCTGGCCCCGGCGGCGGTGGCCATCGCCTTCCTCGCCTTCTCCGATGGCATCCTCCTCGCCCAGACCTTCGCCAACAAGAACCGCTACGAGATCACCCCCAACGCCGAGCTCACCGCCCTGGGCGTCGCCAATGTGGGCGCCGGCCTGCTGCAGGGCTTCCCGGTCTCCGCCAGCCAATCGCGTACCTCCATCGTCGACTCCACCGGTGGCAAGACCCAGGTGGCGCAACTGATCGCCGCCGCCGGTCTGCTGTTGTCCCTGTTCTTCCTCACCGAACTGATCGGCATGCTGCCCAAGGTCTCCCTGGGCGCCATCCTCATCGTCACCGGCATCGGCATGCTGGAGATCGCCGCCCTGCGCGACCTGTTCCGCATGGACCGCTTCGAATTCTTCATCTCCCTGGCGGTGACCAGCGCCATCCTCATCGCCGGCGTCGTCCCCGGCATCATCTTCGGCCTGCTCATCTCCCTGGTCGGCGTCATCGTCGAATTCGCCCGCCCCAAGGACGCCGTCCTGCGCCGCGTCCGCCCCGGCGGCAAGTTCCAGGACCTCGGCGCCATCCGTCCCGGCACCAAGCTCGCCCGCAACCTCTCCACCCTGCCCGAGGGTATCGTCAGCCCCGACGGCGCCCCGGCCCCCGGCGAGACCGTCCCCGGCCTGCTCATCTACCGCCTCTACGGCCCGCTGATATTCGCCAATTCCCGCTACGTCATGGACCGCCTGGAGACCCTGGTGACGGAGACCGAGCCGCCGATCAAGTGGGTGATCATCGACGCCCAGGCCATCACCGACATGGACATCACCGCCGCCCAGCGTTTCGCCGACCTCCACCGGAAGTTCGAGGAGGCCGGGGTCGACGTCAAGATCGCCGACGCCACCCGGCCCTTCATGGAACAACTGGAGAAGGTCGGCCTCTCCGCCGCCATCGGTACCCAGGAGTTCTACGTCTCGGTGAAAAAGGCGGTGGAGGCCTACGAACAGCTCCAGTATCCCCTGCGCAAGATCCGCCTGGTGGTCCAGCAGGGCGACGAGGCGCCCTGCGAGGTGGTCTTCCAGCGCAAGGGCAGCAACATGGCGGCGAGCTGTACCTGCCAGCACGAGGACGTCAACACCCTCTGCCAGCACCGCCTGACCCTGCTGCATGGCGACCTTGGCAACATGAGCCTGGTGGAGGGCGACGAGCGGGATATCGCCAAGATTCCGCAAATGCTCGCCGGCACCGACATCGAGGAGGCCCTCAAGGCCCTGGAGGCCGCCGAGGAGATGATGCAGGAGGCGAACCAGGACTACCGGGAGGCCAAGGCGCTGATGATCGACGCCATGAAGGATTGAGGCGGCAAATGAAACAATTTATCGAGACATTCACGCGAACGGCGGCCTCCACGGTTACGCGGCCCCGCGCCCGCCGGGGCCACCTGGCTCCCAGTCAAGCGCGGTGAGGATGGGGGCGCGCCCCTGGCTGCTCCTAACCCTGGTCGTGGGGGGCGCCCTGCTCCTGAGCCAGCGCGAGCACTTCGAGGCCGAGGCCCTGGCGGCTTGGCTGGACGCCGCCGGGCCCGTGGGGCCACTGCTCTTCATGGCCCTCTACGCCCTGACCACCGTCCTGCTCCTCCCTGGCGCCATCCTGACCCTGGCCGGTGGCGCCCTTTTCGGCCCCTTCTGGGGGACCCTTTTCAATCTCACCGGGTCAACGATCGGCGCTGGTCTGGCCTTCCTGATTGCCCGCTACCTGGCCGCCGATTGGGTGCAGGCCAGCAACCGCGGCCTGCTGGAGCGTCTGGTGCGGGGGGTGGAGGCCGAAGGCTGGCGCTTCGTCGCCTTCGTCCGCCTGGTGCCGCTCTTTCCCTTCTTCCTGATGAATTACGCCTTGGGGGTCACCCGCATCCGCTTCCTGCCCTACCTGCTGACCACGGCGATCTGCATGGCGCCCCCGGCCTTCGCCTTCACCTGGCTGGGCTACGCCGGCCGCGAGGCCGCGGTCGGGGGGGAGGGCCTGGTGCACAAGGTCCTCATCGCCCTGGCCCTGCTGGCGGCCCTGGCCTTCCTGCCCCGGCTGGTGAGGCGGTGGCGCAAGGATGCCGGGTCGGGTGGCGTCTGACGGGGGACGCCGTGAATCCGTCCATGGAGGCTTGGCAACCGCATCCTTGCGGTTGACACCCCCGCCAGACGCCACCCGACCCTCCCCTGTCCGCCCGACCGGAAACTGACTGGCCGTGGCGCTAACCGGTAATGGCTATATCGGCAATATCCGCCGTGATCGGCCGGCCGACCTTAGCCCGCCAGTAACCGCTCCCGTAGCCGGGTGATGCGCTGGCGTGACTCCCGGCGCCTGACGGCGATGGCCAGGGCCTTGGGCTCGGCGATGACCACCACCAGGCGGCGGCCGCGGGTCACGGCGGTGTAGAGCAGGTTGCGCTCCAGCAGGGTGAAGTGCTGCATGGCCAGGGGGATGACCACCACCGGGTACTCTGACCCCTGGGACTTGTGGATGCTGGCGGCGTAGGCCAGGGACAGCTCGTCGAGTTCGGCGAACTCGTACTCCACCAGTCGGCCATCGACGTCGACGGTGAGGGTGCCCTGCTCCGGGTCCAGGTTGCTGATCCAGCCGATGTCGCCGTTGAAGACCTCCTTGTCGTAGTTGTTGACCCGCTGCAGGACCTTGTCGCCGGGGGCGAAGGTGGTGCCGAAGCGCTCGACGCGCGGCTGGCGATCGGGGTTGAGCCGGGCCTGGAGCTCGGCGTTGAGGGCCCTGACCCCCAGGCCGCCACGGTTCATGGGGGTCAGGACCTGGATGTCCCGCACCGGGTCGAGGCCGAAGGTCCGCGGGAGGCGTTCGGTGACGCTGGCCATCAGCTTGGTGGCGATGTCCTCGGGGGTCTCGGCGTGGATGAGGTAGAAGTCGCTGGTCTCGCCCTTGGGCGGGGCCAGGGGCAGCTCACCGCGGTTGATGCGGTGGGCGTTGGTGATGATGCGGGAGGACTGGGCCTGGCGGAAGATCTCGGTCAGGCGCACGGTGGGGATGGCGCCGGAATCGATGAGATCCGCCAGCACCGCCCCGGGCCCCACCGAGGGCAACTGATCCACGTCGCCGACGATCAGCAGGCCCGCCTCGTCCGGGATGGCGCGCAGCACCTGGTTCATCAGCACCGTGTCCATCATCGACGCCTCGTCGAGGACCAGGAGCTGGGTCTCCAGGGGGTGATCGGCGTCGCGCTTGAACTGGAAGCTGGTAGGGTCGAACTCCAGCAGGCGGTGGACGGTCCTGGCCTCCAGGCCCGTGGTCTCGGTGAGGCGCTTGGCGGCGCGGCCGGTGGGGGCGGCGAGCAGCACCTCGACCTGCTTGGCCTGGAGGATGCGCAGCAGGCTGTTGACCAGGGTGGTCTTGCCCACCCCGGGACCGCCGGTGATGATGCAGACCTTGTTGGCGAGCATGGTCGCCACCGCCTGGCGCTGGGAGGGTGAGAGTTCCAGCCCGGTCTGGGCCTCGACCCAGGGCAGGGCCCTGGCGGGGTCGATGAGGCCCCAGGGTGTGGGCCCGGCCAGGAGACGGCGCAGGTGCTGGGCGCAACCGGCCTCCGCCCGCTGCAAGGGGGTCAGGAACAGCAGGTCCAGGTCCAGGATCAGGTTGCCCTCCGCCCGTTCCAGGTCGATGGCCTGCAGGATGATGGCCTCCGGGATGCCCAGCAGGTCCACGGCCATGGCCGTCAGCTTGTCGGGCGGGGCGGCGCAGTGGCCCTGCTCGGACCAGACCTGGAGGACATGGCGCACCCCGGCCTGGGCGCGGAGCAGGGAGTCGTGGGGGATGCCAAGGCTCTGGGCGATGGTGTCGGCGGTCTTGAAGCCGATGCCCCAGATGTCCAGGGCCAGGCGGTAGGGGTTCTCGCTGACCTTGAGGATGGCGGCGTCGCCATAAGTCTTGTAGATGCGCACCGCGCGCGAGGTGCCGACGCCGTGGGACTGGAGGAAGACCATGATCTCGCGGATGACCTTCTGCTCCGCCCAGGCGGCCACCACCCGCTCCCGGCGCTTGGGGCCGATGCCGTCCAGTTCCTCCAGCCGTTCAGGGGCGGTCTCGATGACGTCGAAGACCGCCTCGGCGAAGGCGCGGACCAGCTTGCGGGCGAAGTGGGGGCCGATGCCCTTGACCATGCCGGAGCCCAGGTACTTCTCGATGCCCTCCAGGGTGCTGGGGGGGACCACCTGGAGTTGGTCGGCGCGATACTGGAGGCCGTGCTGGCGGTCGTTGACCCACAGGCCCTGGGCCTCGATGTACTCCCCGGGGGTGACCGTGGCGGCGTTGCCGACCACCGTCACCAGGTCGCGCTGTCCCCGGACCTTGACGCGCAGGACGCAGAAGCCCGAGGCCTCGCTGTGGTAGGTGACGCGCTCGACGGCGCCAGCGAGGCGCTCGCGGGGATAGGTATCGGGGACGTGGCTGGGTTCAGGGCTGGTCATGCGTGTAGCGCTCGCCGATCACGGCGCGGGGGGGGAATGCCGCACAATCCACAACCGGGTCAGGGCCCGGCTGGGCCGCCACGACGGCCTTGGGCGCGTTCATGGCAGCTTACGCACCACGCCGCCAACCACCCCCCAGATCAGAAGCTCCTGGGCCGAGCGCAGGGCGATGGGGGCATAGTCTGGGTGATGGGACTTGAGGGCCGGCACTGGCCCGCGCTGGTCCAGTTCCTTGACGGTCAGTTCGTTGTCGATGATGGCCAGGACGATGTCGCCGTGGCGCGGCTCCCGGTTCCGGTCGACCACCAGCAGGTCGCCGTCCAGGATGCCGGCCCCGCTCATGGACTGGCCCTTGACGCGAACATAGAAGGTCGATTCCCGATGGGGGATGAGGTACTGGTGCAGGTCCAGGTTGCCCTCGGCGTACTCGTCTGCTGGTGAAGGAAAGCCGGCGGGGACCCGGGACGAGAACAGGGGCCGCGACAGAGGCGTGCCCGGAATGGCTGGTTCCAGGCCCTCCAGGTCCGGCCCCAACGCTGGCGCCCCCAGCCAGTCCTGGATCTGCGGGATGCGACTGACTGGCAGGCGCACCACCTTCGTCGGCTCGCCCCAGCGACCCGATCCTACCTTGCGCCCGGCGCCGGGACGTGCTCCTCCGCGTGGCATGCAGGTTCTCCGATATGAGTTACGCGAACCAAAGTATACGCCAAGCGTGGGGATGATGGGCCCTGCCCCCCTCGCGGGCGAGACCCTCTCTCGGAGATTCGCGTGGAAGACAGCCCCCTGGGACCTGGGCTGTCTTTCATCTTCAGAGGGTGCGGCGGGCCTCTGATAACAGTTTGAGGAGGGTGGAGGGAGGACGGCCTGCCCGAGCCTTGCGCTGTCCGGACAGGACTAAGCGGGTCGGGGGAGGGGTAGCAGGCGTCCTCTCTGGAGGGTCCTCAATCCTCCGGCACAGGCTCCGTCAGTGGGTCGCTCCAGGCGAGGACGCCGCCGGCCATGCTGACGGCGTCGATGCCGAGCTGGCTGAGCAGGAAGGCCGCCACCGCGCTCCGCCGGCCACTGCGGCAGTACGCCACGTAGCGAGCGGCGGGGTCGAGTTCGCTGGCCCGCTGGCGTAGTTGCGACAGGGGGATGAGGGTGGCGCCGGGGATGTGGCCCTCGTCGAACTCCTCCTGCAGGCGCACGTCCAACGCAACATACTGATTGTCAATCATGGCCTTGGCCACGGGGGTATCGACCTCGCGGACCAGCGGTCGGGCCAGGAGCCGGTTGAAATCCTCGCGGGTGAGTTCGAGCAGGATGCCATCCTGCAGCATGCGCACCGTCACCGGGCTGATCTTGCCGGTGAGCAGGGCGTCCTCACCGAAGGCGTCGCCGTGCCCCAGTTCGGCGGCCTTCATGGGGATGCCTTCCTCGTCGTCGATCTGCCAGAGCTCGGCGCGACCGGCGGCGATGACATGGAAGGCATCGGCCTCCTTCCCCATCTTGACGATCTCGTCGCCGGCCTTGACGGATCGTTCGCGCAGGCTGGCCAGGGCCTGCTCGGCGTTTTCTAGGGGGATGCGCTGGAAGGGGGCGGTCGCGCGCACCAGGCGCAGGTAGTCGTCGCGGGGGGAGCCGGGCTCGGCGAGGCTGCGCGCCACCTGTTCCAGGGTGAGCAGGTAGTCGGCCAGGGCGGTGTCGATGTGGCAGAGGTGGGCGTCGTCCAGGGCCTCCACCATCACCGCCGCGGGGAGGGGTGGCAGGAGGAAGTAGCCGAGATCGGCGGCAGCCAGCTCCTGGCGGCGGCCCTCGGCATCCGTGATCGCCACCCGGCCGATGGCGACGTAGAGGCGGTCGGGGAGGTCGCCGCCGGTAAGGCGCAGGCTCTCGCCCTCGCGCAGGTCGAAGAGACGGAAGATCTGCAAGGATTCCGTCAGACAGCGGTCGGAGAGGCCGGGAAAGGCATGGAAGCGTTCACGCAGAATCTTGAGGATATGGGTAGTCTTAAGGCTCATGGGGTTCTCGATGATGGGGCCAGGTCGGTGCTAGGCTCCTGATTCAGTACCGGGCATTCTGGGGCTTGTCACCCTGGGGCCCAATCCTTCGTGAGGGTCAACTTGGCTGTGTTGGCATGGTGCTGGCGTCCTTGGCATCAGTCCCTGGGAACTTGGCCGGTGGTCTAGGCGACCGGCCGCGACGCAGCGCACGACCAGCCTCGGTCCCAGGGTCTCTCTGATCCACGGTTGCAACGACCCTGGGCAAGAATCACGCTGTCAGGATTCCGCCAGAGCCCTGGCGGACTCGATCTTCAGGCGGTTGAATGCCACCAGCGCTCCCGCGAGGATTCCTGCCTCCACTACAAAAGTCGTACCGTAGGCGAGGAGGGCGTGCTCACTGGCGACCAGTTGCTCGATACCCAGATGGTTGATGATTAGGTTTAAACCATCCACCAGCCCAGACCCCAGCAGGCTGGCCAGGGCCCGGCCCAGTTGGTGGCCCAGGCCCCAGACGCCGAGCAACAGCCCGGCGCTTCTTAGGCTGGTGAAGGCCACAGTCTGCGCCAGCAGGCTGGCGGCGGCCAGGCCGCTGGCGAGCCCCATGCCCAGGACGCTGGCCTGGAGCAGCCACACCTGTTGGTTGAGGCCGGCCAGGATGATCAGGGGAAAGAGCGGGATCAGGAGGAGGACGCCGAGCCGGTACAAACGAGCCAGGCCCAGCCAGCGGATCAGTAACAGGCCGGACAGCAGGATGGAGGCCAGGGCCCCCAGGCCCCAGAACATGGTCAGTTGGGTGGTGGCGGCGACGTCCAGACCGAACACCATTCCCGCGTAGGGCTCCATAAGTACGTCCTGCATCTGGGTGCCGAGCAGGGTCAGGCTGATGACGGCGAGAAAGCGCCGGGCCTGGGGATCGCGCCAGACGAGTTCGTGGAAATTGGCCCAGAAGTGGCTTCGCCGGGCCTGGTCGGCCGCCTGGCGGGGTGCCTCCCCCCTGGGTTCCTGGCCCAGGGTGGCAAGGACGGACAGGGCCGCGGCGACGAGGGCAATGAGCGCCACCACCAGGGTCAGGCGCTCCGCGCTGTAGGGCCGCAGGGCCAGACCTACCAGCCCGGCGCCGGCGATCATGCCCAGGAGCTTGACCACTTCATAGAGGTTGGCGGCCCGGGAGCGGGACGCCCCGTGGGGAAAGCGGTCGACGAGCAGGGCCTGAAAGGTGTTGCCGGCCAGGTTGCGACCCAGGCCATAGGCGATCAGGGCCACCAGGATCAACCCCGTGCCCACACTGAAGAGGGCGGGGGTTTGTAGCACCAGGGCCACAGCCAGGGCCGCACCGCTGCCGGCGATGAGGGCGCCCAGGATCAGATAGGGCTCGCGGCGCCGCCCCCAGAGGGGGTAGGCATCGGAGACATGGCCCAGCCAGATGCGCGCCGGACTTACCAGCAGCGGAATGGAGACGAAGAGTCCAGCCAGAATCACGGGCAGACCCAGTTCCACCACCATGACCCGGTTGATCACACTGCCTGCCAGGATGGTGAGGAGGGTCAGGCTCAGGGGGAGGGCCGCCAGGCGGATCAGTTGCAGGGGGCTATTCATGGCGACTCCCGAAATTGCAGGGAGGCCAGGCGGGCGTAGAGGCCGTTCTGGGCCATCAGTTCCTCGTGGCTGCCGGCGGCGACCAGGCGCCCCTGGTCCAGGACCAGGATGCGGTCCACCCGCCGCACCGTCGCCAGGCGGTGGGCGATGACGATGCTGGTGCGGCCCGCCATCAGCTCGGTGAGGGCCAGTTGCACCAGCCGCTCGCTCTCCGCGTCCAGGGCGCTGGTGGCCTCGTCCAGCAATAACAGGACCGGGTCCCGCAGCAGGGCGCGGGCGATGGCCAGGCGCTGGCGCTGGCCACCGGAGAGCCGCACCCCGCGCTCGCCGAGGAAGGTGTTGAACCCCTCTGGCAGCCGGTCGAGGAACTCACTGGCGTGAGCGGCGTCGGCGGCGCGCCGGACCGCGGCCTCAGGCACCGCGTCCAGACCGTAGCGGATGTTCTCCCAGGCGTCGGCGCCGAAGATCACCGGGTCCTGGGGGACCAGGGCCATGTGGCGGCGGAACTCCCGGGGGTCCAGGTCGCGCAGGTCGAGGCCGTCGAGGCGCAGGGCCCCGGCCTGGGGATCGTAGAAGCGCAGCAGCAGTTGCAGCAGGGTGGACTTGCCCGCCCCCGAGGGGCCCACCAGGGCGACCTTTTCCCCAGGCCGGATGTGCAGGTTCAGGTCCCTGATCACTGGCAGGTCCGGCTGGGCGGGATAGGCGAAGCTCAGGCCTTCGATCAGGATCTCCCCGCGAAGGGGGGTGGGCAGGGGCCTGGGGGAGGTCGGGGCGCGGATCTGGCTCTCGCGGGCCAGCAGTTCCATCAGGCGTTCGCTGGCCCCGGCCCCACGCAGCAGTTCCCCGGCGATCTCGCTCAGGCCGCCGATGGAACTGGCCACCAGGACGGCGTAGAAGAGAAAGGCCGAGAGCTCACCACCGCTCAGGCGCCCCGCCAGGACCTCGCGTCCGCCGATCCACAACACGACGCCGATGGCGCCAAAGGTCAGGGCGGTGGCAATGGCCCCCAGGCTGGCGCTGAGCCGGGCGCGGCCCATGGCGGTGGCGAAGGCCGCCTCCACCCGCTCCCGGTAGCGGGCCCGGTCGATGGCCTCGTGGCAGAAGGCCTGGACGGTGCGGATGGCATGCAGGACCTCGTCGACGAAGGCCCCCACGTCGGCGACCCGGTCCTGGCTGGCGCGGGCCAGGCGCCGCAGCCGGTGGCCGAGCAGCCAGAGGGGCAGGACCACCAGGGGGGTGCCGAGCAGCACCAGCCCGGTGAGCCAGGGGCTGGTGAGGGCGAGCATGACGAGTCCGCCGCTGATCAGCAGCAGGGCGCGCAGGGCCATGGCCAGGGTGGAGCCGACCACGGTCTGCAACAGGGTGGTGTCCGCGGTCAGGCGGGAGATGAGCTCCCCGGTGCGGCTGGTCTCGAAGAAACCCAGGTCCAGCCCCAGCACCCGGGAGAAGACCGCCACCCGGATGTCGGCGACCACCCGTTCGCCGATCCAGCTCAGCAGCCAGGAACGTGCCAGGATGGCCCCGGCCATGGTCAGCACCACCGCCAGGAAGAGCAGCAGGGAGCGGTTGAGGGCGGCGTCGGAGCCGGTCTTGAGCCCGCTGTCCACCACCTCGCGGATCACCTGGCCGAAGGCGAGGACGGCGCCAGCGGCGACCAGCAAGGCCAGGACCGCGAGCAGCACCTGTCCCAGGTAGGGGCGGACGAAGCCCAGCAGGCGCAGCAGGGGCTTGAGGTTGCGGCTGCCCGGGCGGCCGGGCGGGGGCGGGGTGGCATGGCGCATGGGGAGGTCCGAAATCCGTTGCTCAGGAACCGTTCAACAAGGACTGGCGAGTCTTGGCGTCAAAATCACGACAAGCCCTTGATTATTCATTGGCGTGGCGCTCTCTCTCGTCATAATGAGCCCTACGCCCCGGGTGGGAGAGGGGGTGGGGAGAGGGGCGAGCTTGGGCGATAGTGCCAAAATAAAGGTGAGGATTTACTTTGGCCCCGGGCGGCCGCGGCTGGCGGAGTGGCCAGGTATCGGCCACAATGGTCTCCAGGTGGTATCGCCTAGCTGAGGCCAAGCCCATGTTCTCGATCAGTTGGCAGGATCACTGGAATCTCCACATCGATCCCATCGACGAGGAACACCGTGCCCTGGTGGAGGGCCTGAATCGACTCGCCGAGCGCTTCGTCGCGCCCCTCCCCGGCTTGTCCGGTCAGGATAGGGACGGGAGCGGGGTTGGCGAAACCCCGGGCGACGAACGGGAGGCGGCGGACCGTCACCGGGCGCTCATCACCGCCCTGGAGATCCTCGCCGACCAGGCCCGGGAACATTTCAAGCACGAAGAGGCCCTGATGCGCGCCATCGATTATCCGGAACTGGCCGCGCATCGCAGCGAGCACGCCCTCCTGCTGGCGGAATACGTCGAGATGGTCCGGGACCTGGAACGTCAGGCCACCAGCCACCTCGACGCCGAGACCCTGGCGGCCCTCCAGCACTGGCTGGTCGGCCACATGGTCGGTGCCGACCGGGATTACGCCGACCATTACGCCACCCTCATCCAGAGTCCGGAGGAGCAATCCCCCGGCGACCTGTCGCCTTAGCCGGGATGGACGGCCGCCCCGCCCCTCCGGCGCGGGGACCCAGGTCGCCGGCGGCCAATCACTCCGGCATGTTGGGCGGGTCCAGGTCCTCCACCGGCGTGGCGCGGCGGGGGTCCATCCTGGCCAGGCGTTGCTCCAGCAGTTCGGCGTGCTCGGTCTCCTCCTCGGCCATCTCGGCGGCGAGGCGGCGCACCTCGGGGTCGGGGGAACCGGCGGCGACCCGCGCGTAGAAGTCGCGACCGCGGAGTTCATTGTGCAGGGCCAGGTGCATGGCCTGGATGGGGGTCATGAGGTAGCTGAGCTCCTCGTCCTGCTCGGCGGCATTGGCCTCGGGACTGCCGCCGGCGGCCCACTTGTAGTCCCAGGGCGCGATCTGGGGCAACGGGATGTCCCGGGCGTGTTCCTCGACCTCCTGGGCATGGAGGTCGCTCATGCGCGCCAGGTATTCGAAGAGTTCGGCGATCTCCGGGTTGTTGTGGACGCTCATGTTCCCCGCCAGTTCCCGGTAGCGCTCGGCGGACTCGTACTCCAGTTCCAGGGCGTGGGCGAGGAATTCACCGACGCTGGCGATGTGTTCGGGGTGGTGGTCGCTCATAGATGAAACTCCGCTTCGATCTCCGGCAGGCTGGCCTGGGACAGGTGGGGGGGCAGCCAGGTGGGCAGGGACTGGGCGTAGATGACGCCCAGGGACATGCCATCGTCCGCCTGGATGCGGCGGGCGGCCTCGATGGGGTCGTCGGTGGCCTCCTCCTCGCTCTCATGCACCAGGTGCTTCCACTCCTTCTGCTCCGGCTGGTAGGTCTGGCAGGGGCTGAGGACATGGAGGAATGAAAAGCCCGGGTGCTGGATGGCCTGGACGATGAGCTGGGTCAGGCCGCTGGGGTCCCCGGTGAACCCCCGGGCGATGAAGGAGGCGCCGGCGGCCAGGGCCAGGGCGGCGGGCTGGAAGCGCCGCACCCCGGTGCCGCGGGGGGTGAGTTTGCTGTTGCGCCAGTCCGGCTGGGTGGTGGGGGAGGCCTGGCCCTTGGTCATGCCATAGACCTCGTTGTCCATGACGATGTAGGTCAGGTCCATGTTGCGCCGGCAGGCGTGGATGAAGTGGTTGCCGCCGATGGAGAAGCCGTCGCCGTCGCCGCCGGCGACCACCACCGTCAGGTCCGGCCGGGCCGCCTTGAGACCCGCGGCGATGGCCAGGGAGCGGCCGTGGATGCCATGAAAGCCGTAACTATTGATGTAGGCCGGCAGGCGCGAGGAGCAGCCGATGCCGGAGACCATGGCCAGTTGTTCCTTGGCCAGGCCCAGGTAGGCGGCGGCCTTGGTCATGGCGGCGAGGACGCCGAAGTCCCCGCAGCCGGGACACCAGATGGGGTTGATGTCGGACTTGTAGTCCTTGGCCTTGAGGACCGGGGCCTGGTAGGTGCTGGAGGTGGATGCGCCTTCCATATCAAAGCTCCTGGGCGGCAGAGGGGGCGGGGCGGTCGCCGGGACCCGTATCCGGGGTCGGGCTGGCCGCTGAGCGCCCCAGGGATTCAGGGGTAAGGGCCGGGCTCGCCCCAGCGGCATGGGCGGCCGCGGGCGTCTGCGGGTCCAGGGTAGCCAGGGCGGCGGCGACGATGTCGCCGGGGCGCAGGGGCAGGGGACCGGGGCGGGCGATAGACCGGGCACCGGCCGGCAGGGCCCGTTCACCGTGCAGATAGTGGAAGAGCTGGCCGCCCTGGTTCTGCTCCACCACCAGGACCCGCTCGGCCCCGGCCAGGGCCTGGGCCAGGTCGGCGTGGCGCAGGGGGGCGATAAGGCGCAGGGCGATGGCCCGCGTCGGGTGACCGGCGGCGGTCAGGCGCTCGGCGGCCTCGACCACGGCGCCGGTGGCGGAGCCCCAGGTCACCAGGGCCAGGGGGCCGGAACCGCTGATCTCCGCCCACCAGGGGCCATAGTCGAAGTCCAGCAGCTTGCGGCGGCGCTTCTCCAGTTGGGCGGCGTGATCCTTGGCCATGCTGGAGGGGGTGCCCCGGGGGTTGTGTTCCAGGCCGTCGGCCACGTAGAGGCCGCCGGGCTGGCCGGGCAGGGCCATGGGGGAGATGCCGGATGCGGTGAGGGCGTAGCGGCGATAAGGCTCGTCACCGATCTCCGCCGTCACCCGGGGCAGTTCGTCCGGGAAGCGGGCGGGTGGGTCGCAGATGGTGCGCGACTGGCCCAGGGCCTGATCGGTGAGGACGATGGCCACGGTCTGGAGATGTTCCGCCAGGCGCACCGCCCACTGGGTGGTGAAGGTGCAGTCGCGGATGTCGGTGGCCGCCAGCACCAGGTGGGGGGCGTCGCCGTGGAAGCCATGGAGGGCGATGTTGAGGTCCGACTGCTCCGACTTGGTGGGGATGCCGGTGGAGGGTCCGCCGCGCATGACGTTGGCGACGACGATGGGGGTCTCGCTGGTCACTGCCAGGCCCAGGCCCTCCATCATCAGGCTCAGGCCGGGACCGGAGGTGGCGGTGAGGGAGGGCACGCCACCGAAGGAGCCACCGATGATCATGTTCACCGAGGCCAGTTCGTCCTCGGCCTGGAGCAGGCCGCCGCCGACCTTTTCTAGCCGCGGGGCCAGCCACTCCAGCATCTCCGTGGCGGGGGTGATGGGATAGGCGGCAACGAAGCGGATCCCGCCGCGCAGGGCGCCCAGGCCGCTGGCCTCGTTGCCGCTCATGTTCCAGCGCTCGGTGCCGGTGATGGCGGTCACGCGACGCGCGGGGGCGGTGGCGTAACCGGCCTGGAGGCAGGCCACCGCCGCCGCGGCGATGTCGGCGCTCTTGCGCCCCAGGGCCGCCGTTGCCTCGGCCTCCAGGGCGGCGAGGGGCAAGCCGGCCAGGGCCCCGGCGGCCCCCAGGGCGGCCATGTTCAGGCGGCCACCCGCCACGGCGTCGGCCATGGCCTTGAGGGGCAGTTCCACCACCCGGGCGCCACTGGCGAGGATCTCCGCCGGCACGGCGCCGCCCGCCGGGTCAGTGAGCACCAGGCTCTCGGCGCCCAGGGGGATTTCGTCATAGAAGCGGCTGATGTTGAGCCAGTCCAGGGCCACCAGGATATCGAAGCGATCGTCCATGCCGTTCACCGGGCCGGGACCGAAGCGCACCATGGCCGCGGACTCACCGCCACGGATCTGGGGCCCGGCGGAGCGGGTCATGAGGCCGTAGTAGCCGGCGCGGGCCACGGCGGCAAGCAGGATCGACCCGGTCGTGACGGCGCCGCTGCCGCCCGAGCCGGTGATGGCGATGGACAGCCGGGACGGCTGTCCGCTGAGGGATTCCTGGGGCATGTCTGGCCTTGGAGGTTAGGGGTGGATAAAGGGTGCTCATGATAGCCCAAGCCCGCCCTGGGGACCCAACCGGCGGGGTCGGCGCAAGGGAGGTTGCGTGCCCCCATTTGCAGGCAAGCCGGCGGCTGGCCACCGCCGGGGAGCTAATACCGTCTTGCTTGCCGGCGTCCTTTTTGCTTCCATCCCGACCCATGACCGCCGAAACCTCGTCCTCGCGCCGCATCCGCCCCCTGCCGGCCCAACTCATCAATCAGATCGCCGCCGGCGAGGTGGTGGAGCGCCCGGCCTCGGTGGCCAAGGAACTGATCGAGAACAGCCTGGATGCCGGGGCGGATCGGATCGAGATCGACCTGGAGCAGGGCGGGGTCAAGCTGCTACGGGTGCGGGATAACGGCTGCGGCATCCCCCGGGAGGACCTGGCCCTGGCCCTGAGCCGCCATGCCACCAGCAAGATCGCCAGCCTGGCGGAGCTGGAGGCGGTGGTCTCCCTGGGCTTCCGCGGCGAGGCCCTGCCCAGCATCGCCTCGGTGTCGCGGCTGGAGGTGCGCTCCCGTACCCCGGATGCCGATCAGGCCTGGGCCGTCCGCGGTGACGGCGGTGATTGCCTCTACGCCCCGGAGCCGGTCGCTCACCCGCCCGGTACCACCGTCGAGGTCCGGGATCTCTTCTATAACACCCCCGCCCGGCGGAAATTCCTGCGCGCGGAGAAGACCGAGCTAGGGCATGTCGAGGCGGTGGTGCGGCGCATCGCCCTGGCCCGGGTCGGGACCCGGTTTCGCCTTCAGCACAATGGCCGCGTCCTCCTCGACCTGCCGGCGGCCGTGGGCGAGACGGGCCTGCGCCAGCGCCTGGCGGCCCTGGCGGGCGAGGGTTTCCTCGCTCATGCCCTGGCGGTGGCGGAGGCCGCGGTCGACCTGCGCCTCTCCGGCTGGTTGGCGGCGCCGGCCTTCTCCCGTAGCCAGGCCGACCTGCAATTCTTCTACGTCAATGGGCGTCTGGTGCGGGACAAACTGGTGACCCATGCGGTGCGCCAGGCCTTTCAGGACGTCCTCCACCACAGCCGGCATCCGGCCTATGTCCTCTATCTGGAACTGCCGACGGTGCTGGTGGACGTCAACGTCCATCCCGCCAAGCAGGAGGTGCGCTTCCGCGAGGGGCGCCAGGTCCACGACTTCATCTTCCGGGCCCTGCACCGGCGGCTGGCGGCGGGAGAACTGGGCCCGCCCGGTGCCTCCGGGAACCTGCCCGCCTGGGATCAGGAGACCTACCCGGGGGCGACGACGGGTCCTGGGTCGGCGGTTTTTAACCCGTTGCCTATCGGGTCGCCGGACTGTCAGGCTCCGCCTCCCGAGTCACCGACCTTTACCTTGCCGCCTGCCGGTTCACCCGAGCTGACCTCGTCGCCGCCCGGTTCACCGGCGCCTTGCCAGCCACCTTTCCAGCCGTCGGCGCGGCAGTTGCCCCTGTCCGCGAGTTTAACCGGGGGCATCGGCGAGCGACGCGGCGATTGGGGCCATGGCCAGGGCTTTTACCAGCCCTCCCCGCCGGCTTGGTCATCCCCCGATCTCTCCGCGGCGGGGTGCCCGAGCCCATCCTCCGCGGTCGGCGTGACGACGGGCGGATCAGCCACCGCCGGGTTTCGGATCACCGGTTTTAGCCCGGTCGCGGCCACCGCAACAGGCGTCGGACCCGAGCCGGCGGCCTGGGAAGAGATCCCGCCCCTGGGTTATGCCCTGGCCCAATTGCAGGGCATCTACATCCTGGCCCAGGCCGCGGATGGTCTGATCATCGTCGACATGCACGCCGCCCACGAGCGCATCGCCTATGAGCGCCTCAAGCGTGCCTGGGAGGAGGGCCCCGGCCTGCGCCGCCAACCCCTGCTGGTGCCCCTGGCGGTGCGGGTCAGTGAGCGGGAGGCCGATCTGGCCGCAGACCATGCCGATCACTTCCGCCGCTTCGGCCTGACGGTCGACCGAGTCGGCGCGGCCAGCCTCGCGGTGCGGGAGATCCCGGTCCTGCTCCAGGGTGCCGACGCCGAGGGCCTGCTGCGGGATCTGCTGGCGGACCTGGTGGTCCATGGCCGCAGCGACCTGCTCCAGTCCCGGGTCAACGAGGTCCTCGCCACCCTGGCCTGCCACCGCGCGGTGCGGGCCAACCGCCGCCTGACCCTGGAGGAGATGAATGCCCTGCTGCGGGAGATGGAGCGCACCGAGCGCGTGGATCAATGCAACCATGGCCGCCCGACCTGGGTGCGCCTGACCCTGGCGGAACTCGACCGCCTGTTCGCCCGCGGGCGCTGAGCGCGGATCGCCCTCCCATGGACCGCCCCCTTGCCATCTTCCTCATGGGACCCACCGCCTCGGGCAAGACCGCCCTGGCCCTGGAGCTCGTCAGCCGTTTCCCCTGCGAGATCGTCAGCGTGGATTCGACCCAGGTCTATCGCGGCCTGGATATCGGCTCCGCCAAGCCCGGGCCGGAGATCCTGGCCCGGGCGCCCCACCGGCTGATCGACATCCTCGACCCCACCGAGGCCTACTCCGCCGCCCGTTTCCGCGCCGATGCCCTGAGGGAGATGGCGGTCATCAGCACCCAGGGCCGGGTGCCCCTGCTGGTGGGGGGTACCGGCCTCTATTTTCGCGCCCTGACCCAGGGCCTATCCCCCCTGCCGGCGGCCGATCCGGCGATTCGGGCGCGGTTGGAGGCGGAGGCGGCGGCGATCGGGTGGGCGGAACTGCACCGGCGGCTGGCCGCGGTGGACCCCGCCGCCGCCGCCCGCATCCACCCCAACGACCCCCAGCGCATCCAGCGCGCCCTGGAGGTGTTCGAGGTCACCGGGCGGCCCATGAGCGAATTACAGCGTCAGTTCGACGCCGGCCCCGGCCTCGGCGTCGGCGTCGGCACTGGCATTGGCACGGATACGGGCACGGGCACTGGGACTGGTACTGGTACTGGTACTGGTACTGGTACTGGTACTGGTAGTATTCCTGGGACTAGGACTGGGACTGGCACGGGTAAGGGCAGAGGGACTGGGGCTGGCGCCGGCCACGCCGTCGGCACCGCCGCTGGCGCCGTATACGGCTGTTGTGAGCCCTTGCCCTACCGGGTGCTCAAGCTGATCCGCCTCCCCCGGGAGCGGGCGGTGTTGGGCGAGCGAATCCATCAGCGCTTCCAGGCCATGCTGGCCCAGGGCTTCGAGGCGGAGGTGCGCCATCTTTGGGCGCGGGGCGACCTGACGCCGGACCTGCCCGCCCTGCGCAGCGTTGGCTATCGGCAAATGTTGAATTACTTATTGGGTGCCTCAAGCTATACTGAGGCAATCGAACGGGGGGTGATCGCCACCCGGCAACTCGCCAAACGGCAGACGACCTGGTTGCGTGCCGAGGCTGACTGTCATTACCTGTTCGATGATGAAGCCCCCACGGAGCGGGCCCTGGCCCTCGTCAACCAGGCGCTGGGGTGAACCTCGGCAAACTTTCCCTGTCTCTTCCACCATCCGTTACGCGGGCGCGTTTTTTTTGTCCCGCCGTCAAGTCTCTATCATGCAACGACTACAAGAATCAGGAGCTTTCTCCATGTCCAAAGGGCAAAACCTGCAAGACCCCTTTCTCAACGCCCTGAGGAAGGAGCGCGTCCCCGTCTCCATCTTCCTGGTCAACGGCATCAAGTTGCAGGGCCAGATCGAGTCCTTCGATCAATTCGTCGTCCTGCTCAAGAACAATGTCAGCCAGATGATCTACAAGCACGCCATCTCCACGGTCGTGCCCGCGCGCAACGTCCGGCTCTCCCCCACCGGCCTGGACGATTTGCCGGAACCAGGCAATAGCTGATCTCACCGTGGGACCGCCCAGGGGTCCGCACGGCTCCGGTCGCCAGTCACCGGGACCGGGTGCCGTCTCCCCCCCTCGCCGTCATCCCGCCCGTCTCCATGTTTGACCGTCCCCGTGCCGGGGAGCGGGCCGTCCTGGTCCATCTGGACCTGGGGCGGGTCGCGGAGCCCGAGGAGCGCGAGGAATTCCGCCTCCTCGCCCGGGCCGCCGGGGCCGAGATCGTCGGTGAATTGTCGGGCAGCCGGGACAAGCCGGAGCCGCGTCTCTTCATTGGCAGTGGCAAGGCCGATGAGCTCAAGCTGCTGGTGGAGACCGGTGAGGCGGAGCTGGTGATCTTCGCCCATGCCTTGTCGCCGGCCCAGGAGCGCAATCTGGAACGGCACCTCCAGTGCCGGGTCCTCGATCGCGCCGGGCTGATCCTCGACATCTTCGCCCAGCGCGCCCGCTCCTTCGAGGGCAAGCTCCAGGTGGAACTTGCCCAGCTCACCCACCTCTCCACCCGGCTGGTCCGTGGCTGGACCCACCTGGAGCGTCAGAAGGGGGGCATCGGCCTGCGCGGTCCCGGCGAGACCCAGCTCGAGACCGACCGCCGGTTGCTCGGCAAGCGCATCGCCACCCTCAACAAACGGCTGGCGCGTATCGTCGGCCAGCGCGCCCAGGGGCGGCGGGCCCGGGACAAGGCGGAGCTGCCGACCCTGTCCCTGGTGGGCTACACCAACGCCGGCAAGTCCACCCTCTTCAACGCCCTGACCCAGGCCGGGGTCTTCCAGGCCGATCAGTTGTTCGCCACCCTCGACCCCACCCTGCGGCGCCTGGACCTGCCGGAGGGGCAGGCGGTGATCCTGGCCGACACCGTCGGCTTCGTCAGCGACCTGCCTCATGAACTGGTGGCGGCCTTCCGCTCCACCCTGGAGGAGACACGGATGGCGGATCTGTTGCTGCACGTCGTCGATGCCGCCGGGGCGCGGCGGGATGGCTGCATCGCCGATGTGGAGGAGGTCCTGGCGGAGATCGGGGCGGGGGAGACGCCCCAGCTCCAGGTCTTCAACAAGATCGATCTGCTGCCGGCGGCGGAGCCGCGGATCGAGCGCGATGCCGACGGCCGGGCACGGCGGGTCTGGCTCAGCGCCGGGAGTGGCGTCGGGCTCGACCTGCTGCTCACGGCCATCGCCGAGCATGTGGGCGCCGGTTGGCTGCATCGCCGGGTGCGCCTGACCCCGGCCGAGGGCGGCTTGCGGGCCTGGTTGTTCAACCACGCCCAGGTCCTGGCCGAGGCCCATACCGAAGAGGGCGGCTGGGACCTGGAGGTGCGGTTGGCCCCCGCGGACCTCGAACGGCTGCTGAGCCGCCTGCCGAACCTCGCTGAGCGTCTGGCTGAGGCCTGATGGGGGCGGCCGATGGGCGGGTTTGCCGAAGCGCTGATACCTTACTTACAATGCCCCAACGTCTGACGAACCCACGACAACGACCCGCGGCGCCACGACCCGCGGGTCTACTGCATGGCATAGGAGTGACTATGGCCTGGAATGAGCCCGGTGGTAGCGGTAACAAGGACCCCTGGAGCGGCAAGAGCGGCGGCGACCAGCAGGGTCCCCCGGACCTCGACGAGGTGGTGCGCAAGCTCCAGGAGAGCCTGGGCGGGCTCTTCGGTGGCAAGAAGGGACCTTCCGGTCCGGAACCCGACGATCAGGGCGGTGGTCCTGGCGGCGGACGCGGCGGTGGCTTCCCCAGCTTGCCTGGGGGCGGTTTCAGCGGCAAGGCCATCGGCGTGGTGGCGGGAATCCTGCTGCTGATCTGGCTGCTGTCCGGCATCTACATCATCCAGCCGGCGGAGCGTGGCGTGGTCCTGCGCTTCGGCGCCTATGCCTACATGACCGAGCCCGGCCCCCACTGGCGCATCCCCTATCCCATCGAGGATGTGGTCAAGGTCAACGTCGACGAGATCTCGTCCTTCACCCACAAGGCCTCCATGCTCACCCAGGACGAGAACATCGTCGAGCTGGAGCTGACGGTGCAGTCCCGCATCCAGGACGCCGCGGACTATCTCTTCCAGGACCAGACCCCGGAAAAGACCCTGCGTGACGCCACCGAGACCGAGGTGCGCAAGACCATCGGCGCCAGCAAGCTCGACTTCATCCTCACCGAGGGGCGTGGCGCCATCGCCGTCAGCATCAAGGAGCGGGTGCAGAACCTGATGAACCAGTACAAGACCGGACTTGAAGTCACCTCGGTCAACATGCAACCGGCCAAGCCGCCGGAACAGGTCAAGGACGCCTTCGACGATGCCATCAAGGCCCGTGAGGACAAGGAGCGCCTGGAGAACAAGGCCGAGGCCTACGCCAATGAGATCGTCCCCCAGGCCCGCGGTGAGGCGGCGCGCATGGAGGCCGACGCCAAGGCCTACCGCGATCGCGTCATCGCCAGCGCCGAGGGTGAGTCCGCCCGTTTCCTCTCCGTCCTCGGTGAATACGTCAAGGCCCCGGAGGTGACCCGGGAGCGGCTCTACCTGGATACCATGGAAAAGGTCCTGGGTGAGACCAACAAGGTCCTGCTGGATGTCAAGGAGGGGGCCAACAGTCTCGTCTATCTCCCCCTGGACCAGTTGATCAGCAAAAAACCGGCGGCCGAGGCGCCCCGGGCGGTCGCGGCACCCCCGGCACCCCCACCCAGCGATACCAGCCAGCCCGCCAAGAAGGATTCCCGTGACACGTCCCGCGAGCGGAGGGAGCGCTGATGAATGCCCCGATGAAGTTCTTCGCCCCCCTCGGGCTGGCCGTCCTGGCCCTGGTCTTTTATGCCTCGGCCTTCATCGTCAACCAGTGGGAGGTGGCCATCAAGCTGCGCCTGGGTGAGATCGTCGACAGCGACTACAAGCCCGGCCTGCACTTCATGATCCCCATCATCAACAACGTCAAGAAGTTCGACGGCCGCCTCCAGACCCTGGAGTCCCGCCCCCAGCGCTTCCTGACGGTGGAAAAGAAGGACGTGATCGTCGACTCCTTCGCCAAGTGGCGGATCACCAACCCCGGCCAGTTCTTCCGCTCCACCGGTGGTGACAGTGGCCGCACCAGTCGCCTGCTCGCCGAGCGGATCAACACCGGCCTGCGCGACGAGTTCGGGCGCCGCACCATCCAGGAGGTGGTCTCCGAGGACCGCTATCAACTCATGGACGAATTGACCAAGGCCGTCGATCGTCAGGCCGCCGAGCTGGGCATCGAGGTGGTGGACGTGCGGGTGAAGAAGATCGACCTGCCGCCTGAAGTCAGCGAATCGGTCTACGAGCGCATGCGGGCCGAGCGCGAGCGGGTCGCCCGCGACCTGCGCGCCAAGGGTTCCGAGGCCGCCGAGCGCATTCGTGCCGATGCCGACCGGCAGCGCACCGTCATCCTGGCCGATGCCTACAAGCTGGCGGAGGAGGCCCGCGGCGAGGGCGACGCCAAGGCCGCCGAGATCTATGCCCAGGCCTTCAACCAGGATCGGGAGTTTTACGCCTTTTACCGCAGCCTGAACGCCTACCGCGCCGCCTTCGGCCAGGGCGGCGACATGCTGGTGTTGCAGCCCGATTCCGACTTCTTCCGCTTCTTCAACCAGGCGGACCGGGGGGTTCTCGTCGAGGAGGCCAAGCAGCCGCTGGGCAGCCAGCCGCCAGCCGCTCCTGGGTCGGTCCAGGTCGAGGTGTTGCCCATGGAGACCCGGAAGGTCCCGGAGCCCTCGTCCCCGCAGCCGGCGCCGCCTGCCCCGCCGGTAGCGGTGGCCCCGCCAGTGCCGGTGACGGAATCCGTGCCGGCGATGGCGCCGCCGCCCCCGCCAGCGTCACCGGCTAGCGCGAGCCCCGTGCCGTCGACCCCGGCCCAACCTTAGACCACTGATTGCTACCCTACCCAAGGTCAGCGAAACTGGCGCCCCTTGGGTTGCCGATCCCGGCACATTCCCCATGGCCCTGCTCCCCTCCACGCCCAAGGCGTCGACCCCGGCCTAGCCCGGGGTCGGCCTTCCTAACTCCCTCCCGCCTGGAGTGCCCGCCGTCTCTGGTTCGCCCGGGGGTATCCTCATCACCATGAGCCAAGATCCTTCCCAGCCAGCCGCCAGTCCGCCGGCGTTCGTCATTCCCGAATGGTTCCAGGAGGAGGAAGGCCATGACCTCCCCGCGGGCGAACCCGTGGCCCTGCCCGACATCTTTGACAATTTGTCCGCCGTCCGCGAGCCAGCAGAGCCCCTCGCGCTGTATCAATCCAGCCCCCCTCTCACCAACCCTCCCCCAACCGGGGGGAGGGAGCAAGCGAGTCGGCACCCTGTGCCGCCGAAGCCCTCCCTGGGCGTGAGGGGTCTGAATGAACACGACCGGCAAAGGCTTTTCGAGATCGCCTCGGCCCTCGGCTTCATGGCCGGGAGCCTGCGGACCTGGGACCACGAGGGGGCGGAGGGCGCGGCCCATCTCCTCGCTGGTCTGGCCGCCGAACTGGCGGGCATTGCCGCCACCGGGGACCGCGCCTGATCCGGGTCGGAGGTCGATTGGAGATCGGTCGATTCCTGAACCCGGGCGAAAGTCGATATCCATGAGGCTCAGCGCCATTTATCGCCTGGGACTGAAGGAACTCGCCAGCCTGCGCTACGATCCGGTGCTGGTCCTGCTGATCCTCTACTGCTTCACCCTCGCCATCATCGCCCCGGCCCGGGGGGTCAAGATCCAACTGGAGAACGCCTCGGTCGCGGTGGTGGACGAGGACCGCTCACCCCTGACGGCTCGCCTGACGGCGGCCTTGCGTCCGCCCTATTTCCAGCCGCCGGTGCTCATCCCGGCCACGGACCTGGACGGGGTCCTGGATGCCGGCCGTTTCACCTTCGTCATCGACTTTCCGCCGCGCCTGCACGCCGACGTCCGGGAAGGGCGCCAGCCGGCGATTCAGGTCAATGTCGACGCCACCGCCATGGCCATGGCCGGGGCAGGGGCGCGCTACCTGGAACGGGTCCTGGCCGAGGAGCCCCTCTTTCATCTGCGCGACGAGGCCCCCGCACCCCTCCCGGCGGTGTCGGCGGTAACCCACTTGGCCTTCAATCCCAATGGGGACTCGACCTGGTTCCTGGCGGTGATGCAGATCGTCAACATGGTCACCCTGCTGGGCATCCTCCTCACCGGCGCGGCCCTGATCCGCGAGCGGGAGCACGGCACCATCGAACACCTGCTGGTGATGCCCCTCACCGCCGCCGAGATCATGCTGGCCAAGGTCTGGGCCAACGGTCTGGTGATCCTGGTGGCGGCCAGCCTGTCCCTGGTCCTGGTCGTCACGGGGGTCCTGGGCGCCCCTAGTGTCGGCTCACCGGGACTCCTGGTCCTTGGTCTGGCGGTCTATCTCTTCGCCCTGACCGCCCTGGGGATCTTCCTCGCCACCCTGGCTCGCACCATGCCCCAGTTTGGCCTGCTCTCCATCCCGGTCTTCCTGGTGATGTACATGCTCTCGGGGGCCAATACCCCCCTGGACTCCATGCCGGAGTTCCTGCAACGGGTGATGCTGATCTCGCCGACCACCCACATCGTCGCCTACATGCAGTCACTGGTCTTCCGCGGGGCCGGCCTGGATCTGATCTGGCCGCACCTGGCCGCCACCCTGGGCCTGGGGGTCCTGACCTTTCTGCTCGCCCTGGCGCGTTTCCGGCAAACGGTGAGCCTGACGCGGCTGTGACCTCGGGGCTGGCCTGACGCTGGACTGATGCGAACCAGGACCGGACCAGGAAGGCGCGCATGCCAACGGCCAAAGCGGCTAGAATGCGCCGATTTCACCCTTTGAGGTTCCGCCATGTTTGACCAGACCACCCGCATCGAGGGCTATGACGACGAGCTCTGGGCCGCGATCCAGAACGAGGAGCGCCGCCAGGAGGAGCACGTCGAGCTCATCGCCTCGGAGAATTACACCAGCCCCCGGGTGATGCAGGCCCAGGGTTCGGTCCTGACCAACAAGTACGCCGAGGGCTATCCCGGTAAGCGCTACTACGGCGGCTGCGAGTTCGTCGACATCGCCGAGCAACTGGCCATCGACCGCGCCAAGGCCCTGTTCGGCGCCGACTTTGCCAACGTCCAGCCCCATTCCGGCTCCCAGGCCAACGCCGCCGTCTATATGGCCCTGTGCGAGCCCGGCGACGTGGTGCTGGGCATGAGCCTGGCCCATGGCGGCCACCTGACCCATGGCGCCAAGCCCAACTTCTCTGGCAAGCTCTACCGCGCCTACCAGTACGGTCTGGACCCGGCCACCGGCGAGATCGACTACGCCGAGGTGGAGCGCCTGGCCAAGGAGCACCAGCCCCGGATGATCGTCGCCGGCTTCTCCGCCTACTCCCGGGTGGTGGACTGGCAGCGCTTCCGCGACATCGCCGACGCCGTCGGCGCCTACCTGCTGGTGGACATGGCCCATGTGGCCGGCCTGGTGGCGGCGGGGCTCTACCCCAGCCCGGTCCGGATCGCCGACGTCACGACCACCACCACCCACAAGACCCTGCGCGGTCCCCGCGGTGGCCTGATCCTGGCCAAGGCCAACCCGGAGATCGAGAAGAAGCTCAACTCCCTGGTCTTCCCCGGCATCCAGGGCGGCCCGCTGATGCACGTCATCGCCGCCAAGGCCGTCGCCTTCAAGGAGGCCATGGACCCCGAATTCAAGTACTACCAGCGCCAGGTCCTGGCGAATGCCCGCGCCATGGCCCAGGTCTTCCTCGACCGTGGTTACGACGTGGTCTCGGGTGGCACCGACGACCATCTTTTCCTGGTCAGCTTCATCGCCCAGGGCCTTACCGGCAAGGAGGTGGATGCCTGGCTGGGGGCGGCTAACATCACCGTCAACAAAAACGCCGTGCCCAACGATCCCCAATCACCCTTCGTCACCAGCGGCATCCGCGTCGGTACCCCGGCCCTGACCACCCGCGGCTGTGGCGAGGCCGAGGCGCGGGACCTGGCGGGCTGGATGTGCGATCTGATCGACGCCCGGGGTGACCAGGCGGTCAGTGACCAGGTCAAGGCCAAGGTCCTCGACCTGTGCGCCCGTTTTCCGGTGTATCGGCACTGAGGGCGGTGTGTACCGGGACTAAGGGCGGGTGTCGGCTTGGCGGATAGCGTGCGACCCGGTTCAGACCCCCAGGGTGGTGCGGCCGGATCGGCGTGGGGGCGGAGTGAACCCCGACCTCATGTGTGCCGGGTCTGACTGAATGCGCTGTCCCTATTGCGGAGCCCAGGACACCAAGGTCATCGATTCCCGGCTGTCCGGGGACGGTGACCAGGTGCGCCGCCGCCGGGAGTGCCTGGTGTGCAAGGACCGTTTTACCACCTACGAGGCGGCGGAGCTCAACCTGCCCCGGGTCATCAAGCGCGATGGCAGCCGGGTACCCTTCGACGGCCGCAAGGTCTACTCGGGCATGATGCGCGCCCTGGAAAAGCGCAAGGTGCCGACGGAACAGGTCGAGGCCGCCCTGGCGCGCATCAACCGCAAGCTCATTGCCAGCGGCGACGGCGAGGTCTCCTCCCGCCAGATCGGCGAGCTGGTGATGGAGGAACTGCGCCAACTGGATGAGGTCGCCTTCGTCCGCTTTGCCTCCGTCTATCGCAAGTTCGAGGACGTGCGCGCCTTCCGCGAGGAAATCGATCGCCTGGAGCGCCAGCCCGGTCCCGAGGCCAAACGCAAACAGCTCGACCTGCTAACGGACCTGGGAAGCAAGGCATGATCAATGCCGACCCGATGCCTATCCGGTGTTGGTGCGGTGGGCGCGGGGTCGGCTGGCGACTGGCGGGGTTCTTGACCGCCGCGAGGTGGTCGTCAAGCCCAGAGGGACGTCTATACGGTGTCACCCGCTTGATCTCTCCCAAGCCTGGGCCAGTCGACCTGCGATGATTAACCCCGCCTTCCCCAGCGACCGGATTGCCGATCGTATCCACATGGCCCGCGCCATCCGTCTGGCCGCCCAGGGTCTCTACACTACTGAGCCCAATCCTCGGGTCGGCTGTGTCATCGTCAAGGCGGGCGTGGTGGTGGGGGAGGGCTGGCACCGGCGCGCCGGCAGCCCCCATGCGGAACCCCTCGCCCTGGCGGCGGCGGGGGACGCGGCGCGCGGCGCCACCGCCTATGTCAGCCTGGAGCCCTGCTGTCACCATGGCCGGACCCCGCCCTGTACCGAGGCCTTGCTGGCGGCCGGGGTGGCGCGGGTGGTAGTGGCCATGACCGACCCCAATCCCCTGGTCGCCGGCTCTGGCCTGGACCGGCTGCGCGCCGGGGGAGTGGCGGTGGAGCAGGGCCTGCTGGAGACCGAGGCGCGCCGTCTCAACCCCGGCTTCATCAAGCGCATGGAACGGGGCCTGCCCCATGTCCGCGTCAAGCTGGCGGCGAGCCTGGACGGCCGCACCGCCATGGCCAGCGGCGAGAGCCAGTGGATCACCTCGGCGGCGGCCAGGCGGGATGTGCAATTCCTGCGCGCTCGCAGCTCCGCCATCCTCACCGGTGTTGGCACCCTGCTGGCGGATGATCCCTCCCTGAACGTGCGCCTGAGCCCGGCGGACCTGCCCGGGATCGGGCCGGATGGCACGGTGCGCCAGCCCCTGCGGGTGGTGGTCGACAGCCACCTGCGCACCCCGCCCACGGCGCGGTTGCTGAGCCTGCCGGGGCAGACCCTGATCGCCTGCCTGGACCCGGAGGCCGATGGCCTCAGGCCCGGAAACCCGGAGCCTCTTCCGACGATCGAGCCGCATCTCACAACCATTCCCGCCCCATCAGGGGACCAGGCACCGGATCGCGCCCCGGCCCATGCCCAGGAGCCGGACCTCGACGACGACCCCCATATCCGCCTGGATCCCAAACGCGCCGCCCATTTGGCAGCCGCCACCCTTCTGGAGGCCACTGGCGCGGGAATCCTCCGGGTCCCGCCCGGTCCCGGTGGCCTGGACCTCGAGACCCTGCTGCGCTACCTCGCGCGCATGGAGATCAACGAGGTCCTGATCGAGGCCGGCGCCACCCTCGCCGGCAGCGCCCTCCAGGCCGGCCTGGTCGATGAACTGGTGCTCTACCTCGCCCCCCACCTCATGGGCGACGCCGGGCGTGGTCTCTTCCATCTCCCCGGTCTGGACCGGATGAACGACCGTCTCCCCCTGGAGATTCAGGATTTGCGGCAGATCGGCCCGGACCTGCGGCTCACGGCCGTGCCGCGAGGGTGAACTGGAGCAAGGGCTAAATGGGTTTCCTAAGAAACTGAAGTTTTGTAGTTTTGAGTAACTCTCGAGGCCCATCGCAACCCCGGTAAG
>CALMDH010000061.1:0-12020 GCA_937862735.1 uncultured Gammaproteobacteria bacterium
GGCCGCGCTGGCTGACGAAGAGGGCGGGCTCATCGGCGGCGGCGAGCAGGCCGCGCACCTGGCGCCAGCGCTTGACTGCTGCCAGCGCCTGGGTGCCGACGGGGACCCGGCGACGTTTGGCGCCTTTGCCCAAGACCTCCAGGCTGGCGTCCTCCAGGTCGATGTCGTTGAGGTTGATCGAGACCAGTTCCGCCAGGCGCAGACCACTGGAGTAGAAGAGCTCGATCATGGCCTGGTCTCGGATGGCGAGGGGATCCTCGTCCAGGGACTGGTCGAGGAGGGCGCAGAGGCCGTCGGCCTCGAAGGTCATCGGCAGCTTGCGTTCGCTTTTGGGTGCGCGGACGCCCTGGGCGGGGTTGAAGCCCAGCCGGCCCTCCCGCAGCAGATAGCGGAAGAGGCTGCGTAGGGCAGACAGTTCCCGTTGCAGCGTCTTGCCACCGGCCCCCGCGCGATGGCGCCAGGCGACGTAGCGCCGCACCTCGTCGGTGGTCATGCCCGTCCAGTCCGTCCCCAGGCCGGCGCCCTCCCGCCAGGCGGCGATGCCCGTCAGATCGCGGCGGTAACTGCTCAGGGTATGGGGGGAGAGGCGCCGCTCCTGGCCGAGGTGGGCCAGAAAGGCGTCCAGGACGAGGGAGGTGCTGGCATGGACCCCAGCATCACCGCTGCCGGGGGGCTCTGACTCAGGCATGATCCGGCCCTTGCCGCTCCAGGGTGGTGAGGCAGGCGCTGACCAGTTCACCCAGGCGGTGGAGTTGCTCGGTGCCCATGTCCGCGGCGAAGCGGGTCGGGTCCGCGCTGCCGATGGCCAGGAGCCCCTCTTGGCTCGGGGTGCGAAGGTGGATGAGGGCCGCGGACAGGATCGGGCGGGTGGTGTTTGGAAACAGGGCGTCGGCGCTGACCGGGTCCAGGGGACCGCATTGCACCTGGATGTGGGCCTGGTGCGGGGCCGCGGCCGGGACTTGTACTTGGGCAGTAATCTGAGGTTGGGCTGGGTCTTTGGGCTGGGCGGGGTCTGGGAGCTGGATAGGGACCTTGGCCGTGGTCTGGGCTTGGACTTGGTCCGGGATGGGGTTACCGGGGGGCGGAGGCCGGTCCGGCGGTAGACCCATCCCTGCCATAGGCGCCACCACCTCATCAGGGAAAATCAGGCCGACGGCCTCGGTGTCGAATTCCCGGCACAGACCCTCCCGGAGCATGGCTTCCAGGGCGGGTCGGTCAGCGGCCAGGATGAGTTGGATGGTCAGTTGGTGCAGCCGCTCCGCCAGAGTCTCGTTATCCCGGGCCCGGGCGATGAGTTGCGCCAGCAGCCGCCGTTCGCCTTCAACCTGGGCGCGCAGCATGCCCATCTGATGTTCCACCAGGGACAGGGTGCCCGCGGGGCCATGGGGCAGGCGCAGCCGGGCGGTCAGGTCAGGGTGGCGGAGAAAGAAGTCAGGGTCGGCCTCTAAATAAGCGGCGACCCACGCCTCTTCGGTGGGTAGCTTCAGGGTCATCGCCACACCTCCACGGTCACCAGGAGGCTGATCGGCCGATCGCTCCTCATGAGCCAGGTCCTGGCAGGAGTGATCATAGCTGGATCTCCCCGGTAAAGACGGTCACGGCGGGGCCCGTCATCCACACCGGCTGGTCGTCGCCCGCCCAGTGAATCTGGAGGTCGCCACCGGGGAGGCTGACCCGTACCCGCTCCCCCAGCAGGCCAAGCCGGCGACCCACCGTCACGGCGGCGCAGGCCCCGGTGCCGCAGGCCAGGGTCTCCCCGGCACCCCGTTCGTAGACCCGCAGCCGGATGTGGTTCGGGGCCACGACCTGCATGAAACCGACGTTCACCCGGCGGGGAAAGCGGGGATGGCGCTCGATGCGGGGGCCGAGTCGCTCCACCGGGGCCTGGTCCAGGTCGTCCACCCGTAGCACGGCGTGGGGATTGCCCATGGAGACGGCGCCGATGCGCAGGCTCTCGCCCGCGACCTCCAGGTCGTAGTCATTCGCTTCCGTCAAGGCGATGGCGTTTGATGTCGCCGTCACCCCTGGCCCAGCCGTCGCCAGCAGTTCCGCTTTCGGCAGCAGTTCAGCAGGCGCCAGAAACGGGATACGGGCGGGGGTGAAGATCGGCGGCCCCATGTTGACCCGCACCTGGCCGTCCGGCTCGATAAAGAGGCGGATGGGGCCGGCAGCGGTACCCACCGGGATCTCGGTCTTGGCCGTCAGGCCCTGGTCGTTCACGAAGCGGGCGAAACAGCGGGCGCCGTTGCCGCACTGCTCCACCTCCGAGCCGTCGGCGTTGAAGATGCGATAGTGGAAATCGGTCCCGGCCAGGCGTGGCGGTTCCACCAGCAGGATCTGATCGCAGCCGACGCCGAAACGGCGATCCGCCAGGAAGCGGCACTGCTCCGGGCTCAGGGTCACCGCCTGCCTGACCCCATCGCAGACGACGAAGTCATTACCCAGACCCTGCATCTTGGTGAAGCGCAGCATCATCTCCGTGCCCCCCGTCGTGGCCAGCGTAATGCGGGTAAGCTCATGATATTGATATCGGTGCGCATCTCAGACCCGCGGTGATTTTCAGGAACACGCTGAGCATCGGCGTCATCAACATGATGCTGGCATTGTGGGCGATGCCTTGGGTTCTCACAAGCCAATACGCTTGCCCTTGACCAAGTTGCCTGGCATGCGCGTAAATTGTCTTCCCCGACGCCCGGCAGGTGCTGAGCTTGACTGCTCCGGAGCAGCCTAATCGCTTCCCATGACGGAGGCCGTGCGCAGGGACCCCGGTCCTAGCAGGAATCGCCGGCCTGCGGGCCATGACCCGTCGTACCAGGCGCAACTGCCGGCGGCCCCGCGGTATCCAGGTCGCTACCGACCCAGACAACGGAGGACACATGTTCCAGGTCCGTATCCATGGCCGCGGGGGTCAGGGCGTCGTTACCGGCGCCGAGATGCTCTCCATCGCCGCCTTTCTTGAGGGTAAACATGCCCAGGCCTTTCCCAGCTTCGGCTCGGAGCGCACCGGGGCCCCGGTGGTCGCCTTCTGCCGGATCGATACCAAGGAGATCCGCTTGCGGGAGCCTATCATGGCCCCGGATGCCATCATCATCCAGGACCCGACCTTGCTGCATCAGGTGGACGTCTTTCAGGGGCTTAAGGCGGACGGCTACGTCCTGATCAACTCCGCCAAGAGTTTTACCGACCTGGGCATCGACGAGGTGTCGGTCCGGCTGCGCCCGGAGCGCCAGGTCTGCGTCCCAGCTACCGAGATTGCCCTCAAGCACCTGGGACGGCCCCTACCCAACGCCGTGCTGCTCGGCGCCTTCGCCGGGCTGGCGGGGGAAATCTCCCTGCCGTCGGTGGTCTCCGCCATCCGTGACAAATTCACCGGCAAGGTCGCCGAGGGCAATATCGCCGCCGCCACCGCCGCCTGCGAGCAGGTCAGGGCCCAACTCGCCGCCTGCCAGCCGGTCAAGGAGCCACGCGCCGACCAACATCAGGAGGCCCGCTGATGGCCCTCAAGCAAATCGAAGGTTCCCACGGCGTCGCCGAGGCCGTTGCCCTCTGCCGGCCGGAGGTCATCTGCGCCTACCCCATCAGTCCTCAGACCCATATCGTCGAGGGCTTGGGGGAGATGGTGAAGGCCGGCGACCTGCGCGCCGAGTTCATCAACGTCGAGTCCGAGTTCGCCGCCATGTCGGTCGCCATCGGCGCCTCGGCGGCCGGGGCGCGGACCTATACCGCCACCGCCTCCCAGGGGCTCCTATTCATGGTCGAGGCGGTCTATAACGCCTCCGGTCTGGGCCTGCCCATCGTCATGACCGTGGCCAATCGCGCCATCGGCGCCCCCATCAACATCTGGAACGACCACAGCGATACCATGAGCCAGCGCGACTGCGGCTGGCTGCAACTCTTCGCCGAGACCAACCAGGAGGCCCTGGACCTGCACATCCAGGCCTTCAAGATCGCCGAGGAGCTGTCCCTGCCGGTGATGGTGTGCATGGACGGCTTCATCCTCACCCACGCCTATGAGCGCCTGGACGTCCCCGATCAGGAGCGGGTGGACAACTTCCTGCCGCCCTTCGAGCCCCGCCAGGTCCTGGACCCGGTGGCGCCCCTGTCCATCGGCGCCATGGTCGGCCCCGAGGCCTACACCGAGGTGCGCTACCTGGCCCATCTCAAGCAGCGCCGCGCCCTGGACCTGATCCCCCGGGTGGCGGCAGAGTTCAAGGCCATGTTCGGCCGCGACGCCGGCGGCCTGATCCGTCCTTACCGGCTGGAGGGGGCCCGGACGGCGGTGGTGGCCCTGGGCTCGGTGCTGGGCACCATCAAGGACACCGTCGATCAGTTGCGGGACGCGGGTCATGCGATCGGCGTCCTGGGCATCACCTCCTTCCGCCCCTTCCCCCTGGAGGCGGTGCGCTATGCCCTGCGGGACGTGGAGCGCGTCATCGTCGTCGAGAAGTGCTTCGCCGTCGGCGTGGGCGGCATCCTCGCCATCAACCTTCGTCTCGCCCTGGACGGCACCGGTCAGCCGGTCCGCACCCTGGTCGCCGGTCTCGGCGGGCGCGCCATCACCATGGGCAGCCTGGCCCGTGCCTTTGAGCGGGCCATGGCGGACCAGCTCGAGGCCATGACCTTCCTCGACCTCGACGAGGCCCTGGTGGAGCGGGTCCTGGAGCGCGAGCGCCTGGTGCGCCGTTCCGGGCCCGCCGCCGAGGCCATCCTGCGCGAAGTCGGCACCGTCGCCGCCAAGATTGCCTGAGGGGGAGACCATGAGCTACCAACCCGTCCGCTTCTACCAGACCGGCACCTTCACCGTCGGCAACCGCCTCCTCGACGAGCACGACCGCACCGTCCAGGCCATGCCGGTGCGGGCCAATTCCCTTACCTCCGGCCATCGCGCCTGCCAGGGCTGCGGGGAGGCCCTGGGGGCCCGGTACGCCATCGACGCCGCCGTGGCCGCCACCGACCGCCAGGTGATCGCCGCCAACGCCACCGGCTGCCTGGAGGTCTTCTCCACCCCCTACCCGGAGACCTCCTGGCAGATACCCTGGATCCACTCCCTGTTCGGCAACACCGCCGCCGTGGCCACCGGCATCGCCGCCGCCCTGCGGGTCAAGGGCCGCGAGGACATCCGCGTCATCGCCCAGGGCGGTGACGGCGGCACCACCGACATCGGTTTCGGCTGCCTGTCCGGCATGTTCGAGCGCAACGACGACGTCCTCTACATCTGCTACGACAACGAGGCCTACATGAACACCGGCGTGCAGCGCTCCTCGGCGACCCCGCCGGCGGCCCGCACCGCCACCACCCTGCCGGTGGGTCCGGCGCCGGGCAACGTCTTCGGCCAGGGCAAGTACCTGCCCGCCATCGCCATGGCCCACGGCATCCCCTACGTCGCCACCGCCACCGTCGCCGATCTCCACGACCTGGAGTACAAGGTCAAGAAGGCCATCGGCATCCGCGGTGCCAAGTACCTGCACATCTTCGTGCCTTGTCCACTGGGCTGGGGGTCGGCCTCCCATGAGACCATCAAGCTGGCGCGCCTGGTCACCCAGTGCGGCCTCTTCCCGGTCTTCGAGGCCGAGCACGGCGAGGTCACCGGCGTCGCCAAGATCCGCAAGCCCATCCCGGTGGAGGACTATCTGCGGCCCCAGCGGCGCTACGCCCACCTCTTCGGCAAGACCCCGGCCACCGAGACCCTGGCCCGGATCCAGGCGCTGGCCGACCGCAATATCCGCCACTACGGCCTGCTTGACGACGCGGGAGCCCGGCGATGAGCACTCCAACCAACAAGCCCTTTGCCATCACCCTCAAGGTCGGCTCCTCCCTCGCCAACAAGACCGGCTCCTGGCGCACCTTCCGCCCGGTCTATCTGGACCGGATGCCCCCCTGCAACCATCAGTGTCCGGCTGGAGAGAACATCCAGGCCTGGCTCTTTCATGCCGAGGAGGGCAACTACGAGCAGGCCTGGCGGCAGATCATGGCCGACAACCCCTTCCCCGCCATCATGGGGCGGGTCTGCTACCACACCTGCGAGAGCGCCTGCAACCGCGGCCAGGTGGACCAGGCGGTGGGCATCAACGCCGTGGAGCGCTTCCTCGGCGATCAGGCCCTCAAGTATGGCTGGGCCATCGAACCGGGCAAGCCGACGGGGAAGCGGGTGATGGTGGTCGGTGCCGGTCCCGCCGGCCTGTCCGCCGCCTATCACCTGGCCCGGCTGGGCCACGCCGTCACCGTCTTCGAGGCCAGCCCCAAGGCCGGGGGTATGATCCGTTATGGCATCCCCAAGTACCGCATGCCGCGGGAGAAGCTCAACGCCGAGATCCAGCGCATTCAGGCCATGGGGGTGGAGATCCGCCTCAACAGCCGGGTGATGGACCTGCCAGGGACCCTGGCGGCGGGGGGCTACGATGCCTGCTTTCTGGCGGTCGGCCTGCAACGGGGCCAGCAGATGGCCATCCCCCAGACCGGCGGCCTGCCGGTCCTCGACGCCATTGGCGTGCTGCGGGCGGTGGAGCTGGAGGAACCGGTGGCCCTCCACGGCCATGTGGTGGTCAACGGCGGCGGCAACACCGCCATCGACGTCGCCCGCTCCGCCATCCGCCTGGGGGCCCTGTCGGTGACGGTGGTGGTACGCCGCGGCCGGGAGTACATGCCGGCCCATCCCTCCGAGATCCGCGAGGGGCTGGAGGAGGGCATGCGCCTGCTCAACCTGCGCCAGATCTCCGCCATCCAGGACCGCACCCTGATCCTGGAGGTCATGGTGCCGGTGGAGGGTGGCCAGATCATCCGCTCCGGCCAGACCGAGACCATCGAGGCTGACGTCCTGGTACAGGCCTTCGGTCAGACGGGGGATTTCGCCGCCTTCGACCAGCTCCCTGGCCTGGTCATCGCCGACGGGGCGGTCCAGGTTGGCCCGGACCTGATGACCGGCGCCCCCGGCGTCTTCGCCGGTGGGGACATGATCCCCTGGGCGCGCAACGCCACCGCCGCCATCGGCCTGGGAAAAAAGGCGGCCCGGCACATCGATGCCTGGCTGCGGGGCGCGCGTTATCAACCCCGGCCCAAGGCCGAGGTCGCCGACATCGGCAAGCTCAACACCTGGTATTACTCGGACGCCCCGCGCACCGTCCGCCCCCTGCTGGACGTGGTGCGCCGCACCAGTGGCTTCGCCGAGGTGGTGGGCAACCTGGACGAGGGCAACGCCCTGTTCGAGGCGCGGCGCTGCATGAGCTGTGGCAACTGCTTCGAGTGCGACAACTGCTACGGGGTCTGCCCCGACAACGCCGTCATCAAGCTGGGCCCGGGCAAGCGCTTCCGCTTCAACTACGACTACTGCAAGGGCTGCGGCATCTGCGCCGCCGAGTGCCCCTGCGGGGCGATCAAGATGGTGCCGGAGGAGATCTGAATGTCGCTTGCCCTCGCCAGCCGCCAGCCGCCAGCCGCCAGCCGCCAGCCGCCAGCCGCCAGCAGGCTGGCGCGGCCCCCTTCGCGCCGCTGGCCCCTGAGCCCTCGGCCTGAGGTGGAGGCTGGTCGCGACACGGATCCGTGAGGCTGAAAGACGGGGCCTTCGCCCTTCACCCCGAGGTGCAGGCACCATCTCGCGATGACCATCAATGCTGAAAGACGCCGCGGGCGTCTTCACCTTTACCCAAACCCTAAAACCCGTTGGCGGATCAGGAATCCTGTAGATGTCGGAAGAACTGAGAAAGAGCGCCCTGGACTATCACCGTTATCCCCGGCCCGGCAAGCTGGCGATCCAGGCCACCAAGCCCCTGGCCAACCAGCGCGACCTGGCCCTGGCCTATTCCCCTGGGGTCGCCGCGGCCTGCGAGGAGATCGCCGCCGATCCCCTCACTGCGGCCCACTACACCGCCCGCGGCAATCTGGTGGCGGTGATCAGTAACGGCACCGCCGTCCTGGGCCTGGGGGCCATCGGCGCCCTGGCCTCCAAGCCGGTCATGGAGGGCAAGGCGGTCCTCTTCAAGCAGTTCGCCGATATCGACGTCTTCGATATCGAGATCGACGAACGGGACCCCGAGCAACTCATCGAGACCATCGCCCGGCTGGAGCCCTCCTTCGGCGGGATCAATCTCGAAGACATCAGAGCCCCCGATTGCTTCATCGTCGAGAAGGCCCTCAAGGCGCGGATGAAGATCCCCGTCTTCCATGACGACCAGCACGGCACCGCCATCGTCGTCGCCGCCGCCATCCGCAATGGCCTGATGCTGGTGGGCAAGGAGATCGAGGAGGCGCGCCTGGTCACTGCCGGGGCCGGGGCCGCCGCCCTGGCCTGCCTGGACCTGCTGGTGTCCCTGGGCATGCGGCGGGAGAACATCCTGGTCACCGATATCGCCGGCGTGGTCTACGCGGGCCGCACGGAGGTCATGGACCCCTACAAGGCGCGCTATGCCGTCGATACCCCGCTGCGCACCCTGGAGGAGGCCCTGACCGATGCCGATATCTTCCTCGGCCTCTCCGCCGGCGGCATCCTCAAGGCCCCCTGGCTAACGCGGATGGCGGAGAATCCCCTGATCTTCGCCCTCGCCAACCCCAACCCCGAGATCCTGCCGGAGGAGGCCCAGGCCGCCCGGCCGGACGCGGTCATCGCCACCGGGCGCACCGACTATCCCAACCAGGTCAACAACGTCCTCTGCTTCCCCTTCCTCTTCCGCGGCGCCCTCGACTGCGGCGCGACCGAGATCAACGAGGAGATGAAGCGTGCCTGCGTCGAGGCCATCGCCGCCCTGGCCCGCGCCCGGCCTTCGGACATCGTCCGCCAGGCCTATGGCGGCAAGGACCTGCGCTTCGGCCCCGAGTACCTGATCCCCAAGCCCTTCGATCCGCGGCTCATGGAAGTGGTCGCCCCGGCGGTGGCCGCCGCCGCCATGGCCTCCGGCGTCGCCTCCCGGCCGATCGAGGACCTGGAGGCCTACCGCCAGGGCATGCAGAACCGGGTCATCCGTACCGGCATGACCATGAAGCGCATCTTCGACCTGGCGCGCAAGGAGACGCGGCGGGTGGTCTTCGCCGAGGGGGAGGAGGAGATGGTCCTGCAGACCGCCCAGCAGGCGGTGGAGGAGGGCATCGCCCGGCCCATCCTCATCGGTCGGCGCGCCGTCATCGAGCGGCGTCTCGCCGGCCTGGGCCTGAATCTGCGCCTGGACGAGGACTGCCGGGTGGTGGACCCCCAGGACAACCCCGACCGGGAGGCCCACTACGCCGCCTTCTATCAGCGCGCCAAGCGCCGGGGCTTCACCCCCGCCGAGGCGCGGGTCCACATCCGCGGGTCCGCCACCGCCCTGGCCGCCGTTCTGCTGCGCACCGGTGAGGCGGATGCCATGATCAGTGGCACCATCGGTCGTTATCGCAGCCACCTGGAGCAGATCGAGCTGATCGTCGGCCGCGCCCGGGGGGTGGAGCACATGGTCGCCATGACCGCCGTCGTCCTCCCCACCGGCCCGGTGTTTATCGCCGATACCGATGTCCAGCCCGATCCGGATACCGAGGCCCTGGTGGAGATCACCGCCCTCTGCGCCGACGAGGTGCGACGCTTCGGCATCGAGCCCAAGGTGGCCCTGCTGTCCCATTCCAACTTCGGCAGTCACCAGGACCCCTCGGCGCGCAAGATGCATCATGCCCTGTGCCGCATTCAGCGCGCCTACCCGGACCTGGAGGTGGAGGGCGAGATGCGCGCCGACCTGGCCCTGTCCGCCACCATGCGTCAGGCACGCTTTCCGGACTCCCAACTGGAAGGCCGGGCCAACCTGCTGATCATGCCCAACCAGGATGCCGCCAATATCGCCTTCAATCTGCTCAAGGTGATGGGCGACGGGACGGCCATCGGCCCCATCCTGCTGGGCGCTGCCAAGTCCGCCCATGTCGTCACCCCCGGGATCACGGTGCGGGGGCTGCTCAACATGACCGCCCTGGCGGCGGTGCAGGCGCGGTAGGGGGCTCAGCCTCCGGTCAGATTCATCTGCCGCCCGACCACCGCCGGCACCCCAATCTGGAAGTGGTGACCGGCGGGTTTCATGCGCATGGCCTCGATAATGGCGGCCCGGAGGTGCGCGTCGTCACCGGGGTGGCGGCGGAGAAGGGTCCGCAGGTCGAGGGCGTCCTCCCGGCCCAGGCACAGCAATAACTGGCCTTCGGCAGTGACCCGGACCCGGTTGCAGTCGGCGCAGAAGTTGTGGCTGTGGGGGGAGATGAAGCCGACTCGGGTGGGGCTGCCGGGGATCCGGTAGTAGCGGGCCGGGCCACCGGTGGTCTCGGTGGTGGGGATAAGCGGGAAGTGGGGGCTGATGAGGGCGCGGATGCGTTCGCTGGAGTAAAAATCCGTGTCTCGGCGGTCGACCGCGCCCACGGGCATCTCCTCGATGAAACTGAGGTTGATGCCCTTGGCCAGGGCGAAGCGCACCAGGTCGAGGATCTCGTCGCCATTGCGCTCGCCGAGGATGAGGGTGTTGAGCTTGACGCGCTCGAAGCCGGCGGCCAGGGCGGCGTCGATGCCGGCCAGGACCTGGCCCAGGTCGCCATGGCGGGTCAGCTCCCGGAAACGGTCTGGTCGCAGGCTGTCCAGGCTGATGTTGATGCGACGCACCCCGGCGGCGCGCAGGTCCGCGGCGCGGATGGCGAGCTGGGAGCCGTTGGTGGTCAGGACCAGTTCCTCCAGGCCCGGGAGGGCGTGGATGGCGTGCAGTAGTTCGATCAGATCCGGGCGCACCAGGGGTTCGCCGCCGGTGAGACGCACCTTGCGCACGCCCAGGCCGACGAACACCCGCGCGACCGCCAGCAACTCCGCGGTGCTCAGGGTCTGGTCACGACGGGCGAAGCGCTGGTCCGGGTCCATGCAATAGACGCAGCGGAAGTCACAGCGGTCGGTGACCGACAGGCGCAGGTAGGTGACATGCCGGCCGTAGGGGTCGACGAGCACTGGTGCGGGGGGCGAGAGGGCGGTGGCGTCAGGCATGGGGTGGCCCCGAGTATCCCTATTTCTGATTATTTGGCGGTTATTTTGCCCCTTCAGCGTCAGGATGGCTATCGGTGGCCCTTTGAGCTTCGGAATGGCTATCAGCGGCCCCGGCATCCCCTGATGACCCCGGTCAGCGGCCAGCCAGTCGCCAAACAGTTACGGTTCAGACCCCCTCTCCCCAACCCTTCTCCGCCAGGGGGGAGGGAAAAGGACAGCCAGCGGCTGGCGCTACCGAAGCACTCCTGGAAAGCGGGGGTCTGAACAAATACGCCACCACGGCTCAGCCACTGATGCGGCCCTCCTGCAGCAACAGCAGGGCGTCACGCATCTGCAAAAAGGCGATCAGGTACTCGAAGAGAAGGCGCCACATCAATTCCATGAACAAAAAGGCGGCCAGGAAAAGAAGCAGGAACAGCACCCGGTCCCGACGTCGGGTGTAGCGCCGGGCGAGCGCGCCACCGGTCTGGATCGCCTGGTCCAGGCGGCCGTAACGCCGGCGCAGCCAGATCAGCAGACCCCAGGCGGCGAAGGGTACCCCTAGGGCGCCCAGATAATAAAAGAAGGGGAGGGCATAGTGGGCCAGGAAGCGTCGGAAGGTCAGGATGTCAAGCAAGGTATCCATCTTCAGGGTGAGCTTATTATCAAGATTCGCTAATATAGCCCGCACCCCGGCCTGGGGTATGTCACATTCGGGAGCAGGATATGCACAACGGCACCACCATCACCCAATTCATCATCGAGGAACAGCGCCGGGTCAGCGGCGCCACGGGCGATTTCACTTCTCTCCTCAACGACGTGGTGACCGCCTGCAAGGTCATCTCCAACCTGGTGAACCACGGCGCCCTGGTGGGCATCCTGGGTAGCGCGGGCAGCGAGAACGTCCAGGGCGAGACCCAGAAAAAGCTGGACGTGCTTTCCAACGACATCTTCATCAAGTCCAACGAGTGGGCGGGTCACCTCGCGGCCATGGCCTCCGAGGAGATGGACGATATCTATCCCATCCCCGCCGCCTATCCCCGCGGCAAGTACCTGCTGACCTTCGACCCCCTGGACGGGT
>CALMDH010000062.1:0-9295 GCA_937862735.1 uncultured Gammaproteobacteria bacterium
CCTGGGGCCGAATCCACGCCTCCAGGGTGAAATCCCCCGCGCCGAAAAAGAAATCGGGGCTGTCGGCCACCTGGAGGTAATCGCCAGAGCCGTCGAAGTAGCCACTGGCGCCATAGTGGCGATACTGATCGATGACGGTCTTGGTTTCCCCGTAGCGAGTAATCACCCGCCCGACGGGGGAATGATCCTGGAACGTAGTCCCCCCCGCCGGGCCACTCATCGGCACCAGCAAGACGACACTGGCGGCATAAGGGTCGCTCATCTCAGGAGATGTCCAGCCAGAGGTCATTCAGGGCAGGGTTCGCCGGGGCCGAGGCCGCCACCGTGATCCGCGTCAGCACCTCCCAGGCGGCGCCACCCGTCCCGTTCGCCATCAGCACGCGACCAGCCACGGCCGCGCCGGAACCCAGGCTGGCCGCATCCCCGCCGTGGTTATGATCCCCGGCTGCGATGGTCCCGGATTCGGTGCCGATGTCCGTCGCCTTGAGGATGCTTTCATCGGCGGGCTCATACACCCCCGCATGGTCATGATCCCCCGCCGCGACGTGACCCGGCCCGGTGCCGATGTCGCTGGACCGTAGCAGGGTGGCATCCGCTGGCTCATAAACCCCGGCGTGAGCGTGGTCCCCGGCCGCCACGGTGCCCGGCCCCGTGCCGATGTCCGCCGCCCGCAGGAGCGTTTCATCGACCGGCTCATAGAGGCCAGCATGCGCGTGATCCTCGGCCGCCGCGGGGAAGCCCCCCGGGGTCGCCCCGTCATGGACCACCACCACCTGCTTGCTGGTATCAACGGTGATCTCCCCCACCAACCCGGTGAAGGCCGCATGATCCGCGGTCGAGCCGCGACGTCGTTGGACGGCAATGGCCATCAGAGACTCCCGTAATCCGCGTTGAGGTCAGTCACGACGCTGACCAGGCCGTAATCAAAGCGCCCGGCCGCCAGCTCCTGGTCCGCGCCCACCTCGACAATGGCCGGCACCCCATCGTCCTTCTTGAGGTAGAGCTTGCCGTCATGGGTATTGATCGCCAGCTCGCCCAGGGCGAGATCCGCCGCGCCCGGCGCCTTGCCCGGCACCGCCGAGCGCTTCAGTTGCACCGTGTGGGCCATGTGACCGCCCTCCCCAGGCTCGCGGGTCCGCTACCCGGCCGGTTCAGAAACTACCGCCGTCGAGCGTGCTGGCGAACTCGATCCCCGTTGCCCCGGCGTTGACCACCAGCAACCGGCCGGCCATGCCGGTGTAGGCATCCGGCACATCGGCCAACTCCGTCAGGCCGTGACCGCTGATGTCGATCCCCGCGACCATCGCCGCCCCGCCGATCTTCACCGACTGGCCCGCGGTGTTGCCGATGTAGAGATAGCCATCGGCCTCCGAGTATCCCAGCTCGCCCCGCTGGAAGGTGTTGTCAGCCGGATTGGAGGTCTCGGCCGAATACTTGATCTTGATGATGTTGGACATGGTGGTTCACCAGAAGGTTAATGGTTCAGAAAGCCCCGCCGTCGGTCAGCCGCTCCCGGGGCACCGGGGTCCAGAGGCCCGCTTCGAGGGTCAGCACATCCCCCTCATCCGGCAGGCTGCCCGCGAGCACCGGAGCGCCAGCGAGGCGCAGTTGCTCGCCGATATGCAGGACCAGGGCCGACAGGGTGACCTTGTAGGCTTGCCCGTTCTGCGCCAGGTACAGCAGCTCATCGCCCTGGAGCGCAGGATCGGTTTCGAGTTCGGAGAGCCGTTTGCTGATGAGTGCCATCCGTCCGTCCCCTGATCACGGAACAAAAAAGCCCCGCACGAGGCGGGGCAAGGTTTTCCCAACACGGAGAGCAGGACGAACGATTAGGCGTAGGTCGGGGGCGTGCCGGTCGGGGTGGCGGTGATCCCCATCAGGGACAGGGTGTAGACGTAGATGAAGAACACCTCACCCGCGGAGATGTCCGTGCCAGCCATACCACCGGCATCCTTCTGCGCCACCCCCAGAATGACCGGCGTCAGGGCGCCAGCCGCGGTATCCCACGCCCCTTTCTGCTGCTCGGTGAGCAGAGCAAAGGCCGCGCGAGCGGCGGTGTAAGCGACGCCATTGGAACCGATACCGACCTGCTGGAGATAAGAGTTCCAGCGCTGCCCGGCCGGCGTCAGGGCGGCGATCAGCTCCTTATCGGTGCTGGTCTTGCCGGCGAGCTTCAGGCTGGTGCCGGAGACGAACTTCTGCAGGGCGCCGAACACCCGGACACGATTACGCGCGTCCATCTGCCCCTGGGTCTGGGGGTTGGAGGGCTTGACGAGCTGACGCACGACATTGGAGCCGAGGCGCCGACCGAAGACGAGCGTGGAACCATAGGAGCCGGAGGCTTCCATGGACATCAGGGGACCTTTGACTTTGGCCATGACCATTTCCTCAACGGGAAGACGAATTGCATGGCATTGTAGAACCCGCCGATGAAGATTCAAGTACCTGATTTTACGATTATTCCTCTGCGTGCTAAATAGAGGGACTTTTTTTGTTTCCCGCCCCATTCCTGCCCCTGGTGAGCAGAAAGCGACTGCCCGAGCACGCGGACTCATCCCGGAAACAGACCCGAAACCCACACCAGGATGCCGCGGGAGGCCCGTGGCGCGATCGACGCGCTCAGCCATGCACTGGCCAGGGCGAGGGGCGACGGAGCCGATCAGCGCCCGCTGAAGGGACGCCAGACCGTCGAGCGCCGATCGTGACCCCGCAGGGCGCGCCGCCGATAGGTTTCCGGCCCGCGTTTGTATCGCGGGCGTATCGTTGATACGAACCGAGCTCTTTAAATCCGGCGAGAAGTTGATGCTGATTCGATGCTCAATAGCAACTCGATCGAAACCAATTATCGTGCGCATACATAGGTACCCATAACGCACCCACGCCCACGCGCGACGGGGATAGGTAGGTACCCATGCCCCTCACACACCCGCCCGCCACCCCCGCGACTAAGACCCGATCACCCCATACCTACGACCAGGGGCATGGACCTCCCCCCCTGCTGCCCGGATCAACCCCGCTCACCTGAACCAATCTTCACCCATGCCCCAGAGCCAGAGGACGCTTTCGCATCATCGACAAGACAACACCTGACCCGTAGACGCCAGCCACCACCCCGGCACGCCACCGCCACGCCTGGACATCCGACCGCCTGCCCTCCTGACCAGTTCGACCCCTGCCAACCCGCTGACCATCGACCGGACCCCGATTCAGCCGACGATCCAGACCCCCCGGGCGACGCCTGGACCCTGCCCCCGCAACACCAGCGACCCCCTTGCTCGACGGCTGGACCCGGTGGCCAGACCCGATGCCTCGCCGACCTGCACCGACAACGCCCGACTCCCGCCCGCCTCGCCGACCTCTGCTGGACCTTCGCCGACCCGGGCCGTCGACCCCTGCCGCCGACTTCGACCCGGCTGGCGATCTGACCCTTGCGACGACCGCGCCGACCAGCGACCGCCGACCTGGAGCCGACTGGCGACCTGCCGTCCGCCTCACGCGACCCCCCTCGCCGACGGCTGGATCGCTGCGCCGAGCGCTCCGCGACCCTTGCGACCCCAGCGACCGGCCGGGTCGACACCACCCTTCGCCGTTCTGCGAGACCATCGCCGCCGAGGCTGGACCCACGACCGGGACATTCGGCCCGCTGCGGACCGGGAGGGGAGACCGATCCGGGCCGACCAGCGCCATCGAGCCCGAGGACGATTCGACCCCACGGGCGACGACGGCCACCGCTCGACACCCTGGCCCCGACCGCTTGACCGCGACCCACGGGAACCACTCACCGGCCACCCGCCAGCCAACCTTGAGCGCTCCCGCGACTGACCCCGCCGACCAAGGCCGACCGGCCGGGACCCACGACCTAGACCCGCGACCGCAACGGACACGGCCTGCGCTCACGCCCGGTGAACCCGGGGCCCACACCCCCACCGACCAGCCACCGCCGACTGTGGATGACCGCTCACTCAGCCTGCGCCTGGCATGACAGCCTGACGCACTCCGGGCCTGCCAGCCAAGCCCCTGCACGCCAGGGGGCGAACCACCCCCGGTCAACCTCCCAAAACAGCATTCAAATCCTTGTAGCGCTCCATACCAGCCCGCAGCGATCACCACCACCGCGAGTAAGAGGACTCCGGGAAGCGCCACGCGGACTTCAGCTCCGCTTCGCGCGGCCCCACTCCGCCCCCTCGCCCTCGTCCCTCGGGCCAGGGGGCGGGCGGGTCCGCCCTCCGCTCCCTGCACTCTGGGTAGCTTCCGTAGGGACTTGTGCGGGCCTGTCACGCGCCTTGCTTTTCCCGCCCTGCGGTCCCGCAGAACAACGCGGCACCTCCGGGCGGGGCAAGGCCCGTGCCAGTCCCGACCTCTGTGGACATCTCCCCCCCAGCCCCCCGCTGGGGGGTGCATGGCATGAAATCCCTGCTTCGATCGCCCCCCCTGCCCCCCCTCACGGGGGGGAGTCGGCGCCTTCGTCGACTTAAGCCCCGGCGTGCGTGCTTATGACGTCGAGTTAGCCCCGCGCCGCGATGGCTACCTTGACCGGCATGGCGCCATCGAGGGGCGATGTCCGGTCGCGATCCGTACTGTCGCCCTGCTGCTGTTCCTCCTGCTGCTGCTCCTGCTGCTGCGCTTCTGGTAGCGATTCAGACTTGTCTGCATTGGGCGAAATCTTTTCGCCCATCTACCGCTTTTCGCCCAGGGGTTCCAGCTATCCGGGATTTCCGGATAGTTCTCCCTGTTGCTGGTGATACTCCCCCCCTACCGAGGAAGGGGAGACCAGCCCACCGCTGGCCGAAGTTCGGTATCACAGGTCAGGCGCCCCAGGATCATCAAGCCCCTGATCATGGCAAATCCAAAGACCGCCGCACTGGTCGGGCGGGGGGTACGTCCCTGTACCATTTCGCGGCTATCCTGCCGCGGACGGGTCCTGTCAGGGGTCGGTCACGGCCTGAAGATTCCATTCCCCCCCCTGCCCCCCTCCGGGGGGAGTGGTGTCAGGCAGCCTTCCCGGCATCAGCGTCACATGGTCGGGTCCGGTGGTTCCATCGGGAAGGCTGCCTGCACGGCCCTGCTTTAATCGCCCCTCCCCGCCCCCCTCACGGGGGGGGCTGCCCTCGCGGAAAGCTTCGTCGCTGCGCTCCTCCGCTTGCCGCTTGGGGGCATGGTGCACATCCCAGGCGCCGTCGCCCGGCTGCGCGGAAGGCCGGGAGCTGCGCTGCGCTTCGCTCCCGTGCCTTCCACTTGCCGGTCATCAGCTCCGCAGGGTCGGCGGCCCCGGGTGGCGCCCGCTGGCCGACTCGATCGCCCGGCCGCGCGCCAACCCCGCGCGCCGCCGGGCTCGGCTGGCTCCTCGGTACCCGCCCCTCCGGTATTGTCTGGCCCGCGTGCCCCGTCCTCGCGGGTGTTCCAGCGCCCTGGCCAAACTCGGCACGCCGGCCAGGACCTGAAGAGTGGAATCTCCCCCCTGCCCCCCGCTGGGGGGGTGTGGTCGTCACGTCCCTGTATCGCTCCGCCCTGCTCGCTCCCGTGCCCCCTTCGTTCAGTCGCTCCTTCACTCCGCCTTCGCTGCGCTGCGGCTACGCTCACTCGCTCCCTCACTGCGGGGACACGTCCGCTCCCACGGCTTCGCCTTCCCGCTCCCGGCGGGGAGGGGCCTCCTGCCAAAGAAGCGCCGGCGTCCCTGCCCGCGCAAGAGCCTCCCTGGCCGGCCTCCTGCCTTACATCCCCGCGGGCTTCCTGCCCGCGTTTGGTAGCGGGGCCTGGGGACCGCACCGCCCCGCACCGGTCCCGCGCCCTCCGCCGTCCAGCACTACGCCCGCCAGGTTCCGCAAGCTCCACCTCGCGGGCTTGCGCTGGCCAGCTCCGGCCGCTCACCGCGTTGCCGTCTTCAGCCTCGTGTATCTCATCCTGCCCGCTTCGCGCCGGCCGTCTCCGGGGTCACGGCTTCGCAAGCTACGCCGTCACCCCTCCGCCGCCCGACACGCCGCTCCCGTCATGGGGTAGGTGAGGTCTTCGCCTCATTCCGTCCCTACACGCTCCGCCCCCCTCGCTGCGCTTCGGGGCGCTACGCTGGCCCGCTCCCTGCGGGCCGAGCCGTCCATGGCAAGACGGGCAGGGGTCCATCCCAGCCCGCAGGCAGGCGCCCGGCACCTAGTCAGGCCCTGGCAACCGCACGGCCCCCGCAGTCCAACAAGGTGGCGCTTCGCGCAGTGTTTGGATTTTGGTTGCAGGTTTCAGGGGTCAGGCTTCCACCTCGGGCAGCGGCAACCTCGGGGCCATCGCATGCCTTCCCTGGCAAGCCTTCGCGGCTCCTGCCTTGGCTTTGAGTTTGCGGGGTCGGTCTGGTCGCTTCCGGTCAGCACTCCCGGCCCGCAAACCAAGGTGGCGCTTCGCGCAGCGTTTTGGTTGGCGTAGCTGCGCTCTTCACCCTTTTTGGCTGTAGAGGGTGGGGGGCCCACCCGCTAGGGCGGTGGCTAGTCATCAGCGCAGGCCCGGGCCTGGCCACGGCCGACAATCACCGAGGGCAGCATCCCGCCGGCGTAGCATTGAACCAGGCATGGCCAGCCGCACGGCCACCGCAGGCCGTCCATGGCAAGCCTTCGCGGCTCCTGCCTTGGTCTGCGGGCGCGGAAACGGCGCCACCGCATTTGCTGGCACCTCGCGCCGCGCCCATCCGGTGGCGCTTCGCGCAGTGTTTGGGTTTGCGGGGTGGCGGTCTGCACCCTTTTTGGCCATCAGGGGGGTGGTCCCCGGCCTCGGCCGTCGCCAGCAGGCCGGCGCCTAGCCGTCCGGGCGCCCCATTCCTTTGTTTAGGCTCAGCTTTTCCTGTCCATGGCCTTACAATTATTCCTCATTGTGTTATACTTTCACTTAGGGGGATAGCGTGGGGCTGGCCCCCCGGGCGCCTGGCCCGCTTCCAGGTCCTGGCCTTTTCGGGGGTTCACATGGCCAACATCGCTTCTGGCTTCTTCATGGTCCCGGCCCGCTTCAACGGCCGCATCGTCGCCCGCCTGCACACGGCGTCCCGCTCCATCTGGGCATGGCGCGCGCCCAAGGCCGGGCAGCTCCCCTCCGCGCCTTGCCTCTTTGTGCCGCTCAAGTCGCAGCACTCCGCCGCCCGGCTGGCCAGCGCCGCCGCCGCCCTCGGCTGGCGCGCCTGGGTCAAGCCGGGCAGCAAGTGCGCCGTTTACCAGGCCCTTCCCCTGTCGCAGCAAATGCCGCCCTGGGCTTGCAAGGTTGAGCTCCCCTCGGGGGTCACGGCCGCCGCCGCCCGCGCCCGCCTAGGCGCCGCTTACCGCGCCACTTCGGCCGCTTAGCCCATCCACCCGGCCCCCCGCCCTGGGGGGCATCCACCACAGGAGCCGCCCCCATGTGGCAAAAGCAAGTCCCCTGGCAGCAACTGCCAGAGCATGGCAAGGGCCAAGCCTCGGCCCTGTTCCCCCGCAGCCGTCGCCCCATCGGCCCCGGGGATGGCTGGCTTTACCGTTACAGCATTCAAGAGCCGCCCTCGGGGTATGCCGGCCCCGTGCCGTTTTGCGTGCTGCACTCGCGCGTCAAAGGCTAACCGGCACCGCCCCCCCTGGCCCGGGGGGGCACCCAACATCTAGAGTCCTCACCACACCACCACCACAAAATATAGGGGGTCTCCCATGCCCACCAGCACCGCCGCCGCCCCGTTCATCCTCGCCATCGGCGGCAGTCGCCGCCTGTCGCCCGGCGCCGCGGAATCCGCGCGCCTCATCAGCTCCGCCCTGCTCAAAACCGGTTACCGCCTGGCTGTCGGTTGCGCCACGGGGGTGGACGCCGCCGTCATGGCCGCGGCCGTCGCGGACTGGCGCGCGTCCCAGCTCCACATTCACACCGCGTTTGGCCCCATCACCGGCTCGGTTTCCTGCTACGGGGTGGCCGGCACGGGATCTTGCTCGGCTACCGCCGCCGTCGCCGTGGCCAAGCATGCCGGCGCCAAGGTCACCGCCTGGGCGGGGGGTGGCCCCACCCTGGCCTTTCCCCAGCGCCTGAGCAACCGCACCCGCGCCGTGGCCCGCGCCGTTACCTGCGGGGGCATCGTCATTTGTGACGGTGAGCCTGGCAACGGCTCCGCCCTGCTATGCCGCTCCCTCGCCGCCCGTGGCCTGCCCATTTGGCTATTCCCGGTTGGCCTGCCCTTGGAAAATCCGCTCCCCGTGTCCGGGCCTTGGTCCTGGGGCTGGCGCCACATGCTGGGGGCGGATCTCCCCTGCTGGCATTTGCCGGCCGGCCGGGGGGGCGCCCTGAATCTCGCCGCTTAGCACTTCACCACCACCGGCCGGGGGTCACCTCGGCCGCTCACCTCGGGGGATTTCAAAATGACATCGTTCCTTGATCGCTGGGAAACCGAACTCGACCGGACTGAGTTCTCAATCGACCTCGTGACGCTGGAGGGGGATCTCGTCTTTTCCTTCCCGCCTGACTGGACCAATGCCATGGTTTGGAAAGCGCTGGAGTTCGGCAATCTGACCTGGCGCAAGGGCTACGCGTGCGGCGAGGCGCAGGCCAAGCACGCCATGCGCCAAGCCTTGGGGCTCTAAACACCAGCGGCCAAGGTCGGCCGCCGCGCCTCAAACCCCGCTGTGCGGGGTTTTTTTATGCTTGGCACGTGGCACCCTCGCCACGCACCACCCAAAGGACTAACGCCATGCACTCAGTACACGACGACGCCGGCTCCATCGTCACCCTGGCCAACCTCGCCAGTGAAATCGCCATCAACCTAGAAGCCGGCACCGCCAACCAGGATGAAGACTGGAGCCGGGTCCACTCCCTGTGTCACGCTATCCACGCCCTAGGTTGCGATCTGGTAGAAAAGCTAGCGGATAGCGATATTTAATCGCGAGGATGTTGTAGTTTATTCCTCAGTGTACTATTATTAAGTCAAGGGGCTGGCGGGGGGCCGGCCCCACCTACCCTGCCGGGGGGCATCATGAAATTCGCAGACGCTTATGGCGAGATCGAAATCGACGACGACGAGCTCGTCAACGACGACCACCAGGGCCATCTTGTGGCCGAGGCCCATCGCATCGTTTCGGGGGACTCCCAAGACTCCCCGTCCGTTGAGCACCTGGCCGCCCTGATCGCGGAGATCAGCTGGGTTCGGGAAGCGCTGAGGGTCATGGGAGATCCTGAGCACGAAGACATCCCGTTCTAATTTGTTCGCCCCTAGATATTGCTAGGGGCAATATTACTTTTCCCAGGGGGAAGAGACCATGACCACCAAAGCACCCGTCACCGTCGAGCCGCGCGCCCTGGCCATGGCGCCGCTGGCCGC
>CALMDH010000063.1:0-3160 GCA_937862735.1 uncultured Gammaproteobacteria bacterium
GGCAGGCCTTCGGGGCACCCTCAGCGGGGGACCAACACTTAACGCAGACATAGCCTTCAGGTAAGCCTCGTAGAGAGCCACCATGCGGCGGAGACCATCATTTTCCTGGCAATGATCCCGAAGGGCAGCGGGGACCAGGGATTCTTCCGAGAAGCGGTTGAAGAGGCTAATCGCGGCTGACAGGGCATTGTGTTTGGATGAAGATTTGTGTCCGTTGAGGAACAGTGTCACCGCCTCGTTAAGCTTTTCCGCCGTCAATTCATCATCGTCGAACCCTGCCACCAAGCCATTCCAGGAACGGGAAAGGTGCAGATACTGATCCAGGTCGTCGAAGAGCGCGGGGGCGCGGGGACGGTGCCCCGGGGGGTGGAAGCGCCGATCGGTGATCAGCTTCTGACAGAGCGAATGGACCGTCCCGACATACATCTTGCTCAGATCGTAAGAGGTCCCGGTGAGGGTACTGGCGGTACCCAGATAGGTGCGCAACCCCTCCTTGAGTTGCAGGGCGGCCTTTTCGGTGAAGGTGCTGAGGAAGATCTCCTCGGGCTTGACGCCCTGGTCCACGATCAACCCCAAGGTGCGCCAGAGGAGGACCCGGGTCTTACCGGAACCCGGCCCGGCCGTCAGAAAGAGGGGACCGGTGGTATGCAGGATGGCTTGCTGCTGTTCCTCATTGGGCGTGAATCCTGCTGCTTGGTAGATCGCGGCGATAGGCATATTGCGCTCCCCTCGACAAGGCTCCGTTACTTTCGGTAAACCGTTCCATGACGGGCTCAGGCAGCGGGGACAGCGTCTGTTGGCGTTACCGCCAGGAACAGCAATGACGCGCCCCTCACCGCGCGGTCGAGCTCCAGACCGCCGGCGAGCAGGTTTGTGGTTTCCCCGCGTAAGCATTGGACGTGACCAACGGCTGGCCAGTCAATACCCGGCCTGCGATGCCGGCCTCCAACTAAAGAAAGAGGGTATCACCACCGCGGAATCAGTGGAGGGTACAGGGATTGGCCGCATTACTGGCCGCGGCCGGGGCTGTTCTGTCGCCATCGGCCTTTGCTTGCTCAGCCGCAGCCTCCTTATCAGCGAGTTCAGCGAGGACCTTCTCCGCGGGGCGACCCGTGATCGCCACTGCAGCCAAGCTCTCCATCCAGCGGCTGAGAATGGCATCGCCAAACTGCAACATCCGCACAACGAACAGACCGGTGGGGCTGACCCCCTCAATACCCGCGAAGAAGACCAGGCGCACCTTGCCCGTCTTTGGGAGAATTTCCAGGTGGCCATGGCGTGCCTGGACATTGATGGCATTGATAAGCAGGCACGCCTCGGAATAGTACGCCGGCTTAACCTGGAAGGGCGGGTAGATATAGACACTGATCGCCTCCAGGCGCTCGTCCGTGTCGATGAAGACCCCGCAGGGCTGATCGTCGATGAAGGCGTCGGTGGCGAGATGACTTTGGCCAGAAGCCTCGTCATCAACGATATCGGCGGTCCAGCCGAGGTGATCCAGGGCGTCCTGAACGATGCGGGCCAAGCGGGTCATGGTGTTCCTCCCTCGCGCTAGCGGTGAGCCCAGATGGGCAGGGTCCGGCAACCAACACCCAGAGGATGGGGAAGGCTTTCACTTCTCCATCATGTTGCGATGACGAAAACGCGGCAACCGGCAAGATCCAATTTGGAAAGCATGGAATTGAAGCCGACCGAGTAGCCAATGGCCCGGTCGTGCGGCAGTGATGAGGAGACAGTAAGGTCAAACCGCTACCAACCGCTCAGCCGGCGGTACGGACCCCAAGCATGCCAGCAGTTCCGCGGTGGTCATCCGGTCGGCAGGCCCGGTCCACCTTGAGAACGGCGCGCAGACCCGCGCCACGGGCAAGGCCGCCCACTCCACCCGCAGCAGCGCGGGCACCAGTTCCTCCAGGAAGCCATAGTCCTGGTATTCCGCCCCGGTATGGGCGTGCTCGTAGCCGATGCTGAGATTGGTGCATTCCGGGATCAGCCCGGCATAGTGGGCGGTATCGGTGAAGACCCCTTCCGCACAGGGGGCGAAGCCCAGCCCGAGTTGCACCGCCAGGGCCTGGGCAAAGTCCGTGGAACAGGTGCGCACCCGACATTGGTGAGTGATGACGTCCCCCGTCCCGCGGCGGTCGAAGGCGATCGCCCGCTCAATCCCGGCCAGCACCCCGGGGGTTTCCCGCGCGATCCAGTCGCTGCCGTCGCCGCCGGTTTCTTCCTCGCGGTGAAATACATAAAGCCCGGGGACCCCGTGGGCGATCAGTTGCAACAGGAGCCAGCAGCCGGTGGCATCGTCGGCGCCAAGGGGGCGGCCGTCGTCCTTGTAAAACCGCCGGGTCCGCCGGTCCTCACGCAGGCGTTGCCGCCCGGAGGAGGTATGGACGCTGTCGGTGTGGGCACAGAACAAGGTCGTGGGCCGGGCGCCGATACGTAGCCAGCGGTTACCGAAGTCATCCCGGACCATGCCGGGGACCTCATCCAGAAAGCGGCGGATGAAGGCCCGCTCGCTGGGCGAACGGGCCGGGCGCTGGTAGGTCAGCATCTCGCGCAGCAGGTGCATGGCGATCTCCCCATCGGTGAAGAAGCGCCAGGATAGGCCCCGCACGCGACGGAACAGGTCGCTTGCCAGCGGCCCCGACCACCGCGCCCATTCCCCGTCACCAAGGACCCGGCGACAACCCCCTGGACCGGCCATGAGCATCTGGCCGGTATCCCCCGTCGGTCAGGCGACCTGTTTTGTCGCATGGGTGGATTATCCTGCACCCCATGCCAGCCAACAGCCTCCGGACGGAAGCAAGGCCGGCTCCACAGAGAAATTTCACCCACCCCCAGACGGAGGATCAGTCCCTAGCGCTTATTCCGGGCACGGCCCGCGCGCTTACCCAGCACAACCACCAGCCTTAACCGCAACCCGATAACCAGTAACTCAAGCGACATTGAGGTGATCACCATGGCTATAGCAAACGCAATCGAACGGGGTGTCAGCATCTATCTCTACGACGAAAAGGGCACGGTCATCACCACCGTCCCCGCCCGCGATGGACTGGTCAACTTTACCGCCACCTCGGTCAGCGTGCGGGTTGGCAACATGGTCTACATGTATACCCGTCCTATTTGAAAAATCGGTTTACTGTACCTCGGTAACTTGCGGGTA
>CALMDH010000064.1:0-5019 GCA_937862735.1 uncultured Gammaproteobacteria bacterium
GCCCATGATCAGCTTCGCCGTTGCCGGTCTTACCCTGCCCTGGTGGTTGCCGCTGGTGGCGGCCCTGGCCATTACCCTGGTGACCAGCATGATCGGCCTCTCCGGGGCCTTTTTGCTGGTGCCCTTCCAGGTCTCGATCCTGGGCTTCGCGAGCCCCGCCGCCAGCGCCACCACCCTGGTCTTCAATCTGGTGGCCATCCCCGGTGGTCTTTATCGCTATGGGCGCGAGGGTCGGCTCTATTGGCCGCTGGCGCTGGTCATCGCCGCGGGCGGCGCCCCGGGGACCCTGGCGGGGGCCTGGCTGCGAACCCACTGGCTAGCGGAGCGGGCCGCCTTCGAGCCCTTCGCGGCGCTCGTCCTGCTGTACCTGGCCTGGCGGCTGCTGGCAACCTGGCGGGAAGGGGGTGGGGCGGACGGTGGCGGGGACGCGGCGCGGCCGGTGGCGCGAATCGCCGTTCCCCCTGCTGGAATCGGGGGGCTGGCCGGCAAGCGCCGGTGCCTCCGCCTGGTCCACGCCGGCCAGGAATATGCCATCGGCGTCCCCTCCCTGCTGGGGTTCTCCTTCCTGGTCGGGGTGGTGGGCACGGCCTATGGGATCGGCGGCGGCTCCTTCATGGTCCCCCTCTGCCTGCTCGTCTATCGCCTGCCCATCCATGCCATCGCCGGGGCGACCCTGGCCGCCACCTTCATCACCTCCGCCTTCGCCCTGCTGGCCTATGGGGGATTGCCCCCCCCGCCGGGGGTGAGCACCGGGCCCGACTGGCTGCTGGGCCTCGCCTTCGGCGGCGGTGGGCTGGTGGGGGCCTACCTGGGGGCCCGGTTACAGCGTTATGTTCCCCAGCGCTGGCTCAAGGGCCTGCTGGGGCTGCTGCTGCTGGGGCTGGCGCTGAGCTACGCCTGGCCGGCGGTGGCGAGCTTCCTCGTCTCCGCCTCCTGGCCCTGATGCGCGGGGCTGATCTAGCGCCAGCGCGACCACAGACCGTGGAGGCCACTTTGGCGTCAAGTTTTCCCTGGCGGTTCGGCCTCGTCGCTGTTCCGCTGGCTGTGACAGAGTGCCGGCCTGGCCGTCGCCTTCAGGTTCGGCCCGACCTTGCCGACAAAGAAGGCGACGCCGATGGCCGCCACCGGGTCGAGGATGGGCCAACCCATGAGGGCACCCGCGATACCGATTAGGGCGGCGGAGGAGGCGATGGTGTCGCTGCGATGTTCGCGGGCTTCGACACGATTTATCACATGGACGATGGCCGCTTGTCGCGCACCACGGCCGGGGCGGTGGCCACTCCATCTTGGGTCCCGGTTCCAAACCACAACGAGGCACTATAATGAAATGATCCTGGCTCTTGCTGTCCCTGGTTTGCGTTGGTTTAGCGTCCAACGTGCTCGGCGCGGAAGCTACCAATGGCCGCATGGATCTGGGACTCACACCAGAGGAGCGGGTGGAGTTCCTCGCGGAGATGCGCCAGATGTTGGCGAGCGTTGAGGGCATTCTCCAGGGCATCGGAACCGAGGACCGCAACCGGATCGCGGCGGCCGCCCGCCTGTCGGGCAACCGGATGGCGCGCGCCACCCCGGATTCGGTACGCGAGAAGTTGCCGCAATCCTTTCGCGACATCGGCGGCCCGACGCATCTGCTGTCCGAGGAGCTGGCCGTCCGTGCCGAGACCGACGAGATGGACAGCCTGGCCCGCTTCACCGCGGAACTGATGAACCCATGCGTCGCCTGTCACGCGGTCTTTCGGGTTCGGTAAGTCTCCGAGGCGCAGGGCCTGTCAATCGCTGGAAGGTGGGATCTCATGCTAAAAACCTTGCTCTCCCTGCCCCGCACCGTCTGGCTGATTGGCCTGATCAGCCTGCTCAATGACAGCGCCACCGAGATGATCTATCCGCTGGTGCCGCTCTATCTGGCCTCTGTCCTGATGGCCGGCCCCCGCGCCCTGGGGCTGATCGAAGGTATCGCCGAGGCCACCGCCAGCCTCTTGAAACTCTTCTCCGGCGTGATCGTGGATCGCACCCAGCGCGCCAAGCCCTGGGTGGTGATGGGCTATGGCCTGGCCGGCTTCGCGCGGCCCCTGATCGCCTTCACTACCAGTTGGTTTGGGGTGGCCGTGCTGCGCATTGCCGACCGGGTAGGCAAGGGCCTACGCAGTTCCCCACGCGATGCCCTCCTGGCCGCCAGCGTCGCGCCCGGAGTGCGCGGCCTGGCCTTCGGTCTGCACCGGGCCATGGACAACGCGGGCGCCGTGGTCGGGCCGCTGCTGGCGGCCCTCTTGCTGGGCCTGGGCTGGACGCTGCGGGAGGTCATCCTGTTCGCCTTTGTGCCCGCCGTTGCCTGCTTGATCCTGGCCCTGCTGCTGCGCGAGCCGCCACCGGATGAGGCGCGCCTCAAGCCGCCGGCCTTCTCCTGGCGCCTGGCGGGACTGCCGCCCGCCTTCAAACGCTATCTGGTGGTGCTGGGCCTCTTCACCCTGGGCAACTCGTCAAATATGTTCCTGCTGTTGCGTGCCCGGGAACTGGGCCTGCCGGAGGCCCAGGTGCCGTTGGCCTGGGCGGCGGTCTCCTTCATCGCGATGCTGTTTTCGACCCCGCTGTCCGCCCTGTCGGACCGGTTGGGGCGCGTGCGCGTGATCGTTGTCGGCTGGGGGGCCTACGGGTCGTTCTACCTCGGTCTGGGCCTGCTGCCGCCCGGAACGCCGCTCGCCCTGTTCGGCCTATTCGCTTTTTATGGGGTCTTCATGGCCGCCACCGAGGGGGTGGAAAAGGCCCTGGTGGCAGACCTGGCGCCGCCCCAATTGCGCGGTACCGCCTTCGGCTGGTTCAACCTGACCGCCGGACTGATGCTACTCCCCGCCTCGCTGCTGTTCGGCGAGATCTATCAAAGGGCCGGGGCACTCGCCGCCTTCGGCTTCTCCGCCGCGTGCGCCCTCACGGCAGCATTGTTACTGGGCTTGTGGGCATTGCGCGGAGCCCGGCATGCTTCCAGGGAGATTGGCTGTAACGAAGCCCCATGAACCCCTTGAGCGACGCGCTCTGGTGGCACTTCTCGGTCTCCGGTGTCGAGACCTGGGTCTGGTTGCCGCCCCGTGTGGCAATGCCATCCCCGCGTCGCACTCGCCGGAGACCCTGGCAGCATGGCCGGAAACGGTGGCCACTTTGGTCCGGAATCGTTGGCCTGTTTCGCGCCGGAATGGGTGGTCGCTTTCAGCGGAATACTCAGACCTGCAAAACGGCCCCCAACACCATGCCGGCGGGCAGCGCCCCGGGGACGCTGGTAAACCAGGTCGGCGTCAGCGGCGCATCGCCGCGGTCGGCGTTCAGGTCGCCCATCATGATGAGCGGCATCCCCTCCCGCACCGCCTCGGCGGCAATCTGGTTCATCCGGAACGACTCCGCCGCGCGGCGAAATTCATCGAGGTTATCGGTGCCGGACTTGAGATGGGCCGACACCAGGCCCAGCAGATGGCCCTGGCCGGTGACATCGACCCGGATCTCGGGCAGGAAGCGGGTCAGGTCATTGGCTTTTGCATCCCCGGACAGCAGGGCGGCGGTCCAGAGGGTGCTACGGGTGATGGGAAAGTCGGAGAGCAGGGCATTGCGCAGGGCGCCGAAGGGTCCGCCGGGGGCGATTTCGACGTAGGGATAGCCCAGTTGCTGGGTGAGGGTCTGGAGGTTGCGGGCAGCGGGCGCGCTGGCCACCTCCTGGATGGCCACCACATCCGCGTCGATCCGCCCCAGCACGGCGGCCACCGCCTGATAGGGGGCGCTGCCCGGGGTCTCCACCGTCCCCAGGTTCCAGGTGACCATTCGCAGCGCCTGATCGGCCAGGGCCAGCGAGGCGAGCAGGGCCAGCAGTAGGGCGCCGCTGGCGATGAGGACGGGCGGCAGGGCGGGCGGGGCATGGGGGTGTCTAGGGTTGCAGGGTTATTAGGCGTTCAGACGCCTAGCCGCATGGGTTGGGTTTGGTAGATCAAGTGGTCTGACAGGTTCGAGGGCAGGGAATATGGTCCGCGCCACTAACGAGCGCGGGGCGTCCGGGCAAGTCCCGGGGTCCTGCCCATGGATCAGCCTGTCCGACCAGGGGCGCTACCGGGCCTCGGCAGCGACCCGCTAACGCGTGCTGCGCGGGGCCGACCCACTGGCACGGCGCGGCCAACCCACGGCCCCGCCCGGGCGCGCCCCGCACCCCGGGTGGCCACCGATCCGCACAAAACCGAGCAGCAGACCGCCGCAACGACGGCATGGCCCATGGAGCAACTGCCTTGACACCTACCGCCATCGCTAGGTGTTTCCACAGATAGTCAACTTGACGAATCCCCCCCACCATTAAAGTGCATCGAAACTTCGGCTGCTACAAAAGGCCTTCATCACCCCGGCACAGCCGGTACCAGATGTTTTGAATGGCAATTTACCCAGTAAGGCGGCAGAAAAAGTCGATAAGCGGGAATCCGTTCGGCTACCCCCTGGCTGATGGCCTAATGGTCACGCGCCTATCCAGCCCCGAGCGGCGATTGAATTGCGAGATCACGCGACGCGGTTGATGCATCGATCAATCGCGAATTTTCAGGCTTCCTCCTTTGCGCTGGGCAAAGATGGGAATGCCCCACAAACCACACGGGGAGAAATTGGATATGAAACCCTTGTCTTTGCCATCCTTACAACGCGCTCCCCGGGGTAAATGGCGCCAAGCGGCGACCGTCGGACCGGGATATGGCCGCTATGAATGGCGATTGGGGCCATGGCGCGATCCTGCTTGGGAGTCAACGGCCCTGGCGGCGGACCTGGACTATGACATCCAGGATGGAGTCTTGTATATCCGTATCAGAGGTCCGCTTGACCTACGCTGCATCTTTCAGCTCATCGCCATCGGCAAAACCGCGGGTGAGGGCATCAGGCACTGTGTGCTCGATCTGACAGGCGTAAACAAAATCTTTGACTCTGGCGTCGCGGCCTTGATCCTGCTTGCCAGGGAGTTGACGGAACGCGGTGTTGGCCGCCTCCATATCCAGGGACCCGATCTGAATC
>CALMDH010000065.1:0-7699 GCA_937862735.1 uncultured Gammaproteobacteria bacterium
GGGGGAGGGCCGGGGAGAGGGGGGGAGGGCCGCAGAGAGGGGGTCTTACCTCCCTCCCCCCTCGTGGGGGAGGGCCGGGGAGAGGGGGGGAGGGCCGCAGAGAGGGGGTCTTACCTCCCTCCCCCCTCGTGGGGGAGGGCCGGGGAGAGGGGGTTCTTACCTCCCTCCCCCCTCGTGGGGGAGGGCCGGGGAGAGGGGGTTCTTACCTCCCTCCCCCCTCGTGGGGGAGGGCCGGGGAGAGGGGGAGCCCGTGCGTCCGCCCTCCCCGCCGGCAAGCACGCTACCGCCCTGCCGTGTCACGCTACCGCCCTGCCGTGTCATCTCAGGCATCGAACAAGGCCCAGACCGCCTGAAAGTTTGTGGGGTGGGCGGGTTTGGCCTTGCGAGGTCGGTATTATCACGGGCTTTCCCCCGCTTGTGAAGACATAAATTCCGACAAGATCCGACGAATTCCGACATTTTCGCCTGTTTTTTTCTATCGCTTTTTAGCATGCTATCGGTAGCGCCTATGACTGCTGGCCTATAATTCGCAATCCAATAACCCGCTCTGACGCTACCCGCGCTCCCTGTCCATGCCCCTGGCTACTCGCTCAGGGATTCACCCTGCCCACGCCCACCCCACCGGCAACGCCCCGCCGCCACCACCCACGCCATGGCCCGCATCAAGAACTTCAACCCACCCGCGGACATCGCCGCCCTGCTCGGGAACAGCCTGAATTTCAGCCGTGGCTCGCAATACGCCTCAGCCTCGGCCTACCCCAGCAACCACCAGCTCCGCACCCGCCCGCCCAAGATGCCCTGGTCCCACCCCTACAACCTGGGCCAGGTCGCCGACTGGCTGATCGAGCACGGGCCGGCAAGCTGGCGGAATGGCAGCCGGCCGGCCATCCGCACCGAGATCCTCAACGACCTGGCCAGCCGTACCTTTGCCGCCGAGTTCTGGACCGCCCCCGCCCCGGTCACCGACCGCATCGAGGTGGCGTACCCCACCGTGGACCGCGACGCCCATCCACCCCCGGACCCGGCCGATCCCCTGGATACCGCCAACACCGATTGCGATTACCAGTACCGCTCCGCCTACTGGCCCTTCGCCCAGGCCAGCGAGGGCGGCTGGCCGCCCCTGCCCGGCTGGCGCGGCGCCGTCGACGCCGACCGCTACTTCGCCGACACCTGGCACGCGCAACGCTCCCTGACCTACCGGCTCCCGCCGCTGGCCATCGACAATAAGCGCGCCTTCATCCTCCTCCATCTCCAGGGCGCCATCCGCGCCCATGCCGAGGAGTCGGGGGTCAGGCTCTGGTTCACCCCGCTGGCCATCATCAACTTCTTCGGCTCCCAATCCTCCGCCGACGGCTACCGCGATTCGATCGCGGAGGACTGGACGCACTTGTACGATGCCAATCTAGCCCTGCCCCCCGCCAACCTCGACTGGTACCACGCGGTACCGATCGATCGGGTCTTCAAGCTCAACGCCGGTACTTCTTGGGGCTGGACCAGCTACAACCGCTGGCTCAACCTCAAGCTCAGCACCCATGCCCCCTGCGGCGTGTACCGGGCGCAAAACGCCTGGGCGGAATGTCGCGTCGACCTCCAGGTCCGGGTCTTTCACCCCAGCTTCCTCGCCTAAGCGCGAGGAGCTACCCATGACCCGTCAAATCACCCTTGATCCAGATCCACTTTTGCTAACCCACCCTCATCACCTGAGAACCGCCGACCATGAGCCGTCAGATCAACCTCGACACCCGCGGCGTCCTCACCGTCAAGGACCAGGCCGGCCAGCCGGTCAAGATCGTCATCAAGCTGGCGGGCAAGGGCTACGGCAACGGCCGCATCGTCGGTGACCGCCAGTACCAGGTTTGCCGCTACGTCCCCACCATCAACGACCGCAAGAGCGCGGCCCAGCTTGCCCACCGCGAGCGCTTCAAGGCCGCCGTCGCCGCTTGGCGGGCACTACCCGAGGCAGAACGCCAACGCCAGCACGAGGAGGCCAAGGCCGAGGGCCGCTCCGGCTGGAATCGCTTCATCGCCAACTATCTGCGCCAGCATGCGTGAGGAACCACCTCATTGCCAACTATCTGCGTCAGCATGCGTGAGAAACCGCCTCATCGCCAACTATCTGCGTCAGACCCCGTAAAGCCCCGCGCCACCCTTCTCGCCACCACCCGCCCATCATCGAGGATATCCACCACCGGCCAGGGCTCGACCTGGTCCGGGTCCGGGTCCTCGTCCCCTCCGTCCCACACCTCTTCCAGGTACCCATGCTGGGCCATCACATCGGCCCCCAGGATGTTGAACAAGGCGGCCACCGTGCCATGCCGCCCCCGCACGCACCGCCACTCACCCGGCGCCAGCCGCTCCCGCTCCAGCCCGAAGTACCAGCAGGCCCGCATCCCACCCTGGCCCCGTTCAGACCCCTCACGCCCCAAGCGGGCTTGATCGGCACACATTGCTGATCCTCCTCCCTCCCCTCTGTGGGCTTGATCGGCACACATTGCTGATCCTCCTCCCCCCCTAAGGGCTTGGGCGGCACACCTTGCTGATCCTCCTCCCTCCCCCCTCGCGGGGGAGGGCCGGGGAGAGGGGGTCCGCGCGCTCACCCCGCCCCCCGCCTCAGAACGCATACGGGCCATGCGTCAGCGGCTGATAACCCGCAACATGGTAGGTGATGCCGTACTGCCCCGGACCGACCGCCAGCGCCCAGGAGCCATCGGCCGCCGTCTCGGTCTTGGCCCGTAACTGGCGACTGCTCCAGCCCCACACCGAAACCGCCACGCTCGGCACGCCCTCATGGCGCACCTGGCCCGCGATCGACCGGTACGCGCCCATATCGCAGGCCGGAATCTGATCCAGTTCGCTCAAGATCGTGGCGCGCGCCGGCGCACCACCCGGGCGATGATAGGCATACAAAAAACCCAAGGGCATCGCGTAATAACCTGTCAGCACCACGCCCACCGCGCCGAGATCGCTCATGCGCTCACACCGTCACGAGCCAGTCGTCTTCATGCAGGGACACGGCATAGCGCCCATCGGCGCCACCGGTTTGCAACAACAGGAACTCCCGGCCCTGATAAAGACCGCGCCCCTGGAAGCGGGTCAGGTGAAAACCAGGATATTTATGCACCACGTTGAAGACACCCGGAATAAAGCCCCGGATCAGGGCAACACCACCGCTTAGCTCGATGATGCGCATTCGGTCGAGCAATAAACCGCCCGTGATGGGATCAGGAAAGGGCGGGCCATTCGAGCCCGAGGTTGAGGTATTCCAGGGGCTACAAGGCAACACGCCACACGGCACGGCAGCGCCAAACTGCGAAAAGTCATTGGCCAGGAAATGCCCGGTTGCAACGCCACCAGCGGACATGCGATTGGCGAAATTGGTGTAGGAAGCCGATGAAGAATTGGCATGCCGCCCCACGATCAGGGTCAGGCCAACATCATTCGGCAGGAAACTGGGGCAATCGCCAAAGAAAAAGCTGTCGCAACTGGTGCCCACACCATCATGGGTGAGATAGCCAAAGCCACACCACATCAGCAGGACCCGATCGGTCGCCAGCAGCAGCCAGGCCCGGGCATCGAGCGAATAGGCATTGGAGCGGTACAGATACACGCCATTGGCAAGCTGGGCAGAGGCGGGAAAGGCGCCCGTTCCCAGGTCGACGCTGGTCATCTCACGATAACCAAACAACTGACCGGCATAACTGGCCGAGTCCACCAGCCGCAGGTAGAAGCGATTGCCCGCGGGCGGCCGGTACACCGCCTTGTTGACATCGCTGAAGACCTTGGCCCAGCCCACCGGGGGCTTGTCGCCATAGCCGTTTACCAGGCAGGCATCCAGGACGTTGATCAGGGACCCCGCATAGCCATTGAGGACCGGGGCGCCCACATCATCGGAACGATAGACGGTAAGCATGTCAGGCAGACAGGGCAAAGATGAGGGGAGTAGCCAGCGGGGGCGGCGAGTAACCGGACTTGAGCGTCACCACCTCACTCAAGGGCGGCACCTGATAGCCGGTGGAACAGGCCGCGCCGCCAAGCAGTACGCAGGACAGGAAGCAATTCCAGGCCGACAGTCCCGCGCCGAGTTCCTGGGCCACCGCCTGCCAATAGGCCCGCTGCGGCGGACTCAGGGTGCGCCAACGCGCCCGGGCGTCAGCAAACTTGGCCCGGACCTGGGCCTGAGTCGCCGAGGGCGCCTTGCGCCGCACGCTGCCCGGCTCACCCCCCCGGTACATCAGGACGTGACCGCGCATGTGCCGCAGACGGGTATCCCCCGCGATGGTCCCGCTGGCGTCCAGGCTCATCAGCGGCCCCTTGACCTTGGCCATGGCCGCCTAGCCTTCGCCTTCGAGCAGCAGGACGCCGGTACCGTCCTCCAGCAGCAGCAGGGTCGCCGTCTCGATCAGCAGCGCCGCGTTCACCTCCCCACCGGGCTGGACCATCCAGGCCGCCAGGTAGAGGTTCCAGCCGCTTTGCGGGCGCCGCCCGGACTTAGCCCGGGCCTGCCATTCGGCCCGCTCCTCCGGGCTCAGGGCGCGCCAGGCGCCATTCGCCGCCCGATACCGCGCCCGCTGGGCCAGTTGCGCCTCGCTCGGCTTCAGCCCCTTGGTGCGCGACCCCGGCGCCGTGACCGGCAGCACATGCACCCCGCCGGCATGATGGCGGAAACAGAGCGCGCCGCCGACCTTGCCGGTAGCGTCAACCGAGAGCAGCGGGCCGCGGACCTTGGCCATACGCCATGCCCCCCGGGTTCAGGCTGCGGTCGAGCAGGCTTTCGTCCCGCGCCAACCGCAGTTCCATTTCGTGTACCCGGTCCTTCAGGGAGAGGATCTCGGTGATCAACTGCCGGTTCTCCCCGGTGAGCTTGTCCATCACCTCGTCCTTGCAGTCCAGCTTGTCCTTCAGCCGGGCGATCAGCGCCTCGCCTTCATCGAGCTGCACCTTGAGCCGCTGCATCTGCTGCTCCTTGCCCTCCAACTCCAGAATGCGCGCCCGCAGGCTCAGGCTCTCCGCCTGGAGCACCGCGCGCTCCTCGTTCAGCCGATGGATCTGGTCCCCATGATCGCGAATCTGCTGGCGCAGGGTCTCATAGACCTCGGCCGTCGCCGCGTCCCGGGAATTGGCCAGGTGGTCGACGTGATACTTGCGCAGGTAGAGCATGACCGGCGCCGCCCCCACCAGCAGGGCGGCCACCACCAGACCAAACCACTTGGCGCCCATCAGAAAGGGGTCCCCGCCGTCGGGGATGGCCTGAATGGCCGTGGGCAGGGCTTCGGTCATGTCACACCTCAGTCATTGTCCGGCACATCAAAGGCCCGGCGGATCTGCTGACAGATGCCGAGCACGACGATGTCATCCACCGTGTTCTCCGTCTTGCCGACCGCCTCCTCGATGGTATCGAGCAGGCCATCCAGACCCTTCTTGAGGATCTCAGGCGACATCATCACCACCAGGGCGCTGACCAGTTGCTGGATCAGAATAGTTTGCAGGTTCATGGTTATTTCCTACCCGTCGTTAAACGCCGGTCACCCGGCCCAAAATCAAATCGTTCTGTACCGGCTCCGCGCCGTCATCCAGGCAGACGACAAAATGCTCCGCCTGATCATCGGTGACATGGCACGCGATCTGGTACGCCCCGCTGGTGGCATCGCTGTAAGCCGAGTTGCTATAACTCAGCCGCCCCCGGTGATAGAGCCCCAGCCGCCGTCGCGCCGGGGCGCCCTGGGCATCCCGCACCGTGCCCGCAACATAACCGCCCGCGAGGGCCACCACCCCCGTGACCACCCGTCCCACCGCACCCAGATCAGCCATAGTCGACCCCCTAGGGAATTTCCAAGGCGATGCGCGCGCGCGAGCTCGCCGCCGCAACATCGAGCAGCATCAGCCGCTTGCCCGCCAGCGGGCCATTGACACCGGTCAGCACATCGCCAGGACTGCCAGGCAAGTTATGCCCCGGCGCCCAGATCCCCGGAAGTACCCCACGCGAAACACACCCGGAAGTATCGAATACCTCGATGGGCGACAGCAGCAAACTGCCCGTCACCGGATCAGGAAAGGCCGGGGCATTCGCCACCGCCCCGATAAGGGACGTGCTCTGAAACGGGACATGCGTCGTCTTCATGACCGCCACCGCACCTCCCGTCCCAGCAAAATTGCGCGGCATAAATTCGGCATTCGAGGCCCCATGCGAGGCATAACCCAGAAAGGTACTGTTCCCATTCGAGATGCCACCCGAGATCAGGGTATTGAAGGCATCCCCAGTATTGGGCGACTCCAGATCGCCGAAGAAAAAGGCCGGCTGGTACGTAGTCGAAGCCAAACCCTGCGCCAACGTACCCTGATAATTCATCCATAAAAAAAACCGCCGGGCATCGGCCGCCACCAGCCAGGGGCGCCCGCTCCCATCACTGGAGCTACTGCGCGCCGCGACCAAATCACTCCGCTGCGCCACGGTCGGGAAAGGATTGGTTCCGGCATCAATCGCCGTCATGGACTCATAGCCACGCACCTTGTCATGCCACAGTGGGCTAGCGTCGAGATGCAGGTAGAAGCCATTGCTCCCCGCCCCCTGACGAAAGGCCGCCTGATTGGCCGCCGTGAAGGGCTTGCTCCAGCCCGCCGGGGCCTTGGCGCCGTAGCCAGTCACCAGGCAGGCATCCAGCACGTTGATCAGCGTGTTGGCATTACTTTGACCATTCAGGGGCGCCGGAGCACCGGGATCATCCCAACGGTAAAGGGTGTAAGGCATGTTGGACCCTCTAGGTCAAAACCCATTGATTACCATCAAAGTATTTCAGCGCCGCCATCTCCCAGGCCGTCCCGGACCAGCGCTTGAGCACGCCATCCACCCAGCCGCCCTCCACATGCGCCTTGAGGCCGCTCCCCGTGGGCGCAGGCTCACCATCAGCGAAAACCAAGTCAGCGGCATTGCCCGCGGGCGGGGTGTAAGCACCGCCAAAGGTGAAATCGGCCTCAGCGCCCGCGGGAGGGATATAGCTCATGACGCACCGCTAACGGCAAATGACCCGCGGCGATGGCAAGCGCCCGCCGCTGACAATGACCCGCGGCGATGGCAAGCGCCCGCCGCTGACCCGGCCGGGGACCCGGGTTGTCGCTAGGCTTGCCATTGCGAGCCATCGAACCAGCGGGGGAGTTGCGCGACCCAGGCCGCGCCATCCCAGCGCTTCAGCGGGCACGCCCGCCACGCCGCGCCGGTGTGCGCCTTGAGCACCGCGGGCGGCAGGTCGCCCGTCAGCGGCCGGGGCGGAATGAAATTGCGGGTATAGCGCGCCACGCCCTTGGTCACGCGCACGTCATTCATGTGGCCCTTGAAGTAGCCATTGCTCAGGCCGGCACTGGCCCGGCCGATCTGCACCACCTGCGCGAAATCGGGCAGGGTCACGGCAATGGCCTGCTCGCCAATCATCACCCCATCCAGAAACATCCTGATCGTGGAACCAGCACGGCAGACCGCGACATGCTGCCAGACGTTGTACGTCAGCTTGCCGCCGTTATAGAACAGGTAACTGTTGTTGAGGCACTCAAAGGCCAGGTTGGTATCCGTGGCATGCACCCAGAAGGAAAAGGCGTGGTTGGTACCCGAACTCGCCCGCTGACAGACAATGCCCTGAATCACCCCGGTCCCGACCTGGGGCCGAATCCACGCCTCCAGGGTGAAATCCCCCGCGCCGAAAAAGAAATC
>CALMDH010000066.1:0-2546 GCA_937862735.1 uncultured Gammaproteobacteria bacterium
GGGTGGGGAGTCTAGGGGCCGGGGGTGGCGGAGTCAAGTGTGTGTAAGGATCAGCTTATCTTGCGCAAGAGTTGGGATTGCAATTGACTGAGTTCCCGACCCCAATCGCCGAGACGGTGATGGCAGTGAAAGAATTCCCAGTGTCGCTTAAATGTGAAGGTCCTAAAGGTCGCCCCGGGTTCGAACGGCGAATGTTCGCCCGTGAAACTGAAGAGGGTTACACCATTGTGCAAGGAGATTATTTGAACAAGGAGCGCAACTACGACCTATGGAGTGTTTCCGTTCAAGACGGTTTAGCCACCGTCTCCGGGGAGTATCGCGAAGGCGCTGGTGGGATCAAGGGGGTAAAAATGGAGGGGACATGGGGACGCGAGGGAATCGCCCTGCAAGGTTGGCGGGGTCCTGGATCCTGTAAAGTGGAAGGGCAGAATATAGTAGATTAATGATAGGTTATCCTGTGATAGCGAGTTATGCCAAGGCCGGAAAATTTTTTTACCATATCGGCTGTGCTTTCCTCGGTAATGTGTCTGAGGTGGAGCGCTTAGACAGTGTCAGTTCCATCCGTTTCTGGTAATTTCCATGGGGTCGCAAAATGCAGAGAATAGTTGTACAAGAAGGAGCTTCGACATGGTTTAAAGATAACAACTACAAAGATTTTCAGACCCAAATCATGGCCGAGTTCATTGAGTAACCAGAATCAGTTAATCATGCCAGGATGAAGGTCCAGGAAAACTGCTATATCGAGCCTAGAAGTTCAAAATAAGCGTCATAAATAAATAATAAATATCCAAATCATCATCTTAGTTAAGTACATCGCTGATCGTGAACTGGCGTATAGGAATTGATGGGCTGCGTGCCCTTGCTATAATACCGGTGTTAATATTTCATGCAGCCCCATCGCTTCTTCCAGGTAGTTTTGCGGGCGTAAATCTATTTTTGGTTTCATGTGGATATCTTATTGTAAATATACTGGTGTAGCTATGACAACATGCCGAACTAATTGTTGGTCAATTGAAGATAATAAAATAGTCTATCATCATCCTAACATGAATGTATTTTGGGGGGTTCCAGATGATTATTCGATGCCTTCAGAATCAGTGCTTTCATTAGCTGAATATATTTTGCTTACTCCACATGGGGTGCATGTAGATGTAGTTCCCATGTCAACTATCAAAGACAATGGAAGAGTTGCGATAGCGTATTCAGGTGGGATTGATTCCACGGCCGCGTTAGAGTTACTCCCGGATTCTATTCCGATTTATACCAAAGTAGCCAAGCAAAAAGGGCTTCATAAAGTTGATAATGCGATTTTGGCCTTAAATGAAGTTCATGGCGAGGCAATTGTTAGCAACTATGATGAATTTCCATTGATTTTTGGGAAAAGGAGCGGATACTTCGGGTTTGGCGGTTTTACTGTAACTTGTGTGCTTTATTCTGAGTATTTTAAATTAAAAACAATATGTGATGGAAACGTACTTGAAACAGTTTATATGCATTCTTCGCTCGGTCATGGTACGCAATACAATCTGAAAAATTATAGTCCGATCTTTAACGCTTTTAACCGAGCTGGCCTTCAGTATTGTATGCCATGTGCAGGACTAACTGAAGTCTCAACTACAAAAATCGCTAAAGCATACCGCTATGCCATGGGTTGTATGCGAGGCAGAAATGGTCAGCCATGCAACAATTGCATGAAATGCTTCCGAAAGCGCGCCATCCAGGGAAATCCCATTTCAACTAACTTGGAGGTCGAGAAGAAGCTTTGTGGTAAATTTATCCCAATGCTTCCAAGCTTGCTTTGGGCGAGAGATAACAAAGGGTTGTCTCACCCGATCTTGGATAGCATCGACAAGAATGTGGATTGGGTTGATAAATGGTATTCGCGTGCCGAAGAATTCATTCCTGAAGAATTACGCAATACTATTAGGTCGTCATTAAATAAGCATGGGATTATTGAGCTATGTGATCCTGTGCATCTCGAGGGTTGGGTGTCTAGCGTTAGCGATACATATTAAGAACTGAATCGATATGACCTGTGTTCTTTTTTTAGCAGCCTTGCTCGCCCTTTCTTTACTCACTTTGGTAATTTCAATAGGGTAGCAAAATGCAGAGATTAGTTGTACAAGATGGAGCTTGGACGTGGTTTAACGATAACAGGGCGATTTATCTTCATGATGGTTCCCTGCTTATTGGTTATGTCCGAACTGATGGAGGAATGGCTGTCACTCGTATTGATGAAAAGTCCGCCACTGGCCACGAGGTGGTGCTGAGTACGTCTGAGTCCAGAGAGCGTGACGATCACAACAACCCGGCGCTGTTGCGGATGCAAGATGGCCGAATCCTCGCCGTGTACTCACGCCATGGAACAAACATGCAGTTTCACACACGTGTATCGAAATCGGCTGTGCCTCTTGGATTGTCGGACTGGGGAGAGGAGATGGTGTTCAGGGTGCCGGCGCGGACCACCTATGCTAACCCATCTTTGTCACCCACACCCATAGAACTCCATTTGATCAGTGAGTTACGGATCAACCGCGGGGATGATG
>CALMDH010000067.1:0-2766 GCA_937862735.1 uncultured Gammaproteobacteria bacterium
TCATCGCTACGCATCACCATGCCCTTGATGGACTTGGTGGTGGCATCCTGCTGGGCGATCTGCACCTCCACGAAGTGATGGCAGCGCAGGGGGGCGGGGGTCTCGATGGACATGCGACCCGTGCCGTAGCGCCTGATCCGGCAGGGTTGTGGCAGGTTCTTACCGGGGACCAGTAACCAGGCCGTCTGGTCGGCTTTGGTCTCGCTGCAGCAGGCTGCGTTCATGGGGTTCTCCTCGTCTTTCTCAATGATTGTTATGGGATTCAGGGTCTGAGGCCCTGTTTTCCTTGGTTTTCGCCCCGTCCCTGAGGCGGCGGGTTGGGTTTGCCCTCCGGCTGATTACCGAGGGCATCCTCCCCGCCTGAAATCGTCGGCCAGCCGGGTGCCTGGCAACCTAGCCGGGGGTCAGTCGACCCGATCGAGATGACCCCGGCGATGCATCAGTTCCATGATGCGCTCCGTCAGGATCAGCTCCATGGCATACATCATCTTGCCGCCGGGAATCACCAGGGTATTGAAACCGGTGATCTGCGCCCCCTCGATCAGCCCCTTGAGGTTGATTTTGTATTCCACGCTGGGCTTGTCCTTGAGGAAATGGATCAGCACCAGGCTCTGATCCGCCGTGGGAATGTTCTCGATACAGAATGGATTGGAGGTATCGGTCAGCGGGATGCGCTGAAAGTTGATGTGGGTCATGGAAAACTGGGGCAGGATGTAATGCATGTAGTCGTACATGCGCCGATGGATGGTGTCCATCACGTCCGCGGTCTGGTAGCCCCGCTCCGCTTTATCGCGATTGATCTTCTGCACCCATTCCAGGTTGATGGTGGGGCACACGCCGATGAGCAAGTCGACCTCGGCGGAGAGGTCGATATCCCCGGCCACCACACCACCATGGAGCCCCTCGTAAAAAAGCAGATCGGTATCCGGCGGGATCGGCTCCCAGTCGGTGAAGGTCCCCGGAGGGGAGCCATAAAGGGCAGCCTCCTCCTCGTCGTGGACATAGTGGCGGCGTTCCCCCATTCCCGACTGGCCGTAGGAGCGAAAGAGTTCCAACTGCTTGTCGAAGAGATTGCCCTCGGGTCCGAAGTGGCTCAGATTGCGGCCCTCTTTTAAGGCCTTCTTCACTTCCCGCCGCATCTCCTGACGGTCATAGCGATGAAAACTATCCCCCTCGATAAAGGCCGCGCGGGCGCCGACCCGTTTAAAGATATGCTGCAGGGCATTCTTGACCGTGCTGGTGCCCGCGCCGGAGGAACCGGTCACGGCAACGATGGGGTGCTTTCTCGACATTCTGCTGGCCTCATACTGCTGATGCGCTATCCCTCCCTGGCTGAATGACCACCACTACCAATGATAGTCGCCACCTCTCCTGGTCCTTCGGGAGAGTTTCATGTCCAGACAACCCGGTCGGGTTGGCCGCCGTCCGCTAAAGAGTGCTTAACACACCAGGCCGGGCGGTAGCGTGAAATCAAGCGCCCGTCATCACGGTATCTTCAGAGGCCACCGACCAGGCAGAGGGAAGACTATCTGCCCAATTTCTTATGTTGCACAGCAACATACAGACCAGTTCCTGACTGATGGCGTAAGATCGTAACAGGATCGTCACCCAATGGAAATAATTTCCTTGGCCTCGGCTTCGCCGACCAGCGACGTAGATAGAGGGCGCCGGACCTTCAGTCCGGATGTTTGCGACGCAGAAAAGTCGGGAAACGGGGCAGGCCCCGGGCCGTGCGGCCGTGGTATTTGAAGGTCACCAGGCTTCCAATCGGTGGTGGAGACCGTCTCTGGGCATCGGTAAAACCCGTGCCCAGGCGGAAGCGCAACCCGTTGCCCTCCTCCACCAGCAGGGCGCCAAGCATACCCTGCAGGCGGCCCTTGCCAGGCAGGTGGGCGATCACCCGCGCCTCGGCATCCAGGTAGGGTTTGACCTTGAGCAGATCATCTGAGCGGCCAGCGCGGTAAAGGGAATCCTCGCGGTGCAGCATGAGGCCCTCGCCCCCCTCGCTGACGATGGCCGCGAGGCGCTCCATCAGGGCGTCATGGTCACTGACCCGAAACTGGTCGATCAGGGCCAGGTAGGGGCTGGGCGGGGGCAGGAGCAGTGCCCGTAACTCACTTAGCCGTTGGCCAAAGGGCGCGGGCGAGGCCGGCAAGTCGAAGACCATGAATCTGACTTGCCTCCAGACGTCGGGGTCAGGCACCTCCTGACGCGCGGCGGCGGACATGCGATCGAAAGTGCCGCGTCCCATCCAGAGTTCGCCATCCAGCGGCTGACGAGGAAATCGCGCCGTAAACCATGCCGGGGGGAGGATCGGCCTGCCGCCGCGGCTGGTCAGGCTTTCACCGTCCCAATAGGCACGGACACCATCGAGTTTTTCACTGACCCAGTACCGGCTCAGATCGACGCCAGCCTGGTAGGTATTCGCCAGTAGGAGTTTGGGGGCATCGCCAGTGCCTGCTTGCGGGTCACCAGCCAGAACGGGCAGGTGGGGACAAGCCACCAGATAGAGCCACAACAGCCAGCCCGGGCGAGTCAGCAACCCAATCCAAGGAATCAGCGACGAGACCTTGGGCATGCAGGCGCGGGGGTGCTTGCTGGCCTATCCAGCCCACAAACGGGGGATAGGCCAGTGGCAAGCGGGAATTACTTCCAGAACTGCCACCAAGACTTATCCCCGCCCATACCGGACATACCCGACATGCCGCCCATGCCACCCATGCCTGACATACCGGACATACCGCCCATGCCGCCCATGCCAGACAT
>CALMDH010000068.1:0-26286 GCA_937862735.1 uncultured Gammaproteobacteria bacterium
CTTGGCCCTGAAGCAATTCCCAGGCGCGGCGGGTGATGAGTCCCGGATCGCCGGGGCCCAGGCTGAGGCCGTAGAGGCAGCCTTTGGTGGTCATTTTGCTAGTTTTTCAGATTTCATCGAGGTTACTGACAGTGATGATCCATGCTTCCAAATCGGACCGTTCCGATCGAACCGCCTGGCCTCACCGCCGATCAAAGGGGGGACCCAGCGGGCCAGCCAGAGCGCTGCCCAGCGCTATCAGCAGAAGCATCAGCGGCGCTATAAGTTTCGTTGGCCCTTCCCGTGGCGGCCAGGATCCAGACGGGGTTTTCCGGGACCAGGCGGTGCATGTCGAGGAGGGGCTGACTACGGGCGGCCTGGAGTTGGGTGAGGTCCCAGCGGACGTGCAGTTCCTTGAGCAGGGTCATCGCCAGGTGGAGGTTTTCGAGGGTGACGAAGTTCATCACCAGCCAGCCCTGGTCCCGCAGTCGGGTCAGGGCGAGGCGGATGAGGGCGGGTAGCTCGCCACCGGAACCGCCGATGAAGACGGCGTCCGGGTCCGGCCAGTCCGTCAAACCCTCGGGCGCCCGGGCCTGGGTCAGGCGGTAGTTGGTGACGCCGAGACGGCGGCGGTTCTCTCGGGCGATCTCGGCGTCGGCGGCATTCTTCTCCACGGCATGGACGAAGCCGCGGGGGCAGAGCCGGGCCGCTTCCAGGCCCAGGGCCCCGGAGCCGGCGCCGATGTCCCACACGATGCTGTCGTCGCGCAGTTGCAGGCGCGCCAGGGACAGGGCGCGCACCTCCCGCTTGGTGATCAGCCCCTTATCCGGTTGGCGCTGCAAAAAGCCGTCGTCCGCCAGGCCGAAGCGAACCGGGGGCCGCCGTGGGCACTTCAGGCTGAGCACGACCACATTGGGGTCGGGAAAGCGCCTGTCGGCGGCGGCGGCCGGGGTCAGGTCGGCGGTCACCCGCTCGTCCGGCCGGCGCAGGCGGCTGACCACCGCCAGGTGGCAGACATCCCCCAGGCCCTCCTGAAGCAGCAGCCGGGCGATGCGGTCCGGCCCGTTGGCCGGGCTGGTGAGGATGGCCAGGTGCGCGACCCTCTCGTCACGATGCAGTTCCCGGCTCCGCTCCCGCCCCAACGCCCGTTCTCGCTCTGCTGTAGGTGACTGCCAGTCATCCGGGTTTCGGGCCGGAACAGGGGTGGCTTCATCTGACTCCCTCCCCCCCGGCGGGGGAGGGCTGGGGAGAGGGGGTGCATAGGCGATATCCGCCACGCTGTCCATGACGTCCTCCGGCCGCCTGATCGTCGGGACCGGATCGGGGACGGCTTGCCCGATCTCCGCCGCGCTATCCCGCAACGCTTGCGCAATCGGATAGAGCCCATGCTCGGGCCCGGCCCCCTCCCACCACTCGCCGCTGTCCCGGCCGTGGACCGAGACGACTCGCAGGTCCTGCCAGGCCAGGCCGAGGCGGGCGCAGGCCAGTTGCACCGTGGAGACGTTGGGCAGGATCTCCAGACGCTCCGCGGGCAGGCGCGCCTTGAGGTAGCCGCCGATGCCGTGGAAGAGGGGGTCGCCGGTGGCCAGGACCACCACGCGCCGGCCTTGGGCCAGGGCCGCGTCGATCCAGTCCGGCACCTGGGCCAGGCGACCCGTGAGGTCGCGGCGCTCGGCGGTCGGCGCGATCTGGCCGGCGCAGAGGTCCAACAGGCGCCGGCCCGCGATCACCAGATCCGCGGCGCGCAGCTCGACCAGGGCCCCGGCGGTCAGGCTAGCGGGGCCGTCGTCGAGGACGCCGATGATCCGGCAGGGATGGGGCGGTGTGGCGTCCATCACGCCGGTCGCCCAGCCAGGATGTCCGGGTGGGGCGTGCTACTGGCCTCGGCAAGCAGCCGCTCGCCCTCGAAGTCGCACACCAGCACCCGTAGGTCGAACTGGTTGGGATAGCGGACGGCGAGGGTCGCGAGCAGCCGCCGGGCCAGGGCCAGGTGGAAGGCCGGAGCCAGGCCCAGCTCGGCCAGGCGTTCGGCGGCGTAGCGGGCGGTCTCGGCCCGGCGGATGTCGGCGCACACCTCGGGCGGGGCGCCGCAATCCCGGGCAACCGTCGCCAGCAGGTCCCGGTCCACCTCCGCCCGCCGGGCGTGGGTCATGGTCTCGCCCTGGGCCATCTTGGCCAGCTTGCCGACCATGCAGCCGATGACGATCCGGCGGATACCCAGGCGGGCGGCGGCATCCAGGGCGGCGCCGGTGAAGTCGCCCATCTGCACGAAACAGACCGGGGGCAGCGCGGGCAGGGCGCGCATGACGAACTTTTCCGTGCGCCCGCCGGTGGTGAGGACGACCGTATCCTGGCCCTGGGCGGCGGCCACCTCGATACCCTGGACCACGCTGGCGCGGAAGGCAGCGGTGGAGTAAGGGCGCACGATGCCGGTGGTGCCGAGGATGGAGATGCCGCCGAGGATGCCTAGGCGGGGGTTGAGGGTCCTGCGCGCCATGACCTCGCCGCCAGGGACGGAAATGGTCACCTCCAGGCCCCGGTCCACCAGCAGCCCCCCAGCGGCGGCGCGGACGTTGGCCAGGATGTTGCGGCGCGGCACCGGATTGATGGCCGGCCCGCCGACCTCCAGCCCCAGGCCGGGCTGGGTGACGGTGCCGACCCCGGGGCCACCCCGCAGCCGTACCTCCCCCGGGGCATCGGGCAGGAGGCGGACCTCGGCGGTGAGATGGGCGCCGTGGGTGCAGTCCGGGTCATCGCCCGCGTCCTTGATCACCACGGCCCGAGCGGCCTTGGGTCCGGTGGACAGGGTATCCGCGCGATGAGTGGTAACGAAATCTGTGCCTTGGAGCCGCTCCCCACCACAAGCGGAGACTTGGGCTGGCAGCCGGTCTGGGACAGCAATGGTTCCATTGCCGGGCGGCGGCCCTTCAGCAACAACGGCGTCGGACACGAACAGTCGCCCCTCGCTGACCACGAAGCGCACCCTCTGGCCATTGGGCAGCAGGCAGTCGACACTTTCGGGCACGCGACCGGTCACCAGGGCCTCCGTCGCTGCCCGAGCCGCCGCGGCGGCACAGGCGCCGGTGGTGAAGCCGGTGCGCAGCCCGCGGCGCTTGCGGCCTGGCTCAGCCGCCACGAGGCGGGGTCCTGATGGCAAGCGATAGCCAAGTTGTCGCCTGTTTGTGCGTCCGGTGGCGAAAGGGCTCGATCCGGACCGGGATGCTGGGAAGTTGGCGAAACGACTTGACCCCCACTGCGGTGTTGCTGAGTAGGCGAAACGATCTGCCCCACACTGGGGCGCTGGGAGGACGCTGAAGCTCACCGCAAATCCGGGGAATGTCATCAACCTTCATTCCGGGCCTCGGCCAGGGCCAGCAGGGCATGCAGGGCGGCGACCACCAGGGTGGAGCCGCCCTTGCGGCCCCGGGTCAGGACCCAGGGGACCCCGGTGAGTCGTCCCAGGGCCTCCTTGGATTCGGTGGCGGCGACGAAGCCCACCGGCATGCCGATGATGAGCCCTGGGCGCGCGCCCTCGTCCCTGACCAGACGGATCACCTCCAGCAGGGCGGTAGGGGCATTGCCGATGGCCACCAGGCCGCCGTCGAGGAGGCCCAGGCGCCAGGCCTTGCGCATGGCCTGCACGGCGCGGGTGCTGTTCTCGGCCTGGGCCTGGCGAATGACGTCGGCGTCGGTGATGAAGTGCTGGACGCTGACGCCGAAATGGGCCAGGCGGGGGCGGGACAGGCCGACGGCGATCATCTCCACATCCGCGACGATGGGCCGTCCCGCCCGCAGGGCGGCGATGCCGGCCGTCACTGCGTCCGGGTGGAAGGCGGTGAGGCCGTTGAAGTCGAAATCCCCGGTGGCATGGATCAGGCGCCGCACCAGGGGCCACTGTTCCGCCGGGTAGTCATGGGGCCCCGCCTCCCGGTCGATGATGGCGAAGGATTCGTGTTCGATGCGCCGCCCCGCCGCGGTCAGTTGTTCCGTGACGGTTCCCGGCAGATGACCACCAGGGTCCGGTGCCGTGTCGGCCACCGCTCCCGACACACCGGCGCCAGCGGTGCGGCCTTCGGGAGTGGCCACCCTGGGCAGCTCGGTGGTGCCGGCGATGAACGCACTCATCGCGGGCCTCCAGCACTTGGGTGACGTCCCGTCAGGTGGATACCTTGAGGGTGGCAATGGCCTTTGGACCCAATCTCCGCCCGCGCGGGAGGGCCGGGAAGACTGGGCTCGACGCCTGCCTGGTGAACATGTCCGGGTTGGTCCCCATGCCCGTGTTGGTGCCCATGACCCTGTTCGGGGCCGTGGTCATGATGATGCGCATGCCCCGCGTCATGCGCCAGCTCCCGATACTTGCAGCCGTCGCAGGGCAGGGTGCCGACCCCCGTCCGGCCGTTCCGCACGCGCTGCTCAACGAGATCGAAGATCTCCGGCTCGAAGCCGAAATAGTCGGAGCAGGCCAGGCGCAGATGGGGGTATTGGCCGCGGAGGTGGTCCACCTGGCGGCGGATGCGCTCGATCAGGGTGCCGGTGAAGAGATAGTAGGGCAGCACCACGATCTGGGTCATGCCCAGTCGGGCCTGGCGCTGGACGACCCCCTCCAGGCGCGGGAAGGCGACGCCGGTGAAGGCGATGTCCACCAGGTCGTGGTGGCCGGCCTCGAAGAGCCAGCGCGCCATCTTGGCCACCTCGCCGTTGGCCATGGGGTCCGAGGACCCCCGGCCGAGGAGGATGACGCCGGTGGTCCGGGGGTCCGGGCGATCCAGGGCGCTCATGGCCTGATGCAGCCGCCGCCGGAGTACCCGGAGGATGGCCTCCTCCGAACCGAGGTGGGGGACGTAAATGAACTCGGTGCCGGGGAAGCGGGCCCGGGCGGCTTCCAGGTGCTCGGGAAGCTCCATCTTCACATGACCGGCGGCGTTGAGGATCAGAGGCACGACGATGACCCGCTCGGCCTCTCGGGCGGCCTCGTCCAACCCCTCCGCGACCAGTCGGTCGGCGAATTCGATGAAGCAGACGCGGATGTCCCAGTCGGGTTGGCGCTGGCGCCAGCGGGCGGCGAATGCCTCGACCTCCCGGTTGCCGTTGCCGCCGGGATCGCGGGAGCCGTGGCCCACCAGGAGGATGATTTCTTTCATGCGTGATCCTTACCGTGTGTGCGGATTAGGCAGGGCGGAGTGGGTGAGGGGATGTTCGCTGCTGGAAATAGCTTGCCAACAAAGATGGCATCCAACTCCCTCCCCCCTGGTGGGGGAGGGTTGGGGAGAGGGGGAGCGTCGGGGATGAAAACGCACCCGCTCCAAGCACGTCCAGGGTGCAAGCAACCTTGACTGAGTCATCGTTCTTGGGGCTTAGCCTTATGCGTACCCCTGTCTAAGCCCCTGTTAGCGTCCGCGTCCGCGTCCGCCAAGGACGCCCGGCGAAAGCGGTGGCTAAAGCCAGGGTCGTAAAGTTTGGAGTGGCGCAGTTCCGGCCAGTGGCGCGCCCCCAGGGTGGGGCTGACGATGATCATGGCCTGACTCCTGATTCCGGCGGCGCGGCAGCGGTCGCGGATGTCGGCCAAAGTCCCCCTGACGATGACCTCCTCCCCCGGCCAACTGGCCTTGTGGACCACCATGACCGGGGCCTCGTCCGGCCAGCCTGCCGCGCGCAGTTCGGCCTGGATCTCCCGCAGCAGGGTGATGGAGAGGAAGATGCACAGGGTGCAGCGATGGGACGCCAGTTCCGCCAGGGACTCGCCGGTGGGCATGGGGGTGCGGCCCGCCACCCGGGTGAGGATAACGGTCTGGGTAACCTCCGGCAGGGTCAGGCTCTCCACCGCCGCCGCCGCCGAGGCCAGGGCCGAGGAGATGCCGGGCACCACCGCGACCTCGATGCCGGCGGCGTCCAAGGGGCGGACCATCTCGATCAGGGCCCCGTAGAGCCCCGGGTCCCCGGTTTGCAGGCGCACCACGCACTCGTGGCGGCCGGCCTGGTCGATGAGCCAGGCGACGATGGCGTCCAGGTCCATGTCCTTGGAATCGGCGACCGCGCACTCGGGCCTGGCCCAGCGCAGGGCGGTCTGCGACACCAGGGACCCGGCGTAGAGGATGGCCCCGGCGCGGGCGACCAGATCCCGACCACGCACCGTGATCAGGTCGGGATCACCCGGGCCCGCGCCGACGAACCAGATCTTACCCATGCTGGGTTAAGCACCCGTTAAGAGGCGGCAAGGGAAAGGCCAGCCTTATCGCCACAGCGCTCGATTGCTCCTGGCGGTGGCGCCAAGGGAGGTCCGATCTGCCCAAGTGGGAAGGTCTTGTCATCCGCGCAGGCCCGGATCCTTCAGGCCAGCCGCAGGGCGCCGACGTTGAAGCAAGTGGCCACCAGGGGCTGGTCCTCGTAACGCTTGAGCAGCCGCAGGGCGCCGTAGGTCACCAGGGGCTCGATGGCGACGATGGCCAGGTAGGACGCGGCGAAGGTGGCCCAGGCGGCGAAGGGGGTGGCAACCTCGGCGAGGGCCAGCCAGAAACCGACCATGAGGGTGACGCCGGAGTAATAGGCGGCATCCAGCTTGACGATGGTCGCCCAGCCGATGCGCTGGCCCCGGGCGGCGTCGCGCAGGTGGCGGCCCAGGCCGTAGTGCACCGCCAGCAGGGGCAGGATCAGGGACAGGGAGTTGACCGCCAGATGCGGCAGATCGATGGGATCAAAGATCAGAGCCTGCAACAGCAGGCCCAGGGCGAAGCCATAAAGGGTCGGCAGGAAGCCCAGGGTCAGGTACATGGCCATGGCGCCGACGAAGTGCAGCTCCGAGGGCCCCACCGACAGATGGAAGCCCTGCATGAAGACTGAAAAAAAGAGGGCGGCCAGCAGGGTGCGGATCAGGTCCGCTGGCTGCTTGATCAAACCCCGGGCATAGAAGCCCATCAGGCCGAGGGCCGAGACGTTGGCGATCAGCACCTTGGCGGGTGCGACGAGGCCGGGTTCGATATGCATGGTGACTTCTCCGGTGAGTTGCCTCGGGTCGAGGCGGGGGTGAACGCCTCAAGCGAGGCAGAATGAGCCCGGTGATGACCCCTGTGGGGTATCTGCGCGGACTTTCCGGGTCGGGTAGCAACTGCCGGGGGACGCCGTGAATCCATCCCTGGAGGCTTGACAACCGCATCCCTGCGGTTGACACCCCCGTCAGTCGCCACCCGACCCTTCCTTCAGGCGTCCGGCATGGCCTGCCTAGGGCACCCATCAGTCAAGTCCTCGGGCTGGCTCGCCCGGGGTGACTGGCGCCGAGATTCGGTCATCGGCGGGGTAGGGGTGGTTGGGGGCAAAGACGCGAACCAGGGCGGCAGGATTGGACGGAAAGTAGAGGTGCAGATAGGAGGCCAGGAGCGAACCGAGGCGATAGGCCGGCTCCCCCTGCCGGCCCCGGCGAGCGCGGCTCCAGGCGATCGGTTCCAGGGGCGTCTCCAGGCGCGAGTAGTGGAAGCCGTGGCCGCGCAGGGTGCCCTCGGGGAGATCGATCTCGTGCATGCCCAGGTTGGCAAGCCGGTCGCCCATCAGGCCCCGGCCCGGCAGCAGGCCAGCCAGGCTGGCGGTGCGGCCTTGCTGGTCCGTCAGGGATTCCAGCAGGTAGAGCATGCCGCCGCACTCGGCGAGGAGGGGTTTGTCCGCCGCATGATGAGCGCGCACCGCCGCCAGCAGGGCCTGGTTGGCAGCGAGTCGCTCCAGGTGCAGTTCCGGATAGCCACCGGGGAGGTATAGCGCGTCGGCGGGGGGTAGCCCCGGGTCGGCGAGGGGGGAAAAGAAGGCCAGATCGGCGCCCAGGGCTTGGAGCAGTTCCAGATTGGCGCGGTAGAGAAAGGCAAAGGCGGCATCCCGGGCCACGGCAATGCGCACCCCCGCGAGAGGCCGGGGCTGGGACTGAGCGAGGGGCTGGGGCTGGACCTGAGCGATGGGGTGACGCTGATGGAGCGTTGGCGCATCCCCCTCTCCCCAGCCCTCCCCCACCAGGGGGGAGGGAGCATCGGTATCCTGCCCGAAACACAACTCCCCCTCCCCTTGTGGGAGGGGGTGGGGGGGAGGGGGATCGGCGTTTGCCTGGGAAGAATGCAAGGTCCCCGGAGTTAGCGTGCAAGTCACGGGAATGTCTTTCGTTCTCACGGGTGTGGCTTGCCGTCTCATGACAGCTAGAGCAGGGCGGAAATTGACGGCCGCCGGCAAGGCGAGGTCCGTCAGGCGCAGCGACGCCGCCGCCTGATCCAGGCGCGCCTCCAGATCAGCAATCTCGGCGGCCGCCACCAGTCCCAGGTGGCGGGCGGGCAGGGCGATGTCCGCCTCCCGGGGCAGCCAGCCCAGGCAGGGCAGGCCGGGGGGGAGGGCGTCCGCTAGCATCTGGTAGTGCCGCTCGCCGGCGAGACGGTTGGCGAAGGCGCCGGCGAAGGGCAGGCCCGGGCGGTAGCTAGCCAGGCCGAGCGCCAGGGCGCCGAAGGTCTGGGCCATCTGGGAGCCGTCGATGACCGCTAGGACGGGGATGCCGAAGAGAGCCGCCAGGTCGGCGCTGGAGCAGTCACCGTCGAAGAGCCCCATGACCCCCTCGACCAGGATGAGGTCCGCCTCCCCCGCCGCCTGGTAGAGAAGCTGGCGGCAATGGTCCTCACCCCCCATCCACAGGTCGAGCTGATAGACCGGCGCCCCGGAGGCCCGTTCCAGGATCAGGGGGTCGAGAAAGTCCGGGCCCGTCTTGAAGACCCGCACCCGCCGGTCCAAGTCCCGGTGGTGACGGGCCAGGGCCGCCGTGACCGTAGTCTTGCCCTGACCGGAGGCCGGGGCGGCGATGAAAAGGGCCGGGCAGGGGCGTCCGGTCACAGGTCGATCCCCTTCTGGGCCCGCACGCCGGCACGGAAGGCGTGTTTGACGTCGGCCATGTCGGTGACGGTGTCCGCGGCCAGGCACAGGGCCTCCGGGGCGGCGCGGCCGGTGATCACCACATGCTGGCCGGGGGGGCGTGCCGCCAGGTCGGCCAGGACCTCGTCGAGGTCAAGCCAGCCGTATTTGAGGGGATAGGTGAGCTCGTCCAGCACCACCAGGGCCAGGTCCGGATCGCGCAGCATCGCCCGCGCCTGCTCCCAGCCCCGGCGGGCCGTGGCGGCGTCCCGGGCGCGGTCCTGGGTCTCCCAGGTGAAGCCCTCGCCGAGCACCTGCCAGGTCACCCCGGGCTGGCGGCGAAAGAAGGCCTCCTCGCCGGTGTCCTGGGTGCCCTTGATGAACTGGGCGACCCCGACCTTGAGGCCATGGCCCAGGGCCCGCGCCGCCATGCCGAAGGCCGAGCTGGACTTGCCCTTGCCATTGCCGGTGAGGACCAGCAGCAGGCCCTGGTCCCGGTCGGCCCGGGCGATGGCGGCGTCGACGACCTCTTTTTTGCGGCGCATGCGTTCGCGATGGCGCTGGTCAGGGTCGGGATTGGGGTTGGAGGACATCAGGCCCCGGGAGTCAGGACGGGGACGAGGACAGGGATGAGGACGCGGGCACCTGCCGCGGTAACGGCCGCCGGGAGCGGGGTACCGACCGCGCCGGGGCACGGCGGTGGACAAGGGGCGAAATGCACTGCAAATTCCTTCGACGCGCCACCCGCGCGCCTGACGGCCTGACGGAGGCGGGACGTCGCTGAGGCTGATGCTCAGACCTTTTCCGGCCGGATGACCGGGTTAGTCGACGTCACCGCGTTGGATTTCAGGCCGGTCTCCGGGCTCGCGAGCAGTCCCTAGGACCGGCTGGACCGCCTTCCCGCGTCGAAACGCAGTGGCCTGTTGATCCGCCTTGACTCGCCTACCGTTGCGGGGGCAGCGCCGGCATGATCCTCTGGCTATCTGAACAGGCCAGGGAGGTCACCGGCTTCCCGTTTCACCCCTTGGGCCTGGGCCTTCGGGACACCTGAAACGCTGGCTATGCTAACGGCTCGACTGGCGGCATACAACTGGCAGATCCTGGGAATTTCCGGAGCCAAACGGATTTCGGTCGACCTGGAAAAAATGATCGACAATTGGGTGGTGAGGGATCATAAGTCCTTGAAGCTGACTTTTCCCCAGCTTCTGTGGATAACTCTGTCGAAAACCCGTGATGACTTCCCCAGAGGGCGCATCCTGTAAGGGCTGGTGCGGTACTGGTAATAATCTGATCAGTAAAGTTATAAACCTTTTTGAACAGTCGTTTATGAAGACCGGGATTTTTTTGACTCGGGCTATTGACAGCCGGTAGACCCCTTGCCACCGATTGTGGGCAACTGTGCAGTTCATGAACATGCGAGGAGATTTCCCCATGTCCGACTGGTCCCATCCCCTCCCTTTCACCCTTGCCCTGGCAAGCCATGGCTAGGCGGGGTCGGGCCTTTGTGGACCGGGTTCTGTCCGGCAGCCATGCGCAATGAAGCCTCCGATTCACCCACGAACCATGCCCTTGAGGAACAGACCCGTGAACTGGCGCACCTCCCTTTTCCTATCCACCCTGCTCCTGGTCACCGCGGTGAGTGGTCACGCCTGGGAGACGGACACCTTCATCGTTACCGATCTGACGGGCCATCTGAGTCAGGAACGTCAGCGGACCTTGACCCGGCAGGCCCAGACTCAACTGGACCAGGTGCTCCGTTTTTACGACGAGCGGTCGGGGGTCGAGCAATCAGGCAAGATTCACCTGGAGTTTGATCAACCCCGCAAGGGCATCTACGCCACGGTCTTCCTCATGGAACCCCGGGGTAGAGGAAGGGCTCGGGTGGTGCGGGTGTTCGGCGCCGAACGGGAACCCCAGCAACTCGCCCACAAACTCACCCATGCGAGTTTCCCCAGTCCCGATAAGCTCATCCGCAACATGATGGGGATTCCCATGGAAATGCGTTACGGCAATCCGCTCAGCTTTCCCATGTGTGGCTACCATGCCGCGGACTGGGTGACCGCCTTTCGCCAGAACAAGGCCTATATCCCACTGGCGGAATTGGGACCAGAGCACGAGCAGTGGGGCATGACAACGGAGAATGGCGTCCCGGTCACCCGCAACCGTGCCAGGCAGCACATCATGTACGCCGAGTCGGCGGCCTTTGGCGATTATCTGTTGACGACCTATGGGGCGGAGCGGATGAAACGCTTCTGGCGGGACTCCAAGGGCGGAAAGCGACCTTGGGAGGGCGTCTTCGATTCTTCCTTAACGCAACTGGAAGCGGCCTGGCTGGCGGATCCGGCCGCCCGCAAGTCGGACGAGAAAACGGTCGGAATGTTGCGGGGGCTATTCGAGCGCAATCCCCGCGAAGCCTGCACCCAGGCGCAGATGAAATCTGCCAGGCACTAACTGGCATGATGCGGCGAGCCACGCCCCTGATAATGAAAGGCTTTCACGCCAACGGCTTGGCAGGCTCGCGCAAAAGAGTGGATTCGTCGCCGGCGGCAAGCCGGCGATAACCGATCGGGCCTCAGCCAGCGAGGCCGTTGAAGATACGGTCGCGGATCTCCTCAACGCTGCCGATGCCCTGGACCTTGACGTACCGGGGGGCGCCCGCGCCGCCTTCCGCGGCCCACTTGGAGTAGTAGGCGATCAGGGGCTCGGTCTGGTCGTGGTAGACCTTGAGGCGGGCCTTGACGGTCTCCTCCTGGTCGTCGTCACGCTGAATCAGGTCCTCGCCGGTGACGTCGTCCTTGCCTTCCTCACGGGGGGGGTTGTAGAGGACGTGGTAGGTACGCCCGGAGGCCAGGTGAACGCGGCGGCCGGACATGCGCTTGATGATCTCCTCGTCCGGGACATCGATCTCGACGACGGCGTCGACATAGATGGCCGCGTCGCGCATGGCGTCGGCCTGGGCCAGGGTGCGGGGGAAGCCGTCGAAGAGGAAGCCATTGCCGCAGTCCTCGTCGGTGATGCGGGCCTTGACCATGCCGATGATGATGTCATCAGAGACCAGACCGCCCTCGTCCATGATTTTCTTGGCCGCCAGGCCCAACTCGGTGCCCGCCTTGACGTGGGCGCGCAGCATGTCGCCCGTGGAGATCTGGGGGATGCCGAACTTTTCCTTGATGAAGCCGGCCTGGGTGCCCTTGCCGGCGCCAGGCCCGCCCAAGAGAATGATGCGCATATGGTTTTCCTCCTCAGCTCGAATGAATGCGCCGCTAGGGTGCTCGGGCGCGAAAGCGATGCCAGGCGCGGGGCGTGGCGCGTCGTTAAGTCTGCCACAAGGGGCGGCCAGGGACCATTCGGCAGCGCTTATGGGCCAATAGGCTGGCTCTGGGTTGGACGGTCGCTGAGGTGCCCAGATTGGCCCCGGGCACGAGGCCCCGGGCACGAGCAAGGTGATGGCGACGCGCCAGTTCATGGCGCCCGGAGGGCCCCGCGGGAAAGACCGGACCCCGAACCGGGATCGGTATAAAATCCTTACCTATGCTCCTGTCCGTGAAACACCGCTATCTCTTCGTCCATATCGCCAAGACCGGCGGTACCAGCGTGCGCGCCGCCCTGCGGACAGGCCGCTGGCGCGACCCCTGGTACTGGCCGATGTTTCTGTGCAGCCGGCTGAGCCACCTCAGTGGCCATCGCATTGCCACCAAACTACCGCGCCACGCCAAGGTGGTGGCGGCCAAGGAGCTGTTACCGAAAGAATTTTTCGATCAGCTCTTCAAGTTTGCCTTCGTCCGCAATCCCTGGGACTTGCAGGTCAGTTCTTTCCATCATATCCGCCGGGAGCGCCCGCACTACCTGGGGGGGCATGAGGATTTTGCGAGCTTTCTGCGCTGGAAGCTGGACGCCGCCCGGCCCTACCAGTACCACATCGACACCTCCATCGAGCGCCAGACCGACTATCTGATCGACCTCGAAGGCCAGGTGGTGGTGGATTTCATCGGTCGTTACGAACGGCTCGGCGACGATTTTGCCGAGGCCTGCCGGCGGATTGGTATCCCCACCCCGGCCCTGCCGCATCAGCGCCAGGCCCGGGATCGCGCCAAGGACTATCGTGGTTACTACACGGATGCGACGGCGGAGCTGATCGCCCGCCACTTTGCCCGTGATATCGAGATTCTGGGCTACCGCTTCGACCCTGAACTCTAGCCCGCCCAACTGTTGCTCATTAGTAAGGCGGGCATGCTTAGCTTAGCCCACTCCCGGCCTAGCGCAGGGTCTTCTGGCTTTCCAGAAACAACCCGTTCGGTATGGCGAATAGGTTCCACCACCAGGCCAGCAGCGGTGTCCAGGCCAGGGCATTCGAGGCCATCAGGGCGGAATACAGGGCCTTGTTCTTGGTTTGGGAGTCGTACATCACGGCCATCTCCTGCTGCGCAGACCGCTGCCTGTCCTTGGGGTTGAAGACCGGATCAGGGAGGCTGGTACCAGCAAAGACCTTGGTCTCAGCGGAGACAGAGATCTCCTGATCATGCCCCTCGCGACGGGGACTCCGACAAGTACCTTGCCGGGCAGAGGGCGCGTCTGCAATTTACTACTGTTGCCATAAACCAACGAACTTAATCGTTCGTTTGATTATCAGTATAGATGCTGGCTAGCCGTTCTCTACCACGGACTTTTCATGGTAGACGTGATGATGGTCGTTGCAAATCAGCAACGATGTGGTCATTTCCCACTAACCATGAACCCCCTAGCTTGTGGCGTCGAATCGCGGATTTCCGTATCCGACAAGGTATTCATCCTGGGATAAAGACCTGCTGGTTTAGACAGGGGGCTTGCGCCGGTTCGGCTTCCCGCTTGGCTGCGGCTGGCTACCGGACCAGGGGCTCGGCTTCCGGGGATGGGGACGCGGTGGCGAGGGCGGTGCCATGCCGGCCAGCTTCAGAAGACCATCCAGTTCTTCGGGCGTCAGATCGCGCCACTTGTGGCTGAAGAGGCTGGGTTCGAGGATGACGTTGCCAAAGCGCACCCGCATCAGGCGGCTGACCTTGACGCCCACGGCCTCCCAGAGGCGGCGCACCTCGCGGTTGCGGCCCTCGCGCAGCAGGACGTGATACCAGCGGTTGGCGCCACGGCTGCTGGTGTCGGACTCGACGATCTCCTCGAAGCGCGCCGGGCCATCGTCCAGTTCCACGCCATGGACCAGGCGCTGCAGCGCTTCCCGCGGCGCCGTGCCGAGGACGCGCACGGCGTATTCGCGCTCGAGCTCCTGGGAGGGGTGCATCAGCTTGTTGGCCAGTTCGCCGTTGTTGGTCAGCAGCAGCAGGCCGGAGGTGTTGATGTCCAGGCGGCCGATGGCGATCCAGCGCCCTTGCAACAGGGGCGGCAGGCGGTCGAAGACGGTGGGCCGACCCTCCGGGTCCAGGCGGGTGACGATCTCACCCTCGGGCTTGTGGTAGGCGATGACGCGCAGGGGTTCGGCCGTCGTGGCGTGGGCCAGGCGCAGTGGCTTGCCATCCAGGCGGACCTGGTCGCCGGGACCCAGGCGATCACCGAGCTTGGCGAGTCGGCCATTGATCTCGATGCGGCCGGCCGTGATCCAGCCCTCGATCTCCCGGCGCGAGCCAAGGCCGGCATCCGCCAGGACCTTCTGAATGCGGGCCGGTTCGACCGCGCTGGGGGGTTGGCTCGTGCCAGGGCCCTTGCCGCTGGTGGTGGCCTTGGGACGAGCCGCCGTGGTTCCGGATGCGGCGGCCCGGGAGCGGGCGGAGGGAGTGCCATGGCCAGCGGCTCCCCCGGGAGCTGAGCGGCGGGCGGTCTTCGGCGGGTCGGGGCGCTTATCTTTGGTCATGGCAGGGGCTGCGTTCGGGTGGCAAAGCTGGGAGGGGTGATGGCCGGGAGCTCACGGGGTTCAGGGCAACTCTGCCGCGGCTTGGGCAGGGGGTGCGGATTTGTCCTGGATCGATGGCGGAGCATCTCCTAGTCCAGGCATACGGCCGGTGGCTGGTTGCGGCTCCTCCAGCGGCAGGTCGTCCCCGAGAAAGTCCGGCGCGCGGATCTCCGCCAGGGTCGGCAGCTCGTTGAGGGACTTGAGGCCAAAATAGTCCAGAAACTTGCGGGTGGTGGCGTACAGGGCCGGCCGGCCGGGGACGTCGCGGTGGCCGACGACCCGCACCCACTCGCGCTCCAGCAGGGTCTTGACGATGTTGGTGCTGACGGCGACGCCGCGGATCTCCTCGATCTCGCCGCGGGTGATGGGCTGACGGTAGGCGATCAGTGCCAGGGTTTCCAGCAGGGCGCGGGAGTAGCGGGGCGGTTTTTCGTCCCAGAGGCGCGCCACCCAGGGGGCGCAGGCCTTGCGCACCTGGATGCGGTAGCCGCCGGCGACCTGGGCCAGCTCGATGCCCCGGTCCTGGTAGTCCGCTTCCAGGGTGGCCAGGGCGGCGGTGAGCTCCTCCCGGGTCGGCACCGCTTCCTCCTCCTCGGCGAAGAGGCTGGCCAGGGTCTCCAGGGTCAGGGGACCACCCGCCGCCAGCAGGGCGCCCTCGACGATGTTCTTGAGGGATGGGCGCTCGCTCATCGCCTAGTCCCCGACACCCAAGCGAAAAGTCAACCGTGCAGACCCCCTCTCCCCGACCCTCCCCCACCAGGGGGGAGGGAGTAAGAGAATCGGAAGCGTGTGCCGCCGAAGCCCTCCTGAGGCGCGAGGGGTTTTAACGAATGTAAAACAAGAGAGAGGGCGCTCGCTCACAACTCAGTTCCCGGTGCGCAGGCGGACGTGAATGGGGGCGAAGGGCTCGGCCTGGACCAGTTCAATGGTGGCGGACTTGATCAGCTCCAGCACTGCCAGAAAGCTCACCACCACCCCTGCCCGGCCCTCGTGGAGCTCGAAGAGGTGAACGAAGGGGACAAAGCCCATGCCCTGGAGTTTGCCCAGCACGATGGCCATGCGTTCGCGCAGACTCAGGGACTCCTTCTCCACCTTGTGGCTGGTGAACAGGTCGGCCCGCGCCAGCAGCTCCCGCAGGGCCAGCAGGACCTCGCGCAGATCGACCTCGGGGGGGATGAGGCGGCGATGCCCGGGAGGGACCGGGGCCTGGACCAGATAGTGATCGCGCTCCAGGCGTGGCAGTTCATCCAGGTCCTGGGCGGCCTGTTTGAAGCGCTCGTACTCCTGAAGACGCCGCACCAGGTCAGCCCGGGGGTCCTCTTCCTCCTCGGTGGCGGGGGGGCGGGGCAGCAGCATGCGCGACTTGATCTCAGCCAGCAGGGCGGCCATCACCAGGTATTCCGCCGCCAGTTCCAGGCGCATGTCCTTCATCAGCTCGACGTATTCCATGTACTGGTCGGTGATCACGGCAATGGGGATGTCGAGGATGTCCAGGTTCTGGCGCTTGATCAGGTAGAGCAGCAGGTCCAGGGGCCCCTCGAAGGTGTCGAGGAAGACCTCCAGGGCGTCCGGCGGTATGTAGAGGTCCTGGGGCAGGGTGAGCAGGGGCTGGCCCTGGACGATGGCGAAGGGCATCTCCCGCTGCTGGGGTGGCCCGGCGGGGACGAAGGCGGGTTCCGACGCCTCGTCGGTTGTCGCCGTCAGGCCTGCATCGTCACTGGCCGGTTTAAGGTCGCTCAACGAAAGTCCATGGACATGGCCTGACGCACCTCTTCCATGGTCTTGCGCGCCACCTGACGGGCCGCCTCGTTGCCCTCGGCGATGATGTTGCGCACCTGCTCCGGTTGCTCCTCGAACTCCCGGGCCCGTTCCTGGATGGGCCTGAGCTCCGCCAGCACGGCGTCGATGACCGGCTGCTTGCACTCCAGGCAGCCGATGCCCGCCGAGCGGCAGCCCGCCTGAACCCAGGCCCGGGTGTCGTCGTTGGAATAGACCTCGTGGAGCTGGAAGACGGGGCATTTGGCCGGGTCGCCCGGATCGGTGCGGCGCACCCGCGCCGGGTCCGTGGGCATAGTGCGCAGGGCCTTCTCCACCTGGGCTGGCGGGTCGCGCAGGGCGATGGTGTTGCCGTAGGACTTGGACATCTTCTGGCCGTCCAGGCCGGGCATCTTGGAGGCCTTGGTCAGCAGGGCCTGGGGCTCGGGCAGGATGATGCGGCCACTGCCCTCCAGGAAGCCGGTAAGGCGCTCGCGATCGGCGTTGCTCAGGTTGACCTGGGCCTCGATCAGGGCCTGGGCCGTGGCCAGGGCCTCGTGATCGCCCTGTTCCAGGAAAGACTTGCGCAGCTTGTCGAAGAGTTGGGCGTTCTTCTTGCCCATCTTGTCCCGGGCCTTGGCCGCGCGCTCGGCGAAGTCCGGCTCGCGGCCAAAGACGTGGTTGAAGCGCCGCGCCACCTCCCGGGTAAGTTCCACATGGGCGACCTGGTCCTCGCCCACCGGCACCAGCCCGGCCTTGTAGATGAGGATATCGGCGCTCTGCAGCAGGGGATAGCCGAGGAAGCCGTAGGTCGCCAGATCGCGCTCCTTGAGCTTCTCCTGCTGGTCCTTGAAGGTCGGCACCCGCTCCAGCCAGCCCAGTGGGGTGATCATGGAGAGCAGCAGGTGCAGCTCGGCATGCTCCATGACCCGCGACTGGATGAAGAGGGTGGCCTTGGACGGGTCGATGCCCGCCGCCAGCCAGTCCACCACCATGTCCCAGATACTGGCGGGGATGATCGAGGGGTCCTCGTAATGGGTGGTCAGGGCGTGCCAGTCGGCGACAAAGAAGAAGCAGTCGTAATCGTGCTGCAACTCGACCCAGTTTTTGAGGACACCGTGATAATGACCCAGGTGCAGACGGCCGGTGGGCCGCATGCCGGAGAGGACGCGTCCGTTGGAGGTGGTGGCGGAGTTCAAGGTGGGAATTCCCCGATGAGGTTCAGCGTTGGCGGTTGATAGGAGCAAAATCAGCGTGGAAGACACCCGGCTTGGGCATGGCAACCGGCATGGCCCTTTGATCATCAGAGAGTTGCGAGGTCACTCCTGCAAGTGAGGGTTGGAGCCGAGATGAAGAGGGCAACGACAGGTGAACACGGCGGCTGGACCTGCATGCACCTCGGCGAGGAGTTGATCCACCGCTTAGTACTCAGATGTGGGCATGGGTCGGGCGCCGGCCAAATTCAGGTCATGAAGATCTCCCGCACCACCCCGGCCCCAGGCATCAGGCCGATGGTCAGGTCGATCAGGGGGCTCAGCAGGGTGCTCAGCATCCCCGTGACCAGCAGGATCACCAGCAGGATGAGGCCGTAGGGCTCCAGACGGGCAAAGGGGATGGCCAGGCGGCGCGGCAGCAGCGCGTTGAGCACCCGTCCGCCGTCCAGGGGCAGGAGGGGGAAGAGGTTGAGCACCATCAACAAGACATTAATCAGCACCCCGGCGGCGCCCATGTAGGCCAGGGGTTGCGCCACCCAGGGACTGACGTGCCACAAGGCCAGGGCCAACTGGATTGCCAGGCCCCACAGGATCGCCATCACCAGATTGGCGCCCGGTCCAGCCAGGGCGACCAGGGCCATGTCGCGGCGCGGCTGATGCAGGTTGCGGACATCCACCGGGACCGGCTTGGCCCAGCCAAAGAGGAAGCCGGTGAGGAAAAAGGTGGCCAGGGGCACCAGGAGGGTGCCGATGGGGTCGATGTGCTTGAGCGGATTCAGCGTCACCCGGCCCAACAGCCGCGCCGTGCGGTCCCCCAGATGACCGGCGGCCCAGCCGTGGGCGGCCTCGTGGACCGTGATGGCGAAGAGCACCGGCAGGATGAGGATGGCCAGGAGTTGCATATGATTGAGGATGTCCATGGCCGGGCATTATATACCCGATACCTTGCGCTTTTTGGGCCTGGGCCAGTGGCTTCGGTGCAGGCCGATGGGGGTGCATACCGCGGAGCGGGAAGTCTCCAGACCTCGCTGGACTCGTTGCGGGTTGTGTGCCAACGGACCCCGCCAGACCACAACGGCGGGCCACCAGACGCCAGCAGATGCCATGCGACCGCATCCGAACCGGCCGAAATCCCCCCTGGCCACTTCTCCACCGCCGCGGTTGTAGGTATCCTGCAACCCCTTCACTCTATTGGAGGCGCTTGGGCCTCCCTGTAATGGCTGGTTACCTTCCCATGTCCGACACCCAGAACGCCGCCTCGTCCCCGGCCCCGGGCAAGACCAACTTCATCCGCCAGATCATCGAGCAGGACCTGGCCAGCGGTAAGCATGCCCGCATCCATACGCGCTTTCCGCCGGAGCCAAACGGCTATCTGCACATCGGTCACGCCAAGTCCATCGTCCTCAACTTTGGTCTCGCGGAGGACTACCGGGGACAGTGCAATCTGCGCTTCGACGATACCAATCCGCACAAGGAGAACGTCGAGTTCGTCGAGGCCATCCAGGCGGACGTGCGCTGGCTGGGCTATGACTGGGGCGTGCGGACCTATTTCGCCTCGGATTATTTTCAGCAGCTCCATGATTTTGCCGTCGACCTGATCCGTCAGGGCCTGGCCTACGTCTGCGACCTGGACGCCGAGCAGACCCGGGCCTACCGCGGCACCCTGACCGAGCCGGGTCAGGACAGCCCCTACCGCAATCGTGGTATCGCGGAAAACCTGGACCTTTTCGCCCGCATGCGCGCCGGCGAGTTTCCGGATGGCGCCCGCACCCTGCGCGCCCGGATCGACATGGCCGCGCCCAACATCAATCTGCGCGATCCGGTCCTGTACCGCATCAAGCACGGGGTGACCCACCACCAGACCGGCAGCGAGTGGTGTCTCTACCCCATGTACGACTACACCCACCCCATCTCCGACGCCCTGGAAGGCATCACCCACTCCCTGTGCACCCTGGAGTTCGAGGACCATCGGCCCCTCTACGACTGGGTGATCGACCACCTGGATCTCCCCTGCAAGCCGCGCCAGATCGAGTTCTCCCGCCTCAATCTGGAGTTCACGGTGATGAGCAAGCGCCTGCTCACCCAACTGGTGAGCGAGGGCCACGTCGAGGGTTGGGACGACCCGCGCCTGCCGACCCTGGCCGGCCTGCGCCGCCGGGGCTACACCCCCGCCGCCATCCGCGCCTTCTGCGACCGCATCGGCATCACCAAGGCCGACAACCGGGTGGAGATGTCGCTGCTGGAAAACACGGTGCGCGAGGACCTGGACGCGACCTGTGAACGCCGTCTGGCCGTGCTCCACCCCCTCAAGCTGGTCATCGCCGATTACCCGGCGGACCAGGAGGAGGTCATCACCCTCGCCAACCATCCCAAGGACGAGGGGCGTGGCAGCCGGACCCTGAACTTTGGCCGGGAGCTCTACATCGACCGCACCGACTTCGCCGAGGACCCGCCCAAGGGCTTCAAGCGCCTGGTCCCCGGGGGCGAGGTCCGCCTGCGCGGCGCCTACGTCATCCGCTGCGACCAGGTCATCCGGGACGACCAGGGTGAGGTCATCGAACTGCGGTGCAGTCATGACCCCGCCACCCTGGGCCGCAACCCCGAAGGGCGCAAGGTCAAGGGGGTCATTCACTGGGTGCCCGCCCATCAGGCGGTCAGCGCCGAGGTGCGCATCTACGACCGCCTCTTCAGCGTGCCCAATCCCGGCGCCGGCGGTGGCCAGTTTCTCGCCGATCTCAACCCGGATTCCCTGCGCACTCTCACCGGCTGCCTGCTGGAGCCAGCCCTAGCGATGGCCAGTCCCGGCGAGCGCTTCCAGTTCGAGCGCGAGGGCTACTTCGTGGTCGATCGCGATTCCCGCCCGGAGCGCCCGATATTCAACCGCACCGTCGGCCTGCGTGACACCTGGGCTAGTCAGAGCCCCTGACGCCCCCTGATTTTTTTTCGTTTCCCCCGAGGATCAGTGCCACATGTCGAGCATCATCAAGTCGTCCGCCCCGGTCGAGGCCGGGCAAACCGTCAGCCAGGCCTTTGCCACCATCATGGCCCACAACTTCGGCTTCATCCTGGAGTGGGAAGACAAGGCCCGCAACTGGGAGGACATCGAAGGCGTCCATCAGATGCGCGTCGCCATCCGCCGCCTGCGCTCCGCCATCTCCCTGTTCCGTGGCGCCATCCCCCGCGAGTCCAGCCAGCCCTGGTCCGACGAGATGCGCTGGGTGGTGGGTGAACTGGGCCTGGCCCGTGACCTGGACGTCTTCATCGACGAGGGCCTGAGTCATGCCGCCCCCCGTCTGCCCTTACCCGGGGCCGAGGACCTGGATCGGGTGGCCCGGACGCGACGCGCCCGGGCCTATCAGGAACAGGTGGCCCCCATGCTGGCCAGTGATCGCTATCAGGCGTTCAAAACGGGCTTCAACGACTGGTTCACCCAGCGCCAGTGGGAGGGGCAATCGGGGAAAAAACGCAAGTCCGGCGAGGCCATGAACGGCAAACTGGTACCCTTTGCCCGAGGCCTGCTCGACAAGCAGGAACGGCTGGTCCTCAAGACCGGCAGCAACGTCGATCGTAACGATGCCGAGGCCATGCACCGGCTGCGCATCGAATGCAAGAAACTGCGCTACGCCGCCGAGTTCTTCCGCCCCCTGTTCGTGGGCATGGATGCCTTCATCGCCCACATGAAGGGCCTACAGGACCTGCTGGGGCTCATGAATGACGTCGCCGTCACCCGCAATCTGCTCGATATCCTCCTCACCGAGGAGAACGACCACCGCATCCTCATCTTCGCCGGTGGGCTGATCGGCTGGCGCACCTGTGACTTCTTCCACACCCTCAACCGCTTCGACGCGGTCTGGGAGGAGTTCACCGAGGCCCGTCACCCCTGGTGGAAGAACAGTGCCCTGGCGGAGAATGCCAGCGCGGAGGCGACACGGGCGCGGAAGTGAGCGAGTGCCGGACGGCCCCGCGGCGTCAGGTCAGCCGCGCGGCCAACAGGTGGATGGCCTGGCGGTTGGTCCAGGAACTGGCGAGGAAGGTTGCCGACCGGGCGGTGAGCCAGCCGTGCTGGCGATGCTCCTGGACATTCAGGCTGATCTGGCGGCGGAAGGGCAGCACCAGGGCGAACCAGTGCTCCAGGTTTTCATGAACCTCGGGGGCATAGCGCGCCCGCCAGGCGGGGACGATGGGGAAGCGCGCGCGGTGACGCAGATCGATCAGTGCCGCATCCGGGACGCGGATGCCGGTCTCCTCCCGGAGTTCCCGGCCGGCGGCCTGGCGCGGGGATTCCCCCGCCTCCAGACTGCCGGTCACCGATTGCCAGAAACCCGCCGGCTGGGTGCGCTCCAGGAGCAGGAATTCACCACCCAGGGTGGCGATGACCAGCAGGACCGATTCCGGGCGCTTGTAAGGGCTGGACATTGATCATTTCCCGCAGAGGTCGGCAGTAGGGCTGACCGCAAGGCGCCGGGTCGATGGCCTATCTCCCGGCCGGTGCCCGTCTCAGCGGTCCGCCAGCCACCTGATCCCAGGAATAATCAGGTCGGCCGAACAGACCATGGCCGATTAGGGCCGCAACTTGATGCGCAACGCCAGCTCGTTGAGCTGGGCCTGATCCACGGGGGACGGCGCGGAGGTCAGCAGGCAGGCGGCGGTCTGAGTCTTGGGGAAGGCCATGACGTCGCGGATGGAACTGGCCCCGGTCATCAGCATCACCAGCCGGTCCAGGCCGAAGGCCAGGCCGCCGTGGGGCGGGCAGCCGTATTTCAGGGCCTTGAGCAGGAAGCCAAAGCGGTCCTCCGCCTGCTCGTCGCTGATCTCCAGCAGCTTGAGCACGCGCCGCTGCACCTCCTCGCGGTGGATACGGATGGAGCCGCCGCCGATCTCGGTGCCGTTGAGGACCATGTCATAGGCCCGGGACAGGCAGGCGCCGGGATTGGTCTCCAGCAGGTCGACCTGGTCCTCCTTGGGCGAGGTGAAGGGGTGGTGCAGGGCGGTCCAGCGCCCGGTATGGCCCTCGCGCTCGAACATGGGGAAGTCCACCACCCACAGGGGATGCCAGCCCTCGGCCATCAGCCCCAGGTCCTGACCCAGCTTGACCCGCAGGGCGCCGATGGCCTCGTTGACCACCTTGGCCTTGTCGGCGCCGAAGAAGATCAGGTCCCCATCGACGGCCCCGGTGCGGGCCATGATGCCGTCCACGGCGCTGTCCGGCAGGAACTTGAGGATGGGGGACTGGAGCCCCTCGCGCCCCTGGCCGGCCCAGTCGTTGACCTTGATGTAGGCCAGGCCCTTGGCGCCATAGATGGCGACGAACTGGCCATAGTCGTCGATGGCCTTGCGGCTCAGCTCGCCGCCCTGGGGCAGGCGCAGGGCGACCACCCGCCCCTCGGGGTCCGCCGCCGGGCCAGCGAAGACCTTGAAGTCCACCCCGGTCATGAGGTCGGCGACGTCCACCAGCTCCAGGGGCACCCGCAGGTCGGGGCGGTCGGAACCGAAGCGGCGCATGGCCTCGGCATAGGTCAGGCGGGGCAGGGGATTCGGCAGTTCGGCGCCGAGGATGTCGCGGAACAGGACGCGGATCATCTCCTCCATCAGGCCCATGAGCTCGTCCTCGCTCATGAAGGAGACCTCGATGTCGAGCTGGGTGAACTCCGGCTGGCGGTCGGCGCGCAGGTCCTCGTCGCGGAAGCAGCGGGCGATCTGGTAGTAGCGGTCCATCCCCGACATCATCAGCAACTGCTTGAAGAGCTGCGGCGACTGGGGCAGGGCAAAGAACTCGCCGGGGTGGGTGCGGCTGGGCACCAGGTAGTCGCGGGCGCCCTCGGGGGTGGACTTGGTGAGGATGGGGGTCTCGATGTCGAGAAAGCCATGGTCATCGAGGAAATTGCGCAGGGTGCGGGTGATCTTGCTGCGTACCCGCAGACGCTCCTGCATCTCCGGCCGGCGCAGATCGATATAGCGGTAGCGCAGGCGCAGTTCCTCGGAGGGCTCGGGGCCATGTTCCGCCAGGTGGATGGGCGGGGTCTCGGAGCTGTTGAGGATGGTCAGGGCGCGGGCCAGGACCTCGACCTCGCCGGTGGCCAGGTCCTTGTTCTCGGTCCCCGCCGGGCGCGGGCGCACCAGGCCCTCGATGCGGACCACGTACTCGCTGCGGGCCTGCTCGGCCATGCGGAAGGTCTCGGGATTGTCCGGGTCGATCACCACCTGCACCAGGCCGTTCCGATCGCGCAGGTCGATGAAGATGACGCCGCCGTGGTCCCGCCGACGGTGGACCCAGCCGCTGAGAGTGACCTCTTGTCCTACGTGCTCGCGGTTCAGATCCCCGCAATAGTGACTGCGCATGCGTTTTGGCTCCGCTGATTGCCCGCAACTGGCCGCCCGCGGCGACCGGGAAAAAAAGAAGGGCATGATACCCAGGGGGGCGGGGGAGTGCCAGGGTCGCCAACCCGCGGGGGGATGATCGCGATGGCCTCAGGGAGGCAGGACAAGGCATGGCGGCAGGTCCCCGCTGGTACAAATCCTCACGGCATAACGAACCAGGGAAGATCGGCAGGGTGCGGCCGGGAGATGTTCAGTTGGCCTTCAGTCCAGGGACCGGCCCTCGCCTTGCTCCTCGTGGGTTCGGCCATCGCGAATGTGATAAAGGCGGCGGAAGGTAGGGATGATCTTTTCGTCATGGGTGACGACGATGACTGCGGTCTGATACTGCCGGGCCATCCGGTTCAGCATCCGGATGACCGCGAGGGCGCGCTCGCTGTCCAGGGGTGCGGTGGGCTCGTCGGCCAGGATCACCGGCGGGCGGTTGGCCAGGGCGCGGGCGATGGCCACCCGTTGCTGCTCGCCGCCGGAGAGATGGGCGGGCAGGGCGCGGGCGCGGTGGCTGACGTCCAGGGCCTGCAGCAACTCCCGCGCTTGGTCGCGGGCCTTGGCGTTGGCCTGGCCGGCCAGCATCAGGGGCAGGGCGACGTTGTCGGTGACGTCGAGGAAGGGGATGAGGTAGGGGGCCTGGAAGACGAAGCCGATCTTGTCGCGACGCAGGGCGCGGCGGTCGGGGATGCGCCAGCCCTCGTCATAGATCACCTCCTCCCCCAGGGTCATGCGCCCGCCGCTGGGCTCGATGACCGCGCCCAGGCATTTGAGCAGGGTGCTCTTGCCCGAGCCCGAGGGGCCGATGAGGCCGATGACCTCCCCTGGCGCCACCGCCAGGTCCACGCCCTTGAGGGCGTCCACCGCCGTGTCGCCGGCGCCAAAGCGCTTGCGCAGGCCCTGGATGCGGATGCCATGGGTAGCTTGGCTAACCAGGGAAGTGGGCACGGCCGGCTTGTCCCCGGGGCCCTCGCGGGACGCTGCGCCGGCGGAAGGGCCAGTCGCCCGCGTCCCGGGGCTGCCCTGATCGTCTCTGGAAACCTGGTTGGCGGGGTAAGGGAGAATGGTCCGCGATTCAACCACCGATGGCCTCCGCCGGGTCGACCCGGAGCGCGGCGCGAATGGCGACCAGGCTCGCCAGGGTGCAGATGAGCATGACAATGGCGAAGCCGCGCACGGCATCACCCGGCAGCAGCAGCACGTACTTGGGGAAGACCGGCGCCCAGAGGCTGGCGGCAATCTTGCCCACCATGAAGCCGATGGCCCCCAGGCCCAGGGCCTGCCAGAGGATCATGGCGGCGATGGTCCGGTTGCGAGTGCCGATGAGCTTGAGTACGGCGATCTCGCGGATCTTGCCCAGGGTCAGGGTGTAGATGATGAAGGCGACGATGGCGGCGCTGACCACCGAGAGGATGACCAGGAACATGAAGATTTGCCGCGCCGAGGTGGCGATGAGCTTGGCCTGGAGAATCTCGTTCATCTCGGCGCGGGTGTGGACGCCGAGCCGCTTCCAGCGCCGGATGTCTGCAGCCACCGTGTCCACATCGGCCCCCGGGGCGACCCGCACCAGGATGGCGTTGACGGCGGTGCTCTCGGTTTGGGTAGCGAGGACCGCCGCCAGCACCCCGGGCTGACCGGGGCGATTGAGTTGCGGATTGGCGGCGGTGCGCTGGCGCTGGTGGACGATGGCGTCGTTGTCCTTGAGGAACTGGGCCTCCTGGGCATCCTTGAGGGGGATGAAGAGCATGGGATCGCCGCCAGAGGAGACCGCCCGGCGCGTGAGGCCGACGATGGTGTAGAGATTGCGGCGGATGCGGACCTGCTCGCCCACCTGGAAGCCGGTGGCCAGGTCCGCCACCGCCTCGTAATGGCCGCGGGTGAGATGGCGCCCGGCGACCAGGAAACGCGGCTGGCCCGGCTCACCGGGACCGCCCGGGACCACCCCGACCACCATGGCGCGGCGCTCCCGGTCCCCCTGGCCGACTTGCATGGTCAGGTAGGTGACGTTGGCCGCCTCCGCCAAGCCGGGCAGGGTGAGGATGCCACGATAGAGATCGTCCTGAAGGCTGGAGGACTCGGCGTAGGGACCCAGGGTGTCCCGCTGCACCACCCAGAGATCCGCCCCGCTGGTGTCCAGCAATACCTCGGCGTCGTCCACCATGCCGCGGTAGATGCCAGCCATGGACAGGGTGACGCCGATGAGCAGCCCCAGGCCCAGGCCGGTGAAGACGA
>CALMDH010000069.1:0-5607 GCA_937862735.1 uncultured Gammaproteobacteria bacterium
GCCATCGGCGCGCGAAAGCTCGGCTCCGCCCCCAGCCCCAGGGCCACGGGCAGCATGCCGGCGCCCATGGCGATGGTGGTCATCACGATCGGCCGGGCGCGTTTGCGGCAGGCGTCGAGGATGGCCTCGCGCCGGGGCAGGCCCCGCTCCCGGCGAGCGACGATGGCGTACTCCACCAGCAGGATGGAGTTCTTGGTGACGATGCCCATCAGCATCAGGATGCCGATGATCGACGACATGGAAAAGCTGTGCTTGGTCAGCAGCAGGGCGAGGAAGGCGCCCCCCAGGGACAGGGGCAGGGCGGCGAGGATGGTGACGGGCTGCAAGAAGTCGTGGAACAGCAGCACCAGCACCGCATAGATACACAGGATGCCGATGAGCATGGCGGTGCCGAAGGAGGCAAACAGCTCGATCATGCGCTGGGCGTCGCCCTGCTCGACGCGATAGACGTTCGCCGGCAGATTCTTCAGCGCCGGCAGGGCGTTGGCCTCCGCCAGCACCGCGCCCAGGTCGCGGCCGGCCAGTTCGACGTCGATATTGACGTTGCGCATCCGGTCCACGCGCTCGATCTGCGCCGGGCCGCTGCCCAGGCGGATATCGGCGACGGCGGCCAGGGGCACCGAACCGGCCGTGGCCGGGACCCGCAACTGGGCGAGGGCGTCCAGATCGGTGCGCAGGTCCCGTTCCAGGCGCACGCGGATCGGGATCTGGCGTTGGGGCAGGTTGAGCTTGGGCAGGTTGACCCGGAAGTCGCCGAAGGTCGCCACCCGCACCGCCCCCGCCAGGGCGGCGGTGGTCACCCCCAGATCGGCGGCGCGGGCGAAGTCCGGGCGGAGCTGGATCTCGGGGCGCTGGAGGCTGGCCCCGGAGGTGACGTTGCCCACCCCGGTCAGGGTGCGCAGGTCGCGCTCCACCGCCTGGGCGGCGGTGGCCAGGGCGAGGGGGTCGTCGCTGGCCAGGGACACCTGAAGCTTCTCTCCGGACTGATTGGCCCCCACCGCGACCCGTACCCCGGGCAGGGCCTTGAGGCGCGCGCGGATGTCCCGCTCCACCTCCGACTGGGTGCGATCCCGGTCGTGGCGGTGCTTGAGCCGCAGGGTGAGGTTGGCCAGGCGCACATCCTTGGCCGCCCCCACCGCCAGGGGCCCCTGGCCGGCGGTGCTGCCGACGGCGGTGAAGCTGCCCAGGATCTCGTCGACCGGGGCCAGCAGGGCCCGGGCCTGTTCCGCCGCCCGGCGGGTGTCCGCCAGGGCGCTGCCGGGGGGCAGTTCCAGCTTGACGGTGGTCAGCCCGCGGTCGGCGGGGGGGACGAAGGCCTTGGGTAACAGCGGCACCAGCAGCAGGGAGCCGGCGAAGAACAGGGCGGCGGCGAGGGCGGTGGTCTTACGATGGTTCAGGCACCAGCCGGCGGCGGCCAGATAGCGGCGCATCACCCCGCTCTCCGCCTCGGCCTCGGCCTCGGGGTGGGCCTGGAGCCAGTAGGCGGCCATCATCGGCGTCAGCAGCCGCGCCACCAGCAGGGAGGCGAGGACCGCCACGGCGGCGGTGATGCCGAACTGGACGAAGAATTTGCCCGGCACCCCGCCCATGAAGGCGGTGGGCAGGAACACCGCGACCAGGGTCAGGCTGGTGGCGATCACCGCCAGGCCGATCTCGTCGGCGGCCTCCCGGGCGGCCTCCAGGGGCGGCTTGCCCATGCGCAGGTGGCGGACGATGTTCTCGATCTCGACGATGGCGTCGTCCACCAGGATGCCCACCACCAGGGCCAGGGCGAGCAGGGTGAGGACGTTGAGGCTGAAGCCGAACCAGAGCATGAAGCCAAAGGTCGGGATGATGGACAGGGGCAGGGCCAGGGCGGCGATCAGGGTGGCGCGCCCGTCGCGCAGAAACCACCACACCACCAGGATGGCCAGCACCGCCCCCTCGTAGAGCAGTTCCAGGGAGCCCTGGTAGTTGTCCCACACCGGGTCGACGTTGTTGAAGGCCTCGCGGATCTGCACCTGGGGGTGCAAGGTCATGAGGCGCGCCACCGCCGCCTGCACCGCCTGGGCCACCGCCACCTCGCTGGCGCCCTTGATGCGCGTCACCTCGAAGCCGACCACCGGGGTGGCGTCCAGGTAGGCCAGGGAGGTGCGCTCGGCATGGGCGTCGCTGACCGTGCCCAGGTCGCCCAGGCGCACCCAGCGCCCGTCGGCCAGGGGGATGACCAGCTCGCCGATCGCGGCGACGCTGCCCAGGGCCCCCAGGCTGCGCACCGACTGGACGGCGCCGCCGATGTCGCCCCGGCCGCCGGAGGCGTCCTGCTGGACGCGCTTGAGCTGGGCGGAGACGGCCTCCGCCGTCACCCCCAGGGCCTGCATGCGGCCACTGTCGAGGTCGACGTGCACCTCCCGGTCCACCCCGCCGAGGCGCGACACCTGGCCCACGCCCTTGACCGCCAGCAGGGCCTTGGCCACCTCGTTGTCGACGAACCACGACAGGTCGGGCTCGTCCATCCCCGGCGCGGCCACGGTGTAGGTGACGATGGGCGAGCCGGAGGTGGTGATCTTGGACACCACCGGGTTGGTGAGGTCCTGGGGCAGGTCAGCGCGCACGCTGTCCACGGCGTTGCGCACCTCGTTGAGGGCCACCTCGACGTCCTTGTCGATCTGGAACTCGACGCGGATCGTCGCCGTGCCGTCACCCAGGCTGGTGCGGATGTGTTCGATGCCGCCCAGGGTGGCGATCTTGTCCTCGATCTTGCGCGCTACCTCGGTTTCGAGCTGGCTGGGGTCCGCCCCCTCCAGGCTGGCGGCGACGGTGATGGTGGGCAGGTCGATGTCGGGGAAGTTCTGGATGCCCAGGAGGCGAAAGGCCAGCAGGCCAAGGATGGTCAGCAGGGCGAAGACCAGGATCGCCGGCACCGGGTGGCGGATGGACCAGGCGGAGACGTTCATGGCGAAGGCTCGACGCGGACCAGATCGCCGTCGCTGAGGAAGGCCCCGCCGCTGGCTACCACCGCGGTCTCCTCTTCCAGACCGGAGAGGATCTCCACCCGGCCCGCTTCACGGCGCCCGGTGGTGACCTTGCGTTGCGCCACCCGCTGATCGGGGAGGATGGCGAAGACGAAGCTGGAGCCATCGCGCAGGACCAGGGCGGACTCGGGCAGGCTCAGGGCGCGGCGGCTGCCAATGAGGATGCGCCCGCGGGCGAACATGCCGGGACGTGCCGGGCTGGCGGGGGGTAGGTCAACGTAGGCTAGACCGTAACGGGTATGGGCATCCAGGGTCGGGGAGGGGATGCGGACCTGGCCGGTAACCTCTTCCCCCCCGGGCAGCCGGATCCATGCCTCCTGGCCCGGACGCACCTGGGCGAGTTGTTCGGCGGTCACCTCCGCCCGCCACTCCACCCGCCCCTGACGGACGAGGCGAAACAGCTCGGTGCCCGGCTGGACCACGGTGCCCAGGGTCGCCCCCCGGGCGGAGACGACGCCATCATCCACCGCCAGCACCTGGGTCTGACCCAGACGGATGCGCTCCTTCTCCAGGGCCGCCTCGGCGGCCGCCAGGTTGGCCTTGGCCGCCTCCTCGCCGAACAGATATTGGGTGATCTGCTGCTCGGTCATGGCGTTCTTGTTCTTGACGTTGCGGGCGCGATCCGCGTTAGCCTGGGCCTCCGCCAGGGCGGCGCGGACCTGGGCCAGTTTGGCCTCCTGCTGGGCCAGCTCCGCCTTGACCGTGTCCTCGTCCAGGCGGGCCAGGACCTGGTCCTTGCGCACCGGGTCGCCCACGTCGGCGAGAATCTCCACCACCCGCAGGCCGCCGGTCTCGGCGGCGATCACCCCTTCCTGCCAGGCGAAGAGTCCTCCGCTGGCCTCGATCTCCAGGGGCCAGTCCGCGCTTTCCGGGGCTACCAGGTTGACGGCCAGGGCCGGGCGGGGCCCGGACCTGGCATCGCTGGCAGCCGTTGAGGGGCCATCGTCCTGTCCGACGGGGTGCCCAGCTTCCTGACCGGGGCCCTGATCAGCGCCCTGAGCGGGGAGAGGAGCCGTGCCCAGGCCCAGGCGAGAGCCGCCGCTCAGATACCAGGTGGCCAGCAGGCCGAGCAGGACCAGGGCAACCAGCGTTAGCCCGATCTTAGTCTTCATGGGAGTTCACCTCGGCTGGGTCAAGGGTTGATACGGCAAACCCGTTCGCCAAATGCCATTGGGACGGAGCGGCATCCCGCCGGGCACCGCCGGGGCAGCCGGGGCCGGTACGCGCCACCTGATGGTTCGTTAGGCGCGAGTGGGCTCCAGTCAAAGGGGACGACATCCGGAAAACCTTTAAGGCCAGCCCCCAGGTAGGGTTTACAGACCTTGTCCCCCATGGGGTGCCAGACTGAGGAGCCGTCGTCACGGCTCACAGCCCGCTCTTGAGACTGGCCTCGATGAAGGGGTCCAGATTGCCATCCAGCACCGATTGGGTATTGGCGATTTCCAGGTTGGTGCGTAGGTCCTTGATCCGGGACTGGTCGAGCACGTAGGAGCGAATCTGGCTGCCCCAGCCGATGTCCGACTTGCTGTCCTCCACCGCCTGCTGGGTCTCCCGGCGCTTCTGCATCTCCAGCTCGTAGAGCTTGGCCTTGAGCTGTTTCATGGCCTGGTCCTTGTTCTTGTGCTGGGAGCGGTCGTTCTGGCACTGGGTGACGATGCCGGTGGGCAGGTGGGTCAGGCGCACGGCGGACTCGGTGCGGTTGACGTGCTGGCCGCCAGCGCCGCTGGCGCGGTAGACGTCCACGCGCAGATCGGCGGGGTTGATCTCGATCGCCACCGAGTCGTCGATTTCGGGGGAGACGAAGACGGCGGCGAAGGAGGTATGGCGCCGGTTGCCGGAGTCGAAGGGCGACTTACGCACCAGGCGATGGACGCCGGTCTCAGTGCGCAGCCAGCCGAAGGCGTAGTCGCCCTCGAAGCGGATGGTGGCGGACTTGATGCCGGCCACTTCCCCGGGCGACACCTCCATGAGCTCGGTCTTGAAGGCGCGGCGCTCCCCCCAGCGCAGGTACATGCGCAGCAGCATCTCCGCCCAGTCCTGGGCCTCGGTGCCCCCGGAGCCGGCCTGGATGTCGAGGAAGGCGTGGTTGGCGTCCATGGGGCCAGCGAACATGCGCCGGAACTCCAGGTTGGCCACCTGGGCCTCAAAGTCGACCAGGTCCCTGGCCACGGAATCGACGGTGGCCGCGTCCTCCTCGTCCACCGCCATGGCCAGCAGATCGGCCGCGTCGGTCAGTCCCGCCTCCATGCGGTCGATGGTCTCGACCACCAGTTCCAGGCCCGCCCGCTCCCGGCCCAGGGCCTGGGCGCGTTCGGGCTCGTTCCAGACCTTGGGGTCCTCCAGCTCCAGCCGGACCTCGGTCAGACGATCTTTCTTATCCTCGTAGTCAAAGATACCCCCTAAGGGACGCTACGCGGCCCTTGAGGTCGTTAATGGTATTGACGATGGGGTTGATGTCCTGCATTGACGGCTCCGCTCAGCGAAAGCCGTTCATGTTAGCCCAGTGGCCCGGCTTGCGGAAGTTGCGACCCGCCAGTTTGTTAGCCCAAAGTAGTAATGTCCCCTTTGTGCAATATAGAAATGTCCCCTTTTG
>CALMDH010000070.1:0-14033 GCA_937862735.1 uncultured Gammaproteobacteria bacterium
GTGGGCGTGGAGGCCGCCGGACGGGACCGGCCGCGCCTGACCGTCCTGGAGCGGGCCGGCAACGGCATGGTCAATGGTCATCTCGGCAGCGCCGGGGTGGCCTTCGATCAGGCCGTGGTGGAGCGGCTCTTCCCGGGCCTGAAGGAGCGGGACCCGGCCAAGTTTTACCGCCGCGTGCGCGAATTTGAGCAAAGCAAGATCACCCATACCGGTGAGGTCAGCGGGCTGCTCAGGCTCTATCGCCAGAGCCCGGATCTCACCGAGGACGAGCACCTGTTCACCCTGGCGGACGGCGAGGTGGCGGTCGCGCCGGCTCATCTGGTGGACGTCTTCGCGGCGCTGGTCCAGCCCGGCATTCGCCAGGCCATGACCGAGCTCCTCGCGCGCCTCGCGACCCATGAGGTGGATCTCACCGATCCGGCCCACTTCCGGGTGCTGATGGTGGGCGGGTTTTCGTCCTTCCTGCTGGTGCAGGAGGCGATCAAGGACGCCTTTGGCAAGAGCCTGTCCGGCGACCAGCGCTTCGAGGAGATCCTGTCCTTGATGGACCGAGCCCTGGCCATCGCCAAGGGGGCGGCCCTGCTCGCCAACGACCTCGCCGAGATCATCGAGACCTGTCCGGCGAATCTGGGGGTCCAGGGTTTTGAGCAGACCGGGGAGGGCCGACTGCGACCGGTCCGCTTCCCGGTCCTGAAAAAGGCGGTCAGGATTCAGGACTATCACCAGCCCGTCTGGTCCACCCAGACCTTCCTGGTGGTCAATACCAGCATCCCCTTGCCGGTCTATATCGAGCTGATTCCGGACCAGCCCATCGCCTTGGACATCGGCGGCGAGTCCTTGCAGTCCATTCTGCCGGCGGGGATCGGCAGCGGGGGCAAGATCCAGATCGGTTTCTCGGTCGATCCCAACCTGGTGTTTTCCATCCATGTGCGCGATGCCAAGAACCAGACCCTAGCCAAGGCGACTACCCTGGGCAATGTGATGGCGCAACTACCTGGTTTACTCGCGGAGTGAGGGGGCTGCTCCATGGCCTACACGGATTTCCACGCCTTACATCACCAGGTCCTGGACCAATGGCAGGCGATCGGGCAGGCGGACCCGGCCGCGGGACGGGTCCTGATGGTGGAACTGGCCAAGGTGCTGGCCGAGTGGGAGGCCGCCCAGGACGCGCCTCTGGCCAAGGTCCAGGACCTGACGCGGACCGGTCACTGGCACAGCCTGGCCCAGGCCGCCGCGGCCGAGGCGCGCCGGCAGGTCGAGCGGTTGGGCGAGGAGAAGCCGGCCCTGCGTCAGCGCCTGACCGATGTCGCCACCCTGATCGGGAACACCCAAGGCGAAATCCAGGCCCTGACCCCGGCCGTGGAGGCGCTGCGCCAGGAGCTGGCGCTGACCGAGGCGACCCTGGCGGATTTGGAGGAGCGTGAAGCGGGCCTGCGCCGGCAACTCGCCACCTGCCGGCAGTTAGGGGAGCTTGAAGCCGAGATCGCGGCGGTAAGGGACGAGCTGGGTCTGCTGGCCGAGACCTTGCAGCGGGGCGACGACCCCGCCGAGGTCCTGACCAGGCTCGCCTCCCTGCGTGAGGTCGTGGTTGGCTACTACACGGCCTATCTTCAGGCCAGCCGGGACATCGCCGGCCAGCTTGCGGGGGGCGATGTAGCGGATGCGCCACCCGCGGAACCGGCCTCATCCACGGGACCCGCGCCATCCGCACTTCATGCGGCATCCGCAGCATCCATAGCATCCATAGCATCCTCAACAGCCGCGTCACCCGCCCCCGGGATTTTTGAAATCCCCAATCGGCTGCTGGCCCTGGATCGCGAGTTGAAGGCCATCGACCAGGTACTGGCAGACCAGTTGCGCTTACAGGATGCGGTCGATCGGGAGACCAAGGCGCGGGTCTGAGCGCCAGCGGCAGCCTTGCTACTCGTCCACTTTGTTGCAGTGATGCAAGGGTCCAGCCATTGACTCAGCTCCATGACACTCCAGACCGTGACGGGCTGCGCCTCTATGCGCAGGTACCCCGGACCCGCGCCCTGGGCCCTTTCCTCCGTTTCGCGCTCTGGGTACAGGGCTGTCACTTGCGCTGTCCCGGCTGCATGACCCTGGAGGCCTTACCGTTCGACGGTGGCCGACGCGTGTCCATCGAGTCCCTCGCCGCGGAGATCCTGGCGGTCGATGACATCGAGGGGCTCACCATCTCCGGCGGTGAGCCCTTCGCCCAAGCCGCGGGGCTGGCGGCATTGATGGGGCACCTGCGGAGCCGGCGCGACCTGGGGCTGATCCTCTACAGTGGCTATCGTCTCCGGGATCTCCAGCGGCAAGCGCGGCGGGATGCCGGGGTCGCGAGATTGCTGGCCGAGATCGACCTGTTGATCGATGGTCCCTACCACGCCGCGCGCAACGACGGGGCGCCCCTGCGGGGCTCTGCCAACCAGAAGGTCTGGCCCCTCACCGAGCGTTATCTGCCCGATCTCCAGGCCTATGGCCCGCAACGGTCACGGGAGGTGGAACTGCATATCGCCATCGGCGAACGCATGCTGGTCGGCATACCCAGCGCCCGCCAACTGGCGTGGTGGCAACAACCCGTTGCGGTAACTCAGATTCGGGCCCGGCCTCGGCAGAACTGCGCATGTACAACAGGTTGAGCCGGGAAAATTCCTTTAGTACCTTGATCTGCTTCCCGATTCGATTGCGGGCGGCAGGCCGAGTCCCTGAACTCGGCTGCCCACCCGCAGTGGAGACTACTCAGCCGGCGGAGCCGAAGGCCACCTCACAGACGGCATTGACCAGTTGGGCGTTAGCGGCGGTCTGGGGATCCTGGCCGTTGAGGAGGCCCTGTTTGCAGTTGATCGCGCCTTACAGGGTCGCGCCGCCGGACAAGGTGCAAGAGAAGCTGGCGCCCTGGGTCCCGACCGCATCGACGGAGGCGTATTTGAGCTGGTATTGGGTCTCAGGCACGACGATAACCGTCGATTGCTGGGCGGCGGCAATGTTCACCAGTTCGGCGATAGCCACCCCGGTCGCCAGACCGGCGGGGGAGGAGCAACCTATGGTGTTTTCATCTGTCATACAGATACCTACTGCTATTGGGAATAAGAAATGCCGCTGCTTCAGAAGTTGCTTTTGTCTGGATAAGACTCGAAACCCTTGTAACACGTCCGCGGTAATATTTGCCTGGAATGATATTGTTTTACTGGCGGATTCGCTGGAGGTCAAGGTTCACTTATGGGTACAAGGACTTAGAGACGGCGGCAAGGTTTGTTCCCAGGTGTTGTGGTTCGGGTAGTTGGCCCTCCGTTAACCGTTGACGGAAATACTTAACACACCGCCACCGGCAACTCTTCCCAACAGGTGGTGTATCGTGGGGTTATGCATTGGCGCTTCATCTGCCAGGGCTAGGCCCTCGGCCAGATAGCGTAGGGTGCCCCGTCCCCAGCGGTGGTTGATCCCGTCCATGACCGCCATCACCCGCTCCCGGCGGGCCTGGGTCTCGGGTCCCAGCCGCGCAAAGAGGTCCCCGGTCACCGCTCCCACCGGGGCCAGGTCGAGCAGGACCACCCCGGCCTTCTTGTATTCGTAACCCTCCCGGTAGATGTGCCGCAGACCGACCCGGGCGGCCCGCAGCAGCCGCGTGGTGTCCGCCGTGGGGATGGACAGGGGGACCGTGGCCCCGGGGTGATACTGGGGTACCTCTGGTTTGAAGGGACCGGTACCGATGAACACCTGGATCAGACCTGTCTGAAGCCCCTCCTGCCGGAGTTTGGCCGCCGCCCGGGCAGTGTGGCTGGCCACTGCCTCACTGTCAGTCTGGGCATGAGCCGACTAGGCGGCGACGTGCGGCGTGTACCATGCGGCCAGCTGCGTCGGCGTCTTGGGCTCGCCAGGATACTTTCCCAGCCCGTAAGGCCCATCGACAATGATGGAGGTCGGTGCTGGCCAATGGGGGTAGCAGGTGAGCGCCTCGGCATGCTCCAGTCGGGCGTGACCCACCTGAAACGGTGGCAAAGGGTGGCCTGCAACCGGCTTAATCTGAACCTCCCCACGGCTAAAGCCGGGGGGTTCTGGGGCCGAATCCAACGGGGTCTCCAGGCCCATCGGGCGCCTGGCCGTGACCGTTGGCAAGTCCCCTTCGACGCGCGATCGGCTCTGACGGCAACAGCACCGTGGGACAGGCCGGGGGCCGTCCGCTTGCCGATGGCTCTGTGCACAATCCCGCGCGTCGCAGCAGCGGTTCGGCAGCCGCCCAGCTTTCTGCAAGCCGGGAAGGATTGTGCGCACCCTCCTCGACCGCGCGGGCGAGAAAGGCGCTGTAGGCATCACGCTGCACCAGAACCGGTCCGCCACCGAGGGCGTGCCAGCGCTGCGACAGCGGTTTTTTGGTGCAGGAGCCGGTGAGGTGATCGTACTGGTTCAGGCACAAGCGCCGGGTGTCGAGCGACACCACACGCCCGCCGGCACTTTCAGCCTTGCGGGTGAAGGTGGCGATGAAGGTTCCCGGCGCACGGACCTGGACGCTGCGTCCGAAACAGCGCTGAAAGGCCCGATAGGAGAGGGTTTCGGTCTGAATGGTGGCGCCCTGGGCCAGGATCCGGTTGGCCAGTTCGCCATGGTCGCGTTGACGCGCCGCCGCCAGCCGCCGCTGGAGATCGGCGATCCGGGCGGCGCGCCGCGGGTAGCGCCCGGAGCACACCCAGCGCTTCGGCCCTGGCTTCACCCGCCCCTGGGCGTCGTCGTGTTCGGAATGGGTGGCGCGACGCGAGCGATCCTGGGCCCGTTGCAAGCGGCGAATCTCCGCCCAAGGCGGGACCACGGAGGGAGCCAGCGGCTGCAAGGCCACGGCCTTGTCAGCGACGATGGCCACGGTCGATGGTCCCACATCGAGTCCGACCCGACCCTCACCGCGTCGGTGGCGGGCTTTGATGGGGGGCGTTCCTTCCTGGATCAGCTGCGCACACCAGCGCCGCCGACCGCCGACCATCCGCCACACCAGGCGCGCGTATTTGGTGCGCGCCTGAAGCCCGGCGTGCAGATAGGCGTCTTGCGCGGCCGTGGGGAGTTTCGCCGGTAAATCGCGCTTGCCCCAGATCAACACCCCGCTATCGCGGTTCCAGCGCAGACCCGAGCCGGCCGATTTGCCCGCGATTGAGCGCAGCGGGTGTCGCGCGCTCTTGAAGCGGGGGCGTCCCCGTCGCCCCAAGGCATAGGCTTCGACGGCTTTCCAGACGCGCGAGGCCAGCGTCTGGGTTTCATGGGCACCCAGCCGATCCTGAAATCCGGCCGCGTTCTTGTGGGCCGTGGCGCAGGCCTGAAGGGCGTTTTCGCTGAACCCATGGGGTTCGCGGCAGGCACGAAACGCCGCCGTTCGCGCCGCCGTCCCCTTGGGCAGGGCACAGGCCGCCGCCCAGGCGGCATCGGCGCGCATGGCCGCCAGACGCTGGAGTGCGTCCCCAAGCACGGCGTTGTAGAGCCGCCGACCGGCCTCCAGACGAGCCAGCAACACGCGCTCATCGTCCGGTGTGATCACCCGCGGAACCTCGAGAACGAAGGACGGTGTTGTGCAGCGCTTAGACATGCTTCTGCTGCTCGATGTATTGCTTGATCACCTCAAGCGGAGCGCCGCCGACGGTGGCGACGAAATAGCGGTTGGTCCACAGCGACGGCAGCCGGGTGCGACACCAGCGAAACTCCTCACGCAGTCGGCGTGAAGAGCGGCCTTTGATGGTGCGGATCAGCTTGGCGATGCCGTACTGCGGATCGACCTCGACGAGCAGATGGACATGATCGGGCATGACTTCCAGTTCAATGAGGTCTGACGAGGATTCGTTACAGACCTCACGAATAATCTCCTTGAGGCGCACATCGGCCCCCTCCTTGAGGACATCCCGACGGTACTTTGGGCACCAAACAACGTGGTACTTACAGGAGTAGACCACGTTGTTGTTGGACTTGTACTGGACGCGATAATCAGCCATAGGGCGATTATACAATCTTGCTCCAAATAATCAAGCGGTCTTCCGGCGTCGCCGCACGCCGCTCACCCCATGTCTAAAGCCAGGGGCTTGCGCGGCGCGTTCGGTCATCCACGGCCAGGGCAAGGTGAATGGCGCCGTGAGCAAGCCGGCATGCGTCTGCCGTCAATTTGTCCTCATGAACATTCAGGGTCGTGACGGCATGCGCCTTCAATGAGCACTTCTTCTCCTCAATGGCGGCCTGCCCGGCGCCCCGGGCCTGGCGCAACGGCTGATCACCGACCGCCTGGGGCGGCGCGCGTGACTCATTGGATGCGCATCAAATCCGCCCCGGAGGCCACGCCTCAGGTGAGACAGCGCGCCAAGGGCTATCCTGCGGCGCAGACAGTGATTGACTTCAGCGCGCCACCCGCCGCCGCCGTCCGTACCCGCCGCCCTGCCACCCCCGCCCGCCCCGCCGGGCAATCGGTGGTACATGGCTTACTTTGGCCGCGGGGTCGCGCCGGTGCCCGCGGGTCGCGCCGGGTCACCGGGCAAGGTCCAGGAGATGACTTCCCGCGCCCGGCGCGGCGCGTGCAGACGCTCAATCCCTTCCCGCACCGCCTGGCGGGCCGCGGCCACGTCGGCTTGCCACGCGCCGGAGTCGCTGCAGCGCTGCAGATCCGCGTGGGTCACCGCGGCCGGCTGGCGCAGCGGCATCAGTTCGTGGGGGTACGGTTGGTCTTCCGGCACGTCGTACACAAACACCTCGCGCCACGCCGTCTGCCGGGCGGCCAGGCGCACCGCCAGGACCCGTTTGGCCCGGGCGATGATGCGCGGGACGGACTCGTAGCCCCCGCCATTGCTGTCGATCGTCACCGCGAACCCGGTGGGCAGGTGCGTGACCTTGACGGTCGTCGTGGGTGTTACCCGATCACCCTCCGTCACCGTGGGTTAGTTCCCGCCAGGCGGCTTGAATCCGCCGCTCCTGGCGGCTCGCTCCCCCGTGCTTGCGCGGCCGACACAGCCAGCAGGAACAGACGCAGGGCGTGGTCACCACCTGACCCAGGTACTTCGGTTCGCGGCGCAAATCCCGTTGCCAGAACCACCGTCGCGCCCGTTGCAGCCGCGCGCGGTGATGGCGGCGCCACGCCCGGCCCCTGAGCGGCAAGACCGCCACCGGCGTTGATCCCGCGGCCAGGGGCCCCCTGCCCCGCCGCGCCGCACCCACGGCAACCCGGGGCCCGCCGCGGTCGGTCGGTGGCGCTAGAGGACCTGTGTTACCCATCACGAGCTCCGGTTGTGACCACCGCCAACGTCCCGTCAGACGCCCGCGGTAAGGAAAATGACGCCGCCTGGGCCTGGTGAGGAGTGACCGGCGCCGCCCCTGCGGCGCGACGTCTTCGCAGGGGCGACGGCCTCGTTCGCGGTACTTCGCGCCGCATACCGCCTTTCCGCCACGCGAGCAGATTGACAACTTGCCAGCGCGGATTGACAACCGATGCGCGTGGGCCGGGTTGGGTTGACCGGCGACAACCCCTGTGGCGCGACGTCTTCTCTGGGGGATAGCCTAGCTTTCGCCGTGCGGTTTTCACGCCTAAGCACCTGCCGTACGGCGCATATCGCGCTGACGCCTGCCGGTCAAATGGGTGTGCGGGCCGGGTTAACCCCGTCTGCTGGCTTCCGATATTGGCTAGCGCTCCACGGGGATTACGTTGCGCGTAGCTCCCGACTGGCATCGGTCTGAAGGCCCCGCAACGCAGGCCCCAGCGGTCTAGCAACGCGCGTGTCTCTCCATGCTGCCGCACATGGAACAGGGCGCGCGACGCCGGGGTGTTCACGTCCATCTGTTTCCAAGCCGGAGTCCAGCGCGGCCGGGACTGCCGGTTGCAGGCCGTCGCGCATAACCAAAATAGGGGCGACCGCCGTTCGCGTTAGCACCGCGCTTCCCGCCCCCGTTGCCGGACGCGGCTGGCGGTCAGGCTCCGCCCCTGAGATCGCAAAGGGGTGCGCGGGCCGGGGCGTACGACCCCGGCTGGCATAGCGATGTGGGTTCACCGGGTTATCCCCACCAGTGTGATATGCCATCAGACCTCAATCGCTGCGTGTCAATCCACGTCGCCGCGCATTGAAAAGGGTGCGCGACGCCGGGGTGTTCACGGCATTCTGTTTCCAAGCCGGAGTCCAGCGGGGCCGGGACTGCCGGTTGCCCGGCCGTCGCGCATAACCTTAATTGGGGCGACCGCCGTTCGCGTGAGCACCGCGCTTCCCGCCCCCGTTGCCGGACGCGGCTGGCGGTCAGGCTCCGCCCCCTGAGATCGCAAAAGGGTGCGCGGGTCAGCTTGGCAGCCGACGGGCTAAGCGGTACAGGTTCACCGGATGATCCCTGCCAGTCTGGTTAGCCGCCAGACCTCCCCGCTGCGTGTCTCTCCACGCCGCCGCGCACGCTAATAGTACGCCACTAGGGTCGTTTTGCAAGCCGGATAGCCATGCGCTTTCCGCCCGCGGTCCCGCGCGCATACATCCACCGCAGGGCGCGCACCCGGCGCATGCCGCGCCCCGTCTCCGGCAGTCTGACGGTGTTACCAGGGGTCCGGCTCTCCGCTCCTCCCGTGCCGGCGTGCGGGCCCATACCGATCGTTATTCGCCCGCGCCGACGACCAGCCATGGCCAGCGTTTTCTGCCCACACGCCCTCCGTTTTCCGCCCGCGCCCAGACGCGAGGCCCCCCGGGCCCCCGCGGGGCAGCGGTTGACTCCCGCCCGCCCGCCGCACGGCTATTGCACTTACCGACCTTTTTTAGTAGAGTAGCACCCAGCTTGTAAATCATGACCGACCAATGACCGGCGGCCCGGCGGGACAGCGGTCCCCTCCCCTTCCCTCCTGCCGGGTCTTTCCTTCCTCCGCCTGAGAGTTTTGCCATGACCGACCCGCGTCTTGCCACGTTGCGTAACGACCTCCTCAAGGCCAAGCACGCCTATTACTACAGCGGCGAACCGCTGATGAGCGATGCCGAGTACGACGCCCTGGAGGACCAGTTGCGCCGGCTGGCCCCGGATGATCCGGTCCTGGCCCTGGTCGGCGCTCCCGTGTCCGGCGCCGACATGCTCAGCAAGGCCCGCCATGCCCTCCCCATGGGCAGCCAGAGCAAGGTCAACAGCGAGGACGAGTTCCGCCAGTGGCATCTCAAGGCCGGGGGCGGCGTCCTCCATGCCAGTCTCAAGGGCGATGGCGCCAGTGCCGCCGCCTACTACCGCGCCGGGCGCCTGGTCCAGGCCATCTCCCGCGGCGATGGCGTCGTCGGCGAGGACATCACCGCCAACGCCCTCCGCTTTGCGGGCCTGCCCGCCTGGGCCGGGACCGCGGAGGGCGGCTTCACCGGCGCCGTGCGCGTCGAGGTCATCCTTACCGTGGACAATTGGACCCGGGTCGACCCGCAGCGGCAGAAGAATCCCCGCAACGCCGGCAACGGCATCATGGGACGGAAGAACGGCCACCAGAGCGATCTCCTCACCGTGTTCGCGTTCGATCTCGACGAAACCCGCGACGGCCAGCCGGTGCGCTTCGCCAGCGAGGCCGCCAAGGCCGCACGCCTGGCCGAGCTGGGCTTCAATCTCATCCCCCAGCAGGTCTGCGCGGACGCCGCGGCGGCCGTGGCCTGGTTCCAGCAGGTGGCGGGTGACCGTGAGGCGCTGCCGTTCTGGAACGATGGCGTCGTCTTCAAGGTCAACGACCTGGCGACGCAGCAGGCGCTCGGTCATACCGCCGGCCGCCCCAAGGGCCAGATCGCCTGGAAGTTCGACTCCGCCGGGGCCGAGACCGTGCTGGAGCGGGTGCTGATCAACGGCGGCCACACCGGCGCGCTGATTCCGGTCGCCCAACTGCGCCCGGTCACGCTCGGCGGCACCACGGTCAGCAGCGCCACCCTGAACAACTTCGACGAGATCACCCGCCTCGATCTGGCCGTGGGCGATCGCGTCTGGGTCATCAAGGCCAACGACATCATCCCCAAGATCGTCCGCGTCACCGAGCGTCCGGCCCAGCGTCAACCCATCCCGTTGCCCAGCGCCTGCCCGTTCTGCGGGGGCGCGGTGGGGCGCAAGGTCACCACCGGCGGGAGCGAGGGCGCCATTCTCGCCTGTCGCAATGCGGACTGCGAGCAAAAGTCGACGGGCAAGCTGGCGCGCTGGATCGCCAGCCTGGAGATTCTCGGCATCGGCGATGCGGTGCTGACCGCCCTGGTCGAGACCCTGGGCGTCGAGGATGTGGGCGACCTCTACCACTTGCGTGACGCCCAGGCCCTGGCCGCCCTGATCATCAACCCGGAGAAAGACCTGCGCCTGGGGGAGAAGCGTGCTGCCAGCGTGCTCGCTGCCATCGACGCCACCCGCACCCTGAGCCTGAGCCAGTTCCTGGGGTCGCTGGGGATCGAGGGCCTGGGCAAACGCCGCGTGCAGCAGATGATCGCCGCCGCGGGCGGGGCGCTCGATACCTTGGCGCAGTGGCGCGCCGGGGCTTTACGCGACCCCGCGCTGGCGGAGCGCGCCGGCGTGCCCAACCTGGGCGGCCCGATCCAGGACGCCCTCGACGCCCTGGCGCCGGTGATCGACAAACTGCTCGCCCACGGCGTGACCATCCACCCCGTGGCGGCCGTCGCCCCGGCGGGGGATGCCCCCCCGCGGCGCACGCTGTGCATCAGTGGCCGCTTGCCCAGCGGCAAGAAAAAGGCCGATTACCAGGCCGCGCTGGCCGCCCAGGGCATCGACCTGGTGGATGACGTGACCCGCGGGTTGGATCTGCTGGTGCTCGCTGATCCCGCGTCGACCAGCAGCAAGGCGGTCAAGGCGCGCCGGCTGGGGGTGCAGGTCATCGGCGAGGAGGAGCTGAGCCGGTTGGCGGGGGCGGGCGCGTAGCGCCGGACGGCGCCCCGCCGGGTAGGCCGATGCAGCGGCCCTAGTCCGTGACGGGCGTCCGGGTCGGCCCCTGCGCTGCGACCACGCGCGCCCGGGCGGCGATGAGGCGCCGTTTGTTGTGCCGCGACTGCTCCGGGCTGACGAGATAGGACGCACACGACGGGCAGGTCGCATGGCGCAAGCCGGTGACGCGATAGGGGTGGCCCTGGTGATCGGCCGTGAAGTCGTGCGGGTGCTCGACGAGCAGGGCGCCGTCGCACAGAGGACAGGGGGTGAAAGCGACGGACGTGGCCATGATTTCATTCTCGTTCTGGAACGGTTCCATACTAGCCCGGTCGGGCGTGCGCGGCAATCACCCCGCCGCGGCGGCGCGGGGCGTGGGCTACTGCCCGCCGGCCGAGGGGTTTTTCCCGTCAATACCTGTTAACCCCACTTCCCCGGCAAAGCACCACGCGCCGGGCTGAAACAGCCGGCCGGGGTTCTTAACAGGGTTGTCGTGGGTGCTGGCATCACCGGACAGGGAGCCCGTCACAGCGGCAAGGGACGGCTGATGATGGCGCCCAGGAACGAGCCATCAGGCTTGTCGTCCGTGGCGGGTGCGGGGCACCGCGCCCTTGATGACGGGGAAAAAAACCCCATCACAGCCGCCGGGGCTGAATGGGGTTAAGGGGGGGTGGGTGCTCAGAACCAGGTTCTGGCCACCCAGGGGATGGTTGCGACTGGCACCGGGGCGGATAAGTTCCAGACCCACTCGCCAACCGGCGTCCGCAGGACCGCGTCATCGCTGACCAGGTCCCAACCGCCGCGCTCCCGATAGACCAGGGCCACTTCCGTGGCGTCGTCCAGGGCCTTAATGGCGCGGACGTGCAGGCGGTCGGGGATCAGTTCGGCGTGGAGGTCGGCGCGTTCCCCCTGGCTGTGCTGCGCCAGGTAGGCCTCGGCATTGCGCACCGATTGCGCCGGCAGGTCCACGCCGGGATCGGGCGCCAGGACATGCAGGGCCACCCATTCCAAATTCCGCAGGAACAGGGTGCGGTCGGCGGCCGGGTGACGTTCCGCCTCCGTGCGGATGTCAATGTCCGCCGCCAGCTCCGGGTCAGGGAACAGCCAGTGCGGTCGTCCGGGTCCGTCCGGGGTGACCAGAAATGGCTCGGGTTGGAGAAACGGGGTCAGGCTGTCCGTCGCCGTCACCAACCACCCCAGGGGGAATAGCGTCGCGACCCGGAGATAATTCTCGGGGGCGTCGCTCTGGGCCAGATGCTGTTCGTTGAACACCCGGAACAGCTGCTTGTCCTCCGCCTTGCGCCGGACGTCGACCAGATCCAGGGTCGGGTTCTCGCGCAGGATCACCTCCAGGGCATCAAAGCACTGGGCATCGAGCAAGAGATTGAGGACGTCATAGGTCGCGCCCTGGTAGTCGAGCAGCGGCCCATGCTGACCAACCTCAGCCGCGAGCTGCTTGAAGGCGTCGACGGCATAATTCCCCTCGACGAGCCATTGCAGGTCAATCTGCGTTTCCATGGTCACCTCCCGGCACGTCTTGCCCTTCCTGTTCCGCTTCCTTGCACGCTTCCGCCCACAGTTCCGTCAACCAGTGCGTCTCGTCCGCGAGCCGCCAGGCGACCAGCCGATTGACGACCCACTCATCACCCTCGGGGGTGACGAATTTGACGAAGCCAAACCGGGCCTGGTCGGCGAGGAAGTCCTCCCTGACGTCGAACAGGTCCTGATAACAACAGGCGACCCCGGGGACTGGGGTGATCTGATCGAAAATGCTGAGCGTGGGATCAACGCTGTCGTCGTCCGTGCCGACCAGCCAGATCTCCTCGACCTGATCCGCCAAGGCCGCGGGAATCTCCAGGGATTCCGACTGCACATGCAGGCGGTACTGGAGGTCCAGCCACTGCTCCGCGTCCTGGAACTCCTGCAGGATCGCGGCTTCCAGCCGGTCACCGACCATGGTGACGATGGCCTGCTGGGCCGGGGTCAGCCGCGCCAGCTCTTCATCGAGGTCATAGACCCAGTCCTTGAGCCGTCTTCCGCTGCCGCTGAACGGCAGCGTGAATGACGCCGCCAACAGCCGCTGATACGGACTGCTGGGTTCGCCGAGCAAGGCGAACACCCGGCGGGGGTCCAGTTTCCCCTTCAGATGGATCTCCCGATCATTCGCGTCCCAACCCTTACATTCCAGGGCCAGGTTCATCGCGAAACAATCCATGTTTTGCTGAATTTCCTCACAGGCAAACTCAAACATGGTTACCTCCCATGCGGTGCGCGGCCGCAAAAAAAAGTCTGTCACACCGGCGCGCCAGCCAGTAGACCGTGAGCAAAAGCCCAGGCCCGGAGGGCGCGGCAAGGCGCTATCCGGGCTGGGTGGCAGGCCACCATCGGCGGGCTAATAGCCGGCCGCTTCGGCGAAGGTGTCCCGCCAGACATGACGGGCCGCTTCCTGGGCTTGCGTCCACTCCGTGGGTGGCACCCAGCGCCACGACACCGGTCCTTCGGCGTCTTCATAGAGCTGGGCGATACGCTCCTCTACCGCCGCCGGGTTGGCAGGCAGCCTGAGAGTCCGCGCGGCTTCCACGCCGTCGCAGTCCCGTTCCCAGATCCAGAGCATCACCTGGCCGTCCCGGGCATGGGCGGCGCAGTTCCAGCGCAAGGCCAGCTGGTGGCAAGCCTGCTCGGCATCCGCCACCGAGGCGCGGAGGCTGTTGATCAACCGGGCGGGGCCTTCCGCCGGGCGGGTTGACTGCTCTAGCCACCAGGCGATGGCCGGGTCTTCCAAGACGTCGATGACATAGGCCATGACGCTCATACGAACACTCCAGGCGGCACGCGGCCGCAAAGGGGGATTAACAACCGGTAGCGTTGACCGGTCATGGGGGGCACGGCAGGTGAGATACCGGCCGTCAGGGAGGACTCCAGGCGGCGCGCAACCGCGACGAGACAGGGCAACACCGGAGCGCGGGCCGGTGAGGTGGGAACGGCACAGACGTACCGTTCAGGGGGCAACTTCAGGCGGCACGCGACCGCGAAAGGCGAACAACAACCGGGTGCGTCAACCGGTCAGGGGGTACGGCAGGTGAGGTACCGGCCGTGAGGGAGGACTCCAGGCGGTGCGCAACCGCGACGAGACAGGGCAACACCGGAGCGCGGGCCGGTGAGGTGGGAAC
>CALMDH010000071.1:0-7623 GCA_937862735.1 uncultured Gammaproteobacteria bacterium
CCCCTTTATTTTCCCACCCTTGCCCTTCACAGGAGCCCTCAATGAGATTTGCCGGTCGCGCCCCTGCCCTCGCCCTGGCGCTGGTCTGCCTCCCCCTGGCCGCCGCGGAACCCGTTTCGATCGGATATGTCGACATGCAACGCGTCATTGAGGAGAGCAAACTAGGCAAGCAGGCCTTCGCCACCCTGCAGGAAAAATACGCGGAACCTCAGGCGGCCCTGCAAAAAGAAGAGAAGGAAATCATGCAACTCCAACAGAATCTGGCCCGGGACGGGGCCCTGATGAGCCAGGCGGAACTGGACAAACGCAAGGGCGAGTTGCAGGAACGGATCGCTCTGATTCAGCGCAAGGCCGCCATGGCTCAGCAGGAACTCTCCCAGGATCAGGCCAAACTGGGCGGCGGTATCATCAAGCCCGCCCAGGAGATCATCACCGAACTGGGCAAGGAGCGAAAACTGACCGCCATTTTCGAGCGCAGTCAGAGCGGCATGCTGTACGTGGAAGAGGACCGGAATCTGACCACCGAGGTGATCAAGCGCCTGGACGCCAAGACCGCGAAGGAAGTCAAAGAAACCAAGGAAACCAAGGAAACCAAGCCAGCCAAGGGTAAATGAACTCAGTTGCCATGCCTTCCCGACTGGCTGAGGACGACAAATTTGCCCTGTCACGCAAGGTACTCCAGGTCCTGGCCGATTGGGGACTGGAGCCCATGGTCCAGTGCGAATTGCTCGGCTTGCCCCAGGGCGAGGCCGGTCGGGTCTTCCGCCGGCTGCGCCAAGGGGCCAGTCTGCCGGAGAGTCGGGAGGTCTGGACGCGCGTGGCCCTCCTGTTGCGTCTGGACAATGCCATCCATCAACTGTTTCCGCATTGTGCCTACGCGGCCAATCTCTGGGTGACCTCGCCCAATCCGCGCTGTTCCCACCGGACCCCGCTGGAGATCATGCTCGCCGACGGACTGGAGGGCATCCGCCGCATCGAACGTTCAGTGGACAATCTGGACCCCCTGACGCTCACCAGGACCGACCTTAAGTGAGGTTCGGTCAGGAATATTTCCTTGGCCATTTCCTAGCTTTCAATTGGTAGCCCGATAGAGTTCATGTTGAAATTTCGTATCCTGCCCGTCACCCCCCTCCAGCAAAACTGTACCCTCTTCTGGTGTGATCAGACCCAACGGGGGGTGATCGTCGATCCCGGTGGTGACCTGGACCGTCTACGCGCGCTGATCAGGGAGATGGGGGTCACCCTGGAAAAAATTCTCCTGACTCACGGTCACTTCGATCACGTGGGGGCCGCCGGTCTGTTGGCAGAACACCTGGACCTGCCGATCGTCGGTCCGCACCGCGAGGATGCCTTTCTTCTGGAATCCCTCCCCACCCAATGCGCCAGCTTCGGCTTCCCGCCGATCCCGGCCTTCACCCCGGATCAATGGCTGGATGAGGGTGACCAGATCGAGTTCGGCACCGTCAGTCTGGAGGTCATTCGCTGTCCTGGGCACACGCCCGGCCATGTGATTTTCTATTCCGCCGCCAACCGCTTGGCGCAGGTTGGTGATGTCATCTTTCAGGGTTCGATCGGGCGTACTGACTTTCCCCGGGGGAATCATCAGGACCTTATCAACTCCATCCGCCAGCGACTCTTTGCCTTGGGTGACGACCTGCGTTTCATCCCGGGTCATGGCCCCATGTCCACCGTCGGCGCGGAGCGGCGGGGCAACCCCTTTGTCAGGGATGCACTCTTCACGCGGGGCAATTTCGCTTAGCTGTGCTTTACTTTAATCACCAGCGGAGGTTTCTGGCGTATCCACCCCAACAGCCTGGACTTTTCCCGTCATGAGGTAAGCACAGTGGCCACGGAATCCCTCCTCTCGCTTGGTCGCGGCCCAGGATCCTACTGGGTCCGCGCCCATCCGCCCTCCATCTTTCCCGATGAGGATGGGAGCGGGATGAATGATCCCAGCCCCCCTGCCTCATCGCGCCCCCCCAAGCGCGCCTCTGGGCCGCGTTTTGTCGAACCTTGTCGCTTTGAGGCGTCGCAGCGGGCCACGCTGCTCACCGCCCTTAAGGCCGAGGGCCTGGGCGACGAGGACAGTCGCCAGATCTTCCTCGCCGCCCTGGAATACGATCTCGCCAGTTGCCGGCCGCTGTTGGGGGAGCTGCTACCGCCCGAAGAGGTGATCCAACCCCAACGCTCGCCTGTAACCATCGAGGCACCGGTGATGGCTACGGCCTCGGTTCCAGCAGCCACGCCTACCCCGCTGGTGCCCCCTGACCAGCAAGGACTCGACCTGAAGGCCATGTCGGAATCCACTGCGCCGGAGTCCGGCTTGCTCGCCCTGGCTCACCTGGCGGCTGATCTGGCCCAGGCCTTGGCCGATCTGACCCTAGCGCAACGGGAGACCCTCAAGCGGGCACTGGAGTCTTCTGACTGTCTCGCCCGGGGTTATGGCGATCGCTATCTGGATACCCTGCGCCTGGAATTGCTGCACCTCAAGGCGGCCTTTTCCGCTTCTGAACTGAAACCAGGGATGGCAGCGGGGACCGATCCATCATCAACCATCGATGCTCCGATCAATTATCCTCCGTCTGACTCGACTCACTCATCATCCCCTAGCCTTGCCCCGCCGGTAGTCACGGTAGGCTCGTCCATTTCAGATATCTCTTCCCTGGTAGCTGCGGCGCCCCTGGCAAGCATGGCCAACATGCCGGTCCCTCCACCCTCCCCGCCTCCGGTCCCCGCGGAAGTACGGCGGTTCCTGCGGCGGGCCGCCGATGCCTATGCCGATTGCTTCGAGGGCGATCCCAGCCTCGCCGCCGATGCCCCCTTCCCCCGCATCCTGCGGGTCCTGGGCGACGTCACTGGCCTACCCCTGCCCAAGGATGAGCTGACCCTGAGCGAGATTCTCGTTCCGGGGCCTTGACGCCCGGCATTTTCCGACACCGATCCACCCCAGCCGGGAGCCACTGCCTGCTACCCGGCTGATGCCCACCTGAACCCCGGGGCCAAGCGTGCCCCTAGTTCCGTAGCCAGGAAGTACCATGATCTTTAAGCGCTTGTTCTCGCGTCGCGCACCAGAAGCCGTCCCCCCCACCAAGCCCGGCCTCTGGGGCGGAGGCGCACGGAACCCCCGTCTGGACGCCTGCCATCATTCGACCGACCTGGCGGCATTGTGGCGGCTGGCCGAGGAGGATGCGGATGCCAGTGTCCGGGAACTCGCCCAGGCCCGATATCGTCATCTGCTCTGCGGGCAGGAGACGCCGCCGACCCTGGACCTGGCACACCGCCTGGCGGTCGTCGCCGAACTCGACGAGGCCCGCCCCCAGGAGCTGCGCATCCTGATGGCGGTCGCCGCCGAGGCCCGGGAGCCCGAGCTGCGGATCGCCGCCCTTGCCCGCCTCACGGCCCAGGACCTCCTCGCCGCCCGCGCCCTGGGGGACGCGGCGACCCAGGTGCGGGTGGCCGCCGCCGAACGACTGCGCGCGCGCCCGGCCCTGGAACAGGTCGCCCGCCGCATTGGCAAGAAGGACAAGCGGGTCTATCGGCTGGTCAACGCCCGCCTGAAGGAACTGGCGGAGGCCGAGGCCCGTCCGGCCCGGATTCGCGCCCAGTGCGAGGAACTTTGTGCCCAACTCGAAACCCTGGGCCGCTTCGAGAACTGGGGCCAGGATCGGGCCCGCTTCGAACTCATCGAGCGCCAGTGGGCGGCCCTGGCCGACCAGGTGGCACCGGACGCGGCAGCCCGGTTCGAGCGGGAACGGGAGCGCTTCCAGGCTGCCTATGCCGCCCACCTCCAGGCTCAGACTCAGGCTCAAGCCCAGATCCAAGCCCAGCTCCAGGCCAAGGCCGAGGCCCAAGCCCATGCTCATGCCAATGCCCATACTCAGGCCCAGAACAGTCTGGCCGATACCCAGGAACTTCGGGACGAGGAGGCGTCCGCGGAGACCGACGATGCCAAACGTGAGGCGCTGATCGCCGACTTGCAGGCCGCCGCCCGACTGGACGATGCCGCGCGCCTGGCAGAGACCCTGGAGGCCAGCGCGACCCGGTGGACGGCCCTAGGGACCGCCCCCCAGTCCTCACGGTCCCGATACCAGGCCGCCCGCCAAGCGGCTCAATCCCGCCTGGAGGCCCTGATGGGTGCGCGCCAGGCCAGCGACCGCCTTGCCCACTGGCTCGCCGAGGCCCGGGCGACCCTCGATCAGTCCGCCCCCCTCCCCTTGCCCGTCCTGGAGAAACTGCTGCGCCAGGTCCGCGTCCTCCCCCCCCTCACGGGCCCGGATCAGGAACTGCTGGCCGCGGTGATTGACGCCCGTGGCCAGCTTGAGGAGCGCCAGCAACGGCAGCTTCACCATCTCGACCAGCGCCTGAAGCAGGCGATGGACAAGCTGGTCGAACTGGAGGCCGCCCTGGCCGAGGGCGAACTGCGGCATGCCGAGCCCCTGTTCCAAAGCATTCAGGCCGCGGTGGAGGCCGCCGATCAGGCGGGTCACGCCAGCCCCCAGGCCCAGGGCCTCAAGGGGCGGCTGCGGGCCCTGAGCCCCCGCCTGCGCGAGCTGCAGCAGTGGCGGCGCTGGGGGGCGGACACCCATCGCGAGGGCCTCTGCCAGGCGATGGAGGAATTGGTGACCCTGGAACTGCCGCTCCCCGCCAAGGTGGAACGGCTCAAGACCCTGCGGGCGGAATGGAAGGCCCTGCAACAGGACGGTGCCCCCGCCAACCAGCCCCTGTGGATGCGCTTCCAGACCGCCGCGGATCAGGTCTACGCCCTCTGCCAGCCCTGGCTGGATCAGCGCGCCCGTGAGCGCGAGGCCGCCCGCGCGGCGCGGGAGGCGGTATGCGCGCAGCTTGAGACCTTCCTCGACCAGGTGGACTGGACCCGGGTCGATTGGCGCCAGGCCCAGCGCGCCGAACGCGAGATGCGTACCGGCTGGGAGCAGTTGGGTGAGGTCGAGCCGCGGCAGGCTCGGGCCCTCGAACGGCGCTTCCGGACGGCCCTCAAGCGCCTCGATGACCGTCTGGCCGCGGAGCGGGCCGCCAATCAGCGCCTCAAGGAGGACCTGATCACTCGGGTCCGCGTCCTCGCCGAGGCCCCTGATCTGGCCGCCGCCATCGAAGAGACCAAGCGGCTCCAAAGCCAGTGGCATACCACCGTCGCCGCCCGCCAACGGGATGAAAACCGCCTGTGGCAGGAGTTCCGCGCCGGGTGTGACGCCGTCTTCGCCCGCCGCCGCCAGCGCTACGAGGCCCAGGCCGCCGAACTGGAAGACAACCGCCAGCGGCGGGAGGCCATCCTCGCCGAGGCGGAGGCCCTGGCCGGGGACCTGGCGCGGACGGAGACGCCCTGGCCCGCCGACCTCCCGGGGCTGCTAGCGGGCCTCGCCGCCCGCTGGCGGGAGTCAAGTCATTTGCCGGTGCCCCGCCAGGTCGTCGTCGACCAGGAGCGGCACTGGCAGCAACTCCAGGAGCGCTTCCGGACCCTGAGCCGGGAGCGCCAGGCCCGGCAGCGGCGCCAAACCCTGGATCTGCTCGCGCGCCAGGCCCAGGTGTGCGCAACCCTGGAAGGTCAGACCGCCAACGGCCTGGGTGATCCTCAGGTCCTGACCACCGCCGGGGCCGCCTGGGCCGCCCTCCCCCACCACGCCGACCCGACCCTCCAGGCCGCCATCACCCAACGATTTGAGCAGGCCCGGGCCTGGGCCGCGGCGGTGGCAACCGGTCTGCCGGGGCGGGAACGGGAGGCCGAAGCCGAGGCCAACGCCCGCGCCCGGGCGGAGCTGTGCCTGGGCCTGGAGATTCTGGCCCAGATCGATTCCCCGCCGGCCTGCGCCCAGGAGCGCCTGGCCTTGCAGGTCAATCGCTTGCAGGAACACCTCGCCGCCGGCGAGCGGGACCCCCTCGCCGAGGCCTCCCGGCTACTGGAGCGCTGGTATCTCATCGGCCCACTGCCGGCGGACCGCCAGGCCGAGCTCGACCCCCGCTTCCAGCGCGTCCAGGCCGCCCTGCTGGCCGCCACGTCTGAAGGTGAGACCGGGATAGAGATCAAGACCGGCACCGGGACTGGCATTGGGACTGGCATTGTGACTGGGACGGATCGGACCACGCGGCCCCAGGCCGAGCCGGAGGCCCCGGGAGGACAGCCCCGGTGAGTCTGGACCCATCCCCCTCCCCCGCGGACCGCTACCAAACTCCCGCCGGAGTCGAGGACGCCTTTTACGAGGCCTTCGCCCGCCTCGATCTCACCCTCATGGTCGCCCTCTGGCTGCCGGGCGAGCGAGCCGTGTGCATCCACCCGGGTGGACAGTTGTTGCGCGGGTCCGACGAGGTGCTCGACGGCTGGCGCAGCATCTTCAGTGGGGCCCAACCCCCGATTGTCGAGTATCGCCGCATCGACGCCTTCAGCAGCGAGACCCTGACCGTCCACCTGGTGGAGGAGCGCATCCGTCCCCACCAGGCCCCGGCGGAGGCCGCCAACCGGCTGATCGCCACCAACGTCTTCCTCCACCAGGAGGGCCGTTGGTACCTGGCCGAGCACCATGGCTCCCTGCCGCTGATTCGCCCGCCCCGCCGCGAACTGGAGCCAGAGAAGCCGCGCCTGCATTGAGCCTGGTGGTAACAGGCTGGTGGTGCCACCTTTCCGCCCTTACCGGGCGGCCGTTATACTCCCGCGTCAAACCAACCTTTTCCGGAACTCCCCAAATGGACGACCCCTCGACCGCTCCTGAAACCCTTGACGAAGCGCAAGGTCCGCCCACTCGCCGGCGCCGCGGCGTTTACCTGTTGCCCAACCTCTTCACCACAGCGGCCCTCTTCGCCGGCTTCTACGCCATCATCGCCGGCATCCAGGGCAAGTTCGAGGCGGCGGCCATCGCCATCTTCGCCGCCATGATCCTCGATGGACTCGACGGGCGGGTGGCCCGACTCACCCATACCCAGAGCGATTTTGGCGCCGAGTATGACAGCCTCTCCGACATGGTCGCCTTCGGCGTGGCCCCGGCCCTGGTGGCCTATGGCTGGGCCCTGAACGGCCTGGGCAAGATCGGCTGGCTGGCCGCCTTCATCTACGCCACCGCCGCCGCCCTGCGGCTGGCCCGCTTCAACACCATGATTGGCACCGCCGACAAGCGCTTCTTCCAGGGCCTGCCCAGCCCCTCGGCGGCGGCCATCGTCGCCGCCGGTATCTGGATCGGTGCCGATCAGGGGATCAGCGGCGCGGACGTCAACTGGCTGGCCGCCTTCCTCACCACCCTGGCCGGGTTGCTCATGGTCAGCAACTTCCGCTATCGCAGCTTCAAGGACCTGGATGTGCGCAATCGCGTGCCCTTCGTCGCCGCCGTGATCATCATGCTCGGCTTCGCCCTCGTCTACCTGCACCCGCCGGTGATCCTGTTCCTCGGGTTCCTGACCTACGCCCTGTCCGGACCGCTGCTGGCCCTCATCCGCTTGCAGCAAAAGCGGGCCCGCCGGCGGGAGCAGCCTTGATCTGGACATGACCCCCGCCAAGCGCTCCGCGGGGGTGGTCGTGGTGCGCCACTTCCCCACCGGCCGGCGTTATCTGCTGTTGCGCTGTTATCAGTATTGGGACTTCCCCAAAGGGGAGATCGAAGCGGGCGAGCCCCCCTTGGCCGC
>CALMDH010000072.1:0-11858 GCA_937862735.1 uncultured Gammaproteobacteria bacterium
CGATCGTACCGACGTTGACGTGCGGCTTCTTGCGTTCGAATTTGGCTTTGGACATCCCGATCTACCTGAAAAACTGGTTAGTGTGTTTTGGCGGCGGCAACGACCTGAAGGCCTGCTCCCGATGCTTACTGGCTATCGCTAGCCGGTGATAACGCATCCCTTCACAGTCAAAGATGCGAGCCGGCCGTGGGGACCGGACATCTCCGCCCTGGGCAGCTGTGCCCTGGCCTGCCAGACGACCTCCTCGCCTGACGAATTCTCCTGTTAAGGAGCTGGGTATCCGCAGGACAGGCGAGGGGGGATTTACCCGTGACCTGTGTTCGCGGATACCGTCGCGAACTGACTAGCGTGGCGTGACAGCCAAGCTTCCCTGCCCAGGTTCCTGAAGCCGACTCGATCCTGAGTGGCCGCCTGATTTGCCTTTCTGCTGAACCAGGTGCTAGTGCCCGAGGTTGCGCATGCATGCACCCGCTGTATCGACGGCGACCTACCCGCCGGACTGGCAACTTACCAGCGATAGTGCGAGAAGGCCTTGTTCGCCTCTGCCATGCGATGGGTGTCTTCCTTCTTCTTGACCGCGGTTCCGCGCGCATCTGCCGCGTCCATCAATTCGCCGGCCAGACGCAGAGCCATGGATTTCTCCGAACGCTTGCCGGCCGCATCAATCAGCCAACGCATCGCGAGGGAATTGCGCCGGGCGGGACGCACTTCCACGGGCACCTGATAGGTGGCTCCACCCACCCGGCGGGACTTGACCTCCACGACCGGGCGGACGTTTTCCATTGCCTGATCAAGCAGATTCAGGGGTTCCCCACCCTTCTTGGTGGCCATGGTCTCCAGCGCCCCGTACATGATGCGCTCGGCAACGGACTTCTTGCCATCTTCCATGAGCATGTTCACGAACTTAGCCAGGAGATGGCTTCCAAATTTAGGGTCTGGCAACACCTGGCGGCGCGCGACAATACGTCTTCTGGGCATTAAAGTGGACTCCGACCTGTTTAAGCAGGATAGGCGATCCGCGGAGATCGCGAGCTTCCCGGCCGGACTTGCAACCCAACCCGGGACGCCTGAATTAGAGATAACGCTTCTGGATGAATCAGCTCTTCGGCCGCTTGGCGCCGTACTTCGAGCGACCCTGGCGCCGCTTGTCGACGCCGGAGGTATCCAGCGTGCCACGCACGGTGTGGTAACGGACACCTGGCAGGTCCTTGACACGACCGCCACGAATCAACACCACGGAGTGCTCCTGAAGATTGTGGCCTTCACCACCAATGTAAGACGTCACTTCATAGCCGTTGGTCAGGCGCACGCGCGCCACTTTGCGCAAGGCGGAGTTCGGCTTTTTTGGCGTCGTGGTGTAGACGCGCGTGCATACGCCTCTTTTCTGCGGACACTCTTCCAACGCCGGGACCGTGCTCTTGGCCACCTGACGCTTACGCGGCTTGCGGACCAACTGATTGATGGTTGTCATGCAATCGCTCTCCAAGGGCGCCGGAGCGCCTACACGCAACATGGCCGGCGGCACCCCTCGTCATGAGATCAACCGTCGGCCCGGGAAATGGTCAAGCCGGCCAGGAGGCCGGCTTAGCTAAGACGCGGAAGTATAGGTTCGCCCCCTTACCCTGTCAACTTCATGACGGGATTCAGCCAGGGGACGTCCGCTCAGTCAGTGAGGAAATCCTCTTCCCCCGCCTCCGGCGACTCCTGTTCATCCTGGTAATCAGCATGCTCCTCCCCCAGCAACTCGCTGGTCTGGGCCGCGGTGGCCGCCGCCAGGGAGCCCAGGGCCACGTTGCTCATGGCCTCCTTGATCGCCTCCTCGACCTCGGCCGGGGCCAGTTCCAGCTTGGCGCCACCGGCCTCGGCCTCCAGTTCCCGCTCCTCCCGCCGCTTGCGGCGCCGCTCCTGATGATAGGCCAGGCCGGTGCCCGCGGGGATGAGGCGCCCGACGATGACGTTCTCCTTGAGGCCCCCGAGGCGATCGGTGGAACCCCGCACCGCGGCCTCGGTCAGGACGCGGGTGGTCTCCTGGAAGGAGGCGGCGGAGATGAAGGACTCGGTGGCCAGGGAGGCCTTGGTGATGCCCAGCAGCAGGGGCTCGTAACGCGCCGGCAGCCGGCCTTCGGCCCGGACCCGCTCGTTCTCCAGCAGCACCTGGCTCAACTCCGCCTGTTCGCCGCGCAGCAAGCGGGTGTCGCCGGCGTCGAGGATCTCGCCCTTGCGCAGCATCTGGCGGACGATGACCTCGATGTGCTTGTCGTTGATCTTGACACCCTGGAGGCGGTAAACGTCCTGGATCTCCTTCACCAGGTACTCGGCCAGTTGGGTGACCCCCTTGAGGCGCAGGATGTCGTGGGGATTGAGCTCGCCGTCGGAGACGATCTCGCCCCGCTCGACGCGCTCGCCCTCGAAGACGTTGACGTGGCGCCACTTGGGGATCAGTTCCTCGATCTGTTCGCCCTCGTCCGTGGTGATGATCAGGCGCTGCTTGCCCTTGGTATCCTTGCCGAAGCTGATGGTGCCCGAGGCCTCCGCCAGCAGGGCCGGCTCCTTGGGCCGGCGGGCCTCGAAGAGGTCCGCCACCCGGGGCAGACCACCGGTGATGTCACGGGTCTTGGAGGATTCCTGGGGAATGCGCGCCAGGACGTCGCCCACACCCACGTCGGCCCCGTCGGCCACGCCGACGATGGCCCCGGCGGGCAGGAAGTAGCGGGCCGGGATGTCGGTGCCGGCGATATTCAGTTCCCGCTCCTCCTCATCCAGCAGCTTGACCATGGGGCGCAGGTCCTTGCCGGCGGCGGGGCGCTGCTTGGGATCGAGGACCACCAGGGCGGTGAGGCCGGTGACCTCGTCGGTCTCCTTCTGCACTGTCACGCCCTCGATGAAGGAATCGAAGCGCAGGCGGCCGGCCACCTCGGTGACCACCGGGTGGGTGAAGGGGTCCCAGGTCGCCACCACCTGGCCGCCCTGCACGGTATCGCCGTCACCCACGCGGAGGGTGGCGCCGTAGGGCAGCTTGTAGCGCTCCTTCTCCATGCCCAGGTCATCAACGACTGAAAGCTCCCCGGAGCGGGAAACCGCGACCAGGTTGCCGTTGGCGTGTTGCACCACCTTGAGGTTGTGCAGGCGCGCGGTGCCGGTGGACTTGATCTCGATGCTGTTGACCGCCGCCGCCCGGGACGCCGCGCCGCCGATGTGGAAGGTGCGCATGGTGAGCTGGGTGCCGGGCTCGCCAATCGACTGGGCGGCGATGACCCCCACCGCCTCACCGGTGTTGACCAGGTGCCCCCGGGCCAGGTCGCGGCCATAGCAGTGGGCGCAGACCCCGGTGCGGGCCTCGCAGGTGATGGGCGAGCGCACCCGCACCTGGTCGATCGCCGCCTGTTCCAGGGCGCTAACCCACTGCTCGTCCAGCAGGGTGCCCGCCGGGCAGATGAGGTCGTCGCTGCCGGGGCGGTAGACGTCCGTAGCCAGCACTCGGCCGAGGATGCGCTCGCGCAGGGGCTCGACGACGTCGCCGCCCTCGATGATGGGGGTCATGAGCAGGCCGCGCTCGGTGCCGCAATCGCGCTCCAGCACCACCATGTCCTGGGCCACGTCCACCAGGCGGCGGGTCAGGTAACCCGAGTTGGCGGTCTTGAGGGCGGTGTCCGCCAGGCCCTTGCGGGCGCCGTGGGTGGAGATGAAGTACTGGATGACGTTCAGCCCCTCGCGGAAGTTGGCGGTGATGGGGGTCTCGATGATCGAGCCGTCGGGCTTGGCCATGAGGCCGCGCATGCCCGCCAACTGGCGGATCTGGGCGGCGGAGCCGCGGGCGCCGGAGTCGGCCATCATGTAGATGGAGTTGAAGGAGTCCTGCTGGACCTCACGGCCACGGGTATCCGTGACCCGTTCCTTGCCCAGCTTGCCCATCATCGCCTTGTGCACCAGGTCGTTGGTGTGGGACCAGATGTCGATGACCTTGTTGTAGCGCTCGCCATTGGTCACCAGGCCCGAGGCGTACTGCTGCTCGATCTCCTTCACCTGGCGCTCGGCCTCGGCAAGGATGCCGGGCTTCTCCTCGGGGACGGCCATGTCCTCCAGGCCGATGGAGATGCCGGCGCGGGTGGCCATGCGAAAGCCCAGGTACATGACCTGGTCGGCGAAGATGACCGTCTCCTTGAGGCCCAGGGTGCGGTAACAGGTGTTGATCAGCCGGGAGATCTGGCGCTTGCCCAGGGCCTGATCCACCAGGCTGAAGGGCAGCCCCGCCGGGACGATCTCGTAGACCAGGGCGCGGCCCAGGACCGTGTCCTTGAGGCTGATCCGTTCCTCACGGGCGCCGTCCTCCTGGAGGTGGACCTCGCGGATGCGCACCCTGACCCGGGCATGGAGATCGGCCATGCCGGTCTCCCAGGCCCGCCGCGCCTCGCTGATGCTGGCGTAGACGCTGCCCTCGCCCTTGACCCCGGCGCGCTCGCGGGTCATGTAGTAGAGGCCCAGCACCACGTCCTGGGAGGGGACGATGATGGGTTCGCCATTGGCCGGGGAGAGGATGTTGTTGGAGGCCATCATCAGCGCCCGGGCCTCCAGTTGCGCCTCCAGGGACAGGGGCACGTGGACCGCCATCTGGTCGCCATCGAAGTCGGCGTTGAAGGCGGTGCAGACCAGGGGGTGGAGCTGGATGGCCTTGCCCTCGATCAGCACCGGCTCGAAGGCCTGGATACCCAGGCGGTGCAGGGTCGGGGCGCGGTTGAGCATCACCGGGTGCTCGCGGATCACTTCTTCCAGGATGTCCCAAACCTCGCCGGCGCCACGGTCGACCAGTTTCTTGGCGGCCTTGATGGTGGTCGCCGTGCCACGCGACTGCAACTTACCGTAGACGAAGGGCTTGAACAGCTCCAGGGCCATGCGCTTGGGCAGGCCGCACTGATGGAGTTTGAGCTTGGGGCCCACGACGATGACCGAGCGCCCGGAGTAGTCGACGCGCTTGCCGAGCAGGTTCTGGCGGAAGCGCCCCTGCTTGCCCTTGATCATGTCCGCCAGGGACTTGAGGGGGCGCTTGTTGGTGCCGGTGATGGCCCGCCCGCGGCGGCCATTGTCGAGCAGGGCGTCCACCGCCTCCTGAAGCATGCGCTTTTCGTTGCGCACGATGATGTCGGGGGCGATGAGATCCAGCAGCCGCTTGAGGCGGTTGTTGCGGTTGATGACCCGGCGATAGAGGTCGTTGAGGTCCGAGGTGGCGAAACGGCCGCCGTCCAGGGGCACCAGGGGCCGCAGCTCCGGCGGCAGCACCGGCAGGACGGTGAGGATCATCCACTCCGGCCGGTTGCCAGATTCCTGGAGGGACTCCATGAGCTTGAGGCGCTTGGAGAGCTTCTTGATCTTGGTCTCGGAGTTGGTGCCCTCGATCTCCTCGCGCATCTGGCGCATCTCGGCGTTGAGGTCGAGGGTGCGCAGCAGTTCGTAAACCGCCTCGGCGCCCATGCGGGCATCGAACTCGTCGCCGTTCTCCTCCAGGGCCTCTAGGTACTGCTCATCGGTGAGGAGCTGGCCGCGCTCGAGCTGGGTCATGCCCGGGTCGATGACGACGAAGGACTCGAAGTAGAGGATGCGCTCGATGTCGCGCAGGGTCATGTCCAGCAGCAGGCCGATGCGCGAGGGCAGGGACTTGAGGAACCAGATGTGGGCCACCGGGCTGGCTAGGTCGATGTGGCCCATGCGCTCGCGCCGCACCTTGGCCAGGGTGACCTCGACCCCGCACTTCTCGCACACCACGCCGCGGTGCTTGAGGCGCTTATACTTGCCGCACAGGCACTCGTAATCGCTCACCGGGCCGAAGATCTTGGCGCAGAACAGGCCGTCGCGCTCGGGCTTGAAGGTGCGGTAGTTGATGGTCTCCGGCTTCTTGACCTCGCCGTAGGACCAGGAGCGGATGGTGTCCGGGGAGGCGAGTCCGATCTTGATGGCGTCGAACTCCAGGGCCTGGCCCTGGGCCTTGAGAATCTTGAGCAGGTCTTTCAATGCAATGTCTCCGTGAAGGAGGACTCGGGGGACTGGCCCCGCGAGCTGAGAAGGCGATTTGAACGGTGCGGCCTGGATCGCGGCGGTGCCCGGTGGGCCCGCCGCGAACCCCCGGGGGCCTTAGTCCTGTTCCAGTTCGACATTGATGCCGAGGGAGCGGATCTCCTTGACCAGCACATTGAAGGACTCGGGCATGCCCGCCTCCATGCGATGATCACCATCGACGATATTCTTGTACATCTTGGTGCGCCCGTTGACATCGTCAGACTTCACCGTGAGCATCTCCTGGAGGGTATAGGCGGCGCCGTAGGCCTCCAGGGCCCAGACCTCCATCTCGCCGAAACGCTGGCCACCAAACTGGGCCTTACCGCCCAGGGGCTGCTGGGTGACCAGGCTGTAGGGGCCAGTGGAACGGGCATGCATCTTGTCATCCACCAGGTGGTTGAGCTTGAGCATGTACATGTAACCCACGGTGACCGGCCGCTCGAAGGCATCGCCGGTGCGGCCGTCGTAGAGCTGGGTCTGGGCCATGGGGATGCCGGTGCCGGCATTGTCCCGACCCGCCAGGCGCAACATCTCGCGAATCTCCGCCTCGGAACAGCCATCGAAGACCGGCGTCGCCAGGGGCACGCCCCGGATCAGGTTGCGCGCCAGTTCCAGGATCTCACCGTCCGTCAGGCTGTCCAGGTCCTCGCGCTTACCACTGCCGTTGTAGATCCGATCGAGGAAGTCGCGCAGCTCCGCCACGGCGCGCTGGGCGCGCAGCATCTCCTCGATGCGTTTGCCCAGGCCATTGGCCGCCCAGCCCAGGTGGGTCTCCAGCACCTGGCCGACATTCATGCGCGAGGGCACGCCGAGGGGGTTGAGGACGATGTCCACCGGCTCGCCATCGGCGGAGAAGGGCATGTCCTCCACCGGCACGATCATGGAAATGACGCCCTTGTTGCCATGGCGCCCGGCCATCTTGTCACCGGGCTGGATGCGGCGCTTGACCGCCACGTAGACCTTGACCATCTTCAGCACGCCCGGGGCCAGGTCATCACCCTGGATGATCTTGCGCTTTTTGGCCTCGAAGCGGTCACGGAACTCCTTGCGTTGCTCGGCGATGTGGTTGGCGATCGTCTCCAGTTGGGCCGCGGCATCCTCTGCGCGCAGCCGGATCTCCAGCCACTTGTCGCGGGAATCCTGCTGGGCCAGCTCGTGGAGATAAGTCTTGGTGATCTTGGCGCCGGCCTTGAGTCCCCGGGGCCCGCCATCGGCGATCTTGCCCACCAGCATCCGCTCGACGCGCTGGAAGGTATCGTTCTCCATGATGCGCCGCTGGTCTTCCAGGTCCTTGCTGACCCGTTCCAGTTCCATTTCCTCGATCTGATGGGCGCGCTTGTCCTTCTCGACGCCATCCCGGGTGAAGACCTGCACATCGACGACAGTACCCGCCATGCCGGAGGGCAGGCGCAGGGAGGTGTCCTTCACATCCGAGGCCTTCTCGCCAAAGATGGCCCGCAGCATCTTCTCCTCCGGGGTGAGCTGGGTCTCGCCCTTGGGGGTGACCTTGCCCACCAGGATATCGCCATCGCGGACCTCGGCGCCGACGTAGATGATGCCGGACTCGTCGAGCTTGGCCAGGGCCGCCTCGCCAACGTTGGGGATGTCGGCGGAGATCTCCTCCGGCCCCAGCTTGGTGTCGCGGGCCAGGCAGGTCAGTTCCTCGATGTGGATGGAGGTAAAGCGATCCTCCTGCACCACCCGCTCGGAGATGAGGATGGAGTCCTCGAAGTTGTAGCCGTTCCAGGGCATGAAGGCGACGCGCAGGTTTTGTCCCAGGGCCAGCTCACCCATGTCGGTGGAGGGCCCATCGGCCAGGACATCGCCGCGACTGATCAGATCACCCACCGCCACCAGGGGGCGCTGGTTGATGCAGGTGTTCTGATTGGACCGGGTGTACTTGGTGAGGGTGTAGATGTCGACGCCCGGCACCCCTGGCTCGGCCTCGTCGTCATTGACCCGCACGACGATGCGCGCCGCGTCCACCGCCTCGACCACGCCGCCCCGGCGGGCGACGACGGTCACCCCGGAGTCGATGGCCACCACCCGCTCCATGCCCGTGCCCACCAGGGGCTTCTCCGCCCGCAGGGTCGGCACCGCCTGGCGTTGCATGTTGGAGCCCATCAGGGCGCGGTTGGCGTCGTCGTGCTCCAGGAAGGGGATGAGGGAGGCGGCGACGGAGACGATCTGGCGCGGCGAGACGTCCATGTACTGGACCTCGGCCGGGGCCTTCATCGTGAACTCGTTCTGGTGCCGGCAGGAGACCAGGGCGTCCGTCAGCCGGCCCTCAGCGTCCAGGGTGGCGTTGGCCTGGGCGATGACGAAATGGCCCTCGTCGATGGCGGACAGGTAGTGGATCTGGTCGGTGACCTGCCCATTTTCCACCTGGCGATAAGGGGTCTCCAGAAAGCCGTAGCGGTTGGTCCGGGCGAAGACCGCCAGGGAGTTGATGAGACCGATGTTCGGCCCTTCCGGGGTCTCGATGGGGCAGACGCGGCCATAGTGGGTCGGGTGCACGTCGCGCACCTCGAAGCCGGCCCGCTCCCGCGCCAGACCGCCGGGACCCAGGGCGGAGACGCGCCGCTTGTGGGTGACCTCGGAGAGGGGGTTGTTCTGGTCCATGAACTGGGAGAGCTGGCTGGAACCGAAGAACTCCTTGATCGCCGCCGATACCGGCTTGGCATTGATCAGCTCCTGGGGCATCAGGCCCTCGGACTCGGCCAGGGACAGGCGCTCCTTGACCGCCCGTTCGACGCGCACCAAGCCGATGCGGAACTGATTCTCCGCCATCTCGCCGACGCAGCGGATGCGCCGGTTGCCGAGGTGGTCGATGTCATCGACCGTCCCCCGCCCATTGCGCAATTCCACCAGGATCTTGAGGGCGTCGATGATATCGGAGCCTTCCCCGTTCTGGGCCACGAGCTTGTGCGAGGTCTCGTCGCCACGGGCACTGAAGTAGACGTGATCGTAGAGGATGCCCGGACCCTCCTCGCCCTCCCGCGCCAGGCGGCGATTGAACTTCATGCGCCCGACCGCCGAGAGGTCGTACCGGTCGAGGGTGAAGAACAGGTTGTGGAAAAGGTTCTGGGCCGCCTCCTTGGTCGGGGGCTCACCCGGGCGCATCATGCGGTAGATCTCGACCTGGGCCTCCAGCTCGTTGGTGGTGGGGTCGATGCGCAGGGTCTCGGACAGGTAAGGCCCCTGATCCAGGTCGTTCACGAACAGGGTCCGCAGTTCGCGAACACCCTGCTGGCGGGCCTGTTCCAGCAGTTCGGGGGTGACGAGATCATTGGCGTTGGCCAGCAATTCGCCGGTTTCCGTATCGATCAGGTTGTGGGCCAGGATACGGCCATGCAGGAATTCGGCAGGCACGCTCAGGCGCTCCACCCCCAACTTCTGCAACTCACGGGTGTGACGGGCGGTGACGCGCCGGCCGGCCTCCACCACGATCTGGTCGCCGACGCTGATGTCGAAGCCCAGGGTCTCGCCGCGCAGCCGCTCGGGGACCAGGTCCAGTTCGATCTTGTCGGCGGCGAGATGGAAACGATCCGTCTGGAAGAAGCAATCCAGAATGCGCTGGGTGTCATAGCCCAGAGCCCGCAACAGGATGGTCGCGGGCAACTTGCGGCGCCGGTCGATACGGACGAAGACGTTGTCCTTGGGGTCGAACTCGAAGTCCAGCCAGGAACCACGATAGGGAATGACCCGGGCGGAGAAGAGCAGCTTGCCGGAGGAATGGGTCTTGCCCTTGTCGTGGTCGAAGAAGACGCCGGGGGAACGGTGAAGCTGGGAGACGATGACCCGCTCGGTGCCGTTGATGATGAAGGTCCCGGTCTCGGTCATGAGCGGCATTTCGCCCATGTAGACTTCCTGTTCCTTGATATCCTTGATGACCTTGGAACCGGCCGGGGCATCGCGATCGTAGATGACCAGGCGCAGCAGGACGCGCAGGGGGGCGGCGTAGGTGGCGCCGCGCAGATGGCACTCGCGCACGTCGAAGGGCGGCTCGCCGAGACGGTAACTGACGTACTCCAGCACCGCGTTCCCGGAGTAGCTTTCGATCGGGAAAACGGATTTGAAGGCGGCATGCAACCCCATGTCCTGGCGCTCGGCGGGTTTCAGACCCTCCTGCAGAAAGGCCCGGTAAGAGTCGATCTGGGTCGCGAGCAGGAAGGGAACATCCAGTATGCTGGTGCGCTTGCCGAAGTCCTTGCGGATACGCTTTTTCTCGGTGAACGAATAGGCCATGCTGCCTTACCCTCGACGTGCTGCTGGAAATTTGGGTCACCCGGTAGGGGTGACGGATCGGGTCGGATGCCGACCGCCTATGGACAGCGGTCCCGCCCGATGGTTGCGTGTTCAGTGGTAACGCAACGCAAACGGAGAAAGGCCGGCGATCCGCGGATCGCCAGCCTTCCTGTCGCGCGTGCCGCGCGACGCCGCAAGAGCGGGATTACTTGACCTCGACAGTGGCGCCCGCCTCTTCGAGCTGCTTCTTGGCGGCGGCCGCCTCGTCCTTGGAGATGCCTTCCTTGAGGACCGTGGGCACGCCTTCGACGGCATCCTTGGCCTCCTTGAGGCCCAGGCCCGTCAGGGCGCGCACGACCTTGATGACGCCAACCTTGTTTTCCCCGAAGCCCGTGAGGACCACGTTGAACTCGGTCTGCTCCTCGACGGGTTCCGCGGCGGCGGCGGCGGGGCCAGCCGCCACGGCGACGGCCGCGGCGGCGGTGACGCCGAACTTCTCTTCCATCGCGCTGATCAGTTCGACAACATCCATGACGGTCATGTTGGCGATGGCTTCCAGGATGTCTTCTTTGGAAACGGACATGGATTTCTCCTAATTCGAATAGCTGTTAGATGCCGTGACGAGGACCGGACCCCAGGGGTCAGGCCGCCTCTTTGGCATCGCGGACCGCCGCGAGGGTGCGGACAAGCTTGCCCGGGACCTCGTTGATGGTCGCCGCGAGTTTCTGTACCGGGGCCTTCATGACGGACATGAGTTGGGAAATGGCCTGCTCGTAGGTCGGCATCTTGGCCAGGGTGCCAAGCTCCGAGGGGGCGAGCAATTTACCGCCAATGGACACGAGGCTGACCTTGAGGGCATTGTTACCCTTGGCGAAGGCCTCGATGACCCGCGCCGCGGAACCCGGATCCGTCTGGGAGAAGGCCAGGACCATGGGTCCCTTGAGCGCCTCCTGGATACAGGCGAAGTCCGTACCTTCCACAGCGCGCCTGGCCAGGGTGTTTTTGACCACCCGCACGTAGACGCCGGCCTTGCGTGCCTCCACGCGAAGCTGGGTCATCTGCGCGACGGTCAAACCCCGGTACTCGGCGCCAACGGCCGAATAGGCTTTCTTCGCGACTTCCGCGACCTCGGCGACGATGGTTTCTTTCTGGGCATAATTCAGCGCCACAGTTCGTCACCTCCTGCTGTCGATAGTTGCCGGGGGCCAAGACCCCCGCCGATTGCCGCCCCGGTCATCCACAACCAAGCAGGGCGACGGTGAAGTGCGCCGTCTTCAGGCCTGCGCCGCCACTCGCGCAACGGCTGAACCGATTCGGGAGCACCGTCTGCGCGGGCACGCAGTGATTAAGCCCGGCGTGGCAACCTGTCCCTCATGCCACCCGGACGCCCGCGGTCTTTGACGGTCCCCGGCTACAGCCGGGGCCCCAAAGAACGGATGGGGCCGGACCATTCGGCCAGCCCCCAGAAAGAACGCGCCTCCGTCTTTGGGGGCGCGGCCAGGCCCTCCTCGGGCCCGGGCCAGGGGCTGGCCTCAGATGAGTGCCTGATGGTCGATGGTCAG
>CALMDH010000073.1:0-59465 GCA_937862735.1 uncultured Gammaproteobacteria bacterium
GTACATCGGCGGCTTCCGAATCGCTGTCCTCCAGCAGGGAGCGCAATCGGGTCAGCAGGGCATCGATCCGGGGCTGGTCGATGCCTGTCAGGTCGATACCGGGCGAGTCGTTCTCGGGTGAGACGTTTGCGGGTGAGCCATGCTCGGATGAAACACGCCCACGTGGGCCGTCCCCAGTTGAGCCATGAGGGGAGGACTCGTTCCCGGCCACATCAATCCACGCCGGCCTGAGCCCTGGCGGACTAAATACTGGCGGCTCGATCCCTGTCAGGGACGACGAGGCGACCCGGGGTTTCGCGCCGAGTTGGCGCAGCGCGACGATGACCGGGTCGAGTTCGGCCAGGGTGCGCCCCAGCAGGGCGTCGATGAGGGGCGCGGGTTGCTGGCGTCGGCAGGCCGCCTCCAACTCCTGGGCCGCCGCCCGCACCCCCTTGGCGCCAAGACTGCCGGCCATGCCCTTGAGGGTGTGGGCGCAGCGCGTGGCGGCCTCGGGGTCGGCATCCCGGCAAGCCCGGGCGAACTGGGCCGCGAAATCGGCCTGGCTGTCGCGGAACTTGATCAGGAGCTTGGCGTAAAGCCGGGCATTGTTCATGGTGGCGGCCAGACCGGCGCGCCGGTCGATGCCCGCCAGCGGCGGGATCTCCTCCTCGACGCCGCTCGCCGGCGGGTTGGAGGTGGGCGGGGCGGGATCCGCGGCCCTCGTGACCGGGTTGGCCGGCGTCACCCAGCGGGCGATGGTGTTGAACATCTCCGCGACGTTGATGGGCTTGGCGATGTGATCGTTCATGCCGGCGGCGAGGACCTTCTCGCGGTCGCCGGCCATGGCGTTGGCGGTCATGGCCAGGATCGGCAAGGCCGCGAACCGGGGATTCTCCCGGATGCGGCGGGTCGCGGTGAAGCCATCCATCACCGGCATCTGGCAATCCATGAGCACCCCGTCGAACGGGAATGCGACCGCTCCCACGGAGGTGGCAAGGCCCAGAGAGGTAGCGGCGCCCTGTGATATGGCGGCGTCTTGTGATGTGGCGGCGTCCAGGGCCGCCAGGGCCTCAAGACCATTGTTGGCCACCACCACCTCGATCCCCGCCTGGGCCAGCAGCTCCAGGGCCAGTTCCTGGTTCACCTCGTTGTCCTCGACCAGGAGGATGCGCGCCCCCGCCACCTTGGCCATCGCCTCGGAGAGGGTATCCAACCGGGCGGAGTGGCCAGGGGCCTCGATCACCCGCCCCTTGCCGAGGGCCTCGCAACCCGCCTCCAGCAGGCTTTTCGCGGTGATGGGCTTGGTCAGGGCGATGCGCAGCTTCACCCCCAATTGTTCCGCCTGGCTCAGCACCTCCTCGCGGCCGAAGCCGGTGATCATGAGGGGGGCCGGGGGCTTGACCAGGTCGAGGGCGGCCATCTGACTCAGGGTTTCGAGACCGTCCATGACCGGCATCTTCCAGACGAGCAGGATCAGGTCGTAGGGGGTGGCCGCGGCATCCGCGGCGCGCAGCCGTTCCAGTCCCTTGCCCCCATCCCCCGCGCGGTCCACCACCATGCCCAGCCCGCTGGCGATCTCGGCCAGGATCTCGCGCGCGGCCTGATTGTCGTCGATGACCAGGGCCCGCGCGCCGCGCAAGGCATCGGGGTCGTACACCAGTCGGGTCCAGGGATGGGCCTGGAGGCCGAAACGGGCGTGGAAGTGGAAGGTCGAGCCCCGGCCGGCGCTGGACTCCGCCCAGATCCGCCCCCCCATCATCTCCACCAGGTTCTTGGAGATAGCCAGGCCAAGCCCGGTGCCGCCGTACTTGCGAGTCGTCGAGGCATCGGCCTGGCTGAAGCTGCGGAAGGTCTTGGCGAGCTGCTCCGGGGTCATGCCGATCCCGGAATCCTGGACCCAGAAGTGCAGTTCCACCTCGCTCCCGCGCTGCTCGACCAGGTCGGCGCCGATGATGATCTCCCCCTTGTCGGTGAATTTCACCGCGTTGTTGCCGAGATTGACCAGAATCTGGCCCAGGCGCAGCGGGTCGCCGACCAACGCCGTGGGCAGGTTGGGGGCCAGGTTGAACAGCAGCTCGATACCCTTGTCCTCGGCCTTCAGGCCGATGAGGTTGCCAAGGTTGTCCATGACGTCATCGAGATTGAAGTCGATATGCTCCATGGACAGCTTGCCGGCCTCGATCTTGGAGAAGTCGAGGATGTCGTTGATGATGCCCAGCAGGTTTTCCGCCGAGCGGTGCACCTTGACGATGTAGTTGCGCTGTTTCTTGTCCAGGGCGGTCTGCAGGGCCAGGTGGGACATGCCGATGATGGCGTTCATCGGCGTGCGGATCTCGTGGGACATGTTCGCCAGAAAATCCGACTTGGCCTTGGTCGCCTCCTCCGCGGCGTCCTTGGCCTGGAGTAACTGCTCGTTCATCGCCTCCATCTCGCGGAAGAGTTCCTCGCGGGATTTTTCCTCGAACACCTGGCGCATCCGGGCGACCTGCCCTTCCGGGATGACGCCGCCCCCCAGGGGGGCGACAAAGCGCTGGGCCGGGCGGCCCTGGGTATCGGTGGTCGCTTCAAGGCGGCCCAGGGTCGGCGGACAGGACAGCGGTCGGACCTGGCCTGGGTGGGTAGGGGGATGGACGGGTGGGTTGGCGACGGGATGAACGGAGGGGTAAACGGGGGGATGGAGGGAAGGATGTACGACGGAAGAAACGGTGGGAGAAACGGCGGGATGGACGAACAGGACCACCAGATGGGGCGCGGCCTGGTTGTCCAGCCCCAGGTGGGCGACCAGGGGCCCTTCCCGACTCAGCGCCAGGGCGCAATCCGCCAGCCAGGCGACGCGCGGCAGCCAGTGCAACGGCGGCGCCACCCCCTCCAGGGCCCTGATCAGTTTGCGGCGAAATTCCAGGCAGGCGGCCTCGGAGGCGAGGGCCATGCTGCCGAGGTTTTCGATCAGAGGCATTTCACCACCACGCAGGCGGCGTCATCCGTGCTCTTGGCGGTGTCGGTGATCAGCTTCTCCGCGATCTGGACCGCGGAGAGGGGGGTGCGCGGGATCAGCACCCGGGTCTTGGCGCTCTCCGAGCAGCCGTCCGAGGCGACCACGATCAGGTTGCCCGGCTCCAGCAGCACCGACTGCGGCAGGACGTTGCGCATGCGCTCGCCGAGGATGCCGTCCCGCGAGACCCCATGCCAGTGCTTGCGGCCGATGACCCGGATATGGACGTTGCCGACGCCGGCGAAGGTCAGTTGCCGGCTGGCGCGGTTGAGCACCGCCAGGCCCGCCGCGGCCCCACGGGTGCCCTGGCATTGCGCATGCAGGGCGCGGAGCAGGGCCTCCAGATCAAGGGGACTCGCCGCCGCCATCAGGGTCGCTCCGAGTTCCTTGGCCAGCTCATGGGCCCCGGGCCCATGACCCGAGACATCGATCACCCCGAACAGCAGGCTGGTCCCGACCTCGCGCACCAGGGTGAGGTCGCCACTGACCCTTTGGCCAGGATAGGGCCGGTTGAGACTGGCGTGCTCGATCTGGAGGGGCTGTTCCACCGCCGCGGCGGCGATCCGGGTGGCGCTGCGCTGGGGTTTGCCCGGGGTCGGGTCCAGCCATTTGGCGGCGATCACCGTGGTACCCTCCCCCACCTGGGTATGAATCCGCAGCGAGGACATGATGCGGCGCACGGCGGAGAGCCCGAGGCCCAGGGTACCGGAGGTGCTGAAGCCCTCGGCCAGGGCACTCTCCACGTCACGGATGCCCGGCCCGCTGTCCTTGGCGATGACCTGGATGGCGTCATGACCCTCGTCATGGACGCGCGCCAGGGAGACGCTGCCGCTGCCGGCGAACTTGATGATGTTGGTGCCGAGTTCGGAGACCACGGTCGAGATCGGGACGCGGTCTTCCTGGCTCAGGTCGGCCATGAAGGGCAGGCCGCGCGCCATGGCGATGGCGGCATGCAGGCTGATCATGCTGTCGATCTTGAAGCGGGCGGCGTGCCGCTGGTCGGGCTGAGGTGCCAGTGTCATGCCGACGTCAATCCTGGCCGAAACGCTGTAGCGCCTCGTCCAGCCCCCGGAAGTAATGCACCCCGCTGGTATCCGCCTGGACCTCGGTGAGATAGAGCACCACGCTGGGCGCCAGGCTGACCATCGCCACCTCGTGGCCCAGCAGGCGCATGGCGGTGAGAAAGTGACGGGCGCGCTCGAATTCCACCAGGCTCAGGACGTCGACGGCGGAAAAATCCAGCACCACCGTCTCGACCCGTTCGCGGCTGGCCCGCTCCATGGCGGCGACGCGCAGGCGGTCGAAACGCTCCCCATCGAGATCGGGCTGCATGGTCACCACCAGCACCCCCCGGGTGCGGGTGATGGCCACCGCCGCGTCGCTGGTACTGGTGCTGGGGCTGGGGCTGGTTCTCGTGCCGGCGCTATGGTCGGCACTATGTCCGAAGTTGGAGCCGATGCTGGTACCCTTGCTGGGGCTGGGGCCAGCGCTGAAGCCAGCGTTATTACCGGCGCTGGGGCAAGCACTAAGGCTGAGACTAGGGCCGTTGCCGGGGTAGGCGGTCATGACCAGGGACCCGGGTCAGTCCCGGGACAAGAGCGCGGCGGGCTCCTTACGACCGCCAATCAGCTCCCCGACCATGCGCAGGGCGGTCTCGAAGGCATCGCGCAAGGTCGCCGTGGTGCGGATCTCGCCGACATTGACCCCTAGCTCGACGATGGTGCGGGCGATGGCCGGCGACAGGCCCGAGACGATCGCCTCGCAACCCATCAGGCGCGTCGCCTTGGTGATCTTGATGAGCTGGTTGGCCACGGCGGTATCCACGGTCGCCACCCCGCTGATATCGAGGACGAAGACCTTGGCCCGCATCTCCGAGATCATGGTCAGGGACTTGTTCATGATGTCGGAGGTGCGCATGGAGTCGAGCACCCCCACCAGGGGCAGCAGCAGGATGCCTTCCCAGATCGGCGTGACCGGGGTGGACATCTCCTGGACCGCCCGGTCCAGTTCGTTGCGGATGCGCTCCGCCTCGCGGGCCTCGGCCAGGGCGATCTCCAGGGCCTCGCTCTGGGCCACGTTGGCGGTGATGTCGTAGGCGAACTTGACCACCTTCACCGGCCGGCCGCGGGCGTCGAGGATGGGCGAATAGGTGGCCTCCAGCCAGACCGAGTTGCCATGCTTGGCGAAGCGCTCGAAGCGGCCGCGGTTGAACTTGCCCTGGGCCAGGTCGAACCAGAATTGCCGGTATTCCGGTGAGGCCGCGTATTCGGCGCTGACGAACAGGCGGTGATGCTTGCCTTGGATTTCCTCCAGGCTATAACCCATGCGCTCCAGAAAGAGCTCGTTGGCGGTAAGGATGGTGCCGTCGAGCTGGAACTCGATCACCGCCATCGACTTCTCGATGGCGTCGATAAAGCCGGCGTCGAGGGCCGCCGCCTGCTTGCGGGCGGTGATGTCGGTGGCCAGCTTGATGACCTTCTCGATCTTGCCGTCCGCGCCCAGGACTGGGTTATAGCTGGCCTGCAACCAGACCTCGCGCCCGTCCTTGCCCAGGCGCAGGTACTCGCCAGACTCAAACTCGCCGTTGCGCAGTCGCTCCCAGAAGGCGTCGTAGGCCGGGGAGGCGGCAAAGGCCGGGTCGACGAGGAAGCGATGGTGCTTGCCAAGCAGTTCGTCGCGGCGATAGCCCAGGCAGTGCAGGAACCGATCGTTGGCCTTGAGGATCTCCCCCGCCGCCGTGAATTCGATGATGGCGTTGGAGCGGTCGATGGCCGCGATCATGGCCGCCATCTGGCCCCGTTCGTCCACCCCGTCCATCTCGCCAACCTCGTCCGTCTCGCGCATCGCCTGGCACCTCGCTAAACAAGGCGGCTATTGTTGATAAATCGCCAGGGGGAAGCAAATGGGCCGGCGAACCCGGAACCAGACCCCTTGCCGATTTTTCCTTGATAATCGGAAGTTGATGTTTCGATTTTCAAGGATAATTTAGACTGGCGTCCCTGGCGGGCCTGGGGCCCCCATGATCTCCCGGATGCCCTTGCGAACAGCTCCAGCCCAGACACGCCAGCCACACCGTCTTGGGGATTGGCTGGCTGCCCGTGCGATAGCTGATGATGCTGCGGCGGGTCATCCCCAGCGCCTCGGCCGCCTGGGCATTGGACAGGCCATGTTGCAGCAACCATGCCTCGAAGCGTCGCCGGTCATCCCCGACCTGTTCGCTGGCCAGCCGATACAGGGTCGTCGCGGCCAGGGACAGCGACCCCTCGTCGTCCCAGGTCACGCCGCTGCCCCACTCCTCGATGGCAGGTGCGGCAAAGCGGGCCGGGTCAGTTAGGGGGGCCAGGCTGGGAAAGCTGGTGATGAACACGCCCAGGTCTACCGTGGTCTCCCATCCATCGGCAAAAACCAGGCGCAGGCCAGGCAGGGCAGGGCAGGGCAGTCACTTGAGTCAAGCGGGGAAGCTTGGTGGGCATGGTCAGTCTCCGTTGAGTTTGTGCCATTCCGCCGCGAGCAGGTATTGGCGATGCTGTGAATTTGAGTGTACCCCGTGAACATCTCACCCCGCCGAAACCTCTGGCTCAAGTGGTCCGCCCGCCTGGCCGGGTTGATCTGGCTCCTGCTGCTCGGCCCCTTTGTGGTGCTGGCCTTCGGCGATCTGGATCTGGAAACGCACTGGAGTCAGGCCAGCCACGCCAGTACCGGCCAGGCCCCCACGCCAGCGGAGACGCCGGAGCCACTGATCCTGGTGTACGGGGCCCGGGCCTATAACTGGCGCGGCGCCTTCGCCATCCATACCTGGATCGCCACCAAGCGGCATCGGGCCCAGAACTACACCGTCTATCAGGTCATTGGCTGGAACCTTTACCGCGGCCAGTCGGTGGTGAGCGTCAGCCAGAGCGCCCCAGACTTCCTCTGGTACAACGCCCGACCCGCGCTGTTGCTGGAGCGGCGCGGCCCTGAGGTCGAGGGCCTCATCGACCGCATCGAGACGGCGGTGGCGAACTATCCCTATCCCTTCGCCTACCGCGCCTGGCCGGGTCCGAACAGCAACACCTTCACCGCCTTCGTCGCCCGGCAGGTCCCCGAACTGGGCCTGGATCTGCCACCCACGGCCCTGGGCAAGGACTATCTGGCCAATGGCGATCTTCTCGCCCCGATGCCGAGCGGCACCGGCTGGCAGCTTTCCCTCGCTGGTCTGCTGGGCCTTGGACTGGCCTGGGAAGAGGGGGTCGAGGTCAACGTGCTGGGCCTCTCAACGGGGTTGGATGTCAATGACCTGGGCCTGCGTTTGCCGGGCATCGGGCGGATCACCCTGTCCGGCCGGGGCTGACCAGATTGCCCGGCAGGTGCCTGAAAGGCGACGCGAAGCGACGCGGCTGGCCTGGTGACAGTCTTCCAGCGCCAGGCCTTATCCGCGAAGGGCGGTAAGTATTTCCCCCAGGCGGACGGCGCTGTCGCTGATGTCCTCCTGAGCGGCGAGCACGGCCAGGGGGGCCGCCGCCACCTCCAGGGAATCGAGGATCAATCGTTCCTCCGAGTTGAAATGGCGCACCCGCCAGCAGTGACGCAGGGCGGTGGCGGTCACCCGACAGGTGCCGTAACCCCGTGATACCAGGGTGAGGGTCCCGGGGGACAGAACCTGGTCCAGCAGGATCAGATCCTCCGGAGTTTGCGGCAGCAGGGTCAGATTGACGAGATGGGGTGAACGATGGCCGGAAAACCGGCCGGCATGATCGTTGATCTCCGCCAGGACCCCGGGGCCATTCATCACCCCCGGCGGGAGGGGGTCGGGCAGGCTGACCTGATCCAGGGCACCGGCGAAGGCCCGGTCCCGCAACAAGGCCGGCAAGTCTGCTATCTCCAGGTATTCCCGCCCCACTTTACCGGAGGCATCTTGCTCACGCACCCACCAGAGTCCAGCAAGGCGGGTCTCCTGAATATCCCCGCCGGGTTCGCTTCCGGGCGTCGCTAGCAACCGGCCCGACACCTCGCCCTCTCCCAGGGTCTGCTCCAGCATCTCCCGGTTGGTAGGATCCAGATGGGTGAGATCGAAGCGCGGGGGCGGGTCTCCTACCCGATAGTCCGCGAGGGCCGCGTGCAGCGCCTTCAGCAAGCCCAGGGCCGGCCCGAGATGCTCCACCCGGTCAGGCTCTGGGAGGGAGGGAGGGGCATAGGCGGCCATGGCCTTGGGCAGTGACGGGAAATCGAGGACGGCCTCGTCCGCTTCTCCAGGCTGGCTGCCGGGACCGACGAAGCCGCCAGGGAATGGCAATGGGGACATAGGGGTTGCGCGGTGGTCAGGATGGACGCAGGAAGTCGGGTAGCTGGGGTTCCCGCCCGACCAGATCAGGAAAGAGGTGATCGAAGGCGTCGCCCCGGGCCACGGCCCGCAAGGCCTCCAGAGCGTTCAGCACCAGGCGGGCGCGGTCTTCGCTCATGACCTCGCGGGCCATGCCCTGAAAGACCAGGAGCCAGGTGCCGGGCGGCTGCTCCCCAACCAGGAGGGTGTCAACCGGGACGGCTTCCTCCGGACCCTGACACCAGGCCCGGTGGGGACCGGCCTCAATGACCTGCATGGGGATGCCGATACACATCAACCGGAAGCAGGTCCGAAGGCGGCAACAGCGGGGGCGGGAGCGGCAGAGGAGGCAGCGGCGGCGGGGACAGCGCCTGTGGCTAGGGATGAGGCTGGGGCTGAGGTTAAAACTGATGCTGAAATTGATGCGGGAGTAAGGCCCGGGGTCAGAACGCGGGCCCTCAGAAAACGAGGATCGCCATGGCGCCAGGCACGGGCGGCGCTGGGACGGTGAGTCTCATACACCTCCAGGCCCAGGGCCGGGTCGGGCAAATCCAGGGACCGGGGCTGGCCGCCGCCCTCGGCCGCTACTGGCTCGGGCCGCTCACCAAAAGTGGCCAGATACTCCAGGGCGCAGGCCAGGGCTGGCTCCATGCAGGCCTTCACCGCGGGCCTGAGGCTGCCGCCGAAGTCGTCCAGTTCCACCGGCTGCACGCCGATCAGCAGCAGGTGCCTGGGGTAGTCGCCCATCAGTTCGGCCAAGGCCAGCACCTCCTGGAAGCCGGTCTGGTGCAGGCTCATCTTCTTGGCCCCCAGGAAGCGGGGGACCTCGGCCCCCTCGACCCGCTTGAGGGTGCCGGGGGCCAGACCATAGTCCACGGCGTCGAAGACCACCAGGACCTCGGCCCAACGCACCTGGTCCAGCAGGTAGATTCCCTGGGTGCCGCCATCGAGGAGCCTGACCTGGGGGCCGAAGCGGTAGCGACTGGCCAGCAATTCCACGGCCCGAACGCCAAACCCCTCATCGGCCCAGAGGACATTGCCGATACCGAGGATCAGGACCCGGGGGTTGGCCAAGGGAAGGCTGCCAGGCATTCAGGGCCGATCGTCCTTGAACATCCGCCAGCCACTGATCATGGTACTGATCAGGCTCTGGCGGGAGACGATGTCCTCGCGGATGGCGGTATAGACGTGCAGCATGACGAAGATCAGGATCACCCACAGGCCCCAGTGGTGCCACATGCGCACATCCTGGCTCTGGCCAACGAAGGGGATGACCCAGCCAAAGAGCTCGTCCTGCCAACTCCCCAATCCAGTCTGCTCGGCGTAGAGGGCGAAACCGGTGACGATCATCACCAGGCCGCCCACGGTGATGATGGCGACCATGAAGAGATGGGCCAGGGGATTGTGACCGAGGTATTTGTGGGGTTCCGTTTCCAGGAAGGCGTACCAGCGTACCTCGTGCCAGAGGTCCCGCCAGAACCGCTTGCGCCAGAAAGGCAGCATGAAGAGTTGATGGGAATGGCTGTTACCGACGATGGCCCAGTAAATACGGAAGATGAAGCCGACGACGAAGATATAGCCGGCGGCAAAATGGGCGAAGCGGATATAGCCCATCACGTAATGGTCGCTCGCCTCACCGGGCAGGCTCGGCAGGGGAGCGCCGATAAAATAACCAGTGATGAGTAGGACCGTGATCGACAGAGCGTTGATCCAGTGCCAGGCCCGCAAGGGGGCCTCATAGACATAGACTGCGGTCTGTCTGACAGTCGGGTCGGCGGTGGTCATGGTGGTTCGCCTCCAGAATCGACTCGATGGGGGGTCATGACCAGGGTGCGCCAGGACACCCTGATCCGAGGATCAACGCACCAGGACCCGCGTCAACTCCTCTCCCGCCGGGCTCATGACATGGGTGGAGCAGGCCAGGCAGGGGTCGAAGCTGTGCAGGGTGCGCAGGATTTCCAGCGGTTGATCGGCCACGGCCACCGGGGTGTTCATCAGGGCCGCCTCGAAGGCGCCGATATTGCCCGCCGGGTCTCGCGGCGAGCCGTTCCAGGTGGTCGGCACCACCGCCTGGTAGTTCTCGATCCGCCCGTTCTTGATCACGATCCAGTGGCCCAGGGCGCCTCGGGGCGCCTCGGTGGTCCCCACGCCCTTGGCCTCCTTGGGCCAGGTGGCGGGCTCCCATTTGTCGATGTTGGCCGTACTGCTGTCACCCGCCTTGAGGTTGGCCATGAGCTTATCCTGGAAGTAGCGCATCTTGTGCCCCGCCCAGGATGCCTCTAGGCCACGGGCCGCGGTCCGACCCAGGGTGGAGAAAAGGGCGCTGACTGGCAGGTTCAGGTCGGTGAGCAGCTTTTCCACCGGCTCCTTGAACTCCGGGTTGCCCTGGGCATAGCCGATGACCCAGCGGGCCAGGGGACCGACCTCCATGGCATGGCCGCGCCAGCGCGGGGCCTTGATCCAGGAGTACTTGGCGCCCTCGTCCACCGCCTCGATGTTGGTCTTGGTGCCCTTGGCGTTGGGACCGAGGACGAAGTTGGGCTGGGTGATGCCGTCCCAGGGGTGCAGTCCCTTCTTCTCGTCGGGGTAGCTGTACCAGGAATGGGCGACGAACTCCTGGACCTGTTCGGGATCGCGCAGGTCCACGTCGTGGATCTCCGCCAGATTGCCCTTGATGATGGCGCCGCGCGGCAGGAGCTGGTTGGCCGCCGAGTTGTCGTTGGCCCGGTCCGGGATGTCGCCATAGGACATCACCGACTGGCTGGACAGACCGCCGCCATAGGTCCAGTCCTTGTAGAAGGAGGCGATGGCCAGGAGGTCCGGCAGGTAGACCTGGTCGATGAACTCGATGGTGCGATCGATGATGGAGGAGACGAGATTCAGCCGCTCCATGTTGACCGCGCCCACCGCGCCGGTGCCATCGACGTTGATGGCGCAGGGCACCCCGCCCACCAGCCAGTTGGGGTGGGGGTTCTTGCCACCGTAGACGGTGTGGATCTTGACGATCTCCTTCTGGAAGTCAAGGGCCTCCAGGTAATGGGTCACCGCCATGAGGTTGGCTTCGGGGGGCAACTTGTAGGCGGGATTGCCCCAGTAACCGTTCATGAAGGGGCCGAGCTGGCCAGACTCCACGAAGCGCTTGAGCCGGTTCTGGATATCGCGGAAATAGCCCGGCGAGGACAGGGGCCAGGGGGAGATGGACTGGGCCAGGTCGGAGGTCGCCTTGGGGTCCGCCCGCAGGGCCGAGACCACGTCCACCCAGTCCAGGGCATGCAGGTGATAGAAGTGCACCAGGTGATCATGGGCCTGGAGGGTCAACTGCATGAGGTTGCGGATGGAGTTGGCGTTCTCGGGGATCTTGATACCGAGGGCGTCCTCTACCGCCCGCACGCTGGTGAGGGCATGGGTGCCGGTGCAGACGCCACAGATGCGCTCGGTGAAGGCCCAGGCATCACGTGGGTCGCGGCCCTTGAGGATGACCTCCAGCCCGCGCCACATGGTACCGGTGGACACGGCGTTGCGGATGACGTTGTTCTCGTCCAGGTTCACCTCGCAGCGCATGTGACCCTCGATGCGGGTCACCGGGTCGACCACGACCCGTCTGCCGGAGTTGTCCAGGGTGAAGCCGTTGGGGGTCTGGATGCTCATGAACGCTCACCTTGTTGCTGCTGGGCCTGATCCTGAACGCTGCCAACGGTGCCGACCGGACCGCTGGCGGCGACCTCGGCCGGTTGGCGGCCGCGCTTGATGGCGGTCACCGCCGCGTGGGCGACGATCGCGGCCCCCACCACACCGGCCGCCGCCATGCCAACACGATCGGCATTGGCCTCGATGTCGAAGACCCGGGTGTCGGTCACATGGTCGTAGAAACTGCCCTTGTCCCAGAAACCGTCCTCGGAGCAGCCGATACAGCCGTGGCCGGACTGAATGGGGAAGGAGACGCCGTCGTTCCAGCGCACGGTGGAGCAGGCGTTGTAGGTGGTCGGGCCCTTGCAGCCCATCTTGTAGAGGCAGTAGCCGCGGCGCGCCCCCTCGTCGTCCCAGGACTCGACATACTGGCCGGCGTCGAAGTGGGGCCGGCGGTAGCACTTGTCGTGGATGCGCTGGCCGTAAAACATCTTCGGCCGGCCCTGGCGGTCGAGCTCGGGGATGCGATCGAAGGTCAGCATATAGGCGACCACCGCCGTCATGACCTCGGCGATGGGCGGGCAGCCCGGGACCTTGATGATGGGCTTGTCGTGGATGACCTTATGGACCGGCACTGCCTGTGTCGGGTTGGGATGGGCCGCCTGCACGCAACCCCAGGAGGCGCAGGAGCCCCAGGAGATGATCGCTTTGCAGTCCGCCGCCATCTCCCTGAGCTGTTCGAGGAAGGGCCTGCCGGCGATGATGCAGGACATGCCGTCCTGATTGAGGGGCGGATTGCCCTCGACCGCCAGGATGTAGTTGCCTTTGTACTTGTCGCGGATCTCGTGGAGGATCGCCTCGGCCTGATGCCCGGAGGCCGCCATGATGATGTCGTCGTAATCCAGGGAGATCATCGACAGCACCACATCCTTGACCAAGGGATGGGCGGAGCGGATGAAGGATTCCGAGCAGCAGGTGCACTCCAGGCCATGGAGCCAGATCACCGGGATCCGTGGCTTGGTTTCCATGGCGTGCACCAACTGGGCGGTGGCGGCGGGGCCCAGTCCCAGGGCGGTAGCGGTGAGGCTACAGAATTTGAGGAAACTGCGGCGGGTGATCCCCTGGCTCCGCATGACCCCATAGAAGGTCTCGGTGGTCGGCATCGGCTTTTCCCCTGTGGTGGGCGAACATTCTGTGATTCGCTAGCCGAATAGTGTTGAACAACACAGGGGAATGTCAACCGAGTAAAGTACTCTTTTATATTTTATTCTAATCCGTCATGGGGCAAGATTCCATTATCCTGATTTTAGGCATTAATCAGCGAAAGCTAGCGGAAATAGGGGCTTGGCAGGGCAGTCTGAAGCAGTGCATCCTGGGTAACTTCACGGGGATGGCAGGCCGGCTATTTCGCATTTGATTGACATTTGTCAATTAGAACCAGCAAATAGCCATCCGGTAAAAGCCGTTATTCTTATATTGCCATTTCATTAATTTCGCAATTTCCTTGGATTCTTGCCTGTCATCAAATCACCGGAGGAATGCAATGGGTTACGCCATCAGCCCCTCGTTTGGGTGGAAGGGCTGGGTTGGAGAACGTGAAGGATCAGGGGTTGCCGAATGGTCCCGGGGACTGGCTGGCCGGAGGAGAACAGGGAGGGACTTGATGACCGGCTAACTGGCACAAGGAGGCGCGCCACCCCCCTGAAAATGAGAGTCTTTGCCGTGAGTTTCACGCTAACTCCCATGAGATGGGCCAGCCACACCCCAGTACATGAGAGGCTTCCCCGTGACTTTCACGCTAATCCGTCGGCCATCTCCGCCCGGGCCAGCCGCCGGGATAACGGCTGACCAGGACGGATCACCCAACAGCGGGAGGTCAGAAAAAGCCGAGCGGATTGACGTCGTAGCTCACCAGCAGGTTCTTGGTCTGCTGGTAATGGTCGAGCATCATCTTGTGGGTCTCACGACCGACGCCAGACTTCTTGTAGCCGCCAAAGGCGGCGTGGGCCGGGTAGTGGTGGTAGCAGTTGGTCCAGACACGACCGGCCTGGATGGCGCGACCCATGCGGTAGGCCAGGTTCATGTCGCGGGTCCAGACGCCGGCGCCCAGGCCGAACTCGGTGTCGTTGGCGATGGCCACCGCCTCGGCCTCGTCCTTGAAGGTGGTCACCGAGACCACGGGGCCGAAGATCTCCTCCTGGAAGACGCGCATGTCGTTGGTGCCCTTGAGTAGGGTCGGCTGGATGTAATAACCCTGGCCCAGTTCACCAGCCAGGGCCTCGGCCTCGCCGCCGATCAGCACCTTGGCCCCCTCGTCCTGGCCGATCTTGATGTAGTCCAGGATCTTGTCGTACTGCTCCTGGGAGGCCTGGGCGCCGACCATGACCTCGGTGTCCAGGGGGTTGCCGCGTTTGATCTGCTTGGCGCGCGCGATGACCAGGTCGATGAAGCGGTCGTAGATGGACTCCTGGATGAGCAGGCGCGAGGGGCAGGTGCAGACCTCGCCCTGGTTGAAGAAGGCCAGGACCGCGCCCTCGACGCACTTACTGACGAATTCCGGCTCCCGGTCCAGGACGTCGGCGAAGTAGATGTTCGGCGACTTGCCGCCCAGTTCCACCGTGGAGGGGATGATGTTGTCGGCGGCATACTTCATGATCAGGGCGCCCACCGGGGTGGAGCCGGTGAAGGCGATCTTGGCGATGCGCTTGCTGGTGGCCAGGGCCTTGCCGGCCTCGTGGCCGTAACCGTTGACGATGTTGAGGACGCCGGCCGGCAGCAGGTCGGCGATCAGTTCGACCAGGACCAGGATGGAGGTCGGGGTCTGCTCGGCGGGCTTGAGGACCACGCAGTTGCCGGCGGCCAGGGCCGGGGCCAGCTTCCAGGCGGCCATGAGCATGGGGAAGTTCCAGGGGATGATCTGGCCGACCACGCCCAGGGGCTCGTGGTAGTGATAGGCGACTGTATGGCCGTCGATCTCGCCGATGCTGCCTTCCTGGGCGCGGATGCAGCCAGCGAAGTAGCGGAAGTGGTCCACCACCAGGGGCACGTCGGCGTTGAGGGTCTCGCGTACCGCCTTGCCGTTGTCCCAGGTCTCGGCCACGGCAAGCATCTCCAGGTTGGCCTCGATGCGGTCGGCGATCTTGAGCAGGATATTGGAACGGGCGGTCACCGAGGTGGCGCCCCAGGCCGCCTTGGCGGCATGGGCGGCGTCCAGGGCCAGCTCGATGTCTTCTTCCGAGGATCTGGCGACCTGACAGAAGGCCTGGCCGTTGACCGGCGAGACGTTGTCGAAATACTGACCCTTGACCGGGGGCACCCACTGACCGCCGATAAAGTTGTCGTAACGGTCGCGGAAGTGGACGACGGCGCCGGGGGTGTTGGGATTGGCGTAAATCATGTGGAGTCTTCCTCGCGTTGGTGGTGATGTTCTTTTTCTGAACGGATCAATGTGGTGCCCGTCTTAATTGGCACAAGTGCCAGTTGGCGCGCGGCCACGGGCCTGGCCGCGCGAATCGTCATTAGGGGCTCCAAATCGGTCTCGATCACCGCTTCCCGGACGGCCTTGGCGACCATATCAGTCGGTGCTCAGGTTGCGCCGGTCCACCACCCGCTTGGCCTTGCCGGCGAAGCGCTCGATGGTGCGCGGCTCCACCAGCGCCACCTCGGCGCGGATGCCGGCGACGGTGTGGATCTCCCGGGCGATGCGTTCGCGCAGGGCCTGCATGCGGTCCATGCGATCGGAGAAGAGCTCGGGACGGAGCTCCACCTGGACCCTGACCCGGTCCAGGGTGCCGGGGCGGTCGACCTCGATGAGATAGTGCGGCGTGGTGCCCTCCACCCGCAGCAGGGCCTCCTCGATCTGGGAGGGGAAGACGTTGACCCCGCGGATGATGAGCATGTCGTCGCTGCGCCCGGCGACCCGGCTCATGCGCATGGTGGTGCGGCCGCAGGGGCAGGGTTCGCGCCACAGCCGGGCGATGTCGCGGGTGCGATAGCGAAGCATCGGCCAGGCCTCGCGGGTCAGGGTGGTGATGACCAGTTCGCCGGGCTCGCCCTCGGGCACCGGCTCCAGGGTCTCCGGGTCCAGGCACTCCACCAGGAAGTGGTCCTCCTGGATGTGCATGCCATGGCGGGCGGCGCACTCACCGCTGACGCCCGGGCCGATGATCTCCGAGAGGCCATAGTTGTTGAAGGCCTGGATGTCGAGCTGGTCCTCGATCTCCCGGCGCATGTCCTCGGTCCAGGGCTCGCCGCCAAAGTGGCCGAAACGCAGGGACAGGGCGCGCGGGTCGATCCCCAGCTCGCGGGCGCCATCGGCGATGGTCAGGGCATAGCTGGGGGTGCAGACCAGGACCTCGGGGTTCAGCTCCCGCATGATGTCGAGTTGCCGCCGGGTATTGCCGGAAGCGGCGGGGATGACGGCCGCCCCCACCCGCTCGACCCCGTAGTGGAGGCCGAAGCCACCGGTGAAGAGGCCAAAGCCGAAGGCGATCTGCACCGTGTGTTCCGGCCTGAGCCCCCCCGCCACCAGGAAGCGGGCGCAGAGCCCGGCCCAGGTCTGCAGGTCCCGGGCCGTGTAGGCGACGAAGGTGGGCCGCCCGGTGGTCCCGGAGGAGCCGTGGATGCGCGCCACGTCCGCGCGGGGCACCGCCAGGAAGCCCAGGGGCTGATGCTGGCGCAGATCGGCCTTGGTGGTGAAGGGCAGCCGCCGCAGGTCGTCCAGGGAGCGGATGCTGCTTGAGGTGAGATCGTGCCGCCCCAGGTGATCGCGATAGAAGGGGACCTGGGCGACCCGCCCGACTAGGGCGCGCAGCCGCTCCCGTTGCAGGGCCGCCAGTTCAGGACGGGGCAGGGTCTCCGCGGGGTCGTAGATACGGTGGTCGCTGGCGGGGACGGTGGTTGGCATGAGACGGGTACTCTTCAAAGGCGAATCTTTCACCCCTCCTCTCGTCCCCCATGGGGGCCCGTGGCGGACCGTCGGTCCTTCCGCCAGACTCACCATGCCCAGGTCAGGCAGGGACGGGGAGAGGTGAGAGGAAGGGCGGTTACATGAGGAAGGCGAGGCTAGGGCAGGTGGCTGAACAGTTCCTCCGCCGCCGTCCCGCGCAGACCGGCGGCGTCAAGGACCTGAAGCGCCCGATCCGGGTCCTCGAAGCGCAGGACCAGAACCGATTTACCCTCCCGGCGCAGGGCGAAGGCGTAGAGGTACTCGACGTTGAGCCCCGCGCCCTCCAGAACCTTGAGGATCTCGGCCAGGCCACCGGGACGATCGACGACGTCCACGGCCACCACCTCGGTGAGGTTGACCACCCAGCCCGCCCGCTCCAGGACCTCCTTGGCTCGCTGCCAGTCCCGGACGATCAGGCGCAGGATGCCAAATTGGGCCGTGTCGGCCAGGGACAGGGTCACCAGGTTGATACCCTCGGCGGCGAGGGCCTCCAGGGGGGCGCCCAGATGCCCGGGACGATTCTCGATGAAGAGGGAGAGCTGCTGTAGCTTCATGGTCGGTTGACGACATCGCTGAACAAGGGTTGGCCTGCCCGGAGCGGATTTCAGCCAGGGGGGAACAACCTGAATCCCTCCTTGCGGACTTGACGACCGAATTCCCCGCGGTCGACCTCCCCACCCGCCGCCCCCCTTTAGCCAAGGTGCCCAACCGGCAACCGCATCGCGGGGGATAAGATTCCGAGGGACCCGGTCAGGGACGGGTGGGCCAGGGGGGAGCGTTACTTTACCACCTGGCACTGCCTGGCCGGCAGTACCTGGCAAAAAACGCCCCGGTTTGATGTATTCTGCCGCCCGGCCGTCCGCCCTGGATCTGGACCAGGGCCCGCGGCCTTCATCCAGGCTTCTCCTGGCGTCCAAACATCATAAGGGGGCTTCCATGGCTGGCCATGCCACGCTGGATTGGATCGACATCGTCGTCATCGTCGGTTACCTGCTGACCACCGGCTACCTCGGCTGGCTGGGCTACCGGGGCACGCGCACGGCGGCGGACTTTCTGGTCGGGGGGCGCAGCGCCCATCCGGTGGTCATGGCGGTCTCTTACGCGGCCACCTTCATCTCCACCGCCGCCATCGTCGGCTTCGGCGGGGTCGCCGCCATGTTCGGCATGGGGCTGATGTGGCTCACCTTCGTCAACATCCTGTTTGGCATCCTTTTGGCCTTCACCCTGCTGGGTGAGCCTACCCGGCGCCTGGGGCATCACCTGTCCGCCCACACCTTCCCGGAACTGCTGGGGGCCCGCTATCAGAGCAAGGGCATCCAGGTCCTGGCCGGGCTGGTCATCTTCCTCTTCATGCCCCTCTACTCGGCGGCGGTGATGACCGGCGGCTCGGTCTTCGTCGTCACCCAATTCGGGGTCAGCTTCGAGGTGGCCCTGCTGGTCATGGCCCTGATCACCGCCGCCTATGTCATCCCCGGCGGGCTCAAGGCGGTGATGTACACCGACACCCTGCAGGGCTTCATCATGATCCTGGCCATGATCTACCTGCTGTGGTTCACCTACTCCAGCCTGGGCGGGATCGAGCCGGCCCACCGTACCCTGACGGACCTGGCCGACCTGGTCCCGCCCAGCCTCCAGGCCATGGGCCATGAGGGCTGGACGCGGATGCCCGCCTTCGGCTGGGGGGCGCCTGGTTATGACCTCTGGTGGACGGTGGTCTCGGCCATCATCCTCGGCGTCGGCATCGGCGTCCTGGCCCAGCCCCAATTGGTGGTGCGCTTCATGACCGTCCGCAGCCGGCGAGAACTGGACCGCGCCGTACCCACCGGGGCGGTCTTCATCCTGCTGCTGGTCGGCACCCCCTACCTGGTAGGCAGCCTGTCCAACGCCTGGTTCGCCCAGCACGGCCCCCTGCTCACGGGCCAGGTGGTCAAGGAGATCGACCCCGCCAGCGGTCATGCCCTGGTGGGCCTGATGAAGGAGGCGACCCCCGGTCAGTGGGCGCCCGTCATCAACCCCAAGACCAACCAGCCGACGGTGGTGCCCATGGCCATCGCCAGCCGCGAGGCGGCCCGGGACCCGGCCGGCCAGCCCCTGGAACTGGTCAGGGGCCGCGCCCCGAGCGTGGTCTACGCCAAGGGCGAGCCGGACCAGATCATCCCCACCTACATCAACACCGCCCTGCCCCGCTGGTTCGGGCTGATCTTCTTCCTCGCCCTGCTGGCGGCGGCCATGAGCACCATGTCCAGCCAGTTCCACACCATCGGCACCGCCGCCGGACGTGATCTTTTCGAGCGGCTGACCGGCCAGCCCGGCCGAGAACCCAGCGTGCTGGTGATGCGCGTCGCCATCGTGATCGGCCTGCTGGCGGCGGTCACCATCAGCTACACCGTCCGCCAGGAGTACGTGATCGCCCGCTTCACGGCCATCTTCTTCGGTCTCTGCGCCGCCACCTTCCTGCCGGCCTACATTGGCGGGCTCTTCTGGCGCCGGGCGACGCGGACCGGCGCCCTGGCCTCCATGCTGGTGGGCATGGGCTTCTCCCTCTTCTGGCTGCTGCTGATCAAGTCGAGGGAGGCGGGCGCCATTGGCCTGGTGCAGAAGGTCACCGGCGGCAAGACCAGCCTGCTGGCGGACTATCCCAACTGGCCCATGGTGGACCCCATCGTCATCGCCCTGCCCCTGGCGATCCTCACCCTGGTGGTGGTCAGCCTGATGACCAAGCCGGTGGACCCCCGGCACCTGGAGGTCTGTTTTCCCAAGGAGCGGTTGCGGTAGGCCCGGCATCCCTGGTCCCTGAAGCCTCCGAACCCGACGCACCCGGAGCCACCTTTCCCAGCTTTTGGGACCCAGGGATGGCCCCGCCCGTCCGCCACCCTGACGCTATCGACCTTTCTGACATTCGCCCCGAATCCCCGCGGAGAGACTCATGCTCGGTATCCCAGACCCCATCGTCCTGACCGCCTTCCTGGGTTGCATCGCGGTCACCCTCATCAGCGTCATCTATGGCCTGATGCGGCGCAACGCCGCCCGTGACGAACTGACCCAGGAGGACCGCGCCTGGGCCTTGGAGGAGAAACGGGTGGAGGACGAAATCTGAGGCCTGGCCCTTATCGGGACCGTAAGCCACCCACCTTCAGCCAGCGTCCCTTATCCCGTCGCGGATTTGCGCCCGAGATGGTTTCGGGACATTACCTAAGGTGCTTCACCCGGCCGGGCGGGGATTGAGCGCCGGCAAGCGGGGACGTTCGATACGGGGCCGGCGGTTGCGAGCGCGGTGACCATAGCCCCGCAGGCTCTGGGCGCGGCCGAGCTGGCGGGCGAACTCCTTTTTCCAGCGCGGGAAGTCGATGTCCTGGCCGCCATACAGGGCCCCGTCCAGTTGCCGCAGCAGGCGTCTGACCTGCTCCGGGTCCGCGCCGGGCCGCAGGCGCAGGAGCTGACCGGCGAGGCCGGGCAAGGCGCCGGGCTGGGCGGGGAGCGGGCCGGACGACAGATGGCGACAGGCCTGCTCCTGGAAGCGGCGCGCCCAGACGGCGGGGTCGGCTTCGCGGTTGGCGCCGTGCAGACAGGACAGGAAGCGGCTGGAGGATGGCAGTAGCCCGCGCAGGGCCTCGCGCAGGCGTCCCCAGAGGGGTGCCGGCTGGAGGCGATCGCGGACCTGGCCCCAGCGCCGGCTGGCCGCCCCCGCGGCGGCGCGGGCGCCACGCCCCAGGCGCGCGCCGAAGGTATCCTGGCCCAGCAGCGCCGCGGGCGCCAGCAGGCGGCCGCGGTACCAGAGCCCGATGCCAAAACCCAGGACTGGCAGCAAGAGGCCAACGAGACTCAGCCAGATGAAGCCCGCGTCCTCGCGGAAAAACAGGGATTCCTCCGCCGCGGCCCTGGCGTTACCCAGGCCCAGGGGCAGGCTGGCCCAATCGCGACCACCCGTGACGACGTTGTACCAGGGGATGCGGATCTCCGGCAGGTGCACCCGCCCCCCCTCCCGGGGCACCAGGGTGTAATGCTCGACGCGGGAGCCCTCCAGGCGATCGCCAGCCGGGGACACCTTGGCCTCGGTGAGGACGCGCTCCCGATAGACGCGGTAGTCGGGAGAGGCCAGCATGGGTTCGAGACTGGGGAGCTGATTACCCATGGCGCCCACGGCCTGAAGTTCCAGGACCAGGGCGACCGGCTCACCGGCACGGATCTCCTCGGCACCATCCAGGCTGGCCTTGAGCGCCAGGGAGCGCAGGGGCAGCCAAGGTTGCACGCTGGCCAAGGGGGGACGCGCCTGGAGACGAATACCCTCGCCGCCACTGACCTCGAAACGCTGGCGGCCGAAGCCGTAGGCGTCACCCGCGGTCTCCCCCGTCACCTTCAGGGGCGGCAGGGCCAGGTCAGCGGCGCGCAGGGGGGTGAGGACGTAGACGAATTCGGTGAGGATCTCGCGACGACCGTCCGCGGTCCCGCGGGTGCCCGCCTTGGGCCCCTCCAGCTTGGTCACGATCAGGTCATTGCCGCTGGTCAGATCTGGCGTCGCGGTGGCCAGATTCTGGTCACTGACGACCCGCAGGTGGAGCAGGACGTTCTCCTGGACGAAGGGCTGACGCTCATTGAGCTCCACCTCCAGCCTTGGGCCGCGACCGCTGGAGGCGGGGCTCCCGGGCTGGCCCCAGGGTGAACCGTACATACCCCCGGTGGGGCCCGCGTAAGGACTGCTCGCGCCCCCGGGACCGGCCATGCCCCAGCCCGGGAAGGCCCCGAAGGGCGACCCGATGCCCGGGGCGGTGGCAGTAGGTGCCATGCCCCCGGGTCCCATGGCCTGTCCGCCAGGGGCGAAGGGGGTGGGGGCCTGGGCGGGAGCCGGAGCAGACGCGGGAAGCGAGGATGAGGGGGACGGAGCCGCCGGTGCGGGCGACGGCGCGGTGCCTGATGGGGCAGGCCGGGGCCAGAGCTGCTGTGGTTGGTGGAGTTGGGCTGGGGCTGGGGCTTGGGGTTGGGGCTGACCGCCAGCGGTTGAGAGCGCGGATGGCGGCGTGGCCGAAGCCGGGGCCGGCGTCGGAGCGGTCCAGGCTGGGCTGGCGGGAGGCGCCATGGGCGCGAATCCCGGCCAAAAGCCGGGAGCGGATGGGTAGCCGAAGGCCGCCCCACCGGGGGGCTGGCCATAGGGCAATCCGGGCGGCATGCCAGGCGGGAAGGCCTGACCAGGCTGGAGGGCCCGTGCCCATTCAGGGGCCTGGCCAGGCTGAGGGCTATGACCAGGCTGAGAACCGTGACTTGGCTGAGGTCCCTGTCCCTGGGGAGGGGCAAGAGAAGGCTGGGGTGCCTGACCCGGCTGAGAGCCAGGACCCGACTGAGGGACCGGTCCCGGCGGGGCCGCTTTCGTCTCTGGGAGTTGGGCCGGGGGCTCCCCCCGGGCATTCGTGGGCTCCGCCGGCCGGAACTGCCAACCGGGTGGGGCATAGGGATTGGCGAATCCCCAGGGCTGATAGGGAACCTGGGCCAAGCCGCTGGCGGGCAGCAGCCCAAGGGCCAGGGTGAGCGCCCCCGCGGACGCCATGACCTTCGCCCCTCTAGTCGCGGGGCGCTGGTGCAGGTAGGAAGGGGCGTTCAGCAAGAATTTAGGACTCATGACCGTATCCGTTCAGACCCTCACGCCCCCGGAGGGCCTCGGCGACACAAGCTGCTGATTCTCTTACCCCTCCCCCCTGGTGGGGGAGGGTTGGGGAGAGGGGGTCTGACCAGCTACTCATAACCACCCCGCCCTCACCAGGGCCGCGTCTCGCGCGGCGTGCCGCCGGAGGCGCGAAGCTGGCGCAATTCTTCGATCCGGAACTGGTTGCGGATCAGTTCCGAAGGATCACCTTCCACCTGGCGCAGGCGCTGTTCGAGGATGGCGGCACCAGGACCGGAGCTGGGCTGGCCACCGAGGGCGCCGACGGCGGTACCCTCCCCCGCGTCCAGGGCCGGCTGCTGGCCGAGCTGGTCGAACTGGTCCACCGCCTCGGCGCTGCCGGGCTCCGGGGCGCTGGCGGGTGGCGTCATGCCGGGCTCCTCGGGCGGGCGTTCCCCAGGCCCACCGCCCCGCGGGGGACGATCCTGTTCACCCGGACCCTGCTCACCTTCCCGCTGTTGTTGCTCCTCGGCCTGGCCCTGGGCGGTTTGCTCGGGTTCCGGGGCCTTGCCCTGACCGGTTTCGGTCTCCGGCTTGGGCTCACCCTGGCCCTGATCCTCGGGCTCACGCTCCCGCTCCCCACCGGCGGCGGTCTCATCCTGGGGCTTTTCCCCCTCCTTGGCCTCGGGCTGTTGCTCCTGCTCGCCACCACTGGCCTCCGGTGTCTGCTCCGGGGGCGGCTCGCTCGCCATACGTTCGCCGGCCTTATCCTTCTCGGCCTGTTCCGCCTCGGGCCGCTGACGGTCCTGGGCCTGCTCCTCCGCCTGGTCCTCCTGGGCCCCGGCGGCCGCGGCCTGCTGCTCGTCGGGCTGTCCACCCTGGGTGTCCTGGTCGGCCGCGGCCTCGCCCTCCTGGCTCTCCTGGGGCTCGGGCTCGCTGGCGCCGCTCCGCTCCTGCTCCTGGGCCTCGGACCCCGCCGCCGTCTCCTCCCGCTGTTCGCCCTGGCTTGCTTGAGACTCCTGGCTCTCCTCACCGGATTCACCCTGGGAGGATGACTGCTCGGCGGACTGCTCAGACTCCTGGCCCTGCTGCGCCTGCTGACCCTCCTGGGACTGCTCGCCTTGCTGGGATTGTTGCGCGTCCTGGGACTGCTGGGACTGCTGGCTCTCCTGCGATTGCTGGGATTCCTCGGAGGATTGCGACTGCTCGGACTGCTCTGACTGCTGCTGCTGTTCCTGTTGCTGTTGTTCTTGCTCCTGCTGTTCCTGCTGTTCCTGTTGCTGTTGTTCTTGTTGCTGTTGTTCTTGTTGCTGCTTTTCCTGCTGTTGTTGTTCCTGCTGCTCCTGACCGGCCTGTTGCTCTTGCTTCTGGGCTTCCTGTTGCTGCTGCTTTTGCTGCTGTTCCTCGCGCTGCCGTTGCTCCCGATCCTGGCGCTCTTGTTCCTCTCGGGCCTTGCGCTCGGCCTCCTCCCGCTCGCGCTTCTCGCGCGCGAACTTCTCCTGGTCGAGACGGGCCAGGACGGCCCGGGCCAGGGAGAGGTTGTGCCGGGCGTCGTCATGACCCGGGTTATGACCCAGCACCTGCTCGTAAGCCGCCGCGGCGCCGGCGAAATCGCCGACCTGGAAGCGGGCGTTGCCCAGATTGTAGGTCGCGTCCTCGGCGACCTCGGGACGCTGCTCCAGGGCGAAGGCATCGGCGGCCTCGACGTGGCGACCCGCCCGGTAGAGGGCGACGCCCCGACGATAGGGATCACTGAACTCCTTGGCCGCCCCGCTGTAGTCGCCTTGCCGGAATTGCCGCTCCGCCTCCTGCTCCTGGTTGACGAACCAGCCGGCCTGGGCGGTAGCGGTCATGACGAGGCCCGCGAGCAGGGCAATCGAGAGCGAGTTAGACCAGAGGGACATCAGGTTTCTTTCCCACCGGGGAGCACCGGCAACGCCGTTGCGACGCGGATCGAGACGCTCATGACCGCCGCCGCCACCAGCCGCGCCCGCGGAAGCGGGGCAGCAGCAGGGCCATAACCAGCAGCACGGGCAGGGTATAGCGCTCGTGCCAGACACGGGTCCGTTCGTCGCTGGCCTCGGGGGGCAGCTTGGCCACGGCCGCCGCGGCGAGCAGCTCGCCGGTGTCGTCCTGGCGATAGTCGGCTTGGCGATAGAGGCCGCCCCCGGCCTCGGCCAGGGCCTCCAGTTGTTGTTCCCCCAGACGGGAGATGATGGCCTGGCCACCGCGATCGGTCAGCCAGCCCCCGCCGCGCCCAGGCACCGGGCCGCCGTCCTGGGTGCCGATGCCCAGGACATGGAAGCGGATCCCCTGGTCCGCCAGGGTCCGCGCCCGCTCCGGCAGGCCCTCCTCGTCGAAGTCGCCATCGCTGATGAGCAGGATGGCCCGGGCACTGTCCTCGGGCAGGCCGGCGAGCAGGGCCTCGGCCCGGTCCAGGGCGCCGAGCAGGCGGCTGCCCTGAAGCTGGGTCAGGTCCGTGGCCAGGGCCGGCAGGGTGTTGAGCAGGGTCTGGGTGTCCTCGGTGATGGGCGAGAGGACGTGGGGCACCGAGGCGAAGGCGAGGAGGCCGATGCGCACCTGGCGGTTCTGCTCGATCAGATCCTGGATCTCCTGGCGGGCCCGCGCCAGGCGATGGGGGGCGACGTCGGCGACCTGCATGGAACGGGAGATGTCCAGCAGTATGAGCAGGTTGTTGCCGGGGTGAAAGAGGCGGACGTCGGTGTAGTCCCAGCGCGGCCCGGCCATGCCCGCCACCAGCAGCGCCCAGAGCAGGGACCAGAGCAGGAAGCGGCCCCAGCGTTCGTGGGTCTGCAACTCCCGGGTGCCGGTGAGGTGCGGCAGAAGGTGGGGGTCGGCGTAGCGGTGCACCGGCCCGCGCGCCGCCCGAGCGGCGCTGCGCCACAGCCAGAGGCCCACCGGCAGCGGCACCAGCAGGGCCCAGAACCAGAGTGGCTGGGCGAAGTGGAAGCCAGGCTCAGTCATGCGCCGGCCTCCGGGCCAGGGGGGGTGTTGTGGCCGTCAGGTGACGACCAACGGGCGCCGGGGTGGCGGGTCTCAATCACTCGCGGACCTCCGGGCAAAGCGGCGCCGCCCCTCGGGGAAAAGGCCGAGGCCGAGGAGGGCCAGCAGGGCCAGGCCCAGGGGCCAGCGATAGAGGGGTTCCGGCAGGTAGGCGGTGCGGGCCTGGGCCTCGGTCTTCTCCAGCTCGTCGATGCGCCGGGAGATCTCCTCCAGGGCGCGGGCGTCGGTGGCGCGGAAGTAGGCCCCACCGGTGGTGTCGGCGATGGCGCGCAGGGTGGCCTCGTCCATGGTCAGGTCCTCGCGGTAGCGGATGGCCCCCTCCTCCGGGATGGGGATGGACTTGTCCTCGCTACCGACGCCGATGACATGGATGCGCACCCCCAGGGCGCGGGCCAGGGCCGCCGCCTCCTGGGGGGCAAAGCCGCCAGCGGAGTTATCGCCATCGGCGATGAGGATCATCACCCGCGAGCCCGCCGGACGCTCGCGCAGGCGCTTGGCACCCAGGGCGATGGCGTCGCCCAGGGCCGTGCCCGGGCCGGCGATGTTGGCGTCGATGCCATCGAGGAGTTGGCGGGTGGCGCGCCGGTCCAGGGTCAGGGGCGCGAGGACGAAGGCCTGGCTGCCGAAGACGATGAGGCCGACGCGGTCCCCCTCCCGGCCGTCGATGAAGCGCCCCATCACCCCCTTGACCACCGCCATGCGGTTGATGGGCAGGCCCTGGGCGCTGAAGTCCAGGGCCTCCATGGAATGGGAGGTGTCCACCGCCAGCAGCAGGTCGTAGCCCGGGCTGCTGACCTCGGTGTGAGGGGTGAGCCATTGGGGCCGCATCAGGGCCGCCACCAGGGAGACCCAGAGCAGCACCATCAGGGCGAGGTGGACCCAGCCGGCGATCTGGCGCCCGGGGCGTCGGGCGCGGTAGACGGCCTGCAAGCGCTCCGGGTGGGGGTGGAGCAGGGTCAGGCGCTGGCCCTCCAGGGTCTCCTCCTCGCGGACCTGGCGCTCGGGCCAAAGGCGGGGCAGCAGGAAGGGCAGCAGGAGCAGAAGGGCGGCCCAGGGCCAGTGGAATTCAAACACGGCGCCTGTCCTCCACCAGGACCCACTGGTAGGCGGCGTCGATCAGCGCCAGCCAGTCCCCACGATCGGCCGCCTTCGGGAGTGGGGTCGGAGTGGGAGCGGGAGCCGAAGCCATGGCTCGGGCGTGAGCCATCGCCACCGGGGGGGCATAGGGCGCGTCCAGCAGCAGCCGCCCACGGGTCCGCCAGTCGAAGCCCTTGGGGTCCCATTCCGCCAGCCAGGCCAGCCAGGCCTCACCGACCAGGCCTGCACAGGCCTCGCGCCCTAGCCGGGCCATGGCGACGCGACGCAGCAGCTCCGAGAGCTCCACCGCGGTCTGCTTGGGGTCCTGGGCGGCCGCCCGCTGGCGCAGGTCGCGCAACTGGCGGCCGGCGTCCCAGCGCCAGTTACCGATGCGCAGCACCGGGATGGGCGGGATGCGCAGCCGCAGGCTGGCCCGGTAGCGCCAGGCCAGATAAAGCACCAGCACCAGGGCCCCCGCCACCAGCCACCAGCCCAGGGCCGGCGGCCACCAGGAGACCGGGTCCAGGCCGCGAATGTCCCGCAACTGGGAGAGGATCTCGGGCGGGGCCTGGGCAGGGACGCTAGGGGTTGTGGTTGCCACGGCGCCGCCTCAGACCGCCCGCACCCGGGCGCGCTGTTCCAGGTGATGGATGAGGGACAGGTGGATCTCCTCGTCGGTGCGCACCGGCAGCAGGGGGACCCCCAGCCGATAGGCCATGGCCCGCAGGATGGTGCGGCGCTCCTTCCAGGTCTCAAGGTATTCCTGGCGCGCCTGGGGGTCGTCGGTGTCGATCTCGATCAAGGAGCCATCAGTACCGGTGAAGGTGGTCACCCCCATGGCGGGGATCTCCCAGTCCGCCGGGTCGTCCACCGGGATCAGGGCCACGGCGTTGCGCTGAATGAGGGTGCCGAGGATGGGCTCCAGCTCCAGGGGGTCGCGATTGAGATCGGCGATGATGAAGACCAGGGAGCCGGTGGGGATGCCACTGGTGGCGCGGCGCAGGGCCATGCCCAGGCAGTCGATGGATGCCTCCTTCTCGGCGCCGGGGACGGTCAGGGCGCGCAACAGTTGCCAGAGGGCACGCCGCCCGCGGGCGGGGCGAAAGTGCTGGAGGCCGGCGAGGGGGTCGCCGAACACCAGGCCGCCGACCCGGTCGTTGAGCCGGCTGGCCGCCCAGCCGATTAGGGCGGCGGCGCGGGCCGCCTGGACGGACTTGAAGGTGCCGCGGGTGCCGAAGCTCATGTGCGGCCCCTTGTCCACGCACAGCACCACCGACCGCTCCCGCTCCTCGCGGAAGACCTTGAGGTGCGGCTCGTTGATGCGCGCCGTCACCTTCCAGTCCATGTAGCGGATGTCATCGCCCTCGGCGTACTCCCGCACCTCCTCGAAATTGACCCCGGCGCCACGGAACACTGAGGCATAGAGGCCGGCGAAGGTCGAGTTGACCAGATGGCGCGAGGGCAGGCCCAGGGTGTGGGCCTGGTGGCGCAGCTCCAGCAGGTCGTCAAGGCGGGGGTAGAGGCTCAAGGTCGGGCCAGGTCAGATCAGGGGATGGCGACCAGGTTGAGCAGGCGGTTGATGAAGTCGTCGGTGGTGATGCCCTCCGCCTCCGCCTCGAAGGTGAGCAGCAGGCGGTGGCGCAGGATCTCCGGGGCCACCGCCTGGATGTGATGCGGGGCGACGAAGGAATCGCCATCCAGCCAGGCACGGGCCCGGGCGCAGCGGGCCAGGGCGATACTGGCGCGGGGGGAGGCGCCGAACCGGCACCAGCGGCCCAGATCCGGGTCGTAGACGCGGGGGTTGCGGGTCGCCTGCACCAGGTCGACGATGTAGGCGTTGAGCTTGGGGTCCAGATAGAGGCCGGCCACGTCGCGGCGCATGGCGAACAGCTCCGCCTGGGTCAGCTTCTTCGGCGGGGCCCGATGGGTGGTCTTCTGCTGGGCAAGGTCCAGTTCCAGGATCTTCAGCTCCTCGTCGCGGCTGGGGTAATCCACCACCGCCTCCATCAGGAAGCGGTCGAGCTGGGCCTCGGGCAGGTGGTAGGTGCCCTCCTGCTCCACCGGGTTCTGGGTGGCGAGGACCATGAACAGCTTGGGCAGCGGGTAGGTGCGCTGGCCGACGGTGATCTGCTGCTCGGCCATGGCCTCCAGCAGGGCCGACTGGACCTTGGCCGGGGCGCGGTTGACCTCGTCGGCCAGCAGGATGTTGTGGAAGAGCGGGCCGGGACGGAACTCGAACTCGCCCTTCTCGTGACGGTAGATGTCGGTGCCGATCAGGTCCGAGGGCAGCAGGTCCGGGGTGAACTGGACGCGGTGGAAGTCGCCCTCCAGGGACTCGGCCAGGGCCTTGACCGCCGTGGTCTTGGCCAGGCCCGGCATGCCCTCCACCAGCAGGTGGCCATCGCTGAGCAGGCAGATGAGCATGCTATCGATGAAGCTATGCTGGCCGATGATGCGCGAGGCGATGTGGTCGCGGACGGGTTTGAGGTCGGCGGGGGTCATGAGGCAGGGACTTCCGGGTTCAGACACGACGAATAGGCCCGCGCGCGGCGGACGACAAGGCTCTCGCCAGGCACCGAGTCCCGGGTCCTCCCCGGATAGTTCTTGATGTCACCCTGCCCTCAGCGCCAAGGGCTGAGCCGATCTGAGCTGATCTGGGGGCGGGCCGCGCCGCGCCGGCCATCGGTGCCTGGCCGGCGCCTCTGGCGCCGGTGCTCACGAAGAACCCAGGCCAGAACGCGAAGGCCCTAATGCTGACGACTTTGGCGCCATCTTGCAAGCCTAAGCGGTGATTGGGAATTTTTCTGAAGAATCTAAATATTCCAATATGCTTATGTCACCGCCACGCCGCGGTCGCGCGCTGGGTGGGCCCGCGTCGCGCCGCCGCGGACCTCGGTCTGGCCAGGGTCGGCCCCTGGCGCGCGACCAGGCCCCGCCCGAAAAGCGCTTCCGTTATACTGCGCCCCCCTTCCAGCCTGGCCCCGCGCGCCCAGTCCCGAGCCCCCGTCCGCTCCCGGCCCCGCGCCGGTCACACCCCCGAGAGCCGTCCCGCCGTGATCGAAAAACTCCGCAACATCGCCATCATCGCCCATGTCGACCATGGCAAGACCACCCTGGTGGACAAGCTGCTCCAGCAGTCCGGCACCCTGGGGGAACGTTTCGGGCCGGTGGAACGGGTCATGGACTCCAACGACCTGGAGCGGGAGCGCGGCATCACCATCCTGGCCAAGAACACCGCCCTGCGCCTGACCCTGAATGGCGTCGACTACCGCATCAACATCGTCGACACCCCCGGCCACGCCGACTTCGGCGGCGAGGTGGAGCGGGTGCTGTCCATGGTCGACTCGGTCCTGCTGCTGGTGGACGCCCAGGAAGGCCCCATGCCCCAGACCCGCTTCGTCACCCAGAAGGCCTTCGATCATGGCCTGCGCCCGATCCTGGTGGTGAACAAGATCGACAAGCCCGGGGCCCGGCCGAGCTGGGTCATCAATCAGGTCTTCGAACTCTTCGACCGCCTGGGCGCCACCGACGAGCAACTCGACTTTCCCATCGTCTACGCCTCCGCCGTCAACGGCTACGCCAGCCTGCGCGAGGACGTGACCGAGGGCGACATGACCCCCCTCTTCCAGGCCATCATCGACCACTGCCCAGCGCCGGAGGTGGACCTGGAGGGCCCCTTCCAGATGCAGATCTCCACCCTGGACTACAGCAGCTTCGTCGGCGCCATCGCCCTGGGTCGCATCCAGCGCGGTAGCGTCCGACCCAACCAGCAGGTGGTGGTGGTCAAGCCCGACGGCAGCCGCCGCCGGGCCAAGATCGGTCTGGTCTATGGCTACCTGGGCCTGGAGCGTTACGAGGTCAAGCTAGCGGAGGCTGGGGACATCATCGCCATTACCGGCATCGAGGCCCCCAACGTCTCCGACACCCTGTGCGACCCGGAGCGGGTCGAGGCCCTGCCGGCCCTGGCGGTGGACGAGCCGACGGTGACCATGACCTTCCAGGTCAACACCTCGCCCTTCGCCGGGCGCGAGGGCAAGTACCTGACCTCGCGCCAGCTCAAGGAGCGCCTGGAGCGGGAACTGATCCACAACGTCGCCCTGCGGGTCGAGGAAGGCACCGACCCGGAGAAGTTCCGCGTCTCCGGCCGTGGCGAGCTGCACTTGTCCATCCTGCTGGAGAACATGCGCCGCGAGGGCTACGAACTGGCCGTCTCCCGGCCCGAGGTCATCTTTCGCGAGATCGACGGCGTCATCTGCGAGCCCTACGAGCAACTCACCGTCGACGTAGAGGAGACCAGCCAGGGCGCCATCATGCAGGCCCTGGGCGAGCGCCGCGGGCAGCTCCAGGATATGGTGCCGGACGGCAAGGGCCGGGTGCGCCTGGACTACGAGATCCCCTCCCGGGGCCTCATCGGCTTCCAGACCGAGTTCATGACCCTGACCTCCGGCACCGGCCTCAAGTACCACGTCTTCGACCACTATGGCCCCGCCAACCCCGGCGGTATCGCCCCGCGTCGCAATGGCGCCATGATCTCCAACAGCCAGGGCAAGGTGCTGGGCTATGCCCTCTTCAACCTCCAGGAGCGCGGCCGCCTGCTGGTCAGCCCCGGCGAGGAGGTCTACGAGGGCCAGGTGGTCGGCATCCACTCCCGGGAAAATGACCTCACCGTCAATCCCCTCAAGGCCAAGCAGCTCACCAACATCCGCGCCGCCGGCTCCGACGAGAACATCCTCCTCACCCCGCCCATCCGCTTCAGCCTGGAACAGGCCCTGGAGTTCATCGAGCACGACGAGCTGGTGGAGATCACCCCCAAGGCCATTCGCATCCGCAAGCGCCACCTCAAGGAGCACGAGCGCAAGCGGGCCGGGCGGGAGTAGTGCGCTCCACGTCATCCGACCTCAGCCAGGGATCTATACCTTAAGACTAAACTTTCAGGTATCCCTTCAGCCCCCCTCTCCCCAGCCCTCCCCCGCCAGGGGGGAGGGCGCAAGAAAATCCTCGACTTGTGCTACCGAAACTAATCCAGGCAGCAAGTAAGCCTGAACACTGACCTTTCATGAAGGACTCGCCTCGCTCCTCAGTAATGTAAAGTATAATTGTTGTTAGGCCTTAAAAACCCTATAAAGGAAATAATGCTTTCCGTTACGCAACAGGAGCAAGACGCCTTAATCCGCCTTGGCGACCGCCTGCGCCGTAGACGTCTGTTGGCGACGGAACCCCAGAGCCGTGCCGCGAGCCGCATTGGCGTGTCCCTGCCAACCTTCCGCAAGCTGGAACAGGGGGACCCAACGGCTCAAATCGGCGCCTGGGTGCGGGCCCTGCGCTTGTACGGTGATCTGGGCGACCTGGAGCTTTTGTTGCCCGAATCCCTGTTCGACCGGGATCTGACCCGCCAGCGCGCCCCTCGGCGTCAGCCATGATCGCCCTGACCGTGTGGCGGCGCACCCCCGCGGGGGACAGCCTCCGCGTCGGCGAAATCCGCGTCGCCGAGCCGGATCCCAGGCGCGGGGGCCGGCTACAGGGTGAGTTTCGCTACGAACCTGGTTACCTTGAAGGGCCCCTCGCCCTGGCCCTGCCCTTGGACCCCATCCATCTGCCCCTGCAACCGGGTATCTTCTCCGCTGACCGCCCCCATGCCGGGGTCCATGGCGTCTTTGAGGATTCACTGCCCGATGCCTGGGGCCGGGGCCTGCTGATCCGCCGCCATCGGTTGCCAAGGTCTCACCAGGACCCCGCGCATCTGTTGCTCTACCTGGGACGGAATGGCCTTGGCGCGCTGGCTTATGGCAGCGGTGACGATGCCCCGCCGCCAACCTCCCCCTCAACCAGTCACGACACCCTCGCCCTGATCGAGGCCGCCGAGCGGTATGACCGCAACCCGGCGGATCTCGGGGACGCGGAATTGGCCGCCTTGTTTCGCGCGGCAAGTTCGCCTGGCGGGGCCAGACCCAAGTTGCTGGTGGAACATCAGGGGACAAGTTGCATCGCCAAACTCGGCTCCAGCCGCGACCAGGTCGATATGGTGCGGGTGGAGGCAGCCTGCCTGACCCTGGCGGTGACCGCCGGACTGGAGGTGCCGTACTTTCGAGTGGTCGAGTTTGGCCGCCATCCCGCCCTGCTGATCGAGCGCTTCGATGTCCACGGGGTGCAAGGGCGCCACCACATGCTGAGCATGCAGACCCTCATGGGGGCGGATGACTGGTACCACCTCGGCTACGCGGACCTCGCCGACCTGGTTCGGCGCCTGTCCGATCGGCCGGAGATGGACCTCCCGGCCCTCTACCGGCAGATGGTCTTCAATGCCTTCATCGGCAACACCGACGACCATTTGAAGAACTTCTGCCTGCTGCACCGGGGAGATGCCTGGCGCCTATCTCCGGCCTACGACCTCACCCCCGACGAGCCCCAGCGGGGCGAGCATGTGCTGCACTTCGGCCCAGCCGGGTATGAGCCCAATGCCACCGCCTTAGCGGGTCTGGCAGGCGCTTTTGGCCTATCTCCCCGCAAGGCACGCCTGATCCGCGACCAGGTGACCACCGCCATGGCCGGCTGGCGGGAAACCTTTCTGAACTGCGGGGTAAGCCCGCGGGACCTGGAGCGCCTGGCGCCGGATATCGAGCTGCGCCGAAAGCAATGCACGGAAAGCGCGCCGGGATAAGGCCTCCCGAACCATTAGACGCAGAAGTGAAGGTTCAGATACCCCCTCACCCCATGATGGTCTGGTAATCGCTGGCGAACAGGGCGGCCTGGCCCCCGGTGTGCCAGAACAGCACCCGCGCCGACGGATCGAAAAAGCCTTTGCGGACCAGATCGATCAGCCCCGCCGCGGCGCGGCCGGTGTAGACCGGGTCGAGCAGGATGCCCTCCTGGCGGGCGAAGAGGCCGATGGCCTCCCGCTCCGCATCCGTCAGCACGCCGTAGCCGGCGGCGCAGTAGTCGTCGTTCACCAGGACGTCGGCGGGGGTGAAGCTGATCCGCGGTCCCAGCTTCTCGCTGGCGGCGCTGGCCAGGGCGGCGACCTCCCGCCGGACCCAGGCCGCCGGGTGGTCGTTACTGATGCCAAGCACCTGGCCCCCATAACCGAAGACGCGCTGCCCCAGGACCAGGCCGGCATGGGTGCCACTGCTGGAGGTGCAGAAAACCATCCAGTCGAAGTCACCACCCGCGACCGGGACCTGTTGCGCCAGGGCCTCCTCCACGGCAAAACAGTAACCCAGGGCGCCCGTGGGGCTGCTCCCGCCCACCGGGATGACATAGGGCGCCCGGCCCTGGGCCGCCAGCTCCTCGCCGGTGCGTCGCAGGACCTGGTCCCGGTCGGCACGGTCGGCCACCGGGACGATATCCGCTCCCAGGAGGCGGTCAAGCAACAGGTTGCCGGTCGCCGCCGCGGGCTCGGGGCCGGCCAGGACCAGGGTGCAGTCCAGACCGAAACGCGCGGCGGCGGCCGCCGTCTGGCGACAATGATTGGACTGCCAGGCCCCCGCGGTCACCAGGGTGCGCGCCCCCAGGGCCTGGGCCTCGGCGACCAGGAACTCCAGCTTGCGGGTCTTGTTGCCCCCCAGGGCCAGTCCGGTCTGGTCGTCGCGTTTGATGAAGAGCCGAGGCCCGCCCAGGGCCGCCGACAGGCGCGGCAGGGGCTCGATGGGCGTGGGCAGATGGGCGAAACGCAGACGCGGAATGTTCATTGGTCTATACCCAAGGGACCTGAATATGCAGTTGAATTTGTATTGGAATTTTCGGCCGCGCCGAGAAGGCTGCCAGTATCTCAGCATCCACCGGTTTTTCCAGTCGCACCCAGTACCGGCCATCACCCATTGGCCCCAGGGCGGGGGGAGGATGACGGCGTGAGACAGACCATCAGGGGTAACGTGTGCCGCCCTCTCACGGATTCGCGACGGACAGGACGCAGAAGCCAAGGTCTGCTAATGTCTTCCCCTAACTGAGCTTAGCACCGTCAAGGCCGGATCATCCCCGTTGATCTAGCCCAGACAGACGGAACAGAGGAGAGCGATGTGGACTGAATCGACCTGGCATAAGCCCATGGTCGCCTTGCTGTTTCTGGCGGCCCTACTCGCCTTGGCCTTCGCCGCCAGCATTGCCCTACGCCCCCCGGTGCCTACCTGCCGTTGTTCGACGCCGGGGTTTACAGCCTGGTCCAATTCCTTTCCACCGCCGTCGTCACCCTGCGCGCCATTCATGATTGGCGCGGCGGGTCTCCTCAGCGCTTCGGGTGGGCCGCCCTCGCCACCGGCTGCCTCGTTTACGCCCTGGGTGACGTCTGGTGGGCGGTCCACGGCCGCTGGGTCGAGGAACCGCCCCCCTTGCCCCTCGAGGACGCCCTCTGGGTGTCCTATTACCCCCTGGTGTTCATCACCATCTGGCAACTCATCGGCAAGGTCCCGCGCCGAAGTCGTAATTTTCTCGATGCCCTGGTGCTGGGTGGAGGAACCTTCGCCTTGCTGGCGCTGGCCCTGCAATCCTGGCTCTCGGGACTCGCATTTCCTGCACTGGACAGCACCTGGCTGCTGACGGGCCTTTATGTTGGCCTGGACCTGATCCTGATCGCCATCAGTATCCTGCTGGTCCTGGTGCAACGCTTCCGGATCTCCTGGGGCTGGTGGCTGATCCTGGTCGGTTTCCTGGCCATTGGCCTGTCAGATACCCTGTATTGGATCCAGGTTGCCCGCGATAGCTACGTCGAGGGGACCTGGCTTGACTTTGGTTGGCTGCTCAGCGACCTGGCCTTGGCGGGCGCGGCCATCACCGGCGTGAAGGCCCTGCCCCCCACCCAAACCCTGACCATGCGCGGCATCCTGCCCGCCTCGCTGGCGGTGATCGCCGCGGCGACGGTCCTCGCCATTGGGCTGGAAGGTCCCTTTGGCCTCATTTCCCGTATCACCGCCCTGGCCACCCTCGGCCTGGCCCTGATCCGCCTGAATTATGCGATCGGCGATGCCGTCGAGGCGGAAGCCGCCAAGCGCGTCGGCGAAGCCAAATTCGAGCGCCTCTTCCATCTGGCTCCCATTCCCCTTGGCTTGGTGGACCAGAGGGGCACCACCCTGCTCGTCAACGAGCAGTTCACCAGCACCTTTGGCTACACCGCCCAGGACATACCCACCCTGGCACGCTGGTTCGAGATGGCCTATCCTGATGCCGAAGATCGCCGCCGGGCCACCGAGTTCTGGTCCCGCGACCGCCAGCGGGCCAGCGAGTCCAATCCCTTCCTTGGCCCCCGCGAATTCCAGATCACCTGCAAGCAGGGGGATAGCCGCCAGGTGGAAATTTCGGGGATCGGTCTGGAAGACGGCTTTCTGGGCGCCTTCACCGACATCACGGCGCGCAAGCGCTACGAAGCCGAGCTGCAAGCGGCCCGGCAAACCGCCGAGGCCGCCAGCCACGCCAAGAGCGCGTTCCTGGCCAACATGAGCCATGAAATCCGCACCCCCCTCAACGCCGTGCTCGGACTGGCCCAGCTCTTGGAGCAAGGTGCCCACGACGCCCAGGAGCGGGAAATCGCCGCCCGCATCCAGATGTCCGGACAATCCCTCCTCGGCATCATTAACGAGATCCTCGACCTCTCCAAAATCGAGGCGGGGGAACTGCGTATCGAGTACCAGCCCTTCGACCTGAACGCCCTGATGACCAGGATCGAGGTCCTCATGGCGCCATTGGCCAATGCCAAGCACCTCTCCCTGCGGTTGGAACCTCCCGACCAACCCCTCGGCCTCCTGCTCGGCGATGCCTTGCGCCTGGAACAGGTGTTGAACAATCTGATCGGCAATGCCATCAAGTTCACTGAGCAAGGGGAGGTGATCATCCAATTCGGGCCCTGCGTCAAGGAGGACGGGGCCGCGCACCTGTGTTTCGAGGTATGGGATACCGGCATCGGTATTGCCCCCGCTGATAAAGAGCGACTTTTCAAGCCCTTCAGCCAGGGCGAGACCGGTATCACGCGGCGCTTCGGGGGTACGGGGCTGGGTCTAGCCATCTGCAAGCGCCTGGTCGAGCTTATGGATGGCGAAATCGGGGTGGAAAGCCAACCGGGTCTGGGCAGCACCTTCTGGTTCAGCCTGCCCCTCCTCCCGACCGATCAACCCGCGGCCCCGGCACCCGCCAGCGCCCACCCCGCGGCGACCGCCCCCGGGCCACGCCTTGCGGGTCGTCGCTTCCTGGTAGCCGACGACGCCGACATCAACCGGGACCTGCTGGCCCGGCTCCTGAGCCGGGAAGGGGCGGAGACGATCTCCGCCGTCGATGGACGACAGGCGGTGGACCTGCTGCGCTCCGGCGCCGGTGACATTGACGCCGTGCTCATGGACTTGCAGATGCCAGTGATGGATGGCATCACCGCCACCCGCCTCATCCGTCAGGACTTGGGACTGGCGACCCTGCCGGTCATCGCCCTGACCGCGGACGTCATGCCTGATCAGCAGCGGGCGGCCCTGGATGCCGGCGTGGACAAGATTCTGACCAAACCCCTGGATCTGGACCAACTGGTCGCTTGCCTGCACGAGCGCACATAAGCCGGACCGCCAGGCCAAACGGGGATCGATGGCGGTTAGCCAGCGACCAGAAACCCCCGCACCTCCTCGTGGAAGCGCGCCGGCGATTCCACCATGGGCAGATGGCCGCAGTCCTGGAAGAACACCTGCCGGCAGTCATTCAGGCGTTGGGACAAGGCCGCGACGGCGGACAAGGGGGCGATGGGATCGCGATCCCCGCTGAGCACCAGCACCGGGGCGCTGACGCCATCGAGGGCGGCCCTGAAGCGCGCGCTGTTGGCGCTGACGGCGATCTCCAGGGCGGAAAGGGGGTCGGTCGTGAGGAAGTCGCGCACCCCCTCCCGGACCAAGGCCGCATCCTGGGGCCACTGCCTGAGGTAGGGGGCGGCGATGGCCCGGCTCAGGACCGGATGATCAGCGACCCACTCCAGCCAGGGTCCCCAAGCCCCGGCCCAGGACCGCGTGAGATTGAGCCAGGGCCGCCACCAGGTGAGCGCCAGGTTCATGGCGCTATGGGTGTGCATCAGGGCGTAATGTTCCAGGTCGTCCCGCACCAGCCCCATGCTGGTGAGCACCAGGCGGCGCACCCGCTGGGGCTGGCGGGTGGCGACGGCGACGGCCACCACGGCGCCGAAGGAGTGGCCCGCGAGGTCAAATTGGGTCAGGCCGGCGCGATCCGCGTACTCCAGGGTCAGGGCCGCCAGCCCCTCGGGGGTGAGCGGGGCCGCCCGCGGCGGGGTTTCGCCATGCCCCGGGAGATCGAAGGCATGCACCTCGCGAATATCCGCCAGGCTGGTCAGCGTCTCCTGCCAGTGATTGGAGGTCCCGCGCCAGCCATGGATGAGAATCAGGGGCGCGCCGCTCCCGAAGCGGCGATAGGCCAGCGGGCCGCAGGAAAGACGGATGATCTGGGTGGGAACGGATGCGGCCATGGGTTTGAGGTCCAAAAAGGGGGGGGGTAAAAGGCGGAAGACCGCGAGCCTGGATTCCCGGCCGGGTCAAGCCTGACCCGCGGTGAGGGGGTTCAGATCCACCCTGGCATAGATCTCGCGGAGCGGCAGGGTGCAGCCGATGGCGGCGAGGTCGACTTCCGCATCCGGGCGATCGTCATAATATTCCAATAGCCAGTGCCCATTCGCCTGGCGGGTAAAGACATCCACCCCGAGGCGATCCTGGGCGATCAGGACATAGTGGCGCAGGCTGGGTAAGCTCCGGTAGAGGGCGAACTTGCCGCCACGGTCGTAACCCTCGGTCGAGGGGGAGATGACCTCGACGACGACTTTGGGATTGGTGAGGACATCCCGGCGCTGGTCGTGGAAGTCAGGCTTGTCACAGACGACCATCACGTCCGGATAGAGACAGGCATCGGCAGCTTCGATGCGCAGGCGCATGTCATTGGCCAGGACCATGCATGGACCTGATTCCAGACGATTACCTAAGATTCTGATAAGGTTGGATGTTATCAGGTTGTGATTGAAACTGGCGCCGGTCATGGCGAAGACTTCGCCCGCGATGTATTCGTATTTCTCGTCGCGACTCTCGCGTTCGACGGTCAGATAGTCCTCGAAACGGTAGTAGGGCTTGGGCTGGATGGACATGAGGACCTCCCGTTGGAATTTTTTGGGATGATAACCCGATGCTTATTGGTGTGCGCCCTCTTGATGCCCCGCGGGATGATCTTGGCCAGTTTACGGATTACGGGTGACGGGAGGGGACGGAGGACATTTAGGGAATGTTCCCGTTGCGGGTGGACCAGACCGAGGATCGGAACAACTGGCAAACCAGTTGCGATGGTATAAATAAGATACTCCGGGTTTCCTCCCCCTCTCGGACCACCCCCGACCTTAATCTGGAGCCTTCGCCATGCCGCGGCGACTGAAACCGACCCTGACCTTCCTCCTGGCTCTCTGCTGGGGCTGCCATGCCATCCAGGCCGACGAAGTCCAGGTCGCGGTGGCATCCAATTTCACCGCGCCCATGGAGCGCATCGCCGCTGATTTCGAGCGCGCTACCGGCCATCGCGCCCTGTTGTCCTTCGGCGGCACCGGCAAGTTCTACGCTCAGATCAAGAACGGCGCCCCCTTTGGCGTCTTTCTGGCCGCAGATGCCAAGACCCCGGCGCGGCTGGTGGCGGAGGGGGATGCCATCGCGGACAGCCGCTTTACCTACGCCTTCGGTCATCTGGTGCTCTGGTCCGCCCAGGAGGGCATCGTCGATGACCAGGGCGCGGTCCTCAAGAGCGGGGACTTTCGCCACCTCGCCATCGCTAACCCCAAGACCGCGCCCTATGGCACCGCGGCGATCGAGGTCCTGGCCAGGCTTGATCTGCTGGCAAAACTTCAGCCCCGCATCGTCACCGGCGAGAACATCGGCCAGGCCCATCAGTTCGTCGCCAGTGGCAACGCCGAACTGGGCTTTGTCGCCCTGTCCCAGGTGGTCGTGGACGGTAAATTGACCAAGGGCTCGGCCTGGCTAGTGCCGAATGACCTTTACAGCCCCATCCAGCAGGACGCGGTTATCCTCAAACAGGCGGCGGACAATCCGGCAGCCCAGGCCTTGGCCGACTATTTGAAGGGCGCCGCGGCGCGGGGCATCATGCTGACCTATGGCTATAGCTTCGCGGAGGGTGCCGGCCTGTGCTTGAAGGGATCGACCTTGCAGCCATCCTGCTGACCCTGAAACTGGCGGTCACCACCACCCTGATCCTGCTGCTGGTCGGCACCCCCATCGCCTGGTGGCTGGCGCGCACCCGCTCGCGCTGGAAAGGGGTGGTGGGGGCCCTCGTCGCCCTGCCCCTGGTCCTGCCGCCGACGGTGCTGGGCTTCTATCTGCTGATCAGTCTGGGGCCCCATGGCCCCATCGGCCAATTCACCCAGTGGCTGGGCATCGGCCTGCTGCCCTTCACCTTCGCCGGCCTGGTGGTGGGGTCCGTCTTCTATTCCCTGCCCTTCGTCGTCCAGCCCCTGCAGAACGCCTTCGCCGCCAGCGGCGAGCGGCCCCTAGAAGTGGCGGCGACCCTGGGCGCTGGCCCCTGGGACCGCTTTCTCACCGTTGCCCTGCCCCTGGCCCGACCGGGATTCGTCACCGCCGCCATCCTCGGTTTCGCCCACACCGTGGGGGAATTCGGCGTGGTGCTGATGATCGGCGGCAACATCCCGGAACGGACCCGGGTGGTGTCGGTGGCGATCTACGACCACGTCGAGGCCCTGGAATACGCCGAGGCCCACCTGCTGGCGGGGGGCATGCTGGTCTTCAGCTTCCTGGTGCTGCTCGCCCTCTATTCCCGCAATGCCCGGCCCTGGACCTGAGGCGCTGACGGCCCCGACCAGCGCCAACCTCCAGGCTGGCGTCCAGGGTGGCCTCCAGGCTGTTGTCCAGCCTGGCGTCCAGACTGCCCCCCTGGTGCGGGTCCGCTTCCGCTTGCAGTGGCCGGGCTTCGCCTTGGAGCTGGACCAGTGCCTGCCGGGCCGGGGGGTGACGGCCTTCTTCGGCCCCTCGGGCTCGGGCAAGACCACCCTGCTGCGCTGCATCGCCGGCCTGGAGACATCCGGCGAGGGCTGGCTGGAATTCCAGGGCGAGGTCTGGCAGGACAACGCCCGGCGCCACTTCGTCCCCACCCACCGGCGGCCCCTGGGCTATGTCTTCCAGGAGGCCAGCCTCTTCCCCCACCTGTCGGTACGCGGCAACATCGACTATGGACGCCGGCGGGCCGCGCGCCGGCAGGGTTCTGTATGGCCGGGTGGTTTGAGCGGGCTGAACTGGATGCGTTTGCCAGGAGGGCCACGGGCATCTGGCTCTGGATGTTCTTCGCAAGCAGCGGCCCTGCCGTGCGAGGCCAGCCATGGCTCGGTCACAGGCGCCGGCGCCGGACCAGTCTCCTCACCCGAGGTAGTGACCCCTGTTGGGCCCATATCCGGCGCTGACCCTGGGCCGCTGGATGTGGCGCGCATCATCGACCTGCTCGGCATCGGCGCCCTGCTCGACCGCATGCCCGATCGCCTCTCCGGCGGCGAGCGCCAGCGGGTGGCCATCGCCCGCGCCCTGGCCGCCCAGCCGCGCCTGCTGCTGATGGACGAGCCCCTGGCGGCCCTGGACCCCCAGCGCAAGGCGGAGATCCTGCCCTACCTGGAACGGCTCCACGACGAGCTGGCCATCCCGGTCTTCTACGTCAGCCATTCCCCGGAGGAGGTGGCGCGACTGGCGGACCATATCCTGGTCTTCGACGCCGGTCGCATCCGCGCGGCGGGACCGGCGGCGGAGATCCTCGCCCGCCTCGACCTGCCCCTGGCGCGGGACAGCGAGGCCAGCAGCTTCCTCGATGGCCAGGTGCTGGCCTGGGATGCGGATTATGACCTGATGCGGGTCCAGGTCCCCGGCGCTTGCCTCTGGGTCCCCGGCAAACGGCGCCCGGTGGGTGCCCGCGTCCGGGTGCGCATCCAGGCCCGGGACGTCAGCCTTTCGCCCGAGGAGCCGCTCGCCTCCAGCATCCTCAATGTCTTTCCCGCCCGCATCATGGAGTTTGGCGCCAGCGAAGGCCCCCGGCTGCTGGTCAAGCTCGGCCTGGAGGAGCCTGGCAGGACCGATACAGCCTCCTGGCCCACCCTCCTCGCCCGGATCACCCGCCAGTCCCGCGACCGGTTGGGCCTGACCCTCGGGCAGCGGGTCCATGCCCAGGTCAAGGCCGTGGCCTTGATTGACTGACCCGGATGTTGTCCCCGTATCTTGGCCACCAGTGCCCGGTGGGGCTGACCGAGGTTGATGTCTCTCCCGGCCGGCCCCATTTGCGCTGATTCCCTAGCGATGCATCCTGACTAGAAGGCACTAGGTATGTCACCGAAACCCCTGCTCGGCCCCTGCGATTCCTATCAGTTGGAACCCTTCGCCTACGAATGGGCCTGGACCATGGCTCGCGCCCAGGAGAACAACAACTGGGCCCCGGAGGAGATCGCCGTCGCCCCGGACGTGGCGGACTACAAGAACCCCGCCACCGATCCCAAGTTCAAGCACCTGTTCGAATCGGTGATGGCTCAGCTCACCACCTTCGACATCGAGCGCGGCGACGACGCGGCGGAGACCTTCCTGTCCGTCTTCCAGCCCGCCGAAATCCGGCACTTCTTCAAGCGCCTGGTGTGGGAGGAGGGCCTGCACACCCGCAGCTACCGCTACGTCATCGAAAACCTCGGCATCCCCTTGACCATCTACGACACCTGGAAACGGGTGCCGGCGATGAAGGCCCGGGTGGAGATGGCCCAGCAACTGTCTGAACCCGTGTTGCAGTCCATCAGGCGCCAGATCGAGGGCCGGCCCTTCCACGAGATGGACCTGGCGGAAAAACAGGCCCTGCTGCGCTCCCTGGTGTTCTGGTTCCTAATCTTTGAAGGCGTCTGGTTCTGGGTCTCCCTCCTCGGCCCGGTGCAGCAGCTCGCCCGCCTGGGCTGCTTCAAGGGTGGCGCGGAGCAATTCACCTACATCGCCCGCGACGAACAGAGTCACATCGGCTTTGGCGTGGCCCTGATCCGCGAGTTCATGGCCCAGTACCCGGAGGCGGTGACGGCGGACCTGCTGGCTACCATCACCAGCGACACCAAGCGCGCCCTGGCCCTGGAGGGCGAGTACATCGCCTACTGCCTCAAGGATGGCCCGATCCTCGGCTATTCCGCCCCCGACCACCTGGCCACCGCCAAGTTTTTCGCCAACATGCGCCTGGGCTCGGTGGGCCTGCCGCAGCCCTTCGACGACGCCCATCACGCCTTCCCCTGGATGTCGGAACAGATGGAGCTGAAAAAGGAGAAAAATTTCTTCGAGACCCGGGTCACCGAGTACCAGGCCGGCGGCGCCTTGTCCTTCGATGACGCGGACGAGGAGGGGGCGGGCGTGACCGGCGATCTCTTCGCCGCCGGGGTCATCACCCCCCGCCCGGAAGAGCCGCCGCCGGCCGTGGCGCCCCCGGTGACGGAGGATAAGCAGAGCGTGCAGGCCCTGTTCCCCGCTGACGATCCCTACTTCAGCAAGCATGACCAGTCCCAGTGGGATGACCCCCTGGCGGGTCTGAAGAATTAGGGCGGCAACCGCGCGGGCGGCGAAGCTCCGCGGACTCAACCCGCCCTTTCGCCCACCCCTCCGCCGCTAACCCTCAGCCCCCAGCCATTTCGCCCGCCCCTCCGCCTGGGACAAGCCCACGCGCCCCCTGGTCAGCCAGCCAGGCATCCAGGTCCGCCACGGCCAGGGGCCTGGCATACAGGTAACCCTGCACTTCATCGCACCCCATCTTTCTGAGCAGGCCGGCGATCGCGGCCTCCTCCACCCCCTCGGCGATAGTCTTTAAGTTGAGGCTGCGGGCGATCTGGATCATGGCCCCGACGATGGCCCGGTCGCCCTGATTGTCCCTGAGGTTGACGACAAAGGAACGGTCGATCTTGATCTTGTCCACCGGGAAGCGCTTGAGATAGGCCAGGCTGGAATAGCCGGTGCCAAAGTCATCGATCGCCAGGTGGATGCCCCGCGCCTTCCACTGAGCCAGGGCCGCCAGCACCGCCTCCTCGCCCTGGAGCAGCAGGGATTCGGTCAATTCCAGCTCCAGGCCCTGGGGGTCGAGCCCACTCTCCGCCAGGGCCTGACTCACATCCGCCATCACCTGCCCCTGACGGAACTGGACCGCGGACAGATTCACCGCCATCACCAGGTCCGGCCAGCCCGCGGCGCGCCAGGCGGCGGCCTGGCGACAGGCCTCCATCAACACCCAGCGGCCGATGGGGACGATGAGCCCGCTCTCCTCGGCGACGCCGATGAAGACCCCGGGCGGGACCAGCCCGACGTCAGGACGTTGCCAGCGCAGCAGGGCCTCGACCCCCACCACCCGGCCGGTGCGCAGACCGAGCTGCGGCTGATAGTGCAGGACGAACTCCTGGCGCTCCAGGGCCAGCCGCAGGGCATCGCGGGTCTCCAGGAAGCGCGTCAGTTCGTCGTTCATCCGCGCCTCGAAGAAGCGATAGGTCTGGCGCCCGGCGCGCTTGGCCTCGAAGAGGGCGGTATCGGCATAGCGCATCAGCGCCTCGCCCTCCGCGCTGTCCTCGGGATAGACCGCGACCCCGATAGAGAAGGAAGCGTGGATCTGCCGCCCGGCAATCTCAAAGGGCACGGCCAGGCTGGCCAGCAAGCGCTCACAAACCGGGGCGACGGCCGCCACCACCTCGCCGGGGGTCAGTCCCGGCAGGACCAGCATGAACTCATCGGCGGCGAGGCGGCAGAGGCTATCCTCGGCCCGCAACAACCCCGCCATCCGTCGCGCCAGCTCCTGCAACAGTTGATCGCCGGCGACATGGCCATGGGTATCGTTGACATATTTGAAGCGGTCCAGGTCGAGATAGACCACCGCCAGCCCCTGCTGATGGCGACGGGCGGTGGCGAGGGCCTGCTGCAACTGGTACTGCCCCAGCACCCGGTTGGGCAGGCCGGTCAACTCGTCATGGAAGGCCAGGTACTCGATGCGCGCCAAGGCCTGCTCCAGCGCGGTGATGTTCTCCCGCAGGGCGTCATTGGCGGTCCGCAGGTCCTGGGTGCGCGCCTCGACCTTCAGTTCCAGTTGCGCGTTCAGCTCCTGGTAGCGCCGCTCGCTCTCCCGCAGGCGCTGCTCGGCCTGCTTGCGCCGGGTGATGTCGATCATCACCGTCAGAAAATACGCCCGGCCCTGACTGCGGATGACCTCACCAGACAAGAGGCCATCCAGCACCAACCCGTCCTTGCGCCGCACCCGGAGCTCGACATCACGCAACCGGTCGCCAGTCCGCAAAGAGTCCGTCACGGTTTGCTGCTGCCCCGGGTCCGCGAAGAGGCCCAGCTCCTCGGGGGGCTTGCCGATCACCTCCGCCCGGTGGTAGCCCAGGGCGTCGATAAAGGCCTGGTTGATGTCGATGTAACACCGCTCCGGCACGCTGGTCAGGGCCATCAGGGCTGGATTGTTGTGGAACAGGCGCTCAAAGCGCTGCTGGGCCTCCTGCTCCGCCCGCAGGTCCTTGCTGACCCCATAGATACAATCGGCCCCATCCCAGCGCCCCGGCCAGATCCGGGTCTCGACGGGTATCTGCAGCCCCTCCTTGCTGGCCAACGGCAAGGGACAGGTCTCACGCTCACCGCGGAACATGGCGGCGAAGATCGCCGCGGCCTCCTCCCGGCAGTCGGCAGGATGGAGCTCCAGCACCCCCAAGCGGGCCAGTTCAGTCTCGTCATAGCCAAGGATGCGCTGGCAGGCCGGATTAGCGAACAGGATACGGCCGTCGGGGGCGGCGACGACGATCAGATCGCCAACGGTTTCAAAAAAGGCCCGAAAGTTGGCGGCGCTCTCGGTCAGGGCCTGCTCGGCGCGTCGCCGCTCGCCGATCTCCGCCTCCAGCTCGGCGGTCCGTTCCGCCACCCTTCGCTCGAGGTCGGTGTTATGCCGTTGAACCTCTGCCTGGGAGGCGCGCAGGGACTGCTCCGCGGCCTTGAGATCCCGGAACAGGGTCATGAAGGGGTCGCGAATCGCCGTAACGACGATGGCGCGGTACAGAAGATAGTAGGCCGCCAGCTTGAGTAGATGACCCGTCAGATTGGCCAGGTCATAGACGCCGACATAGGCGGTGAAGGAGAGCTCTTGGGCGACGGTGACCAGGGCCACCGCTTGGAGCAAGCGATTGGTCGTCGGGGGAAAACTAGCACGCGCCCGTTGCAGCAGGAAGACCGCGGCCAGGAGGATGGCGACGATGAGGTATTCGCTGCCGACCTTGAAGGGGGTCAGGCCCTGGCCTTCGACATAGCAGTCGGGGAAATAACCACCGAATATGATCAGGATCAGCAGCAAGGTCAGGGCGCCATAAGCCAGCGCCAAACCGCCCAGAGACGGGCGGCGATGGGCGACGAGGGGCGCCGCTAGGAGGGTCAGGGCCTGAAGGTAGCGGGCGGCGATCCAGAGCTGGGTCGGCAGGTTGGCGTCATGGCCAGGAAAGATTGCCATCCCCTTGTAGGCCAGGGTATGCACCAGATCGATGGCGGCCGCGGCGCCGAAACCGAGGGCGATGACCTTGAGGAAGCCGAGGTCCTGTACCTCCCGGGTATTCCACACCAGGAGCAGGATGGATAAGGCGACGCCGATGGTGAACAGCTCCACCAGGGTATGGAAGAGCAGGTAGCTGTAGGTGCTGATCAGGCCCAGCAGGAGGCCAATGACCAGCACGCCCGCCACGGGCAGGGCGCGATCGGCACCCAGACCTGCCTGCGGCGCCTTGAAATGACTTAACGGCAGCAACGACTTATACCCCCCAAAGGGCCCCACGGCTCCGAGAACCGGATACACCCGGAACAGACCCCCGCCAAGGGTGAGGGAACAAGAGAATCAGCGGCTGAGCGACCCATGCCAGCCCAGGCAGCCAGGGGGGTGGGAACGATTAAACGCAAGATACCTCATAGGCTCCGCGGCCTTCCGCTGCTCGGTGAGGTCCCGCACCACACTGAGCATGGCCGGGCGGCCGTTGAACAGGATTCGGCTCGCCCGGGCCTCGACCAACAGTGGGCGGCCTTGGGCATCCTGGTGTTGGGCCTCGAAGGTAACCTGGCCCTCGCGCATGATCGCCGCCAGGCGGGCCGGTGCGTGGATGGCATCCGCGGGGGAATCAATCGCGCTGATATGCAGTTTCAGGAATTCCTCCCGATGGTAGCCGTACCGCTGGCAGGCATGATCGTTGACCGCGAGGAAGTTCCCTTCCAGATCCAGCACGAAAATGGCATCGACGACGCTGTCAAAGAGGGTGCGGTAGCGCTCTTCGCTTTCGCGCAGGGCCAGTTCCACGTCCTTGCGCGAGGAGATGTCACACGTCAGGGCCAGGAGGCGGGTGTGGCCATTGATCTGGGCCAGACGCAGACTGACCTCGACCCAATAGGTGCTGCCGTCGTGCCGATGGGCCAGCCATTCGAAGCTTTGCGGCCCCGTGGTCAGCAACAGTTGGATCTTCCGGCCGGCGTCAGCCAGGGTGTAGGGTGGCGTCCCGGCCAGCAGGGCGCCGAAGCCCATGGCAAGCACCTCCTCATGGCGGCCGCCAAACTGCTCCACCAGTCGGTCATTGATGGCGATGACCTGGCCGGTCTCGGGGTCCTGGATGAGGATGCCATCACTGACGTGGTTGAAGATGGCGCGAAAGCGGCTTTCGCTTTCCCGCAGTGCGGAATAGGCAGCATGGAACCCGGTGGCGCAGTCTGCTAGCTGACGTTCGAGGTGCGCGTTGCGGGCGCGCAGTTCATCCTCCAGCCGGCGTCGGGCACTGATCTCCGCCTCCAGTTTGGCGGTGCGGGCCTTGATCCGCTCTTCCAGTACAGGGTCGAGGGCCTGGACTTCCCGCTCGGCCGCTGTCTCCGCGGTGGTATCAATGGGGGCGCTGCTCATCTGGATGCCCTCAATCAGAACGGCGTTTGAATGCCGAGGTGTAGCAACTGGCTCGGGGTCAGGCCAAACCGCTGTTTGAAGGCCCGCGTAAAGTTATGGCCATGGCGATAGCCGACGCGCGTGGCAACCTCGTCGATGCCGTGCCCACCGGCCGCCAAGAGGCGAAGCGCCCGTTGCAGGCGTTGCTCGCGCAGGTAGCCAAAGACGCTCATCCCCAGTTTGGCCTGGAAGAGGTGCTGCAAGGTGGTGCGATTGGTCCCGCAGTCGCGGGCCAGGGCATTCAGGTCGGGAGGATTGGCCAGGTCCGCCACTAACCGGTCGCGGGCGCGCAGGAGGATCACCAGGGACCGATCCGGGGCCAATGTCGCCTCAGCTACTGACGGCTCCCCCGGACTGACCGCCGCCGGACCGGGCGCCGCCTGGGCCAGGCGCAAATGATTGGTGACCCGCAGCAGCAGTTCACGGGCATCACAGGGCTTGGTGACATAGTCCACCCCGCCGGCGGCGAAGCCGCGCGCCTTGTCCTCGTAGTGATCCAGGGCGGAGAGGAAGATCACCGGGATCGAGCGGGTCGCCGGGTCAGTCTTGAGGCGCTCGCAGACCTGAAAGCCGTCCAGACCCGGCATGCGGATGTCGAGCAGGATCAGGTCTGGCCGCAGGGTGGCGGCGAGCCGCAGGCCCGTGGCGCCGTCGGGTGCGCTGACCAGTTCCAGGCCCTGATCCCGGAGGATCTCGGCGGCGAGGTGCAGATTATCTGGCTCGTCGTCGATGACCAGCAGGGTCAACGGAACTCGATCAGGTCCGCGAGTGCGCGGCAAGGATGGTCCAAGGGCCGTAGACGGGGGCGGGACCGGAGAGGTGGATGGGGCCAAGGACGGGGTCGGGGATGAAGGTGTCGATAAGGCGGGGGCGGCCGACGGGGAGGATGGCGAAGGGACGGGGATCGTTTCCGCCCTGACGGTAGTCGACAGCTCATCTTCGGCCCCGACCCCGGGCAAGCGGACGCCGCCTTTCGTCTTCCCTGCCTGGCCCTTGCCCTTGCCCGCGATGGCCAGCGGTACGGCGGGGAGCCAGAGGGTGAAACGACTACCCTGGCCCGGCACGCTGTCCAGGCGGATTTCACCCCCCATCAGCGTGGCCAGTTGGCGACAGATGACCAGGCCCAGGCCGGTACCCTTGGACTTGCCGGCTTTCAGCCCGTCCTCCCCCCGGCCAAAGAGACTGAAGAGGCGGTCATGGTCGGCCGGCGCGATCCCCGGGCCCGTGTCCGTCACGCTGAGGCTGAGGGCTACCGCCCCGGGACCGGTGGCGCTAGGGGCGGCCTCCGCCATCAGCGTGACCTCGCCCCGCGAGGTGTAGGTAAGCGCGTTGCCGAGCAGATTGGCCAGGATCTGGCGCAACCGCAACCTGTCGATGAGCAGGCGGGCTGGCAGCTTGGGGTGGAATTTGAGGTAGAGCCCCAAACCCCGCTCCGCCGCCAGGGTCGCGAAGTCCGCCAGGCAGTTTTCCAGCAGCCGACGCAGCCCCGTGGGGCGGGCACGCAGCGCGAGATGCCCGCTCTCCAGTCGACTCAGGTCAAGCAGGTCGTTGACCAGGGCCAACAGATGGCGACCGTTGCGCTCGATACCCGCCAGCAGATCCCGGCGGCGCTGGGCCTCTTTCGCGTTGGGCAGCTTTGCCGACCCGGGGGCCTCCTCCAGCCCGGCCAGGACCTGGGTAAAGCCGAGGATGGCGTGCAGGGGGGTGCGCAGTTCGTGGGTGATGGTGGCCAGGAAGCGGCTCTTGGCGGCATTGGCGACCTCGGCGGCATCCAGGGCCTGCCGCAGCGCTGCCTCTTGCTGCTTGCGCAGGGTGATGTCGCGGGAGATACCCATGAACTCGACGAAATGACCGTCACGGTCATACATCGCCACGGCGATCTCATGTGACCAGTGGAAAGACCCGTCTTTGCCCCGTTGTTTTAGCTCGGCCTCAAACGCCACGGGGAGCCCGGCCGCAACCCGGGCGCGTGCCGCATCCAGCGCTTCCTGGACGCGGGCCTGGGATTCGGGGCTGAAGGTGCTGCCGAGAGGCAATGACTGGTATTCCTCGGGCGTATAGCCCAGCATCGACTCCAGGGAGGGGCTGATGTAGGTGAATTCGCCCGCCAGGTTCATGGTCCAGATGTTGTCCCGGGAATGCTCAGCGATCAGCCGAAAACGCTCCTCGCTGCGGCGTACCCGCTCCTCCAGTTGACGGTAGGCGCTGAGATCCACCAGGGTGCCAACGAGGCGGCCCTCCAGGACCACGGCATTGATCAGGGTGGCGCGGCTCTGACCATCCTTGCAGCGGATGCGGTATTCGTGGGTCCCTATGATGCCTTGCCGTTCGGCTGATCGGCGGAGGGCCTGATTCCAGATGTCCCGCACCTGGCGCCGGTAGTCCGCATCGGGATAGGCCTTGACGAACCAGTCTTCCGTGGTCGGCACATCTTCCAGGGTATAGCCAAAGGTGCGAGTGATCTGAGCGTTGAGGTAGTGAATCTGGTCATCGCCGGGTAAGCCGGCGATGATGACGCCGATCGGCAAACCATCGATCAGCTTGCGCAGCTCCACCTCCTTGCGCACCAAGGCCCTTTCGGTCGCCTTGCGTTCGCTGATCTCATGCATGAAGCCAAAGGCGTACCCCAGGGTGCCATCGCTCTGGCGCAGCGATCCCGCGCGCTCCCACAGGGGGAAGCGCCGGCCCCAGCGATCCTGGACCTCCAGCTCCCCCGCCCAGCTTTCACCCCGCGCCAGCCGCGGCACCACCTCTTCCTCCAGGACGGCGAGGGACTCGGGTGGATAGTAGTCGCGGTAGTTGCGTGCGCGGGCCTCGGCGAGGGTGAAGCCGAAGAGCCTTTCGTGGGCCGGGTTGATGTAGTGCAGCTGACCGTCGGGCCGGCTGATGGCGATGGCCTCTTCGGAGACCTCGACGACCGCCTTGAAGAGGCGCAGTTCTTCCGCAAGACGCTGGCGGGTGGCGATCTCCGCCTCCAGTTCGGCGGTGCGGGCCTTGATCCGTTCCGCCAGTCCGGCGTTGAGGTCCTGGATCTCTTGCTCGGCCGCCTTCTGCGCGGTGATATCGATGTGAATGCCGCTCACCCGGACGGGCTGACCGTCCGGACCGCAATAGACCCGGCCCACGGCGCGGATCCAATGGCGTGAGCCATCCGGCCAGGTGATGGGAAAGTCCACCCGGTAGTCTTCCCGGCCATCGGCGGCCCGGCGCCAGGCCTGCTCCACCCGCGCCCGGTCCTCGGGTGCCAGCAGCGCCAGGAAACGGGCGTAGGTCATGGCCTCCCCGATCGGCAGACCGAACTGGCGATAACTCTGGTCGTTCCAGTAGATCTCCCCCGAGGGGTGATTGCCATCCCAGAGACCCAGTTGCGCCCCTTCCAGGGCCAGGCGCAGGCGTTCTTTATTGGGACAGGGCATCACGGGGGCCTCGTCACCCATCGTCATGCTTGGTTAGCTCCTTGACCGCTTAACGGTTCACCGGAGGGTGTGGTTGGCCGGAAGCCTAGCACAACCCCTACCCGCGCCCGGACAGGCGCGGCCAGGGGGAGAGGGTGTCAGCGAGGGGGGCGCGATCACTCCAGGGGTGAGGTGGGTCCGCTGCGGGCCTTGAGCGGACGTACCTCGCTCAGACAGGCGGTGAGGCGACTGATCGACAAGGGTTTCTCCAGGATGGCATCGATCCCCGCCCGTTCGGCTTCCAGGTCCAGCCGCAGCGGGTCTTCCGCGGTCAGGGCGATGATGGGCAGCGCGGTCAGGCCCAGGGTACGCCGGATGAGACGGCTGGCGGTGAGCCCATCCATGACCGGCATGCGGATATCCATCAGCACGACATCATAGCCGTCGGGTCGCTCCCGGAGATGGTTCACGGCTTCCTGACCATCACTGGCCCGCGTCACCCGGGCCCCTTCCTCGCCCAGTAAGTGCTCGGCGACGGCCAGGTTGATGTCGTTGTCATCCACCACCAGGACATGCAAACCCGCCAGACTGGTCTCCACCGCCACGTCACGCGTCATCGTTTCAAACTCTCCTCGATCGAGGGGCTGGTAAGGGATTTCCACCCAGAAATAGCTACCCAGACCTGGATGGCTGTCGCCCCTCAACTTACCGCCCATGCCTGCCACCCATTGGGCGCAGCGGCCCAGACTGGCCCATCAGCCAACCCAGTGGCTTCAAGGGGTGATCGAGGCAAAAGTCGATGCCTTTGGCCTGGGCGACGGGGAGTTGCTCCTCATGGAGACGGGACACCAAGTGCCGTGGATTGAATGGTGCCCACTCAGCCTCGATTGCGGTGGAGGTGAGCGGGGCATGATGAGCGCGGAAGTCGCTAGCGCCAGACAGCACGGGTACCTCGTCGTGGGCCGAACAAGGGGGAGGAGACCAGGCCGGCTGCGACTTGCCCAGGTTGGCGAGACAAGCCATGGCGCGGCCCAACAGTATGAATTTGCGGCTGGAAGCGCTGCGCGGGCTGCTAGGGCAGCGCGGCGGTCCTGCCAGCCAACGACGGCGAAGGGTAATGAGTTGGGCCCCGCCGTGGAATATCCGCGCGGCAATGATTCCACTCAGAACGGCAATCATAGCTGAACGAGTTTCTGCGCCTGCAGGGGCGGGGCGCGGCCCCGGGGAGGGTTGTTTCGCAAAATGGCCCTTTTCGTCCCCCGCGCAAAATGGCTTCGTTTCGCGCCGTGACGAATTGAGGGGAAGGAGGTGAGACGGAGGCAAGAGATTTGATGAAGGTAATATTTGGTAAGTTTCGCATCTGGCTGCCCGGACCGCGCCCTTACCCCTTCACGGGCACAAAAGCGTCGCCCTGAAACTATCACGCCCGCGTTTCACCGCGGGGCCGAGGTCCCCCCGGTACGCTGCCCGGTAAAGTTGAAGGTATCGACGGGAACAACCTGAGCCCCCTCCACGAGTCTCTGGCGGGAAATCAGATGATTCTTCCCCCCGCGTTGCGCTCCGGCCGTCAGGTCGATGAACGCGAACCATTGCCCCAGGGGATCGACGTAAAGCTCATACCGGCCACCACTGGCATAGGTCGCCGTGCCCTGACAGTTGGGCCGGATGTCATACTGGCCCGCGATGGTCGCGGTCACGCCCTGATTGTCGGTGTAACGATTGGCGATGTTGTTCCCGGCGCCATCGTAGGACTCCATGCCCGCCTCCCGAAACAGCTTCAAGCCCTGCTCCGTGGTGACCGCGCCCTCCACGCTATAGGTGAAGGTGCCCGACAAGGTCTGGGTGGAGCAGTTGGCCAAGGGGGCGGTTTGCGCGGCAACCCGAAGCTTTTCCCCGCCCAGGAGGTAGCCACGGCTGGTGTCGGTGACATCGATAAAGGCCAACCGGCTGCCGGCGGGATCGACGTAGACCTGGTAGCGTCTCAGGGGGCCGTCCGTCCCCGGATAGACGATTTGTCCTGAACAGTCCGCCTGGATGTCGTAATGGCCAATGATTTGGGTGCCTTGTTCCCGTGAACTGGAGTAGGTGGTGGTGACCTGGCCGTTGCCGTCGTACAGGTCCATGCCGGCCTCCGCATAGGGACCGGCCGTGACTTGGCCCTCCGGCACGGCATCCCGGCCAATGATTTGGTACAGATAGGTCCCCTGCAGGCTGCGTTTGGAGCACACCGGCGGCGACGCGCCATCCTGGCTGGCATCCGCGCACCCCAGCAGCAGGATCAAGGGGATGATCAGCGTCAAACATCTTGGGTTCGGGGCCATCGTCATTAAACCTCAGTTGATCGGGCGGTTAGGCGTAAGTCAGTTCCATGGAGACGCTGATGCATGCGGGTCATCAGGGCAAACCAGGGGCGACGTGGCCTGATGCTAGCCGAGCGGGGGCGGGGGGAACCTTACAAAATATTACCGCGGCTATCGGCCGTTTCGCGGGGATCTGTCTACGTACAGGAGTGCGCCGCCAGTGGCCGTAAGCCCACGAAACCGGCGAGTGGCAAATTGATGCTGCGCATCCCCCCCGAGGTGCATGGCGCCGCACTGGTGGCCGCCCAGGCGAACGGCATCAGCCTGAACCAATGGGCCGGGTGGGTGCTGGCTGAGGCGACTCAAGCCAATCGCCCCCAAGGCCGGAGGTGTGATCATCGTATCAGTTACCAGCGGTTGCTAGACCAACGCCGGCCATCGCAACCTTACCGAATATTACCGGCGGCCCCCGACCGCTAAGGTCAGCCGCCAACGGGAAGCTGCCTCTGCCCGCCAGAGCACGCCCCCTATGCTAAGCTGCCGGGCCAGCGGCGAAATGCGCCCTTTCGGGAGGTGCCCCATGCCCTTTTTCAATACCGAAGGCCCGGTCCGGCCCGGTGATCATTACTGCCTGCCGCCCCTGGAGCGTTGGGATCTGGGGGAGGTGCTGGGGCTGATTGAGCAAAAAAAATACTTCCTGCTCCATGCCCCGCGCCAGACGGGCAAGACCAGTTGCCTGCTGGCCCTGATGGCACGGCTCAACGCCGAGGGTCGCTATCGGGCCGCCTATGTCAATCTGGAAACCGCGCAGACGGCGCGTGAAGACGTCGGCCTGGGGATGCGCGCCATCTGTGGCGCGATCGAAGCCAGCGCCCGGCTCTATCTGGACGACCACCGGCTGCCGGCCTGGACCGATGAGGTCTGGAACCGCCGTGGGCCTAATGGCGCCCTGACGGGTCTGCTGGAACGCTGGGCCGGCGCCGATCCCCAACCCCTGGTGCTGTTGCTCGACGAAGTGGATGCGTTGATCGGCGACACTCTCATCTCCCTGTTGCGCCAATTACGCGCCGGCTATCCCCAACGGCCGGGGCATTTTCCGCAGACGGTGGTGCTGTGTGGGGTGCGCGACCTGCAAGATTATCGGATTCATTCCCGCGCCGAAGCAGCGGTGATCACCGGCGGTAGCGCTTTCAATATCAAGGCCAAATCCCTACGCCTGGGCGATTTCACCGCCCTGGAAACCCGGACGCTGCTGCTGGAACATACCACCGCGACCGGGCAGACCTTCACCCCGGAGGCCCTGGAGCGGGTGTGGGAGCTGACCCTGGGCCAGCCCTGGCTGGTCAATGCCCTGGCCTACCGGGCCTGTTTCGAGCTTCCGGCGGGCCTTGACCGTTCCCGGCCGATTACCGTCGAACTGATTGACCAGGCCAAGGAAGACCTGATCGCCAACCGCGTCACCCATCTCGACCAACTGGCCCACAAGCTCGGTGAAGAGCGGGTGCGGCGCGTCATCGAGCCCATGCTGGCGGGCACCCTGCCCGAGGCGGTCGCGGACGATGACCGGGATTACCTGGTGGACCTGGGGCTGTTGCGCCGCGATGGCGCCGGTGGCCTGGTGGTCGCCAACCCCATTTACCGCGAGGTCCTGCCCCGGGCCCTGGCCAGCGGGCCGCAGGATTCCCTGCCCCATATCAGTCCCATCTGGCTGAACGCCGACGGCACGCTCAATCCCACGCGCCTGCTGGACGCCTTTCTGGCCTTCTGGCGCCGCCACGGCCAGCCGCTGCTGGGCAGCGCCCCCTATCACGAGATCGCCCCCCACTTGGTACTGATGGCCTTTCTCCACCGGGTGGTGAATGGCGCGGGCACCCTGGAGCGGGAATATGCCATCGGCGCCGGCGGCATGGACCTGTGCCTGCGCTATGGCGCCCTGACCCTGGGGATGGAACTGAAGGTATGGCGTGATGGCGAGCCAGACCCTTTGGCCGAGGGGCTGGAGCAACTGGACGGCTATCTGGCCGGCCTGGGACTGGATAGCGGCTGGCTGGTGATCTTCGATCGCCGCGCCGGCCAGCCACCCATCGCCGCGCGCGCCCTCAGTCAGGAGGTCAGGAGTCCACAAGGGCGGGCTATCCAGGTCGTGCGGGCCTGAGGGTGAGCGCTTGGCTGTCCGCCCCCTGCCCGGGGATGGCCGAATGGCCGTGGAATCGGTGGCCGAATGATCGTGGAACGGCTGGCCGAATCAGCGTGGAATCAGTGGCCAAGTGTCCGTGGAATCGGTGCCCAGCTCGTTCACCGCGAGGATGTTCCCCTCCAGATCCAGGATGAAGATGGCATCGATGACGCTATCGAAGATGGTGCGATAGCGCGCTTCACTGTCGCGCAAGGCCGCTTGGGCGGCGCGGATCTCGGCGGTGCGCGCCTCGGCCTGCCGTATCAGTTGAGCGCTGAGTTCGCGGCAGCGTTGCTCGTTGGCTCACGGTTCCCGCTCGCCTGGCTTGAGGACGGTGCCGTCCTCCACACTGACCGCGGCGCGATCGTCGTCGGCTCGCGTGTCCGCCATTTGCCGCCGGGGGACCACTATAGACCCCGCAACTCCCGCGACTGCACCTCCCACAAGGCCCCGCGGCGGATCTCCCGCAAGAGCGGGTAACGGGGATCGTCCCCGGCCAGCTTGGCCAGGGCCTTGTCCGCCCGCACGTGCATCTTCCACAGCAAGCCCCAGGGCAGCTCCTCACGCCGCTCCTGCATGGTCAGGACCTCCACCAGGGCCTCCAGACAGGACGATTCCAGCGATCGGCCTCCCAGGGCCCTGACCAGGCGCCGTTCGCGGGCAAATTTTCCAAGGGACAGGAACATCAATTACCTCCGAGCCATGTGAATCCCGCCGTCGGCTACTGGCCTTCACTCCACTCTTCCTGATCGGCAACTTCGGCGGCCCAATGAATCGCATGGACAAACAACCACCAGAACAAGAGGGCCAGGGTGAAAAATACCGTGAGCCCGAGGGCAACGCTGGTCAGCCAAGACATGAGGTCATCCAAGTCTGAGGAACAAAACTATTTGCGCTTCGTCTCCGGCAAGGAAACAGGGTGGAAACGTCGCGAATGGAAGCTTATCGAGACAGGCTAAATCTGAAAATCTCCGGGCGGCAATGATGCCACTCAGCACGGCAATTTTTGGCCGGGGACCGATAATTGGTGCGGGATCAGGCCGGCCGCCAGGCGCCATGCCTGCTCCAGCCGTTCCTGGTCGCTAGCGCCAGACAGCACGGGTACCTCGTCGTGGTCGAACAAGAGTTGAGACGGAGGCAAGAGATTTGATGAAGGTAATATTTGGTAAGGTTTCCCCGTGCCGGCATCAGATAGACTGTGCTTGACGGGTGGCGTGGGCCACTCCCGCTGTCCGCTCATCAGGATCATGACGCTAGCAAAAACATTTCATAAGACGATTCCAGAGCGTTTTACTCACCATGTCGATCAAGTCGATGATGACCCCCTCCCTGCAGGCGGCAACATTGATCATGTTGTTTTTCCATGCTACCGAGGCCAGCGCGGCAGATTGGAGCGAGGATTCCAAAGGTTACACTTTGAACTGTGATATCAAGAACATAGGCTATGCTTACGGACGCGCTGACGGACAGTGGAAAACTTTTGAGGCCTGGTTCTCCCTTCCCGCGGATACCGGAGCCAAGTTGTGGTATGGATGTCGGGATGGGGGAGGAAAAACCCCGATGGAGGAACCTGACTATGACTTCCATTGCGAGGTCAAGGGTGACCAACCGGGCGCGTCCTTGTTTATCTCCCGTGTCCATCACGAACTCCACATCAAAGGCTTGTACCCTGGGTACATCTCTTCCCATTTTGCCTGTAGAAAGGTTGCCGAGGCGGCGAGGGTGGAGGTGAGAAAGAACGGATAGTGACCTGGGCGCGTGATTTGCCGTTAATCCCCACTTGTCCTTTTTTGCATAACCCACTTAAGATCAGAGGGTTATGATTCCGGGGATTCCGACTTCCTCGTGTGTAGGCCCAATCCCCTGATGCCCTTGGTCCTCCCCCGCCATGCCCTGGCCACCTGCTGGCTGCTCATGCTCCTGGCCATCGGCCACGCGACCGCGGGGGAGTCCATGTCGGCCAATGGCGAACTGCTCGCTTCCTCCAGCCCGACCTGGTTGGGCAGCCTGATCGAGGTGCTGGAAGACCCCGAGCGGCAGTGGGACCTCGCGGGGGTGATCGCCCTGCCGGACCGCCACTGGCAAACCCTGCCTGAGGAAACCCTGCGCCTGGGCCATTCCCCGTCCGCCTGGTGGCTGCGGCTGCGGCTGCGCAATGACAATGCGGTCAGCCACGCCCTGGTGGTGGAGTTGGCCTCTTCCCGGCTGGATCTGCTGGACCTCTTCCTCCTCCAGGGGGAGGAGGTCGTGGCCGGTTACCGCACCGGCGATCAGCGCCCCTTCGCCAGCCGCCCCCTGAACCACGCGCAGTTCGCCATCCCGCTGGAACTACCCCCCGGGGGGGAGTCGCGGCTCTACCTGCGCCTGGATAGCCTGTCACGTCTCTTCCCGGCCCTGCCCCTGCGGTTCTGGGCGGCGGAGGCGTTCGAGGCCCATCGCCACCAGACCAATCTGGGCTGGGGTCTCTACTATGGCGCTGGCCTGGGCCTGCTGGCCTACCACCTGTTGCTGTTCCTCTCCACCCGCGACCGGCGCTTCGGCTTCTATGTCATCTACCTGGGGGCCTTTTTGCTGCTGCACCTGGGGTTCGTCAGTGGCCTGGGCTTTCAGCACCTCTGGCCCACGCAGCCGGAGTGGAACAAGCATTTCGACCTCTTGGTGCCGACGCTGCTGCATCTTCCCGCCACCGCGCTGGTGACCAGCTTCCTGGAGACGCGATCGCGCCTGCCCATCTGGCATCGCTGGTTGTGGGGGCTGACCCTGGCGCTGCAGGCCTGCATCCTGATCATGTACGGCCTGGGGCCGGTGCAGGGTCAGGCCCCGGGCCCCGCCTTGCTCTGGTTCGTCCAACTGTTCATCGCCCTGAACCTCCTCCTCGTGCTGCTCTATGTGCTGGCCGGCTGGCGGGTATGGCGGCAGGGTTACGCCCCGGCGGGTTATCTGATCCTGGCCTGGTCCTGCTTCTTCCTGGGCGTCCTGGTCCATCACCTCAGCCGGTTGCCCGGCCCGTTACCCGCCAACGTCCTCACGGACAACAGTCTCACCCTCGGTTCCACCCTGGAATTGCTGCTGCTGGCCCTGGCCTTGGGCGACCATTTCAACCGGCTCAAGGCGGCGAACCTGGCGGCCGAGCGCCGCGCCCATGCCGTGCAACTGGCCTATGCCGCCGACCTGGAGCGGCAGGTGGCGGAGCGGACCCAGGCCCTGCGCGCCGCGATGGCCGAGAGCCAGGACGCCCTGGAGGCGGAACGCCTGGCCCGGGAGGAACAGCGGGATTTTCTGGCCACCATCTCCCACGACCTGCGTACCCCGGTGGCGGTGATCGACAGCATCGCCCAGAACCTGGAGCTGGAAGCGGAGGGGCGCGCCGATCCCAATCGCCTGCGCTACGCCCGGATCCTGCAAGCGACCCAGCGGTTGACCGGGCTGCTCAACGAGCAACTCACCGAGGAACGCTTTTCCCTGTTGCGCCAGGGGCCCCGCCGGACTCCCTGCGCGCCGGCGGAACTGCTGGAGGCGGCGGCCACGGCGGGGCGGTTGTTGAGCGGGCGTCACCTCATCCGGGTGGAGGTGGACCCAGCCAGCCTGCCGGGGATCTTCCTCTGCGATCAGGAACTGACCGGTTTGGCCTTGCGCAGCCTGGTGGAAAATGCCGTCAAATACACCCCGCCGGGGAGCATCATCACCTTGCGCGCCGGGCCGGCGGGCCGCCGGGAAAGCGATGGCCTGTGGCTGGAGGTGATCGACAACGGTCCCGGGCTAGGGCCAGAGGAGGTGGAGTACCTGTTCGATTCCTACTTCCGCGGCGCCAACGCCCAAGGTCAGCCCGGCCAGGGGCTGGGCCTGCCGCTGGCACGGCGCATGATTCAGACCCAGGGCGGCACCCTGACCGCCGTGTGCGCGCCAGGGCGGGGTTGTCGCTTCCGCATCTGGCTGCCCGGTCCGCGCCCTTACCTCTTCACGGGCACAAAAGCGTCGCCCTGAAACTATCACGCCCGCGTTTCACCGCGGGGCCGAGGCCCACCCGATACGCTGGCCAGTAAAAGTGAGAGGCTGTCTCAATATTAGTTTAGACTGCCAATTCACCATTACCTATATCATAT
>CALMDH010000074.1:0-21535 GCA_937862735.1 uncultured Gammaproteobacteria bacterium
GGTCAGGACCAGGGTCAAGGCAAAAGCCAAGGCCAGGGTCAGGACCAGAACGCCTCCGGGAACCCTTCCTCCACCGCGGGGAACACGACCGGCAGTGGGGGTACGGGTGCGGGAAGCTGGCTGGATCGCCTCGAAGCCGAGGCCGCCCAGGGGGTCGTGGATCCCCGGCGCTGGGATATCGGCCAAGCGGCGCTGGATCAGCTCAACGCCAAGGCGAACGAGCAGCCCGCCAACCGCTACCTGCCTGAGGTGCCCGCCGCGAAACCGGTCAAGGAATACGGCCGGGTCGATCTGGGGCACGTCCTCGTGTCCTCACGGGCCCTTCGCGGGGCGATGGTCAGCTTCCTGGAAGCGGAAGAACGCCTGCCCGCGCGGACGGCGGTGTTTGGCGGAAGGTATGCCATGGACAAAATCTGGCGCTACCGCCTGGGGGACGACGCCTTACGCGTGCGCAAGGCGGAAACCATCGCGGTCAACACCGCGATCTGGCTGCTGCTGGATACCTCCGGCAGCATGAACGGGCGCCCGCTGGAGGTGGCCACCGAGAGCTTGCTCGCGGCGACCTTGGCGATGGAAGCCATTCCCGGCACCAAGGTCGGGGTGGCGGTGTTCCCCTACACGGTGCGTGGCAGCGCCGTCGGGGTGGTCCTCAACCCCGGTGAACCGATTCGCAAGCATGCGAACCGCTTCGACCTGGAGGCCCATGGCGGGACGCCCCTGGCCGAGGCCCTGACCTGGACGGGCGCACACATCCTGGCCATGAAGGAGCCGAGAAAGATGGTCTTCGTCCTCACCGACGGCCATCCCAACGACATGGAGGGGGTGGTCACGGTCGTCGACGGACTGACCCGGGCCGGAGTGGAAACCTTCGGCATCGGCATCGGCAACGATGCCCCGGTGAAGGCCATGTTCCCGGAGCACGCCAACGTGGAACAACTGGCGGATCTCCGCGGGGCGCTGTTCGGGATGCTCAAATCCCAGCTGCGGGCACGCCGTTAAGGCCGCCCAACCTCTGCCAAGGTCCTATTACCTGGCGCTTACCCGTGGCAGCGGGTGGCGCATGGAGTGGAAACATGAAGACCAACGCGAAGCTCGGGTTGGGGATGTACCCCTACCTGAGATTCTCCGAATCGCTGGACGCGACCGGACAACGCTGGACCAGCTTCAGCGGGGTGGGCAGCCGCGAGGTGCTATTCGATATCACCCGGAAGGTCGCCCCCCAGCGGCTGGAGCAGCTGCGCGGGGTGGCCAGGAAGGCCAGCGACCTGCGTCTGGAGATCGCCCTGCGCTCCGCCCCCAAGGCGGACGTGGTGCGGGTCCAGGCCACGGGTGGCTTGACCGGGGACGACGTGGAGGCCCTCAAGCACGTGGAGGCCTGCATCTATCAGGACCTGCGCCGGCAGGTCGGGAGGAAACGATGAACTTCGATGTCGGGGAAGTTAAAGCCCGCGCCAACGGGCGCTGGCTGGCGCTCCTCCATGAACTGGGCAACGACCCGCTCAAACAGGCCGTGGCCCAGTTCGAGCGCAGCCCGGGGAGTATCCGCCACGGGCCCTGTCCCGTGCATGGCGGGGAAAACGGTGACGCCTTTCGCTTGTTCAAGGATGTCGCGGTCACCGGCGGCGGCTATTGCAACACCTGCGGGCCGTTTCACGACGGCTTCAAGTTGTTGATGGCCGTGACGGGCGCGTCGTTCAAAACGACGTTGGCACAGGTCGCCGGGGCCTTACGCGTCTTCCCCGACGCCCCCCAGCCGACGGCGGCCTCCCGGGGAACGGACCCCGAGCGTCAGCGCAGCGACCAGCGGTGCTTGCAGGACATGCGGGACCTCTACCGCGCCTCCTGCCCCGTCGCCACGGCCAGTGATGGGCCGGGACAACTGGTCAGGGACTACCTGGCCAAACGCGGCATCGACGCCCTGCCGACGCCCCACGACCTGCGCGCGCACCCGGCCCTCTTCTACAAGGGCGAGGACGGGGAAGCCAATGGTCACTATCCGGGCATGCTGGCCCTGGTGCGCGACCCGGCGGACAAAATCGTCGGGATGCATCGCACCTTTCTCGATGGCCAGGGCGGCAAAGCGCCGGTACGCAAGGCCAAGAAGGAAATGCCCCGGCCCAGCGACCTGCAGACCCGCGGCGGGGCGATTCGTCTCGGCGCACCCACCGGGTCCATCCTGGGTGTCGCCGAAGGCATCGAGACCGCGCTGGCTTGCTGGAAGGCCACCGGCATCCCGACCTGGTCGACCTTGAACCGGGTGCTGATGGAGCAGTTTGTGCCCCCCGCCGGGGTGGAACAGATCGTCATCTTCGCCGACAAGGATCGTTCGGGAGCAGGCCAGCTCAGCGCCGCCAAACTGGCGCAACGCCTGCTGACCAGTGGCCGGGATGTGGTGGTCATTCAACCGCGCCCGCCCATCCCCGACGACGCCGCCGGCATCGATTGGAACGATGTTTTGTGCACCCAGGGACCGGCGGGTTTCGCCGCGCTGCACCTGCAGGGCGGTAACCCGCTGCCCGACGCCACCCCTGCCGTCACGCCGACGGTCTGACCCCCCTGTTAACGCCATCCCCCCCGGGACGGCGTTTTTTTTGCCCGCGTGGCGCTACCGCGCCTGGGGTAAAATGCCGGCACGGCCCGCGCCGCACGACCTGCCGGACCGCCAGCCCGGCCCTGCTGCCCGATCCCACCCGCGAGCGATTGCCATGTCCTTACCTCCCCCCCTGTGCCGCGCGCTCGGCGGCCTCCTGCTCCTGCTCAGTCTGCCCGGACGCGCCGACGACATTCGCCTCGAGTATCGCGCCGATAATCTGCCGGCGACCTACACGCCCGCCCCCGAATTGCACCTGGTGATCACGCCGGGAACGACGACCGTGCAGGACGGCCAGCGCCGGCTGCTGATCGACTATGACGGCCGCAAGATCCTGACGCAGTCCGCGCCGGAAGACCCGCCCCAGGAATACCCCCTCTATCCGCCGCTGGCGCCAGGGGAAGCGCCCCGGGGGCTCGAGGGCGGGGTGGCCGCGGAGATCGCCCGTTATGCCCTCCGTGACGACGGTCCCGGGGCGGCGGTCAACGGCTGGCGCACCACGGAGAAGACCCTGTACTTCGGCGCCGGTCTCGCCCCCTCCCAGGTCGCGGGCCCGTTCGCCATCCGGCGCTATGGCCGGACGTTTCGCGAGCGGCGGGTGTATGTGCGGGTCACCAACGAGCATCCCCACAGTCTCGCCCTGCGCCAGATCGCCTTGCAGCATCAGCCGTTGGTGCAGGCCAACCCCTTGCTGTTGCAACTGGACTGGGTCAACCTGATCCCGGTGCTCGATGGCCTGCCGGTCGCCCTGCTGGAACGGGGCCGCAAGGTGACCCTGCGCCTGGTGCTGAAAGACGCCGCCGCCGATTTTTACCGCCCGACGCCTTGACCGCGCCCGCTCCGGGCGGCCGGCTCGCCGCCGCGCAGGTAGGTGGGGGAATAGGGGGAATTCGCCGCCGCGGGCGGGGCGGCCGCCGGCGGGTCCGCGGGGCTATCCGGCGCCGGGGCCGGCGGCGCCGCCGGGCGGTCACCGGAAAAGAGATAGAAGTCCGGGATGCCCAGCACCTCCTTGGCGCGCAGGATGTCGCGCTGCGCCTGGGTCAGGTAATGCCATTCACGGCGATAATCCAGGAGCTGGGTGGCGAGCTCCAGGACGGCGGGGCGCTCCCACTCGGCGGCGTGGGCCAGCAGCCGGCGCATATCGCGCTGGCTGCCCTCGCCAAACGCAATGGTCGTATCGCGGCGCCACGCGCGTCCGGTGCGATTCCGCGCAAACCCAATCGCGCGCCACTCCAAACTGAAGGTGCCTTTATGATCGCGAATCCGGACGTAAACCCGCCCGGAGGTCTGCTTGTCCGGGCCTTTCTCCCGGGCACGGATTGCCGCGTCATGCTGGGCGACTTTGGCGGCGGCAGCCGCGAGAATCGCGCGCTTCCGCTGCTGGAGGGACGTGATCAACGCCTGGTAGCAGCTCACTTCGCAATCGGATTTCGGCAAGGTTTCTTCAGGCATGACCGGCGGCAGGAACAGCAGGAGCGGACGCGAAGCAGAGCCCGTCGCCATGGCCCGGTCAGCCCCTCCGGCCCGCCGCCGCGCGGGCGGCGGCAAGGGCGAGCCATGGGCCGCCGTGCGGGCGAAAACGGCGCTTCGGGCGGGCATAAAACGCAGGCGCTATTCTACCAAACCCGGCCCGGCTTGCGCCGGGCGCCTGCGGCTTATTCTGCCGCATGCCCGCCGCGCGGGAAAATTCCCGGGCAACGCGGGTTACAGGCCGCTTTTACGCCCCAATAACCCCCCGGGGGGCTGCTAGCATGCGCCGATCTCACACCGATCCCCGAGGCGCCATGGACATTGTTGCGGTCGACATCGGCTATGCGAACCTGAAACTGGCGCATACCGACCAGCAAGGTAACCTGATTACCAAGGTCTTTCCCGCCGGCGCCGCGCCCGTGCAGCGCGCCATTAAAAGCCTGACCGGCGCCATTGGCCGCGGCGTGCGGGTGCGCGTCAATGGCGAGGATTACATCGCTGCCTGTCCCCGCAGTCACCTCAGCGGGGCGACGGTGATCCTCGACGACAACTACGCGCGGGAGCACGACTACCAGGCCCTGTACCGCGCCGCCCTCGCCCTCGCCGGCAAATCAAGCGTGGATTGTCTGGTGGCGGGCCTGCCGGTGGTGCTGGCCCAGGAGCCGGCCCGCGTCGAGGAGTTGAAGCAGCTGTTGCGCGGCTGGGTTGAGGTCGACGCCGAAAAGCGCGTCCAGGTGCGCGACGTGCGGGTCCTGCCGCAACCGGCCGGCGCCTACATTTCGGCGTTCGAACGGGGGGAGGAAAGCGCCGACCTGTTCAGCGGCACCGTGCTGGTCATCGACCCGGGGTTTTTCAGCCTGGACTGGGTCTGCTTCGTCGACCAGAAGCTGGAGGCGTCCGCCGGCGGCTCCAGCACCACGGCCACCTCGCGCATCCTCGAGCAGACCGCCGAGCGCCTGAGCGCCAAGGTGCGCTTCAAGATCGATCCCCAGCGGCTCGATGAAGCCCTGCGTGACGGCAAGACGACCATCCTGGCCGCCGGGTCCCGCCTGGAATTCACCGCGGACCTCGGCGCGGCGGCCGCGGACCTGGCGGCGCAGGGCCTGCGCGATATCCGCGCCGCCCTGCGCGGCCATGCCCAATTGCCCGATCTGGTGATCCTGGCCGGCGGGGGCGCGCCTTTCTACCTGCGGGCCGCGCAACAGGCCTTTGCCCACTCGCGGGTGCTCCTCAGCCAGGACCCGGTGGTGGCGAATGTCCGCGGGTTCTGGCTGTTCGGGCAGACCCTGCTGGCCGGCGATGACTGAGCGTGGCGCCGCCCCGCGCCCGCTGCGCATGCGGATAGCGCTCAGCCCCCGCCGCCATGCCGCCCTGTATGCGGCGCTGCAGACGCTGCCGCCCCCCGCCCGCACCCCCCGGCTCCTGACGCTGGCGACCGTGGGTCTGGCACTGGGGACGGGCGCCGTCACCCTCCTCCCCCGTACGCCCGCGGGGACCGCCGCGGGGCTGTTACTGCGCGTGGGCGTGCCCCGCCACACCTACCCTGAACTCCATCAGGCGCTGGCGGCCCTGCCGTCGTCAGAGCGCCGTGACGCCTTCCTCGCCTGGGCGCAGGCGGGACTGGCCCAGTTGCACGCCCCGCCGCCCACCCCCCGGGCGCCGCCACCCGTGACCGCCGCCGCGGCCCCGGCGCCCCCGCCGCCGGCGGCCGCGCCCGTGCTGCTGGCGCCCGCCGTCCCGCCCGGCGCCCCCGAGCCGCCGGCGGCCCCCGTGCGCCGCCTGGTGCGCAACATGGGCCTGGCGGGCTGAGCCCGACCGGCGGCCGGGGTCAGCCGCACAGGGAATCCGGGCAATGCTGGCGGCCGAAGGCGCAGCGGCGACACTTGCCCTCGCTGGGCTCCGGCATGGCGATGGCCAGCCCGCAGCGCAACGCCACATAGCGGGAGATCAGCCGCTCAACCTGCGCGCCGCTGAGCAACGTCACCCGCACGAGCCGCGGTGGCGCGCCGGCCGGCGCCAGACGCACATAGCCATAAGGGGCGATCGGCCGGTTCAGGGTCGGGTCCGTCTGGTGCCGCAAGGCATACCCCACCGCGGACAATTCGATCAGGTCACCGGGATAGGTGGTGGCCCGGGTTTTCGTCTCCACCGGCACCAGCAGGCCGGCGGCGTCTTCCCAGATCTCGTCCGCGCGACACGACAGGGTCACCCGATCGGTCACCTTCAGCGCGTATTCCGCGGCGTGAAAGCGCATCTGGCGCAAGGGCTGGCCTGCGTCGCCCGCCGGTTCCGCCCGCGCCCGGCGCCGCGTGAAGCGCTCGCGCAGGGCGCGCACCGGGAAACTGCACGCCACCAGGTCGATGACAAACAGCACGGCGAAGAATTTCGCCAGCATCAGGTTATCCAGCATCGCGGCAGTCCCCCCGCACGGCCCGGCCTTACGCACCGGCCACGGGCGCGCGCCGGAACCCCCGCACCCCCCCACGGGATGCCTGCCGGCTAGCTTACCCGAAAGTCGGTAATGATACCAGTGCGCCGCTCAGCCGAGTTCGTGATAGCCGTGCTCCACGGCCCGCCGCAGCAGGTCGACATCCGTGCGCACCCCCATCGCCTCGCGAATTTGCTTGCGCTGCCGGGACACCGTCCCCGGTGACAGATGGCGCTTGGCCGCGATCTCCCCGGGGGTGAACCCGCTGATGATGTCGTTCAGCACCGGCTTTAGCGAGGCCGGCAAGCCCTCGAAGGGGGAGTTGGGCAGCGCGGCGCTGCCGTCGCTGCAGGCGCGCTTGATCAGCGCGCTGGTCGCGGCCTGGCCGAGGTAGCGCTCGCCGCGCAGGGCGGCGAAGACCGCATCGTGGAACTCCTGCAGACTGCAATCCTTCTTGAGGTAGGCCATGGCGCCATTTTCAAAGGCGGACAGGCCGTAGCGATCCACGTCGGTGAGGCAGACGATCGCGGTCGCCGCCGCGCCGCTCTGGTATTTGCGAATCCAGCGGGCATCCAGATAGTGCTCCCGTTCGCCCTCCCGTTCCGGGGTTTTCATGTCCAGGACCAGCAGGCGGGGGGCCAGGCGCCGGAGCGTCGCCAGCCCGCTCTCGGCGTTGGTTTCTTCCCGCCACACCTGGACCCCGGCCAGGGCGAGCAACTCCTTCACGCCATAGCGAAAGATCGGGCGGGGGGAGATGATCACCCCGGAATGCAGATGCGGATTGGTCATGCCAGCCCCGCGACGGGTGTCGCGCAAAAAATTGAGCGGGAAAGCGGCAAAAAATTGCGCCTTGCGCGTGAAGTTGTTGCCGCCACGCGATAAGTCCTGGCCTTGTCGCCACCGGCCGCCGGGGCCATCATGCCGCTGTCAGTAACCGGCCGCAGGCCGCCGCAGCACCACGCCGGACGCCGGCCGCGGAGAGTATCTTGGAGAGCAGTGACACCATCCCATCGTTTGGCGTCGAGGCGCTGCGCGACGAAGTGCGCCGGTTGAACCGCAGTCATTTCTGGCGCCTGAGCCAGGCTGCCCGCACCTGCGACCACGTCGCCCGGCGCTACCGCACGCTGTTGGCCACCGACGTGGCGGTGCGCGAGGAGCTCCTCACCCACTGCCCGACCTCGGTCTTCGCCCTCGACACCGCACCCTGCGCCACCGACCATCTCTGGGCGGCGAAAGACGATCTGGTGGATCACCTGGTGACGGCGCGCGACATGGCCCGGCACTCGCCGGCGGCGGCCGCCTACGTGTTTGCCGTCCCCGACTGGCTGCTCGCCACCCTGGCGCAGGGCAACATGAAGACCCTGCGCGCGGTGGCGGAGACGGTCCATCTCGACCTGCGGTGGACGCCGCGGGATTTCCAGGCGATCTGCGGGTTTGTGCACACGGCGCTGCGCAGCAAGCCGCCGCGCCGCACCTATTGCCTCGCCGACACGCCGCTGGTGATGTCGAGTTTTGCCCTGCGTCACCTCAACCGCCCGGAGCACCCCGCCCATGACCGGGCGCGCTGGCGGGTCCCGGCGCCCACGCCCCACCCGGAGGCCGGCGGCGCATGAACGATCCCGACCTGGGCTATCGGCGCGAGGCCGCCCGCCTCGCGGAAGCGCTGGCGCAGCGCGGCGCCAAGACCAGCATCATCGAGCAGCTGGCGGGGTTGTCCAAGGAGCAGGCCCGCCGCGTCATCCGCGTCACCACCGGCCAGGAACCGCGCAGCGGCCCCCTGCCGGTGTCCATCGCGACCTTGCTGGCCAACCGGCGCCGGCATGCCCGGCTCTCGGCGCTGGCCCGCATCTTTCTGGCGCTCAACCCGACCCCCTCGGCCCTGGATGCCCGGGCGCTGCTGCGCACCTGGGATCTGTTCGTCTACCTGCACGGCACGGCGGCGGCGGATGATCTCAAGCCGATCACCTTCACCGAGCTGTTCATTCTCGCCCGGGATCTGCGCATCGGGAACGCGGAACTGCGCCGCTGCCAGAAATGCGGCCTGAGCTGGCTCTTGTGCCATCAATGCGGCACCCATCTGGTGGCGTGTCCCTACTGCAAACTCGGCCTGGAGCCGTTCTTCAGTCATCCGTGACCGGGTCTGCGGCGGCCGCGGTGAGGGCCGCGGCCCGGGCGTCGAGAAACCGGCGCCGCCGCTCCTGCAGGTCCAGGTGGTGAAACTGGATCGCCGCCGTCAGGACCGGGGCAAGCTGCTGGTTGATGCGGTCGACATACCCCCGCTGGTCGCGGCGTCCACCGTACGGCGGGGTCAGGGTCACGCGCCAGCGCTGATGGGCGCTCGACCAGCGCGACCCGGGCAGCGCCGCCAGGGCCTCGATCCACTCCGGCTTCCCGGGAAAGCGTCCCCCCGGCGTATCCGCCCCGGAGAGGATGTAAAACCGCTGCGATTGCCCCAGATTCCCCCGCGTCCGTTCCGTGTTGAGCAGGACAATAAAGCCGTAGACCCCATTCTCGATCAGGCGCAAGCCATCCTCGGTGTTGTAATAGCGTACGGCGTCGCGCCGAAATCGCGGACTGGTCATCACTACCTCCGGTTTACAGGCCCCCGCACCCGCGTCCGCGCCGCCCCGGGCCTAGGCGCCGCGGACCGTCCAGGGGTGATTGCTTAGCTTAAGCCCAAACGCCGCCCAAAAGGCTGACCGCTTCTGACCGGCGCGGCAGCCCGCGCCCTGGGGCAGGTTGGTAATGATACCGCACCCCGGCAGGGCCCCGGCGCGGCCTCAGTCGGCCGGGGGCGGTGCCGGTGATGCGGGCTCCGCCGGGGGCGGCGCCGGCGGCGCGGCCTCCGCCGGGGGCGGGCGGTCCTTGATCCGCTCGTTGACCGCCAGCAAGGGGATGGTCAGCGGATCGGCCGTATTGGTCACCGCGGCATAATGTTCGATGGCATACAGCCGGCCTTCCCGCGGGTCGGTGACAATCAGGCGGGAAATCGGCCCCGCCACCTCCTGATGCCAGCGCGTCGACCATTCCTGGACGAACATCCGCTGATCGCTTTCCGCCAGATCGCGAAAGCGCGAGGCGGTCTGCACCACCGCCGTGTGGCCGAACATGCCCACCAGCTCGATAATCAGCGGCGTCTCGGTCTTGAGCTGGGTGATGTAGGCGCGAAAGCGCCCCTCGCTCTCGCGGCGCAGTTTGAAGGTTTCCACCAGGAACGCGGCGGAGGACCGGGCGCGCTGCTCGCGGCTCGGCGGGTCCAGGATGACGCGCTTGGTGTTGGCCCGCGTCAGGGTCGGGCCCTCTTCGACCATCTTGCGGGTAAACTCCTGCCAGCTCAGCGGCGCCTCACCCTCCCCCCAGTCCGTTGCGTCCGCCGCCGGCGGCGCCGCGGCCCCCGCCAGCTGCTTTCCGCCCTGCGCGTCGACCACCACCTGATCAAAGGGCTTGTCGCTCGCGGCGGCGGGCGACAACGACGGCGGGACGGGCGGCGGCGACTGCGGCCAGCCGGTCAGGGGCCACGCCAGCGCGGCCCAGGGCAGCAGCGTTCGGGCCCAGCGGCCCAAAGGGAGGGAACATACGCGCGTCAGGTCGTGGAGCATGGCGGGGGGGCGCTCTGCAGCGCATCAAGGGTGGAAAGGTAGCCCGCGGCGCAGGCCAGCTGTTGCTCGGCCACCGCGTGCCAGGTCAGGCCATTGGCCGCCCGCTGGCGAATGGTGCCCAGGGAGGGCACTGGCACCACCCGCACGCCGGCCCGCGTCGGATCCGGCGGCACATGCTGCGCCGCATGGGCGGCCACCAGCAGCGGCAGGAAGCGGCCCGGGCCGTAGAAGTAGCGGGTGGCGATGCCGCCAACCGCGAGAATGACCGTCGGCTGAAAATAGGTGCGCAAGGCCTTTTCCAGCCAGGGGGCGCACGCCCGCACCTCCGGCGCCCGCGGCCGCCGGTGATCGGGCGCCGGACAGGCGCAGCAACTGGCCAGGCCGCACTGCGCCAGGTCGATGCCCCGCGCGGCCAGGAGTTTGGCCAGGCGCCGGCTGCCGGGGCTGCTGAACCGGCGCCCGGTGCGCGCATCCGCGGGTTCGGGGATATCGCTCACCAGCACCAGGCGCGCGCCAGGCGGCCCGCTGGGGGAGACCGTGGCGGTGCGCGTCGCCGCCAGGGTGCAGGCCTGGCACTGCGGTTGCGCCGCCCAGGCGGCCGGGGCCGGCGGCGGCATCCGGCGCGTCATGTGCCAGCCCGCGGCGGCGGTGGGCAGGCGGTGCCCGGGTGACGCCGCCGCCCCTCAGGACTGCCGGCGGGCATGGGCGCGCAAGTGGTGGGTGATGTCGGTGACGCGGGCGACATAGGCCTGGGTTTCCGGATAGGGGGGCACTTCGTTGTCCCATCTTTCCACGGCGCCCGGGCCGGCGTTGTAGGCCGCCAGGGCCAGGGTGACATCGCCATCGTGTCTCGCCAGTTGCTGCGCGAGATAGCGCACCCCGGCCTGTGCGTTCTTCGCCGGGTCCGTGCGCTCCTCGGGATCGAGGCCCAGACCGCGGGCCGTGCTGGGGATGAGCTGCATCAGGCCCTGGGCGCCTTTGTTTGAGCCGGCGTTGGGATTGAAGCTGCTTTCCGCCGCCGCCACCGCCACGGCGAGGTAGGGGTCCACCCCCTGGCGCACGGCCTCGTCGGCCACCAGGTTGGCATAGTCCTCGCCCTTGGCGGTGGTGATGGCCTTGTTCCAGTGCTGGATATTCTCCGCATAGCGCACGCTAGTCGGGCCGAGGGAAATTCCATTTGTTATCGTTTTTTTTTCAGCCGTTGGGTCAGCGCCCGATCCGTTATCTTGCGCCGTTGGGCCTCCGCCCGGACTCCCGTTAAAGAAGTCGGCGAAATGCTCCAGGGTGTCCCGCTGAGTGGAAGGCCGCATGCCGAAATCTACCGCCTGGGCCGCTAACGCATCGGCCTTTTCCATCTCCTGCGGGGACAACCCCTGGGCAGCTTTGGCCAGCTCCCCGTCGTCATAGCCATCTTTCCCGGTCGCCTGGGCAAAGCCGTGGGCGTAGCTTTTTGCGAAATAGTCGCGGGCTGCGGGCGACAGCTGCCTTTGCAACGCCGGCGAACTGTCAGCCAGTTCCTTGCCCGCCGCCTCACCGGCATTCAAAGCATCCCCGTTAGTGGTGAGCCAGCCCGTGGCCATGTCGCGCCCCGCGTCCGCGACCCCCTGAATCTTGTCCAATGCCCGGCCCGCCGCTTCGAGCGCTGGCATCGCCTCGTTCTGCAGGTAAGCCCGGCCCGCTGTCTGCTCCTGGTTCACCCGCCGTGTGACGGGGTCCGCATTGAGTTGCCCATTGAACTCCGCGTCCTTCCCCATCACCCGCTGCGTCATCCCCGGGAATGCCGCCGCTGCCGCCCCTTCCGTCGGGGGGTTGATCCGGTTGCCATCATTCACCACGTCCTGCTCGCCCTGCCGGACCCGCGCCTCCATGCGGGCGCCAAAGTCGCTGCCCGGCACCTGTCTCTCGGCTTGCCCGATCCGCCCCTGCACCTGCTCACTCAGGCCCGCCTTGCCCGACCCGGCCCCCAGGTTGAGTTGCGGCGCAAATTCTTTCAATACCTGCCCCAGGGCGGCATTGGCGAACTCGGGTTCATTATTTTTGTTCGCCACCCCGCCGCTGGCCACCGACGCCAGGGCATCCAGCATCGCCATCGCCTTGCGTTGCTGGGGATCCTGAAACTGCCCGTTCTTGCGCAGAAATTCGTCATGGGCTTGCACGCGGTTATTGAACGCGGTCCCGAGGGCCGTGCCGTCCGCCCCGGAGGCATTCGCCTTGCTCACCATGCCCGCCACCGCGGAGGAGATGCCGTCCACCATCCGTCCCGCCAGGCTGCCGTCGGTCAGCATGGCGTTTTGCAGCATGGGCGCGATGCGCGCGGACTGGCCGTTGGCCAGGCGGCCCTGCGTGCCCACATCCCTGGTCCACTGAGCGATATCCGCGACGGACGTGGAGGCCTTGTCGCTCAGCTTGGCGCCCTCCGAGAAGGATTTGGCGGCGCTGCCACTCAGTTCGTGAATCGCGCTCTCGCTCTCCTTGACCGACTGGGCAAACTTGGCATCCGCGCCGGATTTGAGGCTGACGCTGCTGCCCTGGGCTTCGGTATAGCCCTTCGCTAACGACCGCTCGACCTTCTGGCGATCCTCGGCGCTGAGACCCGCCTCCGCCCCCAGCGTGCCCGCCAACTTCAGCGCCGACGGCAAACCCAGCTTGCCGCTCGCGGTATAGGCCGCGCCCAGCACCGCCGCGGCGGCATCCGACAGTTTCTCTTCCGTGCCATAGCGGTGGTTAAAGTCCAGGCCCGTGCTTTTCAGTTGCTGATATGCGGCACTGGTTTCCGAGCCCGAGGAGGTGCTGTTCCCCCAGCGGGCCAGCGACTGGCCCAGATCCTGGGCGCCCTTTTCCATGGCCTGTTCCGACGCGCGCTGGTAATTCGCCGATTGCTGCTGGGCGAACGCCTGGCCTGCGGTGCGCACCATACTCGCGTCGAGTTTGTGCGACTGCTCCATGGCCTGATCGGACAAAAACGCCACCTGGCCGCCGCGCTGCGTCACCGCCTGCGTGCCCACGCCGCCATAGGATTGCTTGTCGTAGCTATTGGTCGTCAGCGCATCCTGCTTGAGGGTCGACGGCGCCAGCTTGGTCTCATCGACATGGTCGCGGGCGCCCATGCGGTTAGCGACACTGGTCATGGAGAACATCGACCCGGTAATGATCGCCAGGGTCACCAGCGGTGTCGCGGCCAGGAGATCCGAGGCGACGCTGATGTGATCGGCGATGATGTCGTAGAACCGCGTGCCGTCGAAATTGCCGTTCAGGTAGGCCAGGGAATAGTTATGCAGTTCCTGCTTGACCGAGGCCTCCATGAAGTAGTCGATGACCACCGCCACCGGCAGCCAGGAATGCGACCAGACGCCAAACAACAGGTACTTGCCGGCGATCGACAGCCCCATCATGCCGCTGGCGGCGATCACCACGGCGATCAGCGGGCTGATGGCGTAGAACAGGAACAGGAACATGTTCATCGCCGGGATCATGATCTTCTGAAAGCCGGAGGCGGCCGCGGCGTTCTGCACCCGCGATTGCTCGAGGGCGTCGGTCATCGTCGTCAGGCAGAGGCGAAAGCTGTCCTCGTTGACCGGGGCGCCGCAGCCAATGGTGGCCTGCACCATCTTATTCAGCATCAGATCCTTCATGAAGGCCGCCGCCGTCACCCCCGAGGCGCTCAATTCCGGCAGCAAGCGTTGGTAAGCATCCGCGACCGCGCCATCGCCACAGGCGATGTCCGTCCCGGTATACTCCGGCGGGGTCCCCATGTTGGCGCAGACCACCTGATTGAATTTGCCATCCTTACCGTCCTTGAAATAGTCATCCAGCCGCGGCGCCAGCAAGCCCTTGGCGTCGGCACAGCTCATCGCCCGGAAATCCCCCAGGACCGGGTCAAAGTAGTTCGTGATGCCCGTACTGTGATGGGTCATAAGATAGTCAATCTTGGCCGGGGCGGCGTGATAGGCCTCCCACGAAAACGGCGGCCGGGTGCATTCCCGGACAAAAAAGGCCAGATCGGTACTGATGTAGTGATCATGATCGCCCACTAAGATAGCGCGGGTCGCCAGCAGCAGGCGCAGGGGCGAGTTCATCCCGCCCGACCCCGTGCCAAAGCCCATCCCCGTCCATTGCGATTCCCAGGGCGCGGGCGCACCTGACGGGATGGAAAAAACGGTCTCGAAGTTCTCGGCCAGGACCAGACTGATATGGGACACCACGCCCCCGACGGCCGCGACGCCGATCGGCACGTCCTCGACGATATCGACCTTCCCGGTGATCACGTCCTCGATATTGAGATCGGTTTTGGGGATAAACATCACGCCGAACACCAGGAGCAGGACCAGCAGGTGATCGACATTGACCCGTTGCCGGGAAATACCGGTGATGGCAATCCCCGCTAGCGAGACCATGAAGGCCAGGGCGGTCAGGGTACCAATCTGCAACCCGCTCTCGCCGACCAGCGAGCCGGTGAACGGGTCGAACAGCATGGCGACGGCGCGCAACCCACCGCTAAACAGCTCGATATCGCCATAACAATAGAGAGTGAAATTCATCGCCAGCTGCTCGGCAGACGCCCGGCGGGGGGGCGCCCACGCCCCACGCCGACCGTGGCGTGCATGCCGCCTCCGTTAAACGTGCCGGTGAAACCATCCTGACCCCGGGTGGCCACTTCCCCCCCGGGGCGGAACCCGCGCTGCAGCGATCCGCTCATTTACCACCCTGCGGCGCGGCCGTCGTGGTGATGAGCGACGGATAGCCGCTGACGATCCGATCGACGTACTCCGCCAGGTCGGATACCTCGGTGATCGTCTTACTGATCCGCATCTGGTAAGGCTTGAGATCTTCCCGGATTGACGCCAGGGTGGCGTTCCAGTCAGGCGGCGGCGTCACTTCCGCCTGGCCGGAAAAGAGTTCCCGCGAGATCTTCAGGATGGCGTGGCCCAGGTGGACCACCATGGCGTCCGCCAGAAAGTCTTTCGCGAAATGGGCCACATGTTGCGGCGCCCCTTTTACCCGGGCGGCCTTCAGCATCAGGGCCAGGACCGGGACGTGCGGCACGGTGTTGACGAACTTGATCTGCTCTTCGGTGAAGGTGTTGCCGCTGATGACATTATCGACCAGGCTGCCCGCCTCGACATGACTGCTGGTGACATCATCGTGACCAAACAGCTGCTTGTGCACGAAGGATTTTATGCCTTTGAACGTGAACGTGCTTTTCGACAGCTTCAGGCAGCCGCTGGGCTTATTGACGTTATCCGTGCATTTCCAATATTGCACGTTGTTATGCCCGCCGAGGTTGCCTTCCGCGAACTGCTTGAAGGACAACAGCCGCCCGAACGGCACGGGCAGGCATTCCTTGGGCGAGGGCGAGCTCGCTGTCCCGGAGCCGGAGGTATCCGGACAGTTGCCGTTTTCGCCGACCACGGGCAACACCACCGTACCGGTCACGCTCATCATGTATTCCGCCATCTCGACGTTGATGACGCCCAGCGCCGAGGTGGCGGGATCGCCGAAGGCGTTCGCCGCCTGATCACGAAACAGCGCCCGCCACACCAGGTTGCCGCGCAGGGGATTTTCCGGGTTGTCCTTCGCCAGTCCATCCGCGCCCTGCTCGGCGTATTTGCCGGGCTCGTCGGCATCCTTGAAGCCCTCGGTCACCGATTCGGTGATGTCCTCATAGAAGTTCTTGATGGTGGCGAACATGCTGTCCTTGCCGGTGAGGGTTTCTTTCAGACTGGACGGTTCGCGCAAGCCGTCCACCAGGCCCTTGGCGATCTTGCAGGCATTGAGCGACCCGGAGTTCAACTGGCTCATGAGCTTTTGCAGAAAGGCGATGGTGGCGCCGCACGGTTTACACATCTCATTGATGGCGACGTATACCGCATAGGACAGCGCCGCGGCGCCGATCTGCTTGATCAGCTGCTGCAGCTGCTCGCCGTTGATGAAGGAGAAGCTGCCGCCGAACAGGTCAATGCCGGCGCAGCCGGCGCGTAAGCGCGGCGGGTCGAAGGTGAGGATGTTGAAATTGCGCAGCGGCGTGCGCAGGGAGACCGCGCCGGCGACATAGCCCTTGCGCCGTTGCGACTCGTAGACCTGGGGCGAGGTCGTAGAGGCATAAAACATCGAGCTTACCGCCTCCTCGAGCAGCCCCGCCCGGCCGGTGGACGGCGTGAGGAGGCCAAACAGGAACACCACCAGCGCCAGGAGGGCGCCCAGCAGCCAGCGGGTGGACGAGCGGAAGGGGGGTGAGGCAGCGCGGTGCATGGCGGCAGGTCCTGACAAGGGCAAAGGGCGTCCAGAGGGTTACTCGTCCAGGCCGTCGCCGAACGACAGGCCGGTGAGGCCGCCGGCTTCGGGTTCCGGTTCCGGCTCCGGGGGCGGCGCCGCGGCGGGGGACGGTACGGCGGGCGCGGGCACGTCCGCCGCGGGCGGCGGCGGAGACGCCGCGGTGGGGGGCGGCGCGGGCGGGGGTGACGGGCCGGCGGGCGGCGCCACGGCGAGGGGCACGATCGCCGTCTCCGGCGCGAGGGCGAAGCCCGCGGTCGCGGCGCGCAGATTGAGCGGCAAGGGCCCGGGCACATCCTCGCCATACAGCGCTTCGTGGGTCTTGCGCCGCAAGTAGTCCACCATCTTCGCCGGGTCGTTTTCCAGGCCCAGCGCCTTGGCGTCGGCCAGCACCGCGGGGCCCAGCACCCCCCGCTCCATGGGATGGGCGGCGACCTGCAGCTCGCGGGGGATCAGGCCCAGGTCTTCCGCCGCCAGGTAGATGCGGTTCTGCATGGCGTGATAGGTCAGGTAGCCCTGGGTAATGACGAACAGGTCCTTGGGCGGGGCGGCCAGGACGATCGCCGGCACCACGGCAATCCCCATGTGCCGCGCCTGGCCCTGATCGACCACATAGGCGTCCGGCTTCATCCCCGGCAAGGGCTTGCCGTCCAGCGACACCATGAAGATGAAGAAATTGAACTCCCGGGCAAAGCTGTAGAGCAGAGGGGTTTGCGCGTGGCAAAAGTCGCAGTCGGAGCGGAAAAAGTAGAACAGGCCGGCCTTCTGATTCAGGGCGCGCAGCGCGGTGTAGCGCGCCTTATCCTGCTCGCGCAGGGCCATGAGCTTGAAGGTGCTGCCGATCGGGAAGCGGTTGTTCTCATCCAGCAGCGGATCCTTGCGCAACACGTCCTGCCAGACCGTGGCGAAGGTGCCGGCCTTGTCCATCATCACCTTCTGCGCGTACATGTAGGCGGCAACGTTCGCTTCGGTTGGCTCGTCGATGGCGATTTCGCGCAGCTCGGGCAATTTTTTGCGCAACCACTGCACCGAAAAGACCGGCGGGCCGGCGGGCGGCGCGGCCGCCGGCGGGGCGGGCGGCGCGGCCGCCGGCGCGGCGGGGGGCGGCGGGGGCGGGGGCGGGGGCAGCCATTCTTCCTCCGCCGCGTCGCGGTACCAGAACCATCCCTCTTCCTTGCGATCGAAGAATGTCTCGCGCGCCAGCGGGTCGTTGGTCACCAGTTGCGGCTCGGCCACGAGCGCGGGGGTCGCGAGTACCGCCACCAGCAGCAGGCCCAGTCTGGACGCGCGGCCGCGGGTCAGGCGCCCCCGGGGGCGGGCGGCGGCCCTCCCGCCCGGCCCGGCCGCCGCCCGCGCGGATGATCCGGCGGTCAGGCGGGGGCTAAGGGGGCGGAATTTGCGGGAACTCGTCAGGATCATGCTCGTAGTAGCGGCCGGGGTAGAAACAATCGGGATAGAGTTCAGGGGTGACGTCCCACAACTCCCACAGGGTGATTTTGATGTCGACATACCATTGCGCGGACAGCGACCAGGTCGTTTTGCACCCGGATGCGTCATCGACGATGCGAAACTCCGCCTGCAACCCGTTATCGCAGGAGGGCAGGACATCGGCGTAGATGTAAATCGAATCGTCCAGCCCGACGCCGTAGGCAAGAAGTTCGGGCGGGAACCAGACATTCCAGCCGGACAGGCGCACTTCTTCGCGGATTTCGCGTTGCAGGATGCGGTCGTTCTCCGGCGACTGCTGGGTCGCATCGCAGATCGTGCTACCCAGCGGCGGCGAGATCTGATACAGCGAATAGGCGCCGCAACTGTTGGCGAGCAGGTTGACCGTGCCGTCGGCAAAGTTGGCGCCAAAGCGGATGCTCTCGCCATACACGGCGCCGCCCCGGAAGAAGACGTTGGTGTTCACCAGCTCCCGCGAGCGCCATTCATAATGCGGCGCGACATACCAGGGCATCCGTTCCGGCTGACTGGGGTCATAACAGGTCGGCTGGGTTTTGAGTTTCGCCCGGTAGTCGCCCTGCTTTTCCGCGTAGGTGATGGTGCTGTCGATCACCCGCTGCGTGTCGAGCGCCTGGTCCAGCTCGGGAATCTCCTGGCCGGCAATGAGCGCCGCCCGCGACGATTCCAGTCCCCAGCGCTGCTCGAAGGACACCGCCGCCGTCTCCCCGGCGACGACCAGGAGGCCGCCGAGGACCCCCGCCGCCACCGCCCGCCGCCTGCCGAGATCGTTCCTGCTGTTCATGCCTTATCCGGGTAGATCCCCGCCGTCCGCAAGCGATTCAGCCACGGGCTGAGATCGATGATGGAAAAATTGACCTGGGCGAGTTCCTCCAGGGTAATACCCTCGCAATTGGGATTGGATTCATCCCGCGTGCCGTAGACCAGGAACCCGCCGCCGATGTTCTGCACGCCGCGGATCGACGCCATGATCAGCGCCGCGAGCATGGAGTTAAAGCAGCAGAAGGATTTGCGCTGCTCCACGCACACCCCCAGGACCTCATCGGCGCAATACTTGCCGATAAACACGCATTCCTCATTCTCCCGCCGCAACCCGAGATTGAGCTCGTCCTCGGTGCAGGCGTAGAGGATATGGCCGATGATTTTCAGGATCTGATAGACGTAATAGACGGCGAGGATCCACTGCACCGCACCGGTGAAGACCAACTCCGACCCGCCGCCCTCAACGCTTACTTCAGTAATGATCATCTTGGCGAATTCATCACCAAAGACCTCCTTGAGAAAGGTCTGAAAGGTCTGCATCAACTGTTGCTCAATCGCGGTCAGGAACCCCTCGCCGATCGCGGTACCCTGCTCCGTCACCAGCCCCAGTTCCTGCAGAAAACCGGTGGCGGCTTTTTCCAGTGGCCCCAGGGTGGCATCGATTGCCGCCTGTACGGTAGAGGAGACGGATTGATAGAATTCGGTCCAGCCGGGCACCATGCCGCTTAAGGTGCTCAGATGGCCGGCGATGACCTCCAGCTTGGCCAGCTTGTAGGCGAAATAGCCCATCTTGAAGTAGGCCAGGATATCCTGCTGGCCAAAGGCCTCCAGCCCTTCCTCGCAACAGTCGGGGGTCAGGCCGATGTCGTTGCCGATCGGCACCTTGCACTCCAGATGCTGGCCGCGCCAGATGCGGATAGTGCACGACTGGGCGATGTTTTCCGGCGGCTTGCCGGTTTCCAGGCAGATGAAGTCATTCGCCATGCCGTCCAGGGTGGCCAGGGCGCCCAACGCCGTATCCAGATAGGTATTCCATTCCACCCCGGGGTTGTGACAGGCCGTGCCCCCGCAGCCGACATAGTCACTGGCGCAGGTTTGCGAGAATTCGGTGACGCCGTCGGCATAGGTGGTGCCATAGGTTTTGACCTGGGTACAGCCGTCGCCCACCACTTCGGCATAGATGGGACTGGTGCCCTCGGCGATCGCGCCGGTCGCCCCGGACAGCTGCTCCACCATGTCCTCCAGGGAAACGGTGTTGTCCTGACCGTTGGTCAGGATGTCATAGGCGGTCTGGGTGTAATCAAGCTGGCCGTCGGCAAAGATACTCTCGACGTGAAAGGCCTCGGCGGCGCACACCGCCACCCCATCCATTTCGCACTGGTAGGCCGGCGGGCAGGGCTCGTCGGGACTCTCGGGATAGTAATGCGTGGTCTCCGCCCGGTAGAGATCGGCCTGAAGGATGAGCTCGTTCGCGGCCGGGGTAACCACCCCGCGCACATTCCAGCGGTTCTGCGCCGTGCCATAGCCGGCATAGCCCGGATCACTGGGATCGCCATAGCTGAAGCTCGCCGCGCCGCTCCACTGCGCATTGGTCAACACGTAGGTCCCATCGGCGGGGGCCTGCAGGCGCTTATAGTCGATCACCACCGCGACCCCGTCGCTGGTCGCGGTCGCCGCTTGCACGACCTGCACGCTTTGCGCGTCATCGCCGAGCGGGAACACGGAAAAGCGGATTTCGCTCGCCGGCAGCGCCACGGTCTCGGCGAGCGTCTGCTGGATGAGCGGCGCGCCGCCCTGATCGTACAGGAGGGCATTCGTGACCGGATGACGTTCCTGGACGCCAATCAGGCGCTTGGCCACCACCCGCATGAGGTGTTGCCCGGCCCGCACCCGCGTGAAGCGGGTCGTTTCACAGCCGGCATTTTTCGCATGCGCGTCGGCCGCCATGACCAGCCCCTGGAGGTCCTCCGGGTGGCTGTAAAACCCCGCCGCCTGGTCAATGCGGGCTTGATCGGCCCCGGGCAAATAATCCGCGACATTCACCCCGGTGCCGGGATTGTTGCCCTCGATCTGCAGGGTCGCGGCGGGGATGTTGCCCGCCCCGCCGAGCAATGACACGCCGAAGGCGTTGGCGTCGGCGGCCTCGGCCGAGGTATAGGCGCGCAGCACATTGAAATAGACCTGCGCAAAGGCCAACCAGAGCGCAAGCGCCAGCGAGGCAGCGAAGCGCGCGGTCATGGAGCGGCGGTGGCGGACAGGGTATTCACCGGACCAGCATATCCGGCGGGAACCCGCAAAATGGCGCGAAAGCGGCGGCGACAAAGGCATTTGCGGCGCAAAACAACGGCGCGGGGCGGGGTGGGGCGGCGCGCTCAGGCGCACGCCCGCGCGTGCCGCCGGCCCGTCACCGCCGGGGCGGCGTGTCGCCGGGCGGTGCCTTCCTGGGGCCCGGCCAGAACGGTGGCCGCCGCGGCGGCGCCGGGCGTTGCGTACGCCCTGGGCCAGGCGATTCCGTGCCACCGCATCGGGGTGACGCTCACGCCAGTCCCGCCAATACTGCGGATGCGATTGTGCCCAGGCGCGCTGGGCGGCCCGATCATTGGCACGATAATCCGGATCGCTGGCCCGCTTGGCCCGTTGCCAGTCACGCTTGCGCGCCCGCTGCATGCCGGCTGCGAACAGTAGGTCTGGGTCGGATTCTGGGGGCGCGGTCGAAACGGCTGGCCGCAGCAGCAACAGCAGGGCGCGTGGCTCATCTCTCCCACCAATCAGCAGAGTGCCTCGCGGTGGAAGTGGGCCCGGATACCCCAAGTCAGGTGGCTAGCGTGGGGACTTTTTCACTAGCGCAGACCCTTACGCCAAAGGAAGCGGGTCTGAATTCTTAGCAGAGGGTGGGTCAGGGCGAGCGCGCATAACTCACGCCCCAAACAGGATCTTAGCGCGGTAATCATC
>CALMDH010000075.1:0-34992 GCA_937862735.1 uncultured Gammaproteobacteria bacterium
CAGGGCGGTCACATCGAGGGCGCGGGGGTTGTCCGCCGCCCCCAGGTGCCAGCAATCGACCCAGTCGAGCAGGGGGCCGGCCACCGCCGCGGGTTCCTTGTCGGCCAGCAGCCCCAGGACGGCATGATGGCGTCCTGGACAGGGATAGGTGGCGAGGCTGGCCGCCAGGGCCTGGGCCGCCGGGCCATTGTGGGCGACATCGAGGATCCAGGCCGGCGCCCCGGGGATGACCTGAAAGCGCCCCGGGAGCCGGACGCGTTGCAGGCCCTGGCGCAGGTGGGCCACCGAGACGGGCAGCCGGGCCCGCAGGCAGGCGGTGGCGGCGATGACGGTCGCGGCATTGTCGAACTGGATGGGCCCGCGCAAGGCCGGGGGCATCAGGCTCAGGGGCGGGTAGCCCGGTCCCCGCCAGTCCCAACCGGGCGGCTCCGCGCGCCAGTCGAAGTCCCGCCCCAGAACCCAGGTCGGGCAGCCGAGGGCCGTCGCGCGCTCCAGCAGGACCGCTTGCGGGTCACGATGACCCAGAACCACCGGGCGCCCGGGGCGGAAAATCCCCGCCTTTTCCCCGGCGATCTCCGCCAGAGTCTCTCCCAACCAGGCGGTATGGTCGCGACCAATACTGGTGACGATGGCCAGATCGGCGGCGAAGAGATTGACCGCGTCCAGCCGCCCCCCCAGGCCGACCTCGAGGATCGCCAGGTCCGGGCGGGCGCGGATGAAGAGATCCATGGCCGCCAGGGTGCCGAACTCGAAATAGGTCAGGGACTCCGCGCCCCGGGCGGCATCGACCCGGGCAAAGGCCGCGCACAGGTCCTCATCGGACACCTCCCGCCCCCCGAGGCGAATGCGCTCGTTATAGCGAATGAGGTGCGGCGAGGTATAGGCCGCGGTGCGATAACCGGCCGCGCCATAGATGGCCTCCAGCAGGGCGACTGTGGAACCCTTGCCGTTGGTACCCGCCACGGTGATCACCGGGAAGGGCAATTCGCCTGGCCAGAGCCGCGCCCAGACCCGGGCGACCCGCTCCAGGCCCAGGTCGATCATGCTGGGGTGCAGGGTTTCCTGCCAGGCCAGCCAGTCCTGGAGATGGTCAAAGCGCATGGGTAGTAACGGATTCCGCCCTAAATTTCCGTGATTTCAGCATGCCAGGGTTAACATCAAAGCCCATGCTGGTCCCAACTGAAAGGCCGGAAAGATTCAGACTGGCCCGCGATGGGTAAGGATGGCGATGAGATCGGCGAGGCGATCACGCATCTCCCGGCGGTTGAGGATCAGGTCAAGGGCGCCGTGCTGGAGCAGGAACTCGCTGCGCTGAAAGCCCTCCGGCAGGGTCTCGCGCACCGTCTGCTCGATGACCCGGGGACCGGCGAAGCCGATCAGGGCATTGGGCTCGGCGACGTTGATATCCCCGAGCATGGCCAGACTGGCGGAGACACCACCCATGGTCGGGTCGGTCATCACCGAGATGAAGGGCAGGCCGCGCTGGCGCAGCCGGCCGATGGCGGCGCTGGTCTTGGCCATCTGCATCAGGGAGAAGAGGGATTCCTGCATGCGGGCGCCCCCGCTGGCGGCGAAGCACACCAGGGCCGCGCCCTGGGCCAGGGCCACGTCCACCCCGCGGGTGAAGCGCTCCCCGACCACCGACCCCATGGAGCCACCCATGAACTCGAACTCGAAGGCCGCGGCGACCAGGTCCAGACCCTTGAGCCGGCCGCGCATCACCACTAGGGCCTCCTTTTCGTTGGTGTCCTTCTGCGCCTGGGCCAGACGATCCTTGTATTTCTTCAGGTCCTTGAACTTGAGGGGATCGACGGACTCCAGATCCGGCGCGATCTCCTCCCGGCCCTCCGGGTCGAGGAAACTGTCCAGGCGCCGCCGGGCGCTCAGGCGTCCGTGGTGATTACACTTGGGGCAGATCTCCAGGTTACGCTCCAGTTCGGCCCGATAGAGGACGGCGCCGCACCCCGGGCACTTGGCCCAGATGCCCTCGGGCACCGCCCGCTTGCTGTTGGGCTCCGTGCGGATGCGGCTGGGCATCAATTTTTCAAACCAGTTCATGGGGCCGCATTCTCCGGGGGTTACAGCGCCGGTCAGGGTCAAGGGGTGAGGTTGGTCAGGAAAGATCCGTGCGGTCGGCGGCATCGATGGCGGCGCGCAGGGTGGCCAGGAAGTCGCCAATGGCCGCCGGGATGAGCTCGGGCTTCATGGTCAGGGCCTCGATGCGGCCGACGAGGGCGCTGCCGACGATGACGGCATCGGCCAGGCGGGCCACCCGGGCCGCCGTCTCGGCGTCCTTGATGCCAAACCCCACCCCGACGGGGAGGTCGATCAGGCGGCGGATTTCCGCTAGCTTGTCCTCGACGGCGGTCAGATCGAGATGGCCGGCGCCGGTGACGCCCTTAACCGAGACGTAGTAGACAAAACCGCTGGCGACCGCACCGATGGTGCGGATGCGCGCCTCGTCCGAGGTGGGGGCCAGGAGATAGACCAGGTCGATCCCCGCTTGGCGCAGGCTGGTCACCAGCTCCCCGCTCTCCTCCGGCGGGGCATCGACCACCAGGATGCCGTCCACCCCGGCGGCGCTAGCCTGTGCAGCGAAGGCGGCATAGCCCAGGATCTCGATGGGATTGAGGTAGCCCATGAGGATGACGGGGGTCGCCGGGTCCCGCTCCCGAAACTCCCGCACCAGGTCCAGGACGTCGCGCAGCCGGGTATGGTGGGCCAGGGCGCGCTCGCTGGCGCGCTGGATCACCGGTCCATCGGCCATGGGGTCGGAAAAGGGCACGCCCAGCTCGATGAGGTCGGCACCGGCGGCGACCATGGCGTGCATCAGGGGCACGGTGGTAGCCAGATCCGGGTCCCCCGCGGTAACGAAGGGGATGAGTGCGGTGCGGCCGCGGGCGGCCAGGTCGGCGAAACGTCCAGCGATGCGGCTCATAGGGTGAGGCCCTCCCGGGCGGCGACGGTGTGCATGTCCTTGTCTCCCCGGCCGGAAAGGTTGACCAGGATGGCCTTATCCTGACCCATGGTCGGGGCCAGCTTTGCGACCTGGGCCAGGGCATGACTGGACTCCAAGGCCGGGATGATGCCCTCGGTGCGGGTCAGGGTGTGAAAGGCCGCCAGGGCCTCCTCGTCCGTGACCGCGACATACCTAGCGCGCCCGCTGTCCTTGAGCCAGGCGTGCTCGGGGCCCACGCCCGGGTAATCCAGCCCGGCGGAGATGGAATGGGTCTCGATGATCTGGCCGTCGCTGTCTTCCATGAGATAGGTACGGCTGCCGTGCAGCACCCCCGGCCGGCCGGCGCAGAGGGGGGCGGCATGATGGCCACTGGCCAGGCCCTCCCCCGCCGCCTCCACACCGATGAGCTCCACCCCAGCGTCGTCAAGGAAGGGGTAGAAGAGGCCGATGGCGTTGCTGCCACCACCAACGCAGGCCACCAGGGCGTCCGGCAGGCGCCCCAGGCGCTCCAGCATCTGGGCGCGGGCCTCACGGCCGACCACCGCCTGGAAGTCGCGCACCATAGCCGGATAGGGATGGGGGCCGGCAACGGTGCCGATAATGTAAAAGGTGTTGTCGACGTTGGTCACCCAGTCGCGCATGGCCTCGTTCAGTGCGTCCTTGAGGGTGCGGGAGCCCGACTTGACGGCCACCACCTGGGCGCCCAGCAGGCGCATGCGATAGACGTTGGCTTCCTGGCGGGCGACGTCGATCTCGCCCATGTAGACCACGCACTCCAGCCCCAGGCGCGCCGCCACCGTCGCACTGGCGACGCCATGCTGGCCGGCGCCGGTCTCGGCAATGATGCGAGTCTTACCCATGCGCTTGGCGAGCAGGGCCTGGCCAATGGTGTTGTTGACCTTGTGGGCGCCGGTATGGTTAAGATCCTCGCGCTTGAGGTAGATCTGGGCCCCACCCAGCTCCCGGCTCCAGCGCTCGGCATGGTAGATGGGTGAGGGCCGGCCGACGTAGTCGCGCAAATCCGCGTCCAGCTCGGCCAGGAAGTCGGGGTCCTGGAGGTAACGCTCATAAGCCCGGGTCAGCTCGTCCAGGGGCCGCATCAGGGTCTCGGGGACGAACAAGCCCCCATAGGGGCCAAAGTGGCCCCGGGCATCCGGCCAATGATAAGCCGCGGCGGGGGCCATGGATTGGTCCACCGCCTTGGTCACGGATTGCCCTGTTACTTGAGCCCCCGATTGGGCCGCTGATTGAGCCAGGCCCTGAACCCCGCTCCCATCCTCAGCGTGATTGATCGCCATCGCATACACCTTTCATGAATTCCGCCATCTTCTGGCGATCCTTGAGGCCCTTGGCCGCCTCCACCCCGCCACTGACATCGACCCCGTAGGGCCGCACCCGACGGATGGCCGCTGCCACGTTATCCGGGTCCAGCCCGCCGGCCAGCACGATATGCGGCGCCAGGTCGGACGGCACAAGGTCCCAGTCGAAACATTGGCCGGTGCCGCCGGCCCTGGCCGGGTCATAGGCATCCAGCAGGAGGCCCGCCGCCGCCCCGTAGCGCGCCCGCAGGTCCCGCAGGTCCGTCCCCGGCCGCATGCGGATGGCCTTGATCCAGGGCCGCCCGAAGGCGGCGCAATAATCCGGCGGTTCCTCGCCGTGAAATTGCAGCAGGTCCAGAGGCACCTGGGCCAGGGTCGCCCGCACCTGGTCCGGCTCCGCGTCCACGAAGAGGCCCACGCTGGTAACGAAGGGCGGCAGGGCCGCGCATAGCCGTTGCGCCTGCTCCACGGCCACCGCCCTGGGGCTGGGCGCGTAGAAGACCAGCCCGATCGCATCGGTGCCCAGCGCCGCCGCCGCCCCAACATCGGCCTCCCGTGTCAGCCCGCAGATTTTAACCCGTGTACGCATCGTTACAGTGTCTTTTATGAAGGGAATGTTGAAGCCACTCCTCAGCTCGCCTTCCAGCGGAGGCATTGGTTCAGCATTATTTGAGGAGAACGTCTTTTACCGCGCCACCCTGCGCATAGGTCGCTGGCGCATGGGGCACGCAAGACAACCTTACCGACCCCGGGACGGCGCGGGAGATGCGCGACGGACTCAGAAACTTGTACTCGGTCATCAAGGACGCCGACGCCCCTCTCCGCTTCGTCTTTCTCACCGGGGTGAGCAAGTTCAACAAATTTAGCCTGTTTTCGGGGCTGAACTACATGCGCGACATCAGGGTGTCGCGGGAATATTCGGCCATCAGTGGCTACACCGAGGCGGAGCCTCCCCGCTGGGGCAAGGCGAACGCCGCCGGATAATCCGCCCGGACGAAATAAAGGCCCTGGGGGGGCGCGGTGACACCGCCGCGGGTGCGATCGCGGATGGCCAGCAGTTCCTCGACCCAGGCGGGGTCCGCCTCGCCGCGGCCGATGGCGGTCAGAACGCCGACGATGTTGCGCACCATGTGATGGAGGAAGCCGTTGGCGCCAATGCGCAATTCCAGCAATTCCCCCTCACGGATCCAGTCGCAGTAGTGGACCCGCCGCACCGGGCTCTTGGCCTGGCAGCCCAGGGCACGGAAGCTGGAAAAGTCATTCTCACCGACCAGCAAGGCCGCCGCCGCCCGCATCCGCTCCAGGTCCAGCGCCTGGTGCAGCCAGACCGCCCGATCCCGCGCCAGGGGTGGACGGGTCGGCCGGCACAGGATCCGGTAACGGTAATGGCGGGCGATGGCGCTGAAGCGGGCGTGAAAGGCCGGGTCCACGGGCCTTGCCCAGCTCACCGCCACGTCCGGGGGCAGGTTGACGTTGGTGCCCAACACCCAGGAACGCTCCGCGCGCCGGGAAGATGTATCGAAGTGGATGACCTGCTCCTCGGCATGGACCCCGCGATCGGTCCGCCCGGCGCAGTGGACCCGGACCGGGTGGTCCGCGACCCGGGCCACCGCCGCCTCCACCACGGCCTGGACGGTGCGGGCCTCGTCCTGCAACTGCCAGCCATGAAAGGCCGTGCCATCGTATTCGAGGCCCATGGCGATGCGCATGAGGCCCGACTGGTCGGAGGTCTGATCTCCTTCCTGGCCCGGGACCGTGGCGCCGTGATGGCGTGGCGCAACCCCTTCCGGCCTCATCACCCTCCCCCGCGCCTTCACTCCAGCCGCGCCAGCAGGGCCTTGGCCTGGGCGATCTGCTCCTCGGTACCCTCGACGAGGATCTCCTTGAGGATGCCGCGGGACGCCTCGGGATCATCCATTTGCAGATAGGCCCGCGCCAGATCCAGCTTGATCCCCACCTCATCCCAGATTTCGGGCTCCTGGTCGAAGTCCGGCGCCAAACCAGTCTCGCTCTCCACGCCGGTCCTTTCGGTGGGAAGGGACCAGGACGGGGGCGTTTCGACGCTCGGCTTGGGAAGATGAAGCTCCAAACCCGCATCCGCGGCCCCGTACTCGGCCCCGGACCCGGCCTCGGACCCAGATTCGGACCCGGCCTCTGGTTTGGACCCGACCTCGGGAGCGGAAAGGACGGACAGATCCAGGTCCAGATCCAGGAGATCGCTTAAATCCAACTCCGCCCCGCCACCCGCTCCAGCCGCCGGGGACGTGGACGGGGGCGGAGTGAGGCCCAAGGCCTCGCCAAGGTCCAGACCCTCCAGGTCGGAGAGATCCAATTCGGGGACCTCGGCACTGGTCTGTGGTGGCGGGATAGGACCACTTGGGGTGGGTGCCAGCGGGGGGAGTTCCAGGATATCGCCCAGATCCAGTTCCCCCGGCATCGGCGGGAGGGGTTGGGTTGCGGTCGGTGAGGGTTCAGGTTCCCGCAACGTCTGATCCAGAGCCGCCAATGTCGCTTCTTCGAGGGCGATGTCCTGATCCACCTCCAGCGCCAGGACCCCGGCCGCCTTAACCGGGGATTCACTCGGTGGAACACCGAGGTCCAGCGTGCCGGGAAGGGGAGGCAAGGTCAGGACTTCCCTGGTTTCCACTGGGATTTCCAGGGTACTGGTTTCACCGGTAGCGGCTTGCGCTTGGGGTGGTGAAGTCTGGGATTGTGGTGCCAGGGATAGTGGCGCCGGGGGCGGTGGTGTAGTGGGTTGCGGGGCCGGCGGTGGTGACGGCAAGGGCGGAGGCGCCGGGGGCTGTTTCCGCTCCTTGGCGCTCTCCACCCCCGGCCCGTGGATGGGTTCAAGTGGCGCGGGACCGGCGAGTGGCACGGGTGCCGCCAGTGCCTGCAAGGGCACGGGGGTGACCGCCCCCGTCGGAGCCCCTTCGATTAGGGCCGGCGGGGGCGTCTTACGAAATCTTGCAGCCCACGAGGGAAGCTGCCCGCGCCAGCCCGCACTGGCTGATGATGAATCGCCTTTCTCCGTCCGCCATCTGGTCAATTGCTGCTGGAGCCAGCCCTGTTTGGTCGGCACCTCGGCCGCGATAGCCGTTGGCCGCTCCCGCGAGAAAAGGTGTTTTAGCCCACCCACCTTGGCGGGTGACTCGGTCTCGCTCGTCCGCCGCGGGGACCAGCGCAGTTTGAGCCCACCTGACCGACCCAGCCACTCGGAACTTCTGGTCCGCCAGCGTGAGAGCTGGTCGTGCAGCCCCCCCCTCTTGACCGGCTGCGCGGCACCATCGGTGGCGCCCGGAGGAACCGTCCCGGGCGCGGCGGGTGGGAGGGAGGACTGGTCCAACCCCAACGCTGGCGCAAGGGCAGGTGTCGCCGCGGGCGGAGTCTCCAGCGCGACTTCCGGGCTCGGCTTGACCTGATTCTGCCGCCGCACCAGGATGAGCAGGCCCAGAAGCAGCGCCAGCAAGGGACCGGCCACGACCAGGGTCCAGCCCGACAGGTCATCGAAGAGAGAAGGCTCTGGCGCTGGCGGGGGTGTCTTGGGCGGCGTGGGAGAAGACCCGGGCTTGACGGGCTCCCTGGCAGGTGGGGCCGTTTGCTCCACGGGAGGAGCCACGGGTAAGGTGGCCACGGGGGGCGAAGGAGGTTCCGCGGCGGCTGGCGGTACGGGAGGCTCGGCCCCAGCCGGCAACTTAGAAGATTCGGCAACGGCTGGCGTGCGGGAGGTGACCGTAGTGCCTGGCGACACGGGCGCAGCGGCGCGCGGGGTGAGAACGGGGAGCCGATCCCGCGCTTCCTGGCCGGCCGCCGTTATCTCGACCGCCGTGGGACCGGGCTCTCTGGTCGCCAGATCAGGCCCCTCCCCGGTCTCCTGTAACCTGGCCTCTGGCGAGCCCGCCTCCTTGGTCAAGGGCTCAAGCGCGATCGCCTCCCTGACCGTCGGCTCAGGTTCGACCGTCGCTTGCGTCTCTGGTACCAGGGCCTCCGGGTAAGCAGGCTTCGCGCCCACGGCATCCACCGCCGACGGCTCGGCCGCGACCACCGGGGGGCTCGGGATGGACGCGCGTTCACCTCCGACCCGGTCCTCGCCAGGGACTCGCACCTCATCACCAAGACGCGCCTCAATGCCAAGCCGCTGCAGCTCCGCCAAGTGGGCGTTACTCAGCTCCAACAGACGCTTGATGTCGCCAAGATGCATCTCAAGGCGGTCGATGCGGCCCCGTAACTCGGTCGTCTCCTGACGACCCGTCTCCGCCATCTCCCGCACCAGCAGGATTTCGCGCTCGACCAAGGCCAAATCGGGACCCAGAGGCCCCTCGGAGGTCATCGCGGGAGGTACGCCGGTGACCCTACCGGTGGCGGGACTGGCGGAGTGAGCTGGGGCGCTGTCCAGATCGGTGGCTGGGCTGGTGGAGGGAACGGAAGCGGCGGTCACGGGGGGTGAACCATTCGCCTCCTCCCCCGCTGGACGTCTCCCCTCCTCCGCCGCCGGATGGCGCGTGGCGATCTCCAACCGGTCTGGCCCGGAAGCTGACGTCACCGCCGAGGGTTCCGAAGCCGAGGCCGTAGCCAGAGTCGGACCGGGCAGCGGGGGGAGCGCCTGGCCCTTCTGGGCCGCCAGGTAATATTGCCGGGCCGTCTTGGCATCCAGGGCGAAGATCAGCCCGGGATGGGAAATCTCCAGACGAACCCCGGCCTTGAGCCGATTGATATCTCCACCGCTGAAGGCATGCGGGTTGGCGCGAAAGATGGCCAGGGCGGTCTGCTCCCGACTAGCCCCCGGGGGGGCCATGCGCCGCGCCAGGGTGGTCAGGGTGGCACCACTCGGGACCGGGCCATAGCGGAGCGGATAGCCCGGCGGGGGCGGCCCAAAGTCCGGCGGTGGCGCCGCCGGGGCTGGACCGCCCCTGTTCATTGCCTGGTCTGATCCCGCCAGGCTAGGAACCGCCGCCGCTGCGGCGGCGGGCGTAGTCGGCGGCCCGGACGCCGCGGACATTCCGGACGGGGGGCTCGCCCCCCCCACACGGAGAGGTGCCTCTCCGGGGCGAGAGCTTCGCGCCCCAGGGGCGGAAACCTGGGGGGCCTTCACCGCGGGCGGAGGCCGGTTCAGGGTCGTCGGGGGATCGAGGAGGACGGTATACCCCTTGACCAACCGGCCCTGGGGCCAGGTGACCTCGACCAGAAAGTCCAGGTAGGGCTCACGGATGGGTTCGGGGCTGGTGACGCGGATCTGCAGCCGGCCCTCGGGGGAGACCTCGGGGGTGAAGGTCAGGCGGCTGAGAAAGTGGGGGCGAGGGGAACCGGCCTTGGTGAACTCGGCCTCCGAGGCCAGGGTCACCTGGACCGCATCCAGTTCCTCGGGGGCGATGCCATTGAGTTCGATACGCCCCAGGAAGGGCTCGTTGAGCGCCGAGTCACTGCGGATGCCGCCCAGACCCAGGGCCCAGATCGAGCCGGGGGCCAGGGCCAGGGCGATGGCCAGGACGGGAGCGGGAACCCGCTTCAGGCGCCGTGGCATACAGTCCAGGCAGTCCAGCCGGGCTGAGCGCAATCGCCGCGCTGGCGGATGTTTCGCCCTGGCATGGGCATCAGCCGCACCTTGCCCCCGCTTGCTCTCAGCGCTCCTGGAGCAGCCGCAGCATGCGGCGCAGGGGCTCGGCGGCGCCCCAGAGGAGCTGGTCGCCGACGGTGAAGGCGTTCAGATAGTCCTCGCCCAAGTTCAGCTTGCGCAGCCGGCCGACGGGCACGGTCAGGGTGCCGGTGACGGCGGCGGGGGACAGCCCGGCGACGGTGGCTGGGCGCTCGTTGGGGATGACCTTCACCCAGTCGTTGGCGCCGGCGATCATCTCCACCAATTCGTCCAGGGGGGCCCGCTGCTTGAGCTTGATGACCAGGCCCTGGCTGTGGCAACGCATGGCGCCGATGCGCACGCAGGTGCCGTCGATGGGGATGGGGTTGTCCTGGCGGCCGAGGATCTTGTTGGTCTCCACCAACCCCTTCCACTCCTCGCGGCTCTGGCCGTTGTCGAGGGCGGTGTCGATCCAGGGGATAAGGCTGCCGGCCAGGGGGGCGCCGAAGTTGGCGGTGGGGAAGTCGGCCCCATGCATGGTATCGGTGACGATGCGGTCGATATCGAGGATGGCCGAGGCCGGGTCCGCCAGCAGGTCGGCGCAGCCAGCATGCAGGGCACCCATCTGTGACAGGAGCTCACGCATGTTCTTGGCCCCGGCCCCGGAGGCGGCCTGGTAGGTCATGGAGGTGACCCATTCCACCAGGTCGTGGCGGAAGAGACCGCCGATGGCCATGAGCATCAGGCTGACGGTGCAGTTACCGCCGATGAAGTCGCGCTTGCCCGCCGCCAGGGCCGCCTCGATGACGTCCAGGTTGACCGGGTCGAGGATGATGGTGCTGTCCGGCGCCATGCGCAGACTGGAGGCAGCGTCGATCCAGTAACCCTGCCAGCCGGCGGCGCGCAACTGGGGATAGACGGCCTTGGTGTAGTCGCCGCCCTGGCAGGTGACGATCACATCCAGGGCGGCCAGGGCCTCCAGGTCATTGGCGTCCCGCAGGGGCGCGGCGCCCTTGCCCACATCCGGACCCGGCTGACCGACTTGGGAGGTGGTGAAGAACACCGGTTCCGGAATGGTCGCGAAGTCATTTTCCTCCTGCATCCGGCCCATGAGGACCGAGCCCACCATGCCCCGCCAGCCAACGAAACCGACCCGATTGCACTCGACCTGACTCATCGCCTTTACTCCTGACCCAGGGCCGCCAGCACGGCGTCGCCCATTTCACTCGTACCCACCTGGCGCATGCCCGGAGACATGATATCGGCGGTGCGCAGCCCCTGATCCAGGACCTGGGTGACCGCCTGCTCGATGCGCCGGGCATTGTCCTCGTCGCCGAAACTGTAACGCAGCATCATGGCCACCGAGAGGATGGTGGCCAGGGGATTGGCCACGCCCTGGCCGGCGATGTCCGGTGCCGAGCCATGGATAGGCTCATACATGCCCTTGCCATGCTCGTCCAGGGAGGCCGAGGGCAGCATACCGATGGAGCCCGTGAGCATAGAGGCCTCATCGGAGAGGATGTCGCCGAAGATGTTACCGGTGACGATGACGTCGAACTGCTTGGGGTTGCGCACCAACTGCATGGCGCAGTTGTCGACGTACATGTGGCTGAGGGCCACATCGGGATATTCAGCGCCCACCTCGGTCGCGACGTCGCGCCACAGCTCGGTGCACTCCAGGACGTTGGCCTTGTCCACCGAGCAGAGGCGCCTGTTGCGCTTACGGGCGATATCGAAGGCTACGCGGCAAATGCGGCGGATCTCCGACTCGGTATAGACCATGGTGTTGACGCCGACCCGCTCGCCGTCCTCGTTGACATGGGTACCACGGGGCTTGCCGAAATAGATGTCGCCGGTCAGCTCGCGGACGATGACGATGTCCAGGCCGGCGACGATCTCCGGACGCAGGGAGGAGGCGGCGGCGAGTTGCGGATAGAGGATGGCCGGGCGCAGGTTGGCGAAGAGGCCCAAGCCGCCGCGCAGGCCCAGCAGGCCCCGCTCGGGGCGCACCGCATAAGGCAGGGGTTCCCACTTGGGACCACCCACGGCGCCGAGGAGGATGGCGTCCGCCTCCCGGGCCAGTTCCAGAGTCGCCTCCGGCAGGGGGCCGCCGGTGGCGTCGATGGCCGCGCCGCCTACCAGGGCCTCATCCATGTCGATATCGAGGCCATGCTCGTCGCGCAGGCAGGCGAGAATCTTGACCGCCTCGTCGACGATCTCCGGGCCAATGCCGTCACCCGGCAGGATCAGAATCTGTTTGCTCACGTCAGTGGATGCCTATGCGTTACTTCAAATTCGGTTTGGTTGGAAAGTTCAGGCGAACAGCCAGGGGGCCTCGGTCTTGCGCCGCGCCTCGTAGGCGCGGATGGTGTCCACGTGCTGGAGGGTCAGGCCGATGTCGTCCAGGCCCTTGTGCAGGCACTCCTTGTGGAAGGGGTCCATGTCGAAGGGGATGGGCTTGCTCCCGGTCGGGGTCAGGGTCTGCGCCAGCAGATTGACCTCGATCTCCAGGGCCTGGGGGCCGCTGGCCTGACTGAAGAGCCCGTCGATGCGGGCGCCATCGAGGACGATGGGCAGGATGCCGTTCTTGAAGCAGTTATTGAAGAAGATATCGGCGTAGCTCGGTGCCAGGATGACGCGGAAGCCATAGTCCAGCAGGGCCCAGGGGGCATGCTCGCGGGAGGAGCCGCAACCGAAGTTCTCCCGGGTCAGCAGGATGCTGGCCCCCGCATAGCGGGGGTCGTTGAGGACGAAGTCCGGATTCAGGGGCCGGTGGGTGCAGTCCTGGCCGGGCTCACCCCGGTCCAGGTAGCGCCATTCGTCGAAGAGGTTGGGCCCGAAGCCAGTGCGCTCGATGCTCTTCAAAAACTGCTTGGGGATGATGGCGTCGGTGTCGACGTTGGCGCGGTCCAGGGGGCAGACCTTGCCGGTGAAATCGGCGAATTTTTCCATGATCGAATCCTCGGGCGGGGCCGCTTACAGGGTGCGCGCGTCGACGAAGTGGCCGGTGACGGCGGCGGCGGCGGCCATGGCCGGGCTCACCAGGTGGGTGCGCCCGCCGGGCCCCTGCCGGCCCTCGAAGTTGCGGTTGGAGGTGGAGGCGCAGCGCTCCCCCGGCTCCAGTCGGTCGGCGTTCATGGCGAGACACATGGAGCAGCCCGGGTCGCGCCACTCGAAGCCGGCGGCGGTGAAGATCTCGTGCAGCCCCTCGGCCTCCGCCTGTTCCTTGACCGGGCCCGAGCCCGGGACCACCAGGGCCAGCTTGATGCTGGAGGCCACCTTACGGCCCTTGACCACCGCGGCGGCGGCGCGTAGGTCCTCGATGCGTGAGTTGGTGCAGGAGCCGATGAAGACCTTGTCCGGGCGGATCTCAGTGATGGGGGTGCCCGCCTCCAGGCCCATGTACTCCAGGGCGCGACGCATGCCGGCGGCCTTGGTCGGGTCCGGCTCGGCGGCGGGATTGGGCACCCGCTCGTCGATGGCCACCACCATCTCCGGCGAGGTCCCCCAGGTGACCTGGGGCTTGATGGCCGCGGCGTCCAGGTGCACCACCCGGTCGAACTTGGCGTCCGGGTCGCTGACCAGGGTGCGCCAGTGGGTGGCGGCCTGTTCGAAGAGGTCACCCTGGGGGGCGAAGGGGCGGCCACGGACATAGTCGATGGTCTTTTCGTCCACCGCCACCAGGCCGGCGCGGGCGCCGGCCTCGATGGTCATGTTACAGACCGTCATGCGCCCCTCCATGGATAGGTCACGAATGGCGGAGCCGCCGAACTCGATGACGTAGCCGGTCCCGCCGGCGGTACCGATCTGGCCGATGATGGCCAAGACGATGTCCTTGGCGGTGACGCCCCGCCCCAACTGGCCATCGACGCTCACCAGCATGGTCCTGGACTTGCGCTGCAACAGGCATTGGGTGGCAAGCACGTGCTCCACCTCGGAGGTGCCGATGCCGAAGGCCAGGGCGCCGAAGGCGCCGTGGGTGGAGGTATGGGAATCGCCACAGACGATGGTCATGCCCGGCAGGGTGAAGCCCTGCTCCGGACCCATGACATGGACGATGCCCTGGCGCGGGTCGCCCATGCCGAACTCGGTGATGCCGAACTCGACGCAATTGCGGCCCAGGGTCTCCACCTGGAGGCGGGAGACGGGGTCGACGATACCCTGATGGCGGTCCTTGGTGGGGACATTGTGGTCCGGCACCGCCAGGTTGGCCTGGGCCCGCCAGGGCTGGCGCCCCGCCAGCCGCAAGCCGGCGAAGGCCTGGGGCGAGGTGACCTCGTGGACCAGTTGGCGGTCGATGTAGAGGAGCGCCGTGCCGTCCGCGTCATAGCGGACGAGGTGCTCGTCCCAAATTTTGTCATACAGGGTCTGGGCTGCCATGCGTGAGGCCTCCGGCCAAATCGGAAGGTCGATAAAACAAAGGAAAAAGGATATAGGGCCAGGGGATGGCGCGCAAACCCGGGGCCATGCCCATCAAGGCGCGATGGTCGGCTCCCCCCGGGCCTCCCTGACCCCCCAGGCCAACCCAGGGCCGGGCGGTTGTGGATCATGCCGCGAGGAGCCGCCAGGGCCCTGACAGGAAGCGGGGCCGCAGCTCAGAGGTATCGCACCTCAAGGATCTCAAACTCGCGCACCCCGCCGGGGGCGTCGACCTTGACCGTATCGCCCTCGCGCTTGCCGATGAGGGCGCGGGCGATGGGCGAGGTCACCGAGATCATCCCCTGGGCGAAGTCGGCCTCGTCCTCGCCGACGATCTGGAAGCTGTGTTCGGTCTCCTCGTCATCCAGTTCCAGGACGACGGCGGTGGCGCCGAAGACGACCCGGCCATCGGTCGCCAGTTGGGTAACGTCGATGACATGGGCATGGGACAGCTTGCTCTCCAGGTCCTTGATCCGGCCCTCGATGAAACTCTGCTGCTCCCGGGCGGCATGGTACTCGGCGTTCTCCTTGAGATCGCCATGGCTGCGGGCCTCGGCGATGGCGGCGATGATGCGCGGGCGCTCGACGCGCTTGAGACGCTCCAACTCCTCGCGCAACTTTTCCGCCCCCCTGGCGGTCAGTGGGACCTTGCTCATGGTGGTGATTCCTCGTCAAAGATTAGCGTGAAAGTCACGGGAAAGTCTTTCATAGTCTGGGGTGTGGCCTGCCGCCTCATGACCGTTAGTGCGAAAGTCCCTGTAAAGACTTTCAATTTCAGGGACGTGGCGCGCGCCCTCATGGTCATTCGTGGGCAACACGCTAGCGGAGCCTTTCATCCCTTGGGATGTGGCCGGCCCTCTTCCGACAGTTCGGGGGGGCCGCCGGCAGCGACCGCTCGGTCGCTCTCGCCGGCTCGCCGGGACGGCTCCGAATCCTGAGCGGGCATCCCCCGCCCGTCAATAGAGTTCCTGCAGTCGGTTCACCGCCAGGGCCGCGCCATGGCGCAGGGCGAGGCAAGTGGCCTCGGCGCCGGCAATGGTGGTGGTGTAGCTCACCTTATGTTGGAGGGCCGCGCGGCGGATGGCGGCGGAATCGGCGATGGCCTGGGCGCCCTCCGTGGTGTTGACGATGAAGCTGAATTCGTCGTTCTTGATCAGGTCGACGATGTGCGGCCGGCCCTCGTGGACCTTGTTGACCCGCTGGCAAGCAATACCCGCCGCGCGCACCGCCGCCGCCGAGCCGTCGGTGGCGTAGAGCTGAAACCCGAGTCCCACCAGGTCCCTCGCGACTTGGAGCAGGCGGCGTTTGTCGACCTCGCGCACGCTGAGCAGGGCCTTGCCGGTGGCGGGGAGCTTGACCCCGGCGCCGAGCTGGGACTTACGGAAGGCCTCGCCAAAGGTCTCCCCCACCCCCATGACCTCGCCGGTGGACTTCATCTCCGGGCCCAGGACCGTGTCCACGCCGGGGAACTTGATGAAGGGGAAGACCGCCTCCTTGACGAAATAGTGCTTGGGCTGAATTTCCTGGGTCAGGCCCTGGGCGGACAGGGACTTGCCGGCCATGCAGCGCGCCGCGACCTTGGCCAGGGGCACGCCGATGGCCTTGGAGACAAAGGGCACGGTGCGGGAGGCCCGCGGGTTGACCTCCAGGATATAGACCTCCTGGTCCTTGATGGCGAACTGGGCGTTCATCAGGCCCACCACCTTCAGGGCATGACCGAGCTTGGTCATCTGCTCGCGCATCCGGTCCTGGCAGGCGGGGGTTAGGGTGTAGGGCGGCAGGGAACAGGCGGAATCCCCCGAATGGACCCCGGCCTGTTCGATGTGTTCCATGATGCCGCCGATCAGGACCGTCTCGCCGTCGCAGATGGCATCTACATCCACCTCGATGGCATCGTCGAGGAAGCGGTCCAGCAACACCGGTGACTCGTTGGAGACCCGCACCGCGTCGCGCATGTAGCGCTTGAGGTCGGCAGCATCGTAGACGATCTCCATGGCCCGACCGCCAAGGACGTAGGAAGGGCGCACCACCAGGGGATAGCCGATGGCCGCCGCCTGAGCGATGGCTTCTTCCTCGCTGCGCGCCGTGGTATTGGGCGGCTGGCGCAGCCCGAGATGATGGATCAACTGCTGGAAGCGCTCACGGTCCTCGGCCAGGTCGATGGAGTCCGGGCTGGTGCCGATGATGGGCACCCCGGCGGCCTCCAGGGCCCGGGCCAGTTTCAACGGCGTCTGGCCGCCGTACTGGACGATGACGCCAAGGGGCCGCTCCTTAGCGACGATCTCCAGCACGTCCTCCAGGGTCAGGGGCTCGAAATAGAGGCGGTCGGAGGTATCGTAGTCGGTGGAGACCGTCTCCGGGTTGCAGTTGACCATGATGGTCTCGTAGCCGTCGTCGCGCAGGGCGAAGGCGGCGTGGACGCAGCAGTAGTCGAATTCGATGCCCTGACCGATGCGATTCGGACCTCCACCCAGCACCATGATCTTTTGCCGGTCCGTCGGCTGGGCCTCGCATTCCTCTTCATAGGTCGAATAGAGGTAGGCGGTGCTGGCGGCGAACTCGGCGGCGCAGGTGTCCACCCGCTTGAAGACCGGGCGGATGCCCAGTTCATGACGCCGGTCCCGCACCCACTGTTCACCGCACCCGGCCAGCTTGCCCAGGCGGCGGTCGGAGAAGCCCTTGCGCTTGAGGAAGCGCAGCCGCTCCGCGGTCAGGCCCGCGCTACCCTGGGCGCTGATCTCCGCCTCCAGCACCACCAGCTCCTCGATCTGGGCCAGAAACCAGGGGTCGATGGCGGTGAGGTCGAACAGGTCCTGGCGGCTCAGGCCAGCGCGGAAACCATCCGCCACGTAGAAGAGCCGCTCGGCCCCGGCCTGGCGCAGCTCCTGGCGCAGGTGGGACATGGCCTCGGGGTCGCTGAAATCCAGCAGCTCCTCCAGGCCATACTTGTCCGTCTCCAGGCCGCGCAGGGCCTTCTGCAGGGACTCCTGGAAGGTGCGGCCGATGGCCATGACCTCACCCACCGACTTCATCTGGGTGGTGAGGCGCGCGTCGGCCTGGGGGAACTTCTCGAAGGCAAAGCGCGGGACCTTGGTCACCACATAGTCGATGGTCGGCTCGAACGAGGCCGGGGTAGCGCCACCGGTGATCTCGTTGGCCAGTTCGTCGAGGGTATAGCCCACCGCCAGCTTGGCCGCCACCTTGGCGATGGGGAAGCCGGTGGCCTTGGAGGCCAGGGCCGAGGAGCGGGAGACGCGGGGGTTCATCTCGATGATGATCATGCGCCCGTCCCGGGGGTTGATGGCGAACTGGACGTTGGAGCCGCCGGTGTCGACGCCGATCTCCCGCAGCACGGCGATGGAGGCGTCGCGCATGATCTGATATTCCTTGTCCGTCAGGGTCTGGGCCGGCGCGACGGTGATGGAGTCGCCGGTGTGAATGCCCATGGGGTCCAGGTTTTCGATGGAGCAGACGATGATGCAGTTGTCGGCCCGGTCCCGCACCACCTCCATCTCGTATTCCTTCCAGCCCAGGGCCGACTCCTCGATCAGCAGTTCGTGGGTGGGGGATAGGTCCAGACCGCGCAGGCAGATCTCTTCGAATTCCTCCTGGTTGTAGGCGATACCGCCGCCGCTACCGCCCAGGGTGAAGGAGGGGCGGATGATGGCCGGAAAACCGATGGAGGCCTGGACCTGGATGGCCTCCTCCAGGCTGTGGGCGATGGCGGAGCGCGGCATATCGAGGCCGATGCGCCGCATGGCCTGGCGGAAGAGGTCGCGGTCCTCGGCCTTGTCGATGGCCTCCCGGGAGGCGCCGATGAGCTCGACGCCGTACCTGGCCAGGACGCCATGGCGCACCAGGTCGAGGGCGGTGTTGAGGGCCGTCTGGCCGCCCATGGTGGGCAATAGGGCATCCGGGCGCTCGCGCTCGATGATGCGCTCCAGACAGGTCCAGGTGATGGGCTCGATGTAGGTGGCGTCGGCCATCTCCGGGTCAGTCATGATGGTGGCCGGGTTGGAGTTGACCAGCACCACCCGGTAGCCCTCCTCGCGCAGGGCCTTGCAGGCCTGGGCCCCGGAGTAGTCGAACTCGCAGGCCTGACCGATGACGATGGGGCCGGCCCCGATGATGAGGATGCTATGGATGTCGGTACGCTTGGGCATCTTGGTTCCGGGTCAGGGCTGACGGTCAAGGGTCGAGTGGCGGCGGCTCGTCTGGGGTTGGTGTCGCGGGGGATGGGCTGGTCTGACGGTCATGCGCCCCCCGCAAGGCCGGTAATGGGCGGAACGAGGCCGGGATAGTAAAGGGCTCAACCGGGAGCCCCCTTGGTCCCGCTCCCGGCGCCACGACGGGTCTGACCGCGACAGCGCGGGCCCAGCCCGGCAGCGGCGAGGGGGCAAGGTGGCCGCCGGTCATGATCGTCAGCCAGCCGGCGTCAGCCCCGGTGGGCACGCATCAGCGTGATGAAGTGATCGAAAACCGGCGCCACGTCATGGGGGCCGGGGCTCGCCTCCGGATGGCCCTGGAAGCTGAAGGCCGGCCGCTCGCGATGATGGATGCCCTGGAGGGAGCCGTCGAAGAGCGACCGATGGGTCGCCTCCAGGCTGGCCGGCAGGCTGGCCTCGTCCACGGCGAAGCCATGATTCTGGCTGCTGATCATGACCCGCCCGGTGCGCAGGTCCTGGACCGGGTGGTTGGCGCCGTGGTGGCCGAACTTCATCTTCAGGGTCCGGGCCCCGCAGGCCAGGCCCAATAACTGGTGACCAAGGCAGATGCCAAAGAGCGGAATGCCGGTCTCGAGCAATTCACCGATGGCCTGGATGGCGTAGGAACAGGGCTCGGGATCGCCCGGGCCGTTGGACAGGAAGACCCCATCCGGTTTCAGGGCCAGGACCTCCGCCGCCGGTGTCCGGGCGGGCACCACGCGCACCCGGCAGCCGCGCTCCACCAGCATGCGCAGGATGTTGTGCTTGATGCCGAAGTCGTAGGCGACGACGAAATGAGTAGGTTCTTCCCGGCCCACGGCGTTAGCAGGTTCCCCCCGCCCCAGGGCGTGGGGGCCATGATCGGCTACCGTACCTCCCAGGCGCCAGACCCCCTGCTCCCAGTCGTAGGGATCGGGCGTGGTCACCTCCTGGGCCAGGTCCAGGCCCTTGAGCCCCGGGAAGGCCCGGGCCGCGGCCAGGGCCGCCGCCTCGTCGATGGCGGCGCCCGCTTGCAGGCAACCGTTCTGAGCACCCTTCTCGCGCAGGATGCGGGTCAGCCGCCGGGTATCGATATCCGCGATCCCCGGGACGCCCTGGCGCGTCAGGTAGGCGTCCAGCGGTTCCCGCTGGCGCCAGTTGCTGGCCAGGCGCGGCAGATCGCGGATCACCAGGCCGGCCGCCTGAATGGCGGGGGATTCCTCGTCCTCGGGGTTGACGCCCACGTTGCCGATGTGGGGATAGGTGAGGGTGACCAACTGGCGACGATAGGAGGGATCGGTCAGGATCTCCTGGTACCCGGACATGGCGGTGTTGAACACCACCTCGCCGACGCTCTGGGTCTCGGCGCCGATGGACAGGCCGCGGAAGACGGAGCCGTCTTCCAGAACGAGGACCGCGGGCTTGCTCAAGGTCATCTCCAGGTTCAGCCAGCCCGCGTCCCGGCCCGGGGGCCGCGGGAACAGTTAGGGCGCCGGTGGGCGCGGGTTTCACGAGGACGCGCAGTGAGGGAGGGCGACCAGGATCGTGCGGCGTGGCACGAAGACGTGAGCGCGGGGGCGACTGAAGGGGAGGAGCGGGCCAGCCACCCCGAGCGGCCGAATTCTAGGGGATACCCCCTGCCCTGTCCATCAAACGCCAGCGATGGGCGGCGCCTTCAACGCCTACTCCTTGCGACTTTTCCAGCCCCCCCTGCCCACTGATCAAACATTGACTCATCACCGCCTCGACGCGAGACCGCCACCCTGGACCGGGTGGGCTGACCGGCACGCCTGGGGGTCACAAGGCCCGCCGGAGCCAACTCTCCAGAGACCCGGCATCCATGGCCCCGGAGGTGCGGGCCACCTCCTTGCCATCCTTGAAGACCACCAGGGTGGGGATGCTGCGAATGCCGTAGCGCTGCGCCAGGCCCTGGTTTTCCTCGGTGTTGAGCTTGATCAGGCGGGCCCGGGGTTCTATCCGCCGCGCCACGGCCTCGAAGGCCGGTGCCATGGCGCGACAGGGTCCGCACCAGGGGGCCCAGAAGTCGACCACGAGGGGCAGATCGCTACGCCCCAGATGTTTGGGAAAGCGCCCCTCGTCCAGGGCCAGGGGCGCGCCGCTGAAGAGGGGACTGCGGCACTTACCACAGCGGGCCTCCTCGCCCAGACGATCGGCGGGCACCCGGTTGACGGCATCGCAGCGGGGACAGACGACATGCAGGGGTTGGGTCATGGCGGAAAACTCCTGGGAGGAACACGGGTTCCTAAAGATGCAGATGGGTATTGGCGGCGAGTTCAGTCCGGCATCGTCCCCTCCGGCTTGAAGCGCTACTATCGCAAGCCTATCTACGGCCTCTCGGGTCAATTCCAATCATCCACCTTTGAGGAGAACGGCGCCATGGCCGACTCACCCTATCTGGTTGCCGTCACCGCGCAGAACTTTCACCAGGTCGTCATCGAGGGCTCTTACGAGCGCCCCGTGTTGGTGGATTTCTGGGCCTACTGGTGCGCCCCCTGCCGCGCCCTCATGCCCATCCTCGCCAAGCTGGCGGAGGAGTATCGCGGTCGCCTGCTAGTCGCCAAGCTCAACACCGAGGAGGAACAGGCCCTCGCCGCCCAGATGGGCATCCGCAGCCTGCCCACCGTCCTGCTCTTCAAGGAGGGTCGTCCGGTCGATCAGTTCATGGGCGCCCTGCCCGAGCCCCAGGTGCGGGCCTTCCTGGAACCTCATCTCCCCCGCCCCGCCGACGACCTGCTGGAGCGGATCGGCGACCGGCTCCTGATGGGGGACGTGGCGGGGGCCCAGGCCGCCCTGGACCTGGCGCGGGCCAAGGACCCGGACAATCCCCGACTCATGCTGATGGAGGTCCAGATCAAGGCCGCGGCGGGGGATACCCAGGGTGCCGAGGCCCTGCTCGACCAGGTTCCCCTGGACCTGGCCAAGGACCCGGAGGTGCTGGCCCTGCGTGGCCAGTTGCGCCTGGCCAATCTGGCTGCCGGCGCCCCGGCGGAGGGCGAACTTACCGCCCGCCTCGCCGCCGATCCCCGTGACAGCGAGGCCGCGTTCCTGCTCGCCATCCGTCAGGCGACCCAGGGCGACTTCGCCGCCGCCCTGGCCGGACTCCTGGCGCTGCTCAAGCGCGATCGGGCCTATGGCGAGGACGCGGCGCGCAAGACCATGATCCTGATCTTCGATCTGCTGGGCGGCCAGGACCCCCTGGTATCCAGTTACCGGGGCAAGATGCTCAGCGTCCTGTATTGACCGGCCTCTGGTCCAGGTGACAGCAGCCGCCGCTGCTTGCGCTGGAGGGGGTCTGTGCGGCTACCTCTCACGAACCAGTTGACGCCAACCTCGGGATCAATGGGGCTGTCGGCGCAGGTGAAGCCGGTAAAGCGGTCCGGACACGACCATGTCGAAGAGCGTGAAGGCGGCCACCAGCAGGACCAGATCCAGCCAGGGGAGCTTTAGGCCCAGGGGGCCCGCCACGACCAGCAGGGGCAGCAGGGCCTCGGGGACCTGATCCAGTCCAGTGGCCTTGGCGCCGGGTGGCAGTCCCAGCCGGCGTTTGATGAAGCTGGAGAGGGCGTCACCGGCCATGGCCAGCAGGCCGATCAGGGCCCCCGTCCCGGCCCCCAGGCCCAGCACCCAGGCCAGGAGCGCCGTGGCCACCACCGCCGCCACCAGCCCACGCAGGGTGCCAGACTCACCAAGCAGGCGGCGGCCATCCCGCAGCACCAGGCCGGCGTCCAGGGGCCAGTCCCAGCGGGGCCCCAGACGCCAGGCGACCAGAATCGGTGCCCCGTTGGCCACGATCAGCAACAGGAGCAGGACGGTCTTCTCCCACATGGCCGCCTTCTTGGCCCTCCCCGAGCAGCGCCTGAATTTTCGTCAAGGATCAGGTACGGTCTTCAGCCCAATCGTTCCCCCCCATGCTGCCTGGACTTTCTGGGCTGGCATAGGCAGCACAAGCCACTGATTCTCCAGCCCATCCCTGCTGGCGAGAGAGGGTGGGGGAGAGGGGTGAACGGCCAATCTTCAGCCACCCCGACCACGGCAAGCGGCCGTTTCTCTCACCTGTCCGCGGCCACTCCGAACGGCGGCAAGTGCTGGCTGATTTCACGATAAGATTATGACCGATTATGACGACACCGCCCTACCCCCTCTTCCCGGTTGCGCGGCCACCATCCGGGCCACGCCGGGCCCCGGGGAACCGGAGAGCCACCATGCGCCTTACCCCATGCCCGGCCGCCAGGAGGATCCTAACCCTTGTTCCCCCGTTGCTGGTGGCCTTGTCGCTTCCGCCGGGCCTGGGTAGCGCCGCTGAGGCGGACACCGCCCCCGGGACCGCCGGCAATCCGGTGTCCGCCCCGGGCCCTGCGGCACCATCGGGCAGCCCGGAGAACCTCCCCCGCGATCCCCAGGACGGCTCCCTCTGGGAACACTCCTGGCAGGGTGCCGAAGACCTCTGGCGCCGCTCGAAGGACAGCGCCGGACGCTGGCTCGAAGGTGGTCAGGAGGGCGCCCAGGGTCTCTGGCAGGATTCCAAACAAAAGGCCGGGGAGGCCTGGGACACGACCCGCCGCTATCTGGGCCCCGCCCCGCAATCCGGTTTCGCCCGCCTGTGGGAGGGGGTGCTGCCGACCCTGGAGGAGACCCTCGCCCTAGAGGAGCGCCAGGCCAGCCTGCCGGAGGACCGCTGGTTCGGGGAGGATCAGGCCAGCAACCAGGCCGCCATCGACGAACTCCTCGACCAGGCCGTCGCCCTCCTCTCCACCTCCACCACCCAGGATCACCGCCAACGCATCCGCGCCCTCCAGCATGAGATCACCCAGGCCCGTCAGGACATCGCCACCTATCGTCGTGAGCGGGTGGCCGCGCCAACGGAATCCCTGATCAAGAAGACCCTGGCCGACTATGACACCGCCATCGCCGAGCGCCAGGCCGACATTCGCCGTTATGAAAAGGAGCTGGAGACGGTCAAGCGCCAGTTCGCCAGCGAACTCCGTGCCCTGGGCCTGGAACTGAGCGACGACCAGCTCGATTTCATGCTCACCACGGTCGTCGGTGACAACCTCATCGACCTTGGCATCCTTTTCGACAACGTCAAGGTCATCACCGGCCAGCTCGAGCGCCTGGTGGAGGAGAGCGGGGAGGACCTGCAGAGCGCCCGCCGCTACTATGGTCTCTACGTCATCCTGCTCAAAAGCTTGCGGCAGATGCACCTCCAGGTGGAACTGGCCATCGCCAACAGCTACATCCCGCGCATCGACGCCATCGCCCAGCGGGCGACGGAGCTCTCCGCCGAGACCCAGGCCCTCCTCAAGCGGAACCCGGACCGCCAGGCAATCCTCCAGGCCAATCTGGACGCCCAGCGCCTGACCCTGGAAGCCGCGGAGATCTATCGTCAGTATCTGGATGAACAGGGTCGGCAGATCACCGCCGCCCGGGTCGCCCTGGAGACCGACATTGCCACCGCCTGGAACACCTATGAGACGGTGCGGGTCTCCGGCGAGCTGGTCGGGCTCGTCAAGGCCAGCCGCAAACTGCTGGACGGGCTCATCAGCCGGCAGGTCCCCGCCTTGCGCCCCTTCCGCAACCTGGAGATGCAGCGCGAGTTCGAGAAGCTGACCGAACAGTTACGCACCGGTGGCGGTCGGGAGGACTGATTTCCATGCGGGGTCCATACAGTCTATCGGACGCGACAGACAGAGGAAATGCGACATGAAACTGGGTGAACTGCTCATCGCCGCCAAGCTCGTCAGCCAGGAACAGGTTGACGCCGCCCTGGCGCAACACCTCGTCAATGGCCGGCGCCTGGGTGAGAACCTGATCGCCGCCGGCGCCATCAGCGCGGAAGTCCTCGAGACCTTCATGCACCGGGTGCCCCTGGAGCCTGGGGACCTGGCCGAGACCGGCATCGACGACAAATGGCTGCTCGGCCTGATGTTGAAGCTGATGTATCTGGGGCAACTCGAGACCCCGGCCCAGATCGTCGAGGCCATCCGGCTACCGCCGCACCTGGTCAGCGACCTGATCCGCATGGCCAGCGAGCGACGCCTGCTGCGCGCCCTGGGCAGCCGCGACCCCCGCTCCGGCTACGGCACCAGCTATGCCCTGAACGAGGAGGGCATCCGCTGGGCCCAGGAGGCCCTGGAGCAGTCCCAATACGCGGGACCGGCACCGGTGGCGTTAGAGGCCTTCGTCGAACTGGTCCAGTTACAGAAGATCAACCACGTGGTCGTCACCCCGGAGAAGATCCGTGCGGCCTTCGGCGACCTGGCGATCGACGCGGTCTTCATCGAGAAGATCGGCCCGGCGCTGAACTCGGACCGCGCCATCCTCATGTACGGCCCCCCCGGCAACGGCAAGACCTCGGTGGCCTTCTGCCTGGCCGACATCTTCAACGACATCATCTATGTCCCCCACGCCGTCATGATCGGCGGCCAGATCATGCGCGTCTATGACCCGAGCGTGCATCAGCGGCTGGACCTGGGGCAGACCACCCAGACCAGCACCCCCTCCCTCATCCGCCTGGAGGAGATCGATACCCGGTGGGTCTCCTGTCGCCGGCCCTTCGTCGTCACCGGCGGCGAACTGACCCTGGAGATGCTGGACCTGAGCTTCGACCCCACGGCCAACCTCTACGAGGCGCCGCTGCACGTGAAGGCCCTGGGCGGCTGCTTCGTCATCGACGACTTTGGCCGTCAACTGGTGCCCCCCACCAGCCTGCTCAACCGATGGATCGTGCCCATGGAGAGCCGGGTGGACTATCTCAAGCTGCATACCGGCAAGAGCTTCGCCATCCCCTTCGAGGAACTGGTCATCTTCTCCACCAACCTGGAGCCGGAAGACCTGATGGACCCGGCCTATCTGCGGCGCATCCCTTACAAGCTGGAGGTGGGTGCCCCGACCCGCGAACGCTTCCGCCAGATCTGCGAGCGGGCCTGCGCCAAGGAGGGGCTGGAACTGACGGACGAGACCTTCGAGGCCATCACCCACCGGATTACGGAAGGCAAGGGCATGGACCTGGCCGCCTACATGGCCAAATTCATCGTCGACCAGGTGGTCGCCACCTGCCGCTTCCTGGACGTGCCGCCGCACTTCGAGCCCCGCTTCATCGACTACGCGGTGGACAACCTGCGGGTTAATCGGGCCTGATGCGGTAAGGTATGTTCAGCCCACCCCGCGACCGAAGGCGCGGATCAGTGCCACCAGGGACCGGACATCAGCTTCTTCCGGTACCGTGCGACCCATGAGCCAGCCGTGGAGGGTCTGATCCTCCGCCGCCAGCATCCTGGCAAAGGCCGCTCGCGCGGGGGCATCCAAGCGGGGGTAGTCCTCGTCCAGAAAGCGTTGCAGGGCAACGTCCAGTTCCAACATCCCCCGCCGACACTGCCAGTGCAAACGGCGGATTTCCTCGTCCGAGGGGGGGTCAAGGGTCACGGGGTTCTTGCCTCCAAATTATCAAACGCCAAGGTCAGCGGGGCTGGGCCTGGGGCAAATCAGCGATCGCTGGCAGCCTGCCGGACATTTGCTGTGACACCCCCAGATTGGTCAGGAACTGATCAATTGCGGTTGTCGAATGCAAGTTTTGCGGCTCCCGCGTGGATTAGGTCGGCGCAAATTTCGCGCTGGAGCGTGACGGCACTCCTTGTCCAACAGACTTCCAGGCGAAGGGTGTGCCAGGATGGGCAGGGCGTTCACCCCTGGCTCAGGGCCGCGCTCAACGTCGGCCCGGCGGCGCCCAGGAGGGCGGTGACCAGGCCCAGGGTCATATTGAGGGTGATCAGGCGCCGGATCAGGGCCAGCCGGGCGGCGGCGGTGGGCCAGTCGGCCTGGGCGACGGCCCGGCCCAGGGCCCGGTAGGGCGAGAACCAGATGAAGCTGAAGATGAGCGTCATCAGGGCGGCCAGGCCCATCATGGCGTGAACGTGCCAGCCCATCTTGGCCTCCACCAGCACCAGAAAGACCCACAACCCGCTGCCCCACAGCAGGGCGATGGCAAGCCAGACCAGGGGGAAAAAACGGTCGAAGACGGCCAGCATCAGCGGCAAGCGCTCGGGCGGCGCCAGGCGGGCATTCGCGGCCGGGCGCAACACGAAGTGCGCGAACACCATGCCGCCGATCCAGATCAGCGTGCCCAATTGGTGCAGGGCGAGGGCGAGAGGCCATTGGTAGGACAAGGGTGGAGAACTCCAAAGCACCAGCAACTGTCAGACCCGATTGTACGCCGCGCCCCGGGCCCGGTGTTAGCTCGCTTGCCGGCGGGGCGCGGTGACCCTCATCGTCCGCGGCGATGGGTTAAGATAGGGACCTCCTCCGGGCCTGGTACAGCCCCAGACCGCCACACCCTTCACCGGCAATCCCGTCCAGCGTCACCACGCCTCGCTCGCTTTTAAATCCTTGCGACCATCCCGATCTAAGCGGGTAACGCGCGACCCGGTCGCCCCAGCCTTGAGAGACAGACCATCCCCATGAAGTCCAAGCCACTTTCCATTTTCCTCTGGTTCGTCGCCGGCCTCTGGTTGATGATGCTGATCAGCGGCTTCGAGTTTCAGGCCGGGCCCAATCCCAGCCGGATCACCTACAGCGAGTTCCTGAGCGATGTCGCCGATGGCGCCGTGGCCGAGGTCACCATTCAGGATCAGGAGATCCAGGGCACCCGCACCGACGGCAGCTACTTCGAGACGTTCACCCCCGGGGACCCGGGCCTGATGAAGGACCTGCTGGACGCCAACGTCACTGTGCGCGCCATCCCGCCGGACCGTCCCGGCATTCTGGCCCAGATCCTCGCCTCCTGGCTGCCTTTCCTGGTGCTGATGGGCGTCTGGTTCTGGTTCGTGCGCCGGGGCATGGGCGGTAGCGGCGGGCCAGGCGGGGGCGGCCTATTCAACTTTGGCAAGAGCCGCGCCCGCCAGCACGCCGAGGGCGAGGTCAAGGTTACCTTCGCCGACGTCGCCGGCGTCGAGGAGGCCAAGGAGGAGGTCCAGGAACTGGTCGACTTCCTGCGCGACCCCGGCAAGTTCCAGAAACTTGGCGGCAAGATCCCCAAGGGCGTGCTGATGGTCGGCCCCCCGGGCACGGGCAAGACCCTGTTGGCCCGCTCCATCGCCGGCGAGGCCAAGGTACCCTTCTTCAGCGTCTCCGGCTCCGACTTCGTCGAGATGTTCGTCGGTGTCGGTGCCTCCCGGGTGCGTGACCTCTTCGAGCAGGCCAAGAAGCAGGCCCCCTGCATCGTCTTCGTCGATGAAATCGACGCCGTGGGCCGCCGCCGTGGCGCCGGCCTGGGCGGCGGCCACGACGAGCGCGAGCAGACCCTCAACCAGATGCTGGTGGAGATGGACGGCTTCGCCGGCAACGAGGGCATCATCGTCATCGCCGCCACCAACCGGCCTGACGTTCTTGACCCGGCCCTGCTGCGCCCCGGCCGCTTCGACCGTCAGGTGGTGGTGGGTCTGCCGGACCTGGCCGGCCGCGAGGCCATCCTCAAGGTGCACATGCGCAAGGTCCCCGTCGCCGCCGACGTGGAACCGCGGACCATTGCTCGCGGCACCCCCGGCTTTTCCGGCGCCGACCTGGCCAACCTGGTCAATGAGGCGGCCCTCTTCGCTGCCCGCACCGGCCTGGCCAGCGTGACCATGGCCATGTTCGAGAAGGCCAAGGACAAGATCATGATGGGCACCGAGCGCCGCTCCGTGGTCATGTCCGACCACGAGAAGAAGCTCACCGCCTACCACGAGGCCGGTCACGCCATCATCGGCCGCCTGGTGCCGGACCACGACCCGGTGCACAAGGTCAGCATCATCCCCCGCGGCCGGGCCCTGGGCGTCACCCTCTTCCTGCCAGAAAAGGACCGCTACAGTCTGACCAAGCGCCAGTTGGAGAGTCAGATCTCCACCCTCTTTGGGGGCCGTCTGGCGGAGGAATTGATTTTCGGTCCCGAGTCGGTGACCACCGGCGCCTCCAATGACATCGAGCGCGCCACCGAGATCGCCCGCAACATGGTCACCCGCTACGGTCTCTCCGACGGTCTCGGCCCCCTGGCCTACGCCGAGGACGAGGGCGAGGTCTTCCTCGGCCGCGCCGTGACCCAGACCAGCAAGGTCTCGGCCCGCACGGCGCGGTCGATCGACCAGGAGATCCGCACCATCATCGACCGCAACTATCAGCGCAGCAAGGAGATCCTGGTGCGGGAGATGGACAAGTTGCACACCATGGCCGAGGCCCTGCTACAGTACGAGACCATCTCCCTGGGGCAGATCGACGACATCATGGCCGGCCGACCGGTACGCCCGCCGGAGGACGAGGACAGCGGCACCAAACCCACCGGCGGCACGGGCGGCGCCACCACCGGCGAACGCCCGGCGGCGGCGGGATCCAGCAGCGGGCGCGGCCCGGTCGGTGGCCCCGTCGGCGAGCACTGAGCTCGCAGGCACCGGGACTGGACCCCCGCCCCTTCGCCATTCCGCCCCACCCCATGGCTACTGGCCCGGGCTGACCGGGCCTATCCTCATAACCTTGACCCAATCTCCCCGTCACCCGGCGGGGAGACGCCCGAGGTAGGTTCCCTTGTCGGCCAAGAAGAAAGAACCCGTGACCCAGGCCGTGCGCGTCCTGCGCGCCGCGGGCATTGCCTTTGTCGGTCACCCCTACGACTATCTCGATGGCGGCGGCACCGCCCATTCCGCCCGGGAACTGGGCGTAGAGGAGCATTGTGTCGTCAAGACCCTGATCATGGAGGACGAGACCGGCAAGCCCCTGATCATGCTCCAGCACGGCGACCGCGAGGTCGCCACCGGTCTCCTCGCCCGTGCCCTGGGCGTCAAGCGCATCCAGCCCTGTGACCCCAAGACCGCCGACCGCCATTCCGGTTACCAGGTCGGCGGCACCTCCCCCTTCGGCACCCGCCACCCCATGCCCGTCTACGCCGAGGTCAGCATCGCCGAACTGCCGCGCATCTACATCAACGGCGGTAAGCGCGGCTATCTGGTGGAATTGGACCCCAAGCCGGCCCTGGCCCTGCTTCAGGCGACCCTGGTTCAGGCGGCTGCCTAATGCGGCAATAATCGCCTTTTCCGCTACGCCATCGACGCCCAAATCCGAGCCAGAAGCAACAGATCTCGAAAGGCGCGGAGGAAGTCGGGTTGGCGGGTTAATCAGGGCTGGGCTCATTCCCCGCGCAGGATCGGTTCCATGTCGGCCTCCGTCACGGGCAGCGTCAGAACCGCATGGAGTGGAAAACGCGCTGCGAGCAACGGAACATACTGGACTTGCTCTTTAGTCACCAGCACCACGACCTTCGCCAGAGGCGCCTGTTTGCGCAGGCTGGAGAGGAAGACATCCAGATTGGAGACGTTGGCCCCGGCATAGTTGTTGCCGAAGCCGTAGAAAAACTCCGCCACCACCCAGTCCGGTGAGGTGTGCTTGAGGGCCTGAATGGCTTTGCGCTGCGTGGCGAACTTGAGCGGCGTGATGCCAAGCCGTTGGTAGAGCGCATCCAGCCGGGGATGATTTGGCGATTCGATGATCGAGAAGACGGTTGTCATGGTTGAGAATCATCAGAACCGATAAGGAACCGACCGAGAAACCTTGGAAGAGGAAATCCAGAATCTCCACCTGCCATTAAAAGGGCCTCCACTCCTCCAGCGGCAAGCCGTCCGTCTCGATCATCCGATTGTAAGCCGCAATGAAATCGGCATGATCTTCCCGCCAGCGCCGCCCCTCTTCACGCCGCACATGATCAGGCAAATCACTTACGCATACCCGGTACAGGTTGATCTCCAACCTCGTAGCGTCCTCCAGGACATCGGTAGTGAGACTGAGGTTAGAGGCCCTTTTGCTGGAGCCGCGTGCACAAGGTGATGAATGGGGGAAGGGGGAATAGGGTGTCTGATCACCAGGCATTTTCATTTCCTTTACACACAATGGCATGGACGTAGATTACCAGTCCATGGCCCAGATAAGCTAAAAGATCAGCCGAGAAATTCGACCTTTTCCACCGTGGGCTTGTTCTCCTTTCTCCCCCCAAGCAAACACCGCCCCACCCGCGACTAGCAAGGCGACCATTGCCGCCTCGGCGCCTCCCAGCCCGCCGGGCAGAAGATAGACCGAGCGCACCGCCTCGCCGGCCTTACCCGGCGTGACGGTGAAGGCAAAGCCGGCGACATAGGATCAGCAGGTCACGACCGAAGCCGACGCGCGCCCCCAGCGCCCGGAGGTAACCATGCCAGCGCAGAAAGCGCAGGGCGCAATTGAGCAGGGAGAGTCCCAGCAGCGCCAGCCACTGACCCGACCCGAGCCGTTGCAGCCCGTCGCGCATGGTGGCGGCATCGCTAAGCACGGCCAGCCCCAGGTAGGCGATGACGGCCAGGGCCGCCACCAGCGCCACCTGCCGCAGGCGTCGCTCAAAATGCAGGGGCCACGGCTGTGGCGATACGGCGCGCTCCTCCCTAATCAGAACCGCAGCCGCACGAAGAGGGCTTCGGGGATCAGGCGGATCACCAGCATGATCCAGCGCCACCACCAGGGGGTATAGATGACGGACTTGCCCTTTGCCATCGCCCGGACGATGTCCCTGGCGACCCGCTCCGGCGAGGCCCAGAGCGGGCCCTTCTTGAAGGCGATGGTCATGGGGTTGTCGACGAAGCCCGGCTTGACCAGCAGGACCTGGGCGCCGTGCTTATGCAAGCGCTGGCGTAGGCCGGACAGGAAGATCTCCAGTGCGCCCTTGGCGGCGCCATAGGCGTAGTTGGTTGCCCGGCCGCGGTCACCCGCGACGGAGCCGATGGCGACGATTTGGCCATGGCCTTGATGCTCAAACAGGAGTGCAACCTCTTCGAGCACCGTCATAGGCACAGTGACATTGATCTCCAGAGTCTCGCGCAGCAAACCGACCTCGGCACTCACACGCCCTTGCTCGGGGAGCAGGCCGGCGGCGATCAGCAGGGTATCCAGCCCGCCCAACGCCTGCTGTGCCCGGCTCACGACGCCACCCACCACGCCCGTACTGGTCATGTCCATCTGCTCCACCACCACCAGCGACGCGCCCCGCACCCGCAGATCAGCGGCAATCTGCTCGATACGTACCCGGTCACGGCCGGTGAGATAAAGTGACGCACCCACGCTCGCCAGAAGGCGCGTAACCCGCTCACCGATCGCCGAGGCGCCGCCAAGGATCAAGACCCGTTGTCCCTTCGTCTGTAACTCCGTAGCTTAGAATATTGCCCACCGCAACACCGGCGGATCTTCTGCATGCCGCATTATCCTAATTCAATGCGTTGACTGGTGGGAAAACTGCATGTAAATGCCGTGACTACCTGCTACTGCGAGAATAATCAAGAAGGGCTCAACGACGTAGGTGAATCTAGGCGATGAAAAGAATGCGACATGTATCATAGTGACCAAGAGAATTGGCATACCGATAACCACAACAGCAGAGCTATTCCTATAGAACCATAATGCCGCCAACGCAAGCAATAAAAACGGGAAACGTATTCCAATTAATAACCGCCTAATAAAAGATCGCGGAGCATCAGTATCACCAGGGCTTGGCCATGGCCCCCAAAGCTCCCAAAGGGATTTTAACCTTAGACTAATAAAATCCCGTGGATTTTCAATAGCAAATTTGAGATACGTGAGAAGCGGATGGGCTTGTTGCTCTTCAGTGAAATTATCTATTGAGAAGAAAGAAGAATCTCCGCTTGACTTGTTAACTGAAAGCAAAAGGTTTCCTCCAGTATTTGAGGACTCCAAAATAATCCCCATGCGAATCAATAAGTAATTTAGAAGAGCCCCTGTCATCACTCCAGCGATAAGTAGCACGGCCCTCTTCTTCTGACCAAGCCAAAAAAAGTATCCGGCAATCAAGATGCCAAGCGGCGAGAGCGTGGATCTGATCATTCCTGCGCTGTAAATCACTAAACCAGCAAGAACCCCCCTCAATTTCAGAACTAAGAGAATGCCAAGGGTTAGAAAAAAAGTAGCAGGAACTTCAGTAAGAAGCTGCCGAACATAATTGATTTGATTTGGCCAAAAAGCAATTATGCTACAAGCTATGAGCGACAAAAACGGATTCAAAAAAGCCCTAGCGATAAAATAGCTTAATAAAACTGTCAGCGTAGAAAGTACAACATTAAGAATCAGAAGAGCATTGACTAATGAATCCTCCCCAAAAACGATTTTCATCAAAGCAACAATTAATGGATATCCATTTGGAAAATATGATATTGGTTCACCTCTCATAATTGCATCAGCCATAGAAAAATACGAATACGTATCTGTGTTATAGTTGGCCAGGCCAGAAAAGTAGCTAACATATAAGCGAACACTTAATGCCAAAAAAACTATCATTCCTAGCCACAAAGCGATTGCGTTTGGCGATAAATCATTTTTCAAATTCATAGTTTCGATCTTCATATTCTGCTTAGCTTTCATTTGATTCAATTGACCCTTACTGTAAAGACTGAACAACCCTTATCAATAAAAGAGAAGAAAATTTTGTATCGAAAAATGATGACGCAATCTTCAATTCATGGAATGACAAACTACAGATTACTGTGCTCATCCTTGCGTCTTTAGCTGGATACAAAGCCCCTCCAGCCTCAACCACCAACTCATCAAGCCCATCCAACAGCCGCAGCGTCTTGTCTCCCACTATCGGGAAATCCAACGCTACTGTCACCCCCGGCCTGGGAAACGACAGCATCCCCACCGCCGGCTTATCCCCAAACCGCTTCAGCACAGCCAGAAACGATCCCTGACCACTCTTGGCAATCCGCGTCAGTAGTTCGCTCAGCGCCGGCTCCGCCACCTGCGGCGGTAACACGCACTGATACGGCAAAAACCCCTTCGGCCCATAGATCCGGTTCCAATGGCCGATGGCATCCAACGGATAGAAGAACGGCTCGTAATGGGTTAGGAAGCGGCCCTCGGGCTTACGGTAGTAAAGGGCATTGAACACCCTGAGGCTAAGCGAGTTGATCAGCGACACCGGTGGGGTGAAGGGCACGTTGAGCAGCCCATGGGCCTTGGGCCGCTTGCCGCTGCCTGCCGCAGCCGGCGCGAAGTCGCCGCTGAGCAGGATGCCGCGACCGAGATTCTTGCCGCTTGCCGCGCAATCCACCCAGGCCACGGTGAACTCATGCTCACGATCCGCTGCCGCCGACAAGACGAAGAACTCGCTCAGGTTGGCGAAGCGCCGACTCTCGGCCTGAATCCAGGGGCCCGTGATGGCCCGCAGTTGGATCTCCACCCAGGTGATGAGCCCGGTCAGCCCCAGGCCGCCGATGGTAGCGGCGAACCAATCGGGGTTTTCGGTGGGCGAGCAGCGGCGCCGGCTGCCGTCTGAGCGGACCAGTTCGAAGGCACGGACATGGTGGCCGAAGGTGCCAGCGCGGTGATGGTTCTTGCCATGCACGTCGTTCGCCACCGCCCCGCCCAGGGTGACGAAGCGGGTGCCGGGGGTGACGGGCAGGAACCAGCCCTTGGGCACGATGAGGTCGAGGATCTCGGACAGCAGGACCCCGGCCTCGGCGCGCAGGATGCCCTTCTCGGCATCAAAGGCGATGAACCGGTCCAAGCCGCGACCGAGCAGGAGGTGACCGCCGTCGTTGAGACAGACATCGCCATAGCTGCGCCCATTGCCGAACACCAGCAGGGGCAGGTCGCTCTGCGGCAGTGGGGCGTTGCGGTCGGTCAGGCGGGTGACCTTGGCCGGGGTGGCCTTGGGATAGCGGCCCCAGGATTCCAGGCACTGGCTCATTGCGGCAGTCCCAGGCTGACGAGCAGAACGCTGGCCGCGGTGAGGGCGCCGGTGGCGAGGCTGACGCGGTCGCGTAGAGCAAAGACCAGTGGGAGGTCGTCCATCTCGCCGCGACAAGTCTTGATCTAAAGGTGGCTGACCCAGTAGAGCAACAGCGGACATACAGCCAGGGTTCCTAGGTGATGGCGTAAATCGGGTGGCATCGCGGGTGGGGGTCCTGCTCCCTGCTAAGAGTTCGATAATGGTGATAATCCCAGCCAGGCACCCGCCGGTGCGGCCTGGCCGGGGAGGGTCGGGGGGCGTCTGGCGGGGGTGTCGACCGCATGGATGCGGTCGTCAAGCCTCCAGGGACGGATTCACGGCGTCCCCCGCCAGACGCCACCCGACCCGGGCGGAGATCGTTCAGGCATAGGCTGATGAATCTTCAGTCCCGGGCACCATACCCCAGGGATAAGGGGATTAACAGACATGAATTCCGACCAAATCCGACCAAATCCGACCAAATCCGACATTTTCTGATGTTTATTCGAATCAACTAGTCTTTGTCGATTGGTGATTCCTATCAATGGCTTGCACAGGGACGGCATGCCTCAGTTCCATGAAGGAGAAAGACTGAGGTTGTTTGTCAGGTCAGCGCTTTCAGCCGAGTCCCCAATTGGCGCCCCCCCAACCACCGAGGACCTCAACTCCCCCCGCCCCGACCGCGCCAAAGGGCTAAAATGCCGTTCATGGAAGACATCTCCCCCATCCTCTCCCCCCTCAACGACGCCCAGCGCGAGGCC